>NZ_DASWNM010000018.1:0-43467 GCF_036399255.1 Longimicrobium sp.
GGTTGGGTTGCCGCGGCACCGGTGCGGGCTGCCGCGTCCGGGCTCCAGGCATCCGAGGCTAGATTCCTCGGCCCTGCGACCACCGGGGCATTCCTCGACTGCAGCGTGGCCGGGCCTCGGAATGACATACCGTGCGCGTTCAATCGCCAAATGGCGCTGTCATCCTGAGGCCCGGCCACTCCGCACCTTCCGCTCGCGCCGCCGGTCGCAGGGCCGAAGGATCTACTCTCGGATCGGCAGTGGCCCGACGCGGCAGCCCGCGCAACCGCTGCGGCTACAACAGCGCCGGACAGAGCGTGAGGCGGACGCGCGCATCCGCCGGAGGGACCGGCTTTGTCTGGCGGTTGGGTTGCCGCGGCACCGGTGCGGGCTGCCGCGTCCGGGCTCCAGGCATCCGAGGCTAGATTCCTCGGCCCTGCGACCACCGGGGCATTCCTCGACTGCAGCGTGGCCGGGCCTCGGAATGACAGACTCAGAGGGGTGCGGACGCGCAGGTGTGGAACGCCGCACGCGCCCGGGCCGCCGAGTCCGCGGAGGCGGACTTCGTGCCTTTCCAGCCGCGGTTTCAACCGCCCGGGGCGGGCCGGCCGACGACGGGCCGGCCCTTCGCGATACCGCAATCTCACCCGGCTCGATCTACGGCGGGAGGTCAGGAGCGGATGAGGGCTACATCGTCCGCACCGTCGCGTCGTGCTCCACGTACTTCACGGCGGGGTGGCGGCGGACGGCGTCCAGCGCGTCATCCGAAAGCTCCGCCGCAAAGCCCAGCAGCGCGTTGCGGAACACGTGCTTCGGGGCGAAGCCGTGCTCCGCGGCAAGCGCGTCCGCCACCGCGTCGGGCTCGGTGCCATCCACGAAGACGACGATGTAGCCCGGCGCCGCGGCGTTGCGCCTGCCGTGCAGCGGCGCCGGCCGGCTCACGCGTACACGTCCTCGACGGCGGATTCGGGGCGGGGCATGGCGTTTTCGCGGCTCGCAATGGCTTCCTCGGCGGCGGCCTCCACCTCGGCGCTCACGCGGGCCTCGATCTCCTCCATCACCTCGCGCCCGATCCCCTCTTCCTCCAGCCACGCCTCGTACAGCCCCACGGGGTCGCGGCGCCCCCAGCCGGCGAACAGTTCCGCGTCGAACATGCTGCGCGCCTCGCGCTCGTCGTGCGTGGCGTGGCCGCCCATGCGGAAGGTCTCGGCGATCAGCAGCGTGGGCCCGTTGCCGGCGCGCGCGTGGTCCGCGGCAAGCTTCGTGGCCGCGTACGCGTCCAGCACGTTGTTGCCGTCGAAGGTGCCGCCCGCCACGCCGTACATGGCCGGCCAGTCTTCGAACGAGCCCGCCGCGTGCTGCGACAGGCGCGTGCCCAGCGCCACCTGGTTGTTCTGGATGATGAAGATCACGGGCAGCCGCAGCACCGCCGCAAAGTTGATCCCCTCGTGGAACGCCGCCGTCTTGGTGGAGCCGTCGCCGATCCAGGTGATGCCCACGCGGTCCTCGCCCCGCTGCTTGAACGAGAGCGCGATTCCGCTGATGACCGGCACCACGTCGCCCACGTGGCTGATGGGCGGCAGCACGCCGTAGCCCAGGTCGCCCACGTGCAGGTCGCGTCCCTTGCTGGGGCCGTCGGCCGTGCCCAGGTAGCTGCGGAAGATGTCGGCCACCGGCATCCCCATCTCGTGGCAGGCGCCCGAGTTGCGGATCATGGGCGCCACCACGTCGCGGTCCGGCCCGGGCTTGCGCCGCAGCGCGTGCACGGGGCCGATGGTGGTGGCCTCTTCCCCCACGCCCAGCCACGCCTTGCTGATGATGCCGCTCTTGACCCACCGCTTGAGCATGATGTCGTGCAGGCGGTTGCGCAGCAGGCCGGCGTACAGGTCCAGCAGCTGCTCCTGCCCCAGCCCGCGGATCACTTCTTCGCGCCGCGGGTTGGCGGTGATGCACTCGCGGCAGGCCTTTACCAGCGCGGGATCGGCGGTCCAGTTGTGGTACTCGGGCGGATCGTAGGCGGCAAAGCGCTTCATGGGTCCCGCGGATGGATGAGCTTTCATTCGGACTGGGCGCCGGAGCATACGTCTCCGAGGACCGTCCGGCAATCCCACCATCCACTGGAAACGGCCCTCACATGGAGTGGACGGAGCCGGTTCCGCGGTTCGGCTCCGTGCGGAGCGGTCGCGTGCTATGCCTCCATGTGCAGAAGCACCTCGACCGCGCGCGGGTGAAAGCGGCTGCCACTGCCCTGTACGAGGATGCGCTCGCGGTGCGTGGAGCGCAGCCGGTCCTGGTACGGGCGCGGATGGGTGACCGCGTCGAACACGTCCGCCGCGCGCAGGATCCCGGCGAGCAGCAGGTCCACGTCGTCGGGAAACACCTGCTGGAGCCGCGCGAAGTCGGTGTACTGGTGCTCGATGAGCCGCGCCGTCCGCTCGGAGTGCGTGGCCCTCACGATCTTTGCGCCGACCGCCGCGTGCTCGCGGATGAGTGCCCGGTCCGCGGGATCGAGCCGCGTCGGCGCTTCCAGGATCCCGGCCGGAACGGAGATCATGCCGATCTCGTGCAGCCGGGCCGCGGCGCCCAGCAGGTCGCGGGCATCTGCCTGCACGCCCAGCTCGGCGGCGACGTGGCCGGCCAGGTCGGCGACGCGGCTGCAGTGCTCCACGAACCGCAGGCTGGCGTTCCGCTCCTCCAACCCAAAGGTGAGCGCGCTCGCCATCGCCAGGTACGTGGCGTCGAACGGGTTGTGCGCGGGGGTGAGGTCCGGGTCCGTTCTCTCGGCGGGGTGACGCCCGAACAGCCGGTTGATGAAGTGCATGGGACGATCGCTCTCATCGGCGGCTCGACTGGCGTGGCGGGCGCTGCCCGCGGTAGCCTCGTAGCTTTGCGTCCCCGTCTTTCGGCGGGTTTGCCGTTTCTGAAGGAGTTCCACCCGCGGCGGGTGGTGAACACGGGACGGAATGTCGAGCGCGGAAGAGACCGGGGCTGGGTGGGAGGGGGAGCGCCCGGGCCGTGAACGAATGTCGCGCATGCGGCGCAGATTGCGCAAGTCCTTTTCTCACTGCTACAAAACAGGGATCAGCAACTCCCCGCCCACAATCCCGCGGTTTCACGGACCGCCGGGGCGGGGCTGAGCTCTGTCCACGGCAAGGCGGGCCGGGTGTCGTTGGATGACCGCTCGTCCCCGCTCATCCCCCCGTTCGTCCCCGCCCACGGCCGCTCGTCACCCTCACGTCAGCATTTCCGCCAGGTCCGCGTTCCATCAGCGGGACCTGGATGGACACGGAATCAGGGGATGATGATGCGCATCATGGCGGCGTGCGTGGGATTGATGGCGGTGCTGGCCTGCCGCGGAGGCGGGACGGGGACCGGGGCGGTCGCCGGCTGCACGGACGATGCGGGCGGGCCCATGCGCATCCTGTTCATCGGCAACAGCCTGACGTACACCAATGCGCTGCCGTACATGCTGCGCTCGCTGGCGGACTCGGCGGGCGAGGCGCCGCCGCTGGTGGACGACGTCACGCTGCCGGACTACGGGCTGGAGCAGCACTGGCAGGACGGGCGCGCTGCCCAGGCCATCCGCGGCGCCTGCTGGGACGTGGTGGTGCTGCAGCAGGGCCCGTCGTCGCTGCCGGAAAGCCGCGTGCTGCTGCTGGACTACGCGGGCCGCTTCAATGCGCTGATCCGCGAGCAGGGCGCGCGGCCGGCGCTGCTCTCCGTATGGCCGTCGTCGTCGCGGCGCGGCGACTTTGCGCGCGCCATCGAGTCGTACGCGCTGGCGGCCGAGGCCGTGGACGGCGTGCTGCTTCCCGCGGCGACGGCGTGGCTGCGGGCGTGGGAGCTGGACCCGGCGCTGGACCTGTACACGGACGGCCTGCATCCCACGCCCGAGGGGAGCTACCTGGCCGCGCTGGTGATCGCGGGGCGGCTGTACGGGCGGGCGCCCGCGCAGATGCCGGCGGCGTTCTCCGTCCGCGCGCGGGGATCGTCCACGGACCGGCAGGTGCGGATCGATCCGGCCACGGCGGCGGTGCTGCGGCAGGCGGCACAGGCCGCGCTGGATGCGCATCCCGCGCGCTGACGGGGCGGGTGCTGGCACATTGGACGCAACGGATGTAAGTTTCCGTACGAAACGCCGGTTCGTGCCCCCGGCTTTCGCATCCCCGAAAGATTCCATCCGTGTTCGACGAGATTTCACCCGCCGAGATCGCCCTGCTCAAGGAGCTGGCGCAGAAGGGTGCGCCCGTGTCCGAGGCGCGCCTTGACGCCGACGCGCTGCGCACGCTGGGGCTGCGCCGGTACATCAAGCGGCTGAGCGGCTTTTCCATCATCACCCCCGACGGCCGCCGCGCGCTGCAGTCGCTGGAGAAGGGGCAGACGCCCTCTCCCGCTCCCATGCTCCGCGATCCGTACCCCATGCAGCCGCAGAGCGCCGCCCCCGAGCCCGCGCCCGAGGCGGACGGCACCAGCGTGAACACCACGCAGGAAGACATGCTGCGCCAGCTGGCCCTTTCCGAGGAGCCGGTACCGTTCGACGACCTGGACGGGCGGGTGGTGCGTGCGCTGGAGGGCCGCGGGCTGGTGCGCCGCTCCGACGGCATCGTGCTGCTGACGGAGGCCGGGCGCACCTTCTACGAGAGCAAGGTGCGCCGCCGCCGCCGCGCCCGCAGCGGCTGGGCCAAGAGCGCCCCCATCCCCGTCGAGGGCACGGACGACCGCGACGCCCGCGCCAACTCCATCCGCGAGGCCGTGGATGCGCTGCAGCGCTGCCTGGGCGACATGGACCGGCTGGAGATCGGCGACCTGGACGCCCCGGCGTCCGAGGCGTTCGCCGCGCTGCTGGAGCTTGCCGACCGCATCGAGCGCGGCGGCGACCCGCGCCGCATCACCCGCCGCTAGCGCATACGCACGGAACGCACGAAGCCCCGCCCGAGAACTTCGGGCGGGGCTTTGTTTTTACCGAGCCCGCGGCACCACCTGTCATTCTGAGGGAGCGCCCACCCCGAGCGTCCGGGAAAGCCACGGAGCCCGTTGGCGCGACCGAAGAATCTCCCTCCTCTCGCGCGGAGCCCCTCCTCCGGGCATCGCCCGGGAACCCACCGTGACGGAGAGATCCTGCCGTCCAGCGTAAAGATTCTTCGGTCGGCGCCACTGCTCCGGGGCGAAAGGAGAGTACCGCGCGGCGCCTCCCTCGGAGGGTGTTGCTAAACCCCTAACCTCACGAAGAAGCGATGACTTCCTGAGGGAGCGCGCCACGTGTAACCCGATTCCACACAACCGCCTGCGCGCGACCGAAGGATCTCGTCTCGATGGCGCAGGGGCCAGAGCAGGGCACGGGACCAGCCCCGCCGTTCTGCTGGCTAGATCCTTCGGTCGGCGCCAGGGTGCAGTGTACAAGCGAGTTACGGGGCGGCGCCTCCCTCAGGAAGTCAATCACGCTGGGAGGTTTGGCAACACCCGTTCGGAATGACAGTGTCGTCGGAGTTGGGTCACGGCATGCGCCGGATCGGGGGTCAGCCCGCCGCCTCTTCGTCCTCGAAGATCTCCTCGATCCGCATGGTGAAGAGGCGCGCGATCTTGAAGGCCAGCGGAAGGCTGGGGTCGTACTTCTCGGTCTCGATGGCGTTCACGGTCTGCCGCGAGACGCCCAGCCGCTCCGCCAGGTCCGCCTGCGACCACCGCTGCTCGGCGCGCAGCACGCGCAGGCGGTTCTTCACGCGTACCGCCGCTGCACCAGGACCACGCTCACAAAGCCGATCACCACCAGCGCCATCGACACCGTGCCCCCGCTCAGGCGCGGCAGCCCGGCCGTCAATTCCAGCACCCCGTACAGGCCGGCGAGCACGATGCTGGCGCTGTGGGCGTAGAACATTCCGCGGGTCCAGATGCGCTCGTCCATCTCGTCGGACTTGATGTGCGTGCGCAGCAGCCGCCAGATGCCCCACAAAAAGTAGACGGTTACCACCACCACCAGCGGCAGCAGGATGGTCCGCAGCACCGGCCGCGGCACGTACGGCTCTGCGATCAGCTGTGCGCCGAGCAGCGCGCCCAGGCTCAGCATCGCCTTGGCGAAGAGGATCGCGTATTTCTTCAAGAACAGGTTCTCGGGGATCATCGTGGCTCTCTCGGAAAGATCAGGTGAGACAAGTAGCACAGACATACAGTAAAGTACCTCCGTCACTGTGTCAAGCGTGCTTTCCACAAAGTCGCGGATGGATGACATCGGCCCGGCGGAGCTCGCGTCTCCGCCGGGCGATTCTTCATGAGATCCGGTCAATCACCCCCGACAGCACGTATTTAGGCTGAGTCGTCGCCCTCTGATTTCACTTCTGCGTCTTCCGGCGCGTTCGGAACGTACGCGTCCTGGAGCGTCGCGAGAATCGGTTCGCAGACCAGTCGGAAACAGAACCACCAGCAGTAGAAGCATTCCGGATCATTGAATGCGGCGGAGTCCATCAACCCATGCGCAACCCGATTGCGCAGGTCGGACCCGAACTTATCGATCAGCAGGCACTGCAGGCCGAACACGAAATCATCACCCAGTACCTCCCGTAATTCCCGCCGATAGAGCAGCTGGTTGAGACCTCGCTCCATCTGGATCCCATCCTTCAGGCTCGTGACGAGAACCTCTTTTCTGTCCAGCAACTCGCGGATCGAGTGCTCGACTTGCAGTACCAGGATGTGGGTCGCTTTTGCTATGTCACCTTCGAAAGCGGCTTGGAATGCTTGAGCGTAGAGCCACTCTCTCCCGGCGGGAACCAGTGGGTTGTTCGACACCAACCAGAAGAAATGCTCAGTGCGCACCAAGTGCTCCTCTGAGATCTGGTTGAGTGCGGGAATCACCACGGCCTGCGCGAGAATGCGATTCTGATTGGTGGCTGCCTTAGCCATATCTACTTGGATCGCTGCCTCGCGCCCATCCGGCGTCGACGGGTTTAGCGCTTCTTCACGCCCGACCACCCTTCCTTGGGCGTTCAACTGCTCCGCGGGAAAGAGTCGCCTGAACACGAACCTGTCTACGTTCTTCTCTGCCTGATGCCGAAGTTGTGAGTATTCAGGAACGGGCATAAGAAGCGCGAGCGCCAGCAGCGCCTCCTCAAGGGGTTTCCCGCTTACAGCATCGCGTGCAGCTTGGACTGCATCACCAATTGGTATGCTCGATCTCATGGGGATGAGTTCGCCAGGAATAGCGCGCTGATACTCTAGCATGAGGCGCTGGACTTCTTCGCTGCGTTCTGGCATTCTGGCACGCCTGAAGGCTTCGACGGCACGCTCCAGGTACTTCACAGCCCGCAGTTTTCCTATGTGCGGCAGGTCTGCGATTTCTTTCGCGCGCTTGAGGTAGCAATCGCCTTGGCGACCGAGTGCATCACTCCGCTTATCCGGGTCGTTGGCCATCCCCGCGAAATCTTCTGCAAGTTGCCAGTACCGCTCAGCTTGATCCCAATTGTTTTCACGTTCTGCATTATTCGCAATGTCGGAGGCCATAACGTACTGGGCCAAGGGATCACCAAGGCGGTGCTTCACAGCGAGCGTGAGGAGCGCATGGGCAAGCATTCCGGGGCTCGCGGCGACTTGACTCAGCACGCTGTCCACAAAGTCGGTGACTTCCTCGACCGCACCGCCTTTGGGCCCGAGCTGCCGGGCAATCTCCACGGCTCGTTCGATCGGGTGCATCCGGGAAGGCCAACGCTCGGCCCCCGCTATATCCTTCGCGATCTCGATATAGGATTCGATCGCCAAGCGGGCCATCTGATGGTTGCGCCCAAAGGTCCAAACGAAATCCGCCATCCGTGCACGAAGCCACGGATCAGGGACGGTTGGGGCGACGATGCCTAGGGCGGATACCGCCGCTGAGCTGATCCCTTCTGGGTCGGACGTGCGAAACGCCCCCACTTGAGTTGAGCGGAACGGCTGTCGTGGATGCTCTGGATGGAGGACAAACGAGCAGAGATCCGCGAGCAATCGGTATACCCCTTCCGCGCGGGCGTCACTGCTCTTCTCTGAGTCCTCCGCCGCTTGGTGGAATGCGTTGGCATACTCATAGTCCTTTGATGCGGCCACCGTTTCCAAGACCGATTGCCAAGGCGTCTGCTCGAAATCTTCCGAAGTCGGTGATTTGTCCTGCTCGTCCATGATTGAGGCCGTCTGGGTGAAGTGCTGTTGATTCTCTCCAAACATAGTAGAAGAGGCCGCGAACCATCGCGGTCTGCGGCGATTTGTGGCGCACCGTCGGGATTGTGACGTGCGGCTTGTATCTAACCAGACGCTAGAAGACCGCCGCTCCGCGAGGTGTTCTAATCGTCAGTGCTGACGGTGCAGTTGCGAGGGAGGCCGGCGGAGCGCCCGCAGCCAAGCGAATGGGCAGGTTCAGCGTGACGCGGACGCTGGAGACCGGAGGATACGGGAGGCAGGGTGGACGGGCGGGGGACGCCGGCGTGGTGCGCCGGACGTCCACCCGCTGCCGCCGCCTTCATTCACGCGTGAAGACGAGCGTCATCTCGGTCTCCCAGGCTTCACCGTCCCCCGAGACCGCCCACTCCCGCCGCACCGGCCTGGACCGGCTCCAGCGTTAATCGCGCTGTACGGAACGCCCATCGTGCCCCGGTTCTGTCCCGGTGAGCACCAGAAGACGCCAGAACAAAGAAAACCCTCCCCGGCGCGTGCCGGAGGAGGGTGATTCTTTTCGTTCGATGGAGGAGCCGCGTCGCGCTATTCGGCGGTGATCTTCTTCTCCGCCTCTTCCAGCGCGTCCCAGCCCAGCATGGCGCACTTCACGCGGCGGGGTAGCTTGGCCACACCGGAGAGCGCGCGCATGTCGCCGAGCGCCTTGTCGCGCGCGGCTGTCTCGTCGCCGTGGATCATGTCGCGAAAGCGCGCGGAGATGGCGTGCACCTCGTCCCACGACTTGCCCACCGCGTGCTCGCTCATCATCGACGCGGCCGCCTGCGAGATGGCGCAGCCGTGGCCGCTGAAGCGGATGGCCTCGATCTTTCCCTCGCGCACCTGCACCTGCAGCAGGATGTCGTCGCCGCAGACCGGGTTGCGCATGGGCACCACCGCGTCCGGCGCCTCCAGCTCGCCCCGGAACTTGGAGCTGCGGTAGTGCTTCAGGATCAGCTCCTGGTAAACCGAGTCCAGCGCAGACCGCTCCGTCATTTCATCTCCAGTGCTTCGTGCAGGGCAGAGCCCAGGTTGTCGATCAACTCCTCGCGCGTCGCTCCCTGCGAATTTACCCCGCCAACCTCGTCCATCCATCCGATCCACCAGCGTTCCCGCCGCTGGATGGTGGCGGTGTAGCCCGGCGCGACCTCGATCACCTGCCGATCATCCACCGTGCCCATCCTCCGTCGTATTTGGCAGGCTGTCCCCTGTCCCCTGTTCCCTGCCGTTCAGTACCCGAACAGCCCGCGCGCCTTGTGCAGCGCATCCACCAGCGTGTCCACCTCGGCCGGCGTGTTGTACAGGTAGAACGAGGCGCGCGCGGTGCTGCCCACGCCCAGGCACTTCATAAGCGGCTGGGTGCAGTGGTGGCCGGCGCGGATGGCCACGCCCTCGCTGTCCAGGATGGTGGCCAGGTCGTGCGGATGGATGTCGGCCAGCGTAAAGCTCACGACGCCCGACCGCTCCTCCAGGCTGCGCGGGCCCAGGATGGTGAGGTCCTCGATCTCGCCCAGGCGCTCCACCGCGTACGCCACCAGCGCCCGCTCGTGCGCCAGGATGGCCTCGCGCCCCAGCCCGGCCAGGTAGTCCGCCGCGGCCCCCAGGCCGACGGCGCCCGCCACGTTGGGCGTTCCCGCCTCGAACTTTGCCGGGATCGGCGCGTAGGTGGACGATTCCAGGTCCACCCACTCGATCATGTCGCCGCCGCCGTGAAAGGGGGGCATGGCCTCGAGCACCTCGCGCCGCCCCCACAGTCCGCCGATGCCCGTGGGCCCGCACATCTTGTGGCCGCTGAACGCGTAGAAGTCCGCCCCCAGCGAGGGCACGTCTACCGGCAGGTGCGGCGCGGACTGCGCGCCGTCCACCACCATCAGCGCCCCCGCCGCCTTTGCCTTTGCCGCGATCTCGCGGATGGGGTTCACCGTTCCCAGCGCGTTGGACACGTGCGAGAGCGAGACCACCTTCGTGCGCTCCGTCAGCAGGTGGTCCAGCATCGACAGGTCCAGCCGCCCCTGGTCATCGATCTCCAGGAAGCGCAGCCGTGCGCCGGACCGCTGCGCCGCCAGCTGCCAGGGCACCAGGTTGCTGTGGTGCTCCATCACCGACAGCAGGATCTCGTCGCCCGGGCGCAGGTTGGCCATCCCCCAGGCCCACGCCACCAGGTTCAGCCCCTCAGTGGTCCCCCGGGTCCAGACCAGCTCCGCCGTGTCGGTGATCCCCAGCAGCGCCGCCACCTGCCCCCGCGCCGCGTCGTACGCGTCCGTGGCGCGGTTGCTGAGCTCGTGGATGCCGCGGTGCACGTTGGCGTTGTTGCGCTCGTAGTGCCCGCTGATGGCGTCGATCACCGCCCGCGGCTTCTGCGTGCTGGCCGCGTTGTCCAGGTAGACGATCGGCTTTCCGTTCGTCGTCTCGCGCAGGATGGGAAAGTCCTGGCGGATGCGCTCCACGTCCAGCGGAGTGGCGGCGGGCGCTTCGGAAAGGCTCAGGCTGCTCATGGCGATGTCCATCAGAAAAGAAAGCGCGAAACCGGGCGCAGGGCCGGCTTCGCGCCTGGAGAAACCGGATTCCGGTGGATCAGGAAACCTCGATCCATACCGCGCCGTCCTCCACCTTGGCGGGGTAGACGGCGATGGGGCGAAAGGCGGGGGGGCAGGTGGGCTCGCCGGTGCGCAGGTCGAACGCCGCGCCATGCCACTCGCAGGTGACCGTGCACGACGCGGCGTCCACCTCGCCCACGCTGAGCGGAAAGTCGCGGTGCGAGCAGTTGTCGGCGAATGCGTACACCTCGCCGTCCACCCGCGCCAGCGCCACCCGCCTCCCCGCCGCCTCCACCCCCAGCACCGCGTTTCCGTCCGGAAGCTCCGCGACGGAGGCGGCCTTTACCCACGCCAACGTCAGCCCTGCGGCGCCAGCTTGCGCTCCACCACGCGCAGAAGCTCCTGCTTCACGCCTTCCAGCGGCAGCTGCTCCAGCACCTCGCCAAAGAAGCCGAACACCACCAGCCGCACCGCCTCCTTCTTGGGAATGCCGCGGCTGAGCAGGTAGAACACCTCTTCTTCGTCCAGCTGCCCCACCGTGGCCGCGTGCGAGCAGCGCACGTCGTCGGCCTGGATCTCCAGGTTGGGAAGCGAGTCCGCGCGCGCCCCGTCGCTCAGGATCAGGTTGCGGTTGGTCTGGTACGCGTCCGTGCGCTGCGCCCTGGGGTGCACGCGGATGAGCCCGCGGAACACCGAGCGCCCCTTGTCGTTCAGCGCGCCCTTGAAGAGAAGGTTGCTGCTGGCGTGCGGGGCCAGGTGGTCCTGCAGCGTCTGGTTGTCGAAGTGCTGCGTGCCGTCGGCGATGTACAGCCCCAGCATGTCGACGTGGCTTCCCGGCGCCTGCATGCGGCACTGCACGTCCGCGCGCGAGACGTCGCCGCCAAAGGTGGTGTACAGCGTGGTGATCTTTGCGTCGCGCCCCGCCACCAGCCGGTCGGTGGCAAGGTGCACCACGCCGCGCCCGTACCGCTGCACCTGCGTGTAGATCACCACCGCGCCTTCGTCGGCAAAGATCTCGGCCGCGCCCACCGAGAGCGCCGTCTTGCCAAGGTCGTCGGAACCCAGCTCCTCCACCACCGCCACCCGCGCGCCCTGCTCCGCCACCACCAGCACGCGTCCCAGCGCCGCCGTGCCGCCCTCGCTGATCCAGCGGTAGACGCGGAACGGCACCTCCACCTGCACGTCCTTCGGAACGTAGAGAAACGCGCCGCCGGTCCAGAAGGCCGAGCTGAGCGCCGCGAACTTGCCGTCGTCGGGGGTGATGGCCGTGCCGAAGTGCTTCTGCACCAGCTCCGGGTGCTCGCGCGCCGCCGCTTCGAGCGAGCTGAAGATCACCCCCTGCGCCGCCAGCGACTCCGGCAGCTCGCGCAGCACCACGGACGCGTCCACCTGCACCATCCGCGCGGACGACTCGCCCGCCTCGTCCATGCGCGCGCGCAGCCCGGCCGGCAGCGCCGCCGCGTCCGCCGGCCCCCGCTCGTCCGCGAACGAGAACGCGTCCAGCTTCAGCAGCTTCTTGATGTCGGTGTAGCGCCAGTCTTCGAGCCGCGTGGTGGGCAGGGGCGTGGCGGCGAACACCGCGTGGGCGTGCATGCGCCCGTCGCGCAGCCAGTCCGCCTCCAGCTTGCGCGCCGTAAGGATCTCCACCTGGTCGCGGGTGAACAGCCCCACGTCGGCGGGGGTGATGGCGGTCGATGTATCGGACACTGGTCGTTTATCCGTCAGAGTTTCGTCGCTGCCTCGAGGGAATAGGTAATAGGGGATAGCCGGCGAACTGCGCCCGCGTCGGCAGGCTGTCGTGCAGTCGTCCTTGTCTTGCTATTCCCTATTCCCTGTTCCCTATTCCCTTCAGTTCCTGCCGTTACCCTACGCTGCCTTCCATCTCCAGCTCGATCAGCCGGTTCAGCTCCACCGCGTACTCCAGCGGCAGCTCCTTGGCGATGGGCTCGATGAAGCCGCGCACCACCATGGTGGCCGCCGCGTCCTCGCTCAGCCCGCGCGACATCAGGTAGAACAGCTGCTCGTCGCCGATCTTGCTGACCGTGGCCTCGTGGCCGATCTGCGCGTGCTGGTCCTCGATGTTGATGTACGGATAGGTGTCCGTCCGCGCCTCCTCGTCCAGCAGCAGCGCGTCGCACTCCACGTTGCTGCGCGCGTGGTGCGCGCCCGGCTGCACGTGCAGCAGCCCGCGGTAGCTGGAGCGGCCCGTGCCGCGGCTGATGGACTTGCTGACGATGCGCGACGACGTGTGCGGCGCCGCGTGGATCACCTTGCCGCCGGCGTCCTGGTGCTGGCCGTTCCCCGCGTAGGCGATGGACAGGATCTCGCCGCGCGCGCCCTCGCCCATCAGGTAGCAGCTGGGATACTTCATCGTCAGCTTGCTGCCCAGGTTGCCGTCCACCCACTCCATGGTGCCGTTGCGCCCTACCTTGGCGCGCTGCGTCACCAGGTTGTACACGTTGTGCGACCAGTTCTGGATGGTCGTGTAGCGCATCCGCGCGTCGTCCTTGACGACGATCTCGATGACGCCCGAGTGAAAGCTGTCCTGGCTGTACGAAGGGGCCGTGCACCCCTCGATGTACTGCACCTGCGCGCCCTCTTCGACGATGATCAGGGTGCGCTCGAACTGCCCCATGGCCTCGGCGTTGATGCGGAAGTACGCCTGCAGCGGCATGTCGAGCTTCACCCCCTTGGGGATGTAGACGAACGATCCGCCCGACCACACCGCCGTGTTGACCGCCGCGAACAGGTTGTCGCGAAAGGGCACCACCGTGCCGAAGTACTCGCGCACCAGCTCTTCGTGGTCGCGCAGGCCGTCGTCCATCCCCTTGAAGATGACGCCCTGCTCCTCCCACTCCTTCTTGAGCGAGTGGTACACGACCTCGCTTTCGTACTGCGCGCCCACGCCGGCCAGGATGCGGCGCTCCTGGTCGGGAATGCCCAGCCGCTCGAAGGTGTTCTTGATGTTCTCGGGGACCTCGTCCCACGTCTTCCCCACCTTTTCGCTGGGGCGGATGTAGAAGTAGATCTCGTCGAAGTTCAGGTTCGACAGGTCGCCGCCCCAGGTGGGCCACGGCCGCGCCTGCGCGTGCTTCAGCGCCTTCAGCCGCACCTGGAGCATCCAGTCCGGCTCGTCCTTCTGCTTGCTGATCATGCGGACGATGTCTTCGTCGAGCCCCTTGCGGCTCTTGAAGATGTAGTCCTCTTCGTCGCGAAAGCCGTACTTGTACTCGTCGAGCCCGAGTGCGGCTACGTCTTCGTTGTAAGGCATGGTGCCTCCCTGAAAGTCAAAAAGTACCTAGTGCCCAGTGCCCAGTGCCAAGGCGTTCGCGCCGATTCTCCGGCACTCCACACTAGGCACTTGGTACTTCAGTTCCCTTACGCCCCGACTTCTTCCTTCACCCAGTCGTAGCCGCGCTCCTCCAGCTCCAGCGCCAGCTCGGCGCCGCCGGAGCGGATGATGCGGCCGTCCACCATCACGTGCACCCGGTCGGGGGTGATGTAGTTCAGCATGCGCTGGTAGTGCGTAATCAGCAGCACGGCCATCTCGGGCCGCTCGGACTTGATCTTGTTGATGCCCGCCGTTACGATCTTCAGGGCGTCGATGTCCAGGCCGCTGTCGGTCTCGTCCATCACCGCCAGCGTGGGCTCCAGCATGGCCAGCTGAAGGATCTCGTTGCGCTTCTTTTCGCCGCCGCTGAAGCCGTCGTTCACGGAGCGGGTGGCGAACGCCGGGTCCATCTCCAGCATGGCCATCCGGGCTTCCAGCTCTTCCTGGAAGTCGAAGATGTCGACCTCTTCGCCGCGCTTGGCGTTCAGCGCCGTGCGCATGAAGTTGGCGACCGATACGCCGGGGATCTCGACCGGGTACTGGAAGGCCAGGAACACGCCGGCGCGCGCGCGCTCGTCGGGCTGCATGTCGAGCACGCTCTCGCCGCGCAGCAGGATGTCGCCGTCGGTCACTTCGTAGGCCGGGTGCCCGCTGATCACCTTGCTGAGCGTGCTCTTGCCGGACCCGTTGGGCCCCATGATCGCGTGGATCTCGCCCGCGTTCAGTTCCAGGTCCAGGCCCTTCAGGATCTCCGTCCCGTCTTCGGCGATCTCGGCGTGAAGGTTGGTGATCTTGAGCAGCGGTTCGGCCATCTATCGGTCTCCTGAGGGGTATCCGGCGCGTGCGGCCGGCGTTCGTCGTTTCGTCGGTCTGGTGCCCGCACCCTGTACACCGCAGCGGGCAGTCGGATCACCAAGAATGATTCTCCGTATCAACTGGCAACCTAGGCTCGGCACCCGGCCTCGTCAAGCCTGTGCACACCCGCGCGTGCGAGGCACGGGGGGGTCGCAAGTTCCATGCGGCCAGCCCGCGCCGCCGGCCGCCGTCCCTCTTCCGCACGGTCCCCGGTGAGCGAATCCAGCGAATCTCCGTCCGCCGGCGTTCGCCCGCGCACCGTGCTGGTGCTGGGCGGCGGCGGAATGAAGGGCACCGCGCACGTGGGGGTGTGGAAGGCGCTCGAAGAGGCCGGCGTGGTGCCCGACGCCATCGTGGCGTGCAGCATCGGCTCGCTGATCGGCGCGTCGCTGGCGGGGGGGATGGGGTGGCGCGAGCTGGCCGACATCGCCCGCGCGCTCCGGCGCGAGGACATCGTGCAGATCAACCGCCGCGCGGTGTTCATGGGCGGCGTGCGCGAGGAGGCGGTGTTCAGCGGCGACCACTACCGCGGCTGGATTCGCCGCAACCTGCCGCTCAAGTCCTTCGCCGAGGCGCGCATTCCCATCCGCATCAACGCGGTGTCGCTGGTGGGGTGCGGCGAGGCGTGGTTCGGCACGGGCGTGCGCGAGGACGTGGACCCGGTGGACGCGGTGTACGCCTCGTGCGCCATCCCCATCTACTATCCGCCGCTGCGGCTGGACGGCGACTTCCTGGTGGACGGGGGCGTGCTGAACGTGCTGCCGGTGGACCAGGCGTTCGCGTGGGGGGCGGAGCGGGTGATTGCGGTGGACGTGGGGTCGGAGATCCAGCCCCCCGCCGCCGACTACTTCGACCGCGGGATGATCGCCATCCACGACCGCGTGCTGACGATGAACATCGCGGGGCAGCGGCAGCGCAACCTGGAAGCGTGGAAGGACCGCCCCGTGACGCTGGTGCGCCCCCGCATCGGCCACCTGGGCGCGTGGGACTTCACCCGCACCCAGTACTTCCTCGAGGAAGGCTACCGCGCCACCCGCGAGGCGCTGAAGAACTGGGCTCGATAGAGGAAGGCAAGTCACGCGGGAGAGGCGGGGAAGGAGAGGACGCGGCCATGGACCGCGTCCTCTTTTCGCATCCCGTCGTCAGTAGGGCTGTGCCTCGCACCCCGTACCCGGGCCGCTTCCGCCCCCGCCGCCCCCACCCCCGCCGCACCCAATGTTCGTGGGGCAGTCCACTCCACCTGTGCAAAGCTTGAAGTCGCACGTGCCGCAACTGTATTGCATGCAGCTGTGCTGGCAGCTCCACACGCAGCTTCCGCAGCTGCCGGCGCAAGTGTACTCGTGCGTGGCGCACCCGGACTCCTGCATCGTGGGGCAGTGTCCACGTACGGTCCCTGCGATTGGCGCCTCGGCGGCGGTCGAGAACGAGTCCACCCGCAACTGCTCGATCTGGAGCCTGAGCTTCTTCATGGTGCTCTCGCATGTGAAGGATGAATGCCGAACAGCACGGGCCATAATTTGTGAGACCGCGCGTGCTCCCGCAACTGGCGATTCCATCCTGCACAGCCCGGGAGCGAATGAATTCGCCGCTGGAAAAACGCAAAGTCCGCCTGCGCGGACTGCAGCCGAGACGTTCGTGAGCCGGGGACGGAACGTGGTATCCGATCGTGAAGCCCCGCGCCGTTTGCGGGGCTTTCCGCTTTTCCAGCCGCGGGTTCACCCGCCCGGGATGGAGGTGTGTGCCACGCATCGGACCATCGTTTGCACCTCGTCCGCTCAATTCCACACGGCGAAACCAGGCGACGGACATCCATCATGCCCCACGTGGTTCTTCTTGGCGACAGCATCTTCGACAACGCGGCGTACGTGGCCGGCGGGCCGGACGTGGTCACGCACCTGCGCGGCGGGCTGCCGGAGGGGTGGCAGGCGACGCTCTCCGCCATCGACGGGGCGACGACGCACAGCATGCCCATCCAGTACAAGCGCATTCCCAACGACGCGACGCACCTGGTGCTGAGCCTGGGGGGGAACGACGCGCTGATGAACGTCGACATCCTGGACCGCCGCACCTCGTCGGCGGGGGACGCGCTGGGGATGCTGGCGGACGTGCGCGACGCGTTCGCCGGGCGGTACGGGGAGGTGCTGCGCGAGCTGCGGAGCCGGGACCTGCCGCTGACGGTGTGCACCATCTACGAAGGAAACTTTCCCGACGCGCGGATGCAGCGGCTGGCGGCGACGGCGCTCACGGTGTTCAACGACGCCATCCTGCGCGCCGCAGTCGCCGCCGGGCTGCAGGTGATCGAGCTGCGCCTGGTGTGCAGCGAGCCGGCGGACTACGCCAACCCCATCGAGCCGTCGGTGCAGGGCGGCGCCAAGATCGCCCGCGCCATCGCCCGCGCCGTGGGCGCGGACGGCCACGGCGGCCCCCGGACGGAGATCGTCACGGTCTGACGGGTTGCCACTTACACCCTCGATTTGACTTCCTGAGGGAGGCGCCGCTCCGCATCCTGTTCGTATGATGGGAGATTGGCGCCGGCCGAAGGATCTCGCCGGCATAACTGAGGGGCCGGCTCCACGTCGTGAAGCGGGCCCCTTGCGGGCCGATCGTAGGTCCTTCGGTCGCGCGCAATCTGTTGTGCGGCCTCTGGCTGCACGTGGTGCGCTCCCTCAGGAAGTCAGGCCCTGGGTGACCTTCAGGATTGGAAAGGCTTCTGAAGCACGATCTGTCATTCCGAGGCCCGCCCACACTGCACCATCGGAATGCGCGGAGGGTTGCAGGGCCGAGGAATCTACCGTCGGCCTGCTCGAACCTGGACGCGGTAGCCCGCACCGGGATCGCGGCTGCGACGGCGCGTGACGAGGCCTCTGGGTCGGCGCTCCGCGGCGTCGGCAGGATACGAAAGCGGGCCGGACGATTTCGATCGTCCGGCCCGCTTCTACTGCATGTGGCTTTGTCTGGCGGTGGCGTGGCCGCGGAATCACGCGGGGCTGCCGCGACTGCCCTCACGGCATCCGACGATAGATTCCTCGGCCCTGCGGCCACTCGCGCGAGGTTCAGAGTGTGGAGTGGCCGGGCCTCGGAATGACAGCGTCGGCCTCTCATCTCCCTGTCTGGCGGTGGCGTGGCCGCGGGATCGCGCTGGGCTGCCGCGACCGCCCTCATGGCATCCGACGATAGATTCCTCGGCCCTGCGGCCACTCGCGCGAGGTTCAGAGTGTGGAGTGGCCGGGCCTCGGAATGACAGCGTCGGCCTCTCATCTCCCTGTCTGGCGGTGGCGTGGCCGCGGAATCACGCGGGGGCTGCCGCGACTGCCCTCACGGCATCCGACGGCAGATTCCTCGGCCCTGCGGCCACTCGCGCGAGATTCAGGGTTTGGAGTGGCCGGGCCTCGGAATGGCAGACGCGCGCGGGTGGGGACGCCTGGCCCCGCGTCGTTTGCGGGGCTTCGCGCTGTTCCAGCCGCGGGTCAGCCGCCCATCTGGGGGTCGGTGAGGTAGTAGCACAGGCGGGCGAGATCCACCGCCTGGCGGACGCCGGCCAGCGCGCGCGTGCTGGGACCGCGCTCTACCTTGAGCCGCAGCCCCTCCGGGCGCCAGTTGCAGCCGTCGCTGTCGGGCTGGGCGGGGGCCAGCCGCCCGGCCTCGAAGGCAAGCCCGTTGCATTCGGGGCGCGCGGCGAGCAGGTGGTTGATGGCCTGCACCAGCTCGTCCGCGTCCAGCGTCTGCCGCAGTGCGGGGTGCCCCGAGGCATGCAGGAACGCGGAACGCGCCTGTACACTCGCCGTCAGCATCTGAGAAGTCGCGATCATAATGGCTTTCTCCGTCCGTAGGTGCACCCCACGTCAGGCAAGCCCGGTGCTCACTGCGTGATTTTTGTAAAGCAGTTGCACGGCATGGACTTGCGAATGATTGGCGCCGTTGTGACGGACGGTTTCTGCGTCTGCCTTCGCGACACTGTGCGAAATCCGGACGCATTCGCGGGAAGCCGGAACGAACGAGGGGCGGCCCCGCCGCGGGGCCGCCCCTCCAGTGCATCCGACGACGAAGGCGCTCGTTCAGGACGCCTGCTGCTGGTCCGCGGGCGGCCCGTGGCCGCGCAGCGAGTCCAACTCGGCGAGGTCGTCGTGCCACACGGACTTGAGGATGGGGTGGCGGTCCATGTACGCGCGCAGCCCCGAGACCAGCGCGTCCAGGTTCACCCCTTCGAAGTCCTCGGCAAAGCTGGGATGCTCCGCGCCGTCCTCCGCGGGCGCGGCGTCGCCCAGCCACACCAGGCGGCCGTCGGCGTACTGAATGCCCACCCGCTCGCCGTCGGTGGCGTAGCTCACCGCGCCGTCCCACGGCATGATGTCGTGGACTTCGCGCCCCTGGCTGTCCAGGCGCGGAAGGTAGAAGCGGTCGGGAAGCCGGATCTGGCGCGTTGCCATGGTGTGCATGCCGCGTTCGGTTCCGCCGGGGGACTCCGCCCGGCCGCGGGTGACTGGATACCTGTGAAAAGGGGCGCCACCCGGCGCCCCACGACGATCAGACCCGCGAAGCCGCGGCCGGGCGGCGCGCCCCGGGCGTCTCGGCCGCGGCGTCGATGCCGTCGGGGTGAATGCGCTCCAGCTGCGCGCGCACCTCGACGAACCGCTGCGCCTGCGCCACCAGCCCGCGCCGCTCCAGGAACGCGTTCAGGTGCTGCAGCACGGCGCACAGCGTGTCGTACCGCTCTTCCACCCGCCGCAGCCGCCGGATCTCGCGCACCAGCCGCAGCGCCGCGTCGGGGTGCATGGCCGCGATGTACGCCTGGTCCGCCTCGCCCATCTCGTGCTCGCGCTCCACCACGTACCGCATTTCGTCCGCCTGTCCGTGCACCACCACGCGGGCGGTTTCGCCGGTGACGTAGTCCAGCACCACCTGCGGCTCCCACGGCCCGGGCGTGGCGTCGCAGGCAAGGGACTCGATCTCGAACAGCTCGCGGTCGGTGGGCGGAACGTGCCTGGTCATGGCTGCGCGGTGGGCCGCGGTGGCGCGTGCGGCGGTGGATGAGGAGGCGTGCGCTGGCCGGCGGGCGCCGTGCGCGGGAGTACGGACCTGAAACGATGGAACGTCGCAGTCCCGTACGCAAGTGTTTCGGGCGCGTTTCGGGACAGGATGGAGAGCGCGGGATGCGTCCCGGCGGATGATGGTACGGCGGATGCTGATGCCTCGCGCGTCAGCAATCCACCGAACCCGGACCCACGACGACCCGACGATGCCCAGCCCGCGACTGCTTTCCGCCGCGTTCCTTGCCGCCGCGCTCGCGCTTTCCGCGTGCGACGGCGCCGGCGAGCACAACGTTCCCGACGAGGCCAACCAGGAAGCCACCGGCGCCGACTCGGCCGCCGCGGGCACGGACGTGCCCAGCACGCTGCCGCCCAAGGGGACGGTGAACCCATCCGCGCCCTCCGGGCCCGGCACCTCGGCCGACAGCGCCGCGGCGGGGATGGGGCAGTCGCAGGGCGCCAGCCCGGGCTCGCCGAATCCCAGCAACCCGGTGCACTCCGGCGTGGCGTCGGATTCCGCCTGAGCTCAAGGACAGATTGGCCTCACACGGAGTCAACGGAGTTTTCTCGTGCCGGCTCCGCGGACTCCGTGTGACCAGCTCCGGCAAAAGAATGGTGTCACGCAGAGGGAGCAGAGGGAGCAGAGGAAACCATGCCGCTTCCTCTGCTTCGTTTGCGTGAGCAACCACTCTTTTTGCGGGTCTGGTATGATACCAGATTTTCGGCCCGATCGTGCATTCCCACAGGCAGTCTCATCCTCAGACCAGATCCTGAAAAAGAATAATCGTACAGAGGAACAGAGTCAGACAGAGAAAGCGAGCTGAAATATCGGCCTGGTTCCTCTGTCTGACTCTGTTCCTCCGTACGCATGAAGGTGTTGTTTCCCGGATTCGGCGTCACACCGAGGACATGGAGAAGACAAGAGGACAGGTTTCTCCTCCGTGCTCTCCGTGCCTTCCGTGAGACGGCAGTAGAAGTTTGGGTGCACAATGAACTGCGGACTCCGTGTGAGATCGATCGATCCGGGCTAGGAGATGATCCGGGTCTCGCCGTGCCGCAGGACGTGGAGGTCTTCCGGCGGCAGGGCGGCGTCGGTCCAGGCCTGGCGCAGACGGACGGGGGGTTCCAGCGGGTCCTCGTCCGTCAGGCGAAAGGTGCCCCAGTGCATGGGGACGAAGGCGCCGCGGGAGCCCATCTCGCGGTAGGCGCGCACCGCCTCTTCGGGGTTCATGTGCGCCGGCGCCATGAACCAGCGCGGCTCGTACGCGCCGATCGGCATCAGCACCGCGTCGAAGGGCCCCAGCCGCTCCCCGATCTCCGTGTAGCCGCGAAAGTATCCGCTGTCGCCGCCAAAGTAGACGCGGCGTCCGCCGGCCGTCCGCAGCGCGAACGATCCCCACAGGCGGTCGTTGTACTCGCGCAGGCGGCGGCGCGTCCAGTGCTGGGCGGGCGCGCAGGTGATGGCCAGCGGCCCGTCCGCCCCTTCGATCGACACCTCGTCCCACCAGTCCACGTCCGCCACGTTGCGGATCCCCGAGGCCCGCAGCCACGCCGCGTGCCCCAGCGGCCCGATCCACCGGACCGCATCCCCGAAACGGCGGTGAAGCTGGCGCACGCTCCACGCGTCCAGGTGGTCGTAGTGGTCGTGCGACAGCAGCACGGCGTCGATCGGCGGCAGCGCATCCAGCGCCAGGCCGGGCGGCACGAAGCGCTTGGGCCCCAGGAAGCGAAGGGGCGACGCGCGCGTGCCGAAGTGCGGGTCCAGCAGCACGTTGGCGCCGCCCAGCTGCAGCAGGAAGCTGGAGTGCCCGATCCAGGTGATGCGCACCTCGCCGGCTTCCGCGCGCGGCCGCGCCACGTCGCCGGGGACGAGCGGGAGGTCGGCGGGCCGGGGATTGGGCGGCAGCGTCTGCCGCATCCGCTCCCGCTGCCAGCGCAGGACGCCGCCCGCGTTGCGTTCGTCCGCCACTTCCAGCGGCCAGGGGATGCGGTACCTGCCGTCCGGACCGTGGTGCGGGGGACGCTCGCTCACGGCTTCCGTCCCGCGCGCGCCGTGTCCGCCGGGGCGGGGCAGGGGCGGATGGCGCCGGGGCGCGGCGCGGGGCCCGCCGTGGGGCGAAAGACGGCCAGGTAGCCCGATCCGCCGCCCAGGTCGTGGAACCCCGCGGGCTCGTACCCGGCCGCCGCCAGCTCGCAGCGCAGCAGGGGGACGGGGGTGCCGTGGCGGTTCGTCGGCCGGTCCAGGTCCACCACGGCGACGCGGCCGCCGGGGCGCAGCGCCGGGCGCAGGTTGAACAGGAACGCGTACGGCTGCTCTACTTCGTGATACATGTGCACCAGCAGCACCAGGTCGGCGGAGGCGGGGGCCAGCCGCGGGTCGTGCGGCTGGCCCAGCGCGAGGGTGACGTTGCGCAGCGAGTCGCGGCGGACGCGGGCGCCCAGCCGCTCCAGGTAGCGCGGCATGATGTCCTGCGCGATCACCCGCCCGCGCGGCCCCACCCGCGGCGACAGGCGCACCGTGTAGTAGCCGCTCCCCGCGCCCACGTCGGCGACGGTCATGCCGGGGCGCACCTGCAGCAGGTCCATCACCCGCCGGGCCTCGCGGGCGGTGTCGCGCGCGGACTCGCTGCTCCACGTGTCGGTGACGATGGAGGCCACCGGCCGCGACGGCGCGGGGAACGAGTCCGCGGGCATCCCCGCCGGGCCCAGCGGCCGGGCGGCGTCCGCGCGCGGCGCCGCCCGCTCCTGCGTGCGCCCGCACGCCAGCACCAGCAGGATGGGGACGATGCGCGCCGCGCGCCCAAGCCGGGTCCACATCGAGCTATACGTCCCGTTCAGGAGAGCCGGCGGATGCCGCCGCCTGCCACGCCGCCAGGATTTCGGCTTCGCGCTCCGCCGTCAGCGTGACGGAGGCCGGCGAGCCGCTGGGGAGGATGTCGGGCTCCGGCGCTTCGTCGCCGCGGTCGTCCGCGTCGCGCAGGGTTTCGTACAGCAGGCGGATGCGCAGGCCCGCGTGGAACGCGCGGCGCAGGTCGATCTCCATCAGCCCGTTGTCCGCTTCCGGCAGCCACAGCGGCAGCTCGGACCAGGGCTCCACCCCCTGCCGCAGCAGGAACTCCTCCGGCACCCACACGGGCTTCGCGCTCCCGCTGGTCGCCGCGGCGATGGCGTCCAGCAGCACGCCCATCGTCAACCGGTCGTGCGGGCCGCAGGCGTTGTAGATGCCCGACACGCCGCCCTCCACGCAGCGCACGATCCACTCCGCCAGGTCGCGCGCGTCGATCAGCTGCAGCGCGCGGTCCGGGGAGCCGGGGGCCAGCATGGAGCCGCCCCGCCGCGTGCGCCGGATCCAGTAGCGAAGCCGGTCGGTGGGATCGTGCGGGCCCACCAGCACCCCCGCCCGCACGATGAGGGCGCGGTCCGGAAAGCCTTCCAGCACCACGCGCTCGCACAGCGCCTTCTGCGGCCCGTACCACGCGCCGCGGTTCTCGTCGTCCCGCTCGCCGGGCGGCAGCGGCTCCAGGGGCGCCGTCTCGTCCGCGCCGGGCGGGGTGGGGTCCGCGTACACGGAGGCGGTGGAGATGAACACGTACTGCCCTGCGGAGCCCGCCAGCGCCCGCACGGACCGCTCCACCACCTCGGGCTCGTAGCCGCAGGTGTCGATCACCGCGTCCCACGCGCGGCCTTCCAGAAGGGCCAGGTCGCGCTCGCGGTCGCCGCGGATCTGCTCCAGCTCCGGGAACAGCTCCGGCGCGGTCTCGCCGCGGTTGAAGAGCGTAACGTGGTGTCCGCGCAGCACCGCCGCGTCCACCAGGTGGCGGCCGAGGAACTTCGTCCCGCCGATGATCAGAATCCGCATGCCGTCGCCAAAGGGGTTGAGAGAGTTCCGAAGTTTGGACTGGCCGGGGCCCACCAGGCAAGCCCGCGCCGCGGCGACTCCGTGTGCTTTGCAGCCGCGGAGAGTAACCAAAAAGATGGTTAGGTACAGAGGAACAGAGATAGACAGAGGAACATAGGAACGCTCGTCCTCTGTCTATCTCTGTTCCTCTGTACCCCCACCTGCCGTTGCGATCTGTCGGTCTTGCCCCAGCCCGTGCGCGTGGATGATGAGCGTGCGTACGGCGGCGCCGAAGCCGGCGAAGCGCGGGTCGCGCGTCTGGCCGCGGACGTAGCGGGCGTAGATCTGCTGCAGGATGACGGCGAGCTTGAAGTACGAAAAGGTGAGGTACCAGTCCAGCCCCGACAGGTCGCGCCCGCTCTTCTGCGCATAGAGCGCACGCATCTCGTCGCGGCTGGGGAACTCGGGGAGCGTGCTGACGCTGGGCACCAGCGCGCGCATGGCCGGCGGATCGTTCGCGTCTACCCAGTAGCTCAGAAAGATGGCCAGGTCGAACAGCGGATCGCCGATCGTCGCCATCTCCCAGTCCAGCACCGCCGTCACCCGCCCCAGGCCGGCCGAATCGAAGAGCAGGTTGTTGAGCTTGAAGTCGTTGTGGATGACGGTCGCCTCGGGGTTGTCCGGCACGCCCGCGCGGATGCGGCGGACCAGCGGCTCCACCTGGGCGATCTCGTCCGTCGCCGCCTTTTCGTATCGTCCGATCCACCCCTCCACCTGCCGCTGCATGAACCCTTCGGGCCGCCCCAGGTCCTCCAGCCCCGCCGCGCGATAGTCCACGTCGTGCAGCCGCACCAGCGTGTCCACCACCGCCTCCGCGATGGCGCGGCAGCGCTCGGGGGTCGCCGCCACGCCTTCGGGGAGCCGCGCATCCACCACCACGCCGCGGCGGTATTCCATCACCGTGAACGGCGCGCCGATCACCTCCGCGTCCGTGCAGATGTGCAGCGGCCTGGGCGCCAGCGGATATACGGCGTTCAGGCGGTCGAGCAGCCTGCCCTCGCGCTCCATGTCGTGCGCCTTTGGCGGCACCGGCCCCAGCGGCGGACGCCGCAGCACCGCCTCCCACGCGCCCACGCGCAGCAGGTACGTCAGGTTCGACGCGCCCGTGGGGAACTGCCGCACCTCCAGCTCGCCCGCGGGGATGCCGGGGACGTGCGCGCGCAGGTAATCCAGCACGCGCGCGCCGTCGAACCCTTCGCCCTCCCGCACCGCGATCGTGTCGTTGCTCATCGTGTTTCCGTTGGGTGGGGATTCGATCGTGGTTCGGCGGCAGGCATCGAACTGCGTCCGCCGGGGTGCCCCTCCCCCGGCCCCTCCCCGTTCGTTCCTCACGGAGAGGGGAGAATTCGATCGCGCTTCGGAAGCTGTGTCCGGCGCCCCCACCCCTCCCCCGCAGTTTGGGGGAGGGGTCGCCAGCCGTCGCGAGGAACGAGCGAAAGGCTTGGCGGGGGAGAGGGCGCCCGCCGGAGCACGCCGACTCACTCCCGCACTAACGCACTAACGCACTCCCGCACTCCCGCACTCCCGCACTAACGCACTAACGCACTAACGCACTCCCGCACTCCCGCACTCCCGCACTAACGCACTCCCGCACTCCCCTACATCGACACGCTGACGCCGTACTCCTTGAGGATCTCGCGGGCGACGACGGACTTGTGCACCTCGTCGGGGCCGTCGTAGATGCGTGCGGCGCGCTCGTGGCGGGCCATCCACGCCAGCGGCGTGTCGTCGGTGATGCCCAGCGCGCCGTGCGTCTGGATGGCGCGGTCGAGCACGCGCTGCAGCACGCCCGCCACGAAGAACTTGATCAGCGAGATGTCCACGCGCGCCGCCGCCGCGCCCTCGCGGTCGATGCGCTCCGCCGCGTCCAGCACCATCAGCCGCGAGGCGTGGATCTCGGCGCGGCTCTCCGCGATCCAGTGCTGCACCGTCTGCTTGCTCCCCAGCGGCTCCCCCGGCGCCAGCTCGCGCTCCGCGGCGCGGCGGCACATCAGGTCGAAGGCGCGCTCCGCCATCCCGATCCACCGCATGCAGTGGTGAATGCGCCCGGGCCCCAGCCGCTCCTGCGCCAGCCGGAACCCGCTCCCCTCCGCCCCGATGAGGTTCGCCACCGGGACGCGGCACCCCTCGTAGACCACCTCGCCGTGGCTGAAGTAGCCCGCGCCCGCCTCGCCCATGATGGGGATGTTGCGCACCAGGCGGAACCCCGGCGTGCCGGTGGGGACGATGATCTGGCTGGCGCGCTCGTGCGGCCGCTTTGCATCCGGGTTGGTCACCGCCATGACGATGGCGAACGCCGCGCCGTCCGCCGACGAGGTGAACCACTTGTGCCCGTCGATCACGTACTCGTCGCCATCCCGCACCGCCGTCGTGCTCAGGTGGATGGGGTTCGAGCCCGCGTGCTCCGGCTCCGTCATCGAAAAGCAGCTGCGGATCTCCCCCGCCGCCAGCGGGCCCAGCCACCGCGCCTGCTGGCCGGCGCTGCCGTGGTGCATCAGCAGCTCCATGTTGCCCACGTCGGGCGCCTGGCAGTTGAAGCTGTAGTGCCCCAGCGGCGACCGGCCCAGCGCCTCGCTGACCCGCGCGTACTCCGTCAGCGACAGCCCCAGCCCGCCGCGCTCCGTGGGCAGGAACGGCGCCCACAGCCCCAGCTCCTTTACCCGCGCGCGCGTCTGCTCCAGCGCCGGCGCCAGCTCCTCCAGCCGCCCCGTCTGCAGCAGGGGCTCCAGCGGATGCAACTCGTCGCGGACGAACGCGCGGATCTGCTGCAGGATCGTATCGAGCGGCGTCATCGGCTGCGGGGAGTTGGGGAAAGGGGGAGGATGATGATCATGCTTCACGAAACACGGCCGGACAACGCCCGGTCGCGGACGCGCAGCCGCCCGGAGCGCCGCACACACCCGGGCCGCCGAGTCCGCGCAGGCGGACTTCGCGCCTTTCCAGCGGCGAATTCATTCGCTCCTGAAGGCGGATGCGTCGATACTCGCCCCGATGCGCCATCCACCATCACCCGATGGAAAGCCCGCCGTCCAGCACCAGCGAGTGGCCGTTGGTGAACGCCGCCGCGTCGGAGCACAGGTAGGCGATGCTCTCCGCGATCTCGGCCGGGGTGCCCAGGCGCCCGCCGGGCATGCCCTCGACCAGCTTCTGCTCCATCTCCGCGCTGCCGCCCACCAGGGCGTCCACCATGGGCGTGCGGGTGAAGGCGGGGCAGACGGCGTTCACGCGCAGCCCCTTGCGTGCGTACTCCAGCGCGGCGGAGCGGGTGAGGCCGATGACGCCGTGCTTGCTGGCGGAGTAGGCGGCGTAGTGCGGAAAGCCCAGCACGCCCGCCACCGACGCCACGTTGACGATGGACCCGCCGCCGCCCGCCAGCATGGCCGGGATCTGGTGCTTCATGCACAGCCACACGCCGGTCAGGTTCACCGCCAGCACGGTTTCCCACGTGTCCCGCGGATAGTCCGCCGTCCGCGCGCGCACGCCGCCCACCCCCGCGCTGTTCACCGCGAAGTCCAGCCGCCCGAAGCGCGCGACCGTCGCCTCGACCATCGCGCGCGGCTCCTCCGCGACCGACACGTCCACGCGCATCGACGCCGCCTCGCCGCCGGCCGCCACGATCTCCGCCGCCGTTTCTGCAGCCGAGGTCTCGTCGCGGTCGGTGACCATCACCCGCGCGCCGCGGCGGGCCAGGACGAACGCCGCCTCGCGCCCGATCCCCGATCCGCCGCCCGTGACGACCGCGACCCTGCCGGCGAATTCGCCGCTCATGTGTGCTGCTCCAGGTTGATGGCGCGCTGCGGGGAGTCCGGTCTGCGTCCGCGGGGGCCCCTCCCCCGGCCCCTCCCCGTTCGTTCCTCACGGAGAGGGGAGAACTTCAGTGGCGCGGCGAGAGTCTGGTCTGCGTCCGCGGGGGCCCCCTCCGCTCGCTCAGGCTCGCACCTCCCCCAAAACTGCTGGGGGAGGTTGGGATGCGGAGGCTTCTAAGCGCGGAGTCGGGCATCGCACTGCGCCGGACACGGCCCCCCTCCCCCGGCCCCTCCCCGTTCGTTCCTCACGGAGAGGGGAGAATTCGATCGCGCTCCGGAAATCCCGTGGGTCGCGTCACCCTCCCCCGCGCAGTTTGCGGGGGAGGGCCGGGGAGGGGGGACCTGCCGGACGCCAGTTCGATCTCCTTCGTCGATCCACTAACCTCTCGGCCTCCCCAACCTCCCCCAGCAGTTTTGGGGGAGGTGGGCGAGTAATGCGAGCCCGGAGGGGGCGCCCCGCCGCTCGCGCGGAATCCTGTGGGCGGATGACGACGCGGGCACCCGAACCCGTGGAGGATACGGCCCGAACACTGTTCGTCATAGTAGAATCACCCCCCGTCCGTTGCAACGTTGTGGCCGCGATCCCGCGACAGGGCCATTGACGGACATGGTTGGTAAGTATATACTAACCGTTAGTCATGGCTAACCCAATGGATGGATTCGCCGCCCTCGCCGACCCCACGCGCCGGCTGATCTTCGAGCGACTGGCCCACGGGCCGCGCGCGGTGGGCGAGCTTGCGCGCGGTCTGCCCGTCACCCGGCCGGCGGTGTCGCAGCACCTGAAGGTGCTCAAGGACGCCGGGCTGGTGACGGATCGGCGGGAGGGCACCCGCAGGCTGTACCAGGTAAGCCCGGACGGCGTCGCGGAGATGCGCGCGTACTTCGACCGGTTCTGGAACCACGCACTGGACGCGTTCCGGCAGGCCGCCGAACGCCAGGCACACGAGGAGGATCGATGACGGAGCAGGGGATGGAAGACGCCGTTCGCCAGTCGGTCACCGTGCCGCTGCCGGTGGAGCGGGCGTTTGCGCTGTTCACCGATCAGATCGGCACGTGGTGGCCGCACACGCACAGCCTGACGGCCGCGCCGTTCGACACGGCCGTCATCGAGCCGCGCGAGGGCGGCCGGTGGTACGAGCGGGCCCAGGACGGCGCGGAGTGCGAGTGGGGCCGCGTGCTGGCGTACGATCCGCCACGCCGTCTTTCGCTCACCTGGCAGATCCGCGCCGACTACACCGTGGATGCCGATCCCGCCCGCGGCAGCATCGTCGACGTGCGATTCACGGCTGAGGGCGAGCGCGCCACGCGGGTAGACCTGGTGCACCACGGCTTCGGCCGCCACGGCCCCGGCGGCGGTGCGGTTCGCGCCTCCGTCGGCTCCGAAGGCGGATGGGCACTGGTGCTGGACCTGTACCGCCAGTCCGCGGGATGAGCCGACCCGATCCCCTGATCCACCCAAACCCGGCCCGGACCCGTACGATGATGATGAAGACGATCGCCCTTGCCGCCGCCCTGCTCTGCGCCCCCGCCGCGCTCCATGCCCAGCAGCCCGCGCCGCCGCAGGCGCCCGCCGCCCCGGTGCCCGACATCCCCCGGGACATGCGCGGCTATCAACTCGCCTTTCTGGTGCGTGGCGAGCGCTTCGGCGAGGAGCAGACGCCGGAGGTGCAGGGGCTGATGATGCGGCACCTGTCGTACATCCGCCGGATGATCGAGGAGGGCGCCTACGTCACCGCCGGGCCCGCGATGGACGGCGGCGAGGTGCTGGGCATCATCCTCCTTCCCGCGGCCACGCCCGACGCCGCGCTGTCCATCGTCCGCGCCGACCCGGCGGTGCAGGCGCGCCACTTCGACGTGCAGGTGCATCCCGTACTGCTGCCCGGCCTGGACGCCGTGCAGGTGCGCTACCCGGCGCGCTGAAGCGCCGGCCCGCGCCCATCAACGAAGACGCCCCCGGCCGATGCAGAAGGCCGGGGGCGTCCGTGTTCGCCGGATGCCGGGGCTACCGGCGCCAGGCCAGGCCCACGCCCACGTCGGGGCTTTCGTCGCTCAGGCCAATGCTCAGGCGCAGGATCAGGTTGGACGAGAACTCCGCGTCCAGCCCCAGCTCCGCCAGAAGCTCCGTATCGAAGTCGTCCTCCTGCCCGCCCGCGTCGATGAGCGCGATGCGGGGGTGGACGTACGGCGTAAGCGCCACGCCGGGGTTCACGAACCGCTCGCCGATGGACAGGCCCGCCTGCAGGCCGATGGCGTCCACGTCGCCGATGAGCCCCTGCGCGCCCGCCGTGAACGCGATGTCGATGGGTGCCGCCACCGCGACCGGCGTCCGAAGCTCGCCGCCCAGCGACAGCAGCCCCTCCGCTGCGTCCACGTAGCCCACGCGCAGCCCCAGCGGACCGCTGCGATAGATGCCTTCCAGCGTCAGGTCGCCGGGCCCGTCGCTCAGGTAGATGCCCAGGTCGTTCATCACGGTCGGCGACTGGTAGCCGGGCGTGAACACCTGCGCGTCCGCCGCACCCGCCGACAGGGCCAGCGCGCCGGCCACCGCGGCCGGCACCATCCACGTCTTCTTCACTGCTGCCTTCACTGAATCCTCTCCGGTTCCGATCCACGTTCGGGCACACCCGCGTGCCCGGCCTTTGGCGGGCGGTCCGTACGAACGCGCGCCGGCCGTCGTCGGCCGGCGCGTCATCCCGCCGTGCGCACCGATCCGCAACTCCCGTGCACGCGGAATGTGATACGTGTTTTCGGATTGGCTGCTACGGATTCGGGAGCGCGTACCTGATGACCGTCCCGCTGGCATCCACCTGCAGCACGGTGTTGATCATGTCGAGTGGCGGATCGTGCTCGTGGATGGAGGCAAGGGCGGCCGTGAAAAGCTCCATCTGCCGCTCTCGCCGCACATTCGGAAGGATGACGATGGCACCTGGGTGCAGTTCCAGCCTCTGCAGCATCGGCTCGAAGTCGATCCAGTTGTTGGTGACGAGGGTAAGGTCTTCGTCCAGCACGTGCCTGAGCACCTGCGGATCGGGAAGCGACGACCAGCCGCGGTGCGCGACGTGAAAGGCGGCGTACCCAAAGGACGCCGCCGTATCCACCAGCCGCGGCGAAAGGTTCTCGTCGATCAGAAAGCGGATCAGACGAACCTCCCGCCGGCCAGAGTGCCGCGGCCGCCGATCACGATCCGCGCCGGATCACCACCCCGTTCTTCCACGGCGGAGCAGAGGGCGGCCGGCCACGGCGGGGGTACATGCGCGCCCAGGCCAGGGCGGCATCCAGGCTTTCCCGGGAAAGCGAGGGATAATCCTCCAGCAGCTCCTCCTCCGGCGCTCCCTGCGCGGCCAGGTCCCCAAGCGTGTGCACGGAGATCCGCGTTCCACGCACCACCGGCTCGCCCGCGCGCACGTCGGGATTCATGGTGACGAACGACCACAGCCGCTCCATCTCCTTCAGCTTTTCCCTGAGCGCCCCGACCTCGCCGGCAATGTGTACGTTGATGGGGCCAATGCTTATGACGTCCGGATGCCTGGGGCCGCCCGCCGCCTGCAGCTCATGGCGAAGCCTGCGCTTGCCTTCGGCCGAGAGCAGGCTGCCCACGTGGCTGCGCAGGCGCAGATACACCAGATCCGGGAACGCCAGCATGCGCTCGCGGTCCTCGGCCCGCCGGGCAGGAATGGTCTCCACCTCGGCCCGGTCGATGGCCTGGTTGATGGTCTTCTCCGAAAGGTCGGTCACGAAAGCGGCCTCACGGGGCGACAGCGCATGCCCGCTCGTCCGGCGTTCGACATCGATCGGCATATATCCTCCTCGTGTTGAGGAATATTTACAAGGCCCGAAAGATTTGTCAAGCGATACAACGGAATCCCAATCATCACCCGCCAACGGAGGCCGTGCGCCTACCCGTGCGGCGGCTCGTCGTGGGCGGGGCGGGTGCCGCCGCCGACCATCATCAGCACGCCCACCAGGACGACGGCGGCGAAGGCGTAGCCGGCGGGGGACAGGCGCTCGTCCCACATCAGGTACGCGGCGAACGTGGCGACCACGGGCTCCACCGTGGCGACGGTGGCGGCGCGGGTGGCATCCACCCGCCGCAGGCCGGCGCTGTAGAAGACGTAGGCCAGGTACGTGGGCACCACGGCCACGAAGGCGATGGCGGCCCACGCGGTCTGCGTCTTGGGGCGAAAGTCCACCAGCGGCAGCATGGCCAGCGCGCCCACGGGGAGGGCGTAGATGAACAGCGTGGCGGTGGGATACCGGTCGAAGTAGCGCTTGCCGAACAGGTAGTACAGCGCGTACGCGAACGCCGACGCCAGCCCCCACCCCAGCGCCGCGGGCGTAAGCCGCACCGCGCCGCCGCCGCTGGCGAAGGCGATCCCCGCCACCCCCAGCGTGGCCACGGCCAGCGCCAGCACGGTGCGCCGGGTGAGCCGCTCGCCCAGGAACAGCGCCGAGAGCAGCGCCACCCACACCGGCGCCGTGTACAGGAGGATGGAGGCCAGCGCGGCGCCGCCCGCCTCCACCGCGCGCGAGTAGCACGCCAGCAGCCCCGCCACGCCGAACACGCCGAACGCCACCACGCTGGGCAGGTCGCGCCGCTCGATGCGCACGCGGCCGATGGCCACGGCGTGCACGCCGAAGATCCCGGCGGCCAGCAGCCCGCGCCAGAACGCCACTTCCACCGCGCCCACGCCCTCCTGCAGCACCAGGCGCGTCACCGGCCCCAGCAGCCCCCACAGCGCGGCGGCGATCGCGACGTACAGGTATCCCATCAGCTCCCAATCCGGTGGATCAGAACGGCGCCTTCGACGGCAACCTACCGCGTGTGGCGGACGGTGCACCATGCCGCTGGATTCGCAGCCGCGGGCCCTCACGCAGAGACGCTGCCGTGTGACGCCGAATCCGGGAAACAACAACTCGATGGGTACAGAGGAACAGAGTCAGACAGAGGAACCACGATGACGTTTCAGTTCGCTCTCTGTCTGACTCCGTTCCTCTGTACGATCATTCTTTTTCAGGATCTGGCATGAGGATGAGACGGGCTGTGGGAGAAATGCACAACCGGGCCGAGAATCTGGTATGCCGCGGTTCGCATGGAGCCCGGAATCTGGCGCGCTCCGGCGAAAGCGGGCTACCTTCTCCTTCCGCCCGTCCGCATCCTCCCCATCACAAATCCCTGATGTCCCTCGCCACGCCCGCCGCGGAACCGGCTTCACAGGCACCGAGCGCGCAGCGGCGCGGGCTGCTGCGCGTGCTGGGGGTCACGTTCGGGCTGGCGGTCATCATCGGCAACACCATCGGGGCGGGGATCCTGCGCACGCCGGGGCAGGTGGCGCAGCAGCTTCCCGGCACCGGGCTGTACCTGGCGGTGTGGATCGGGGGCGGCGTGTACGCGCTGCTGGGCGCGCTGTCGCTGGCGGAGCTGGGCACCATGCTGCCGCGCTCGGGCGGGATGTACGTCTTTGCGCGCCACGCGCTGGGACGCTACGCCGGCTTCCTGGTGGGATGGAACGACTGGGCCGCCACCTGCGGCACCGTCGCCGCCGTGGCCGTGGTGCTGGCGGAGTACGCGGGCGCGCTGGTCCCGGGGCTCGCCGGGCGCACGGTGCCGCTGGCGATGGCGGTGACGGTGGCGTTCGCGGCGCTGCAGTGGCGCGGCATCCGCGAGGCCGGCGCGGCGCAGACGCTCACCAGCGCGGCCAAGGCGCTGGTGCTGCTGGCACTCGTCGGCGCGTGCTTCCTGCTTCCGCGCGTTTCGCCGCCGTCCGCGGCGGCGGCGGCCGCGGTCCCGGCGGGCTCGGCGCTGCTGGCGGCGATCGTGGTGGCGCTGCAGGGGGTCATCTACACGTACGACGGGTGGACGGGCGTCATCTACTTTTCCGGCGAGGTGCGCGACCCCGCGCGCGACATCCCCCGGTCGATGATCGGCGGCGTGCTGGCGGTCACGGGCATCTACCTGCTGCTGAACCTGGCCTTTCTGCACGTGGTCCCCATCGCCGCGCTGGCGGGGGAGCCGCTGGCCGCCGCCGCCGCCGCGCGCGCCGTGCTGGGGCCGGCGGGCGACACGGTGGTGCGCGTGGTCCTGATCGTCGCGCTGCTGAGCACGGTGAACGCGCTGCTGCTGATGGCGCCGCGCGTCCTTTACGCCATGAGCGCCGACGGCCTGTTTCCCCGCGCCGGCGCGTCCGTCAACCGCGGCGGGACGCCCACGGGCGCGCTGGTGGCCAGCACGGCGGTGGCGCTGGCGTTCATCGCCACGGGAACGTTCAACGCCATCATCGCCGTGCTGGCGTTCTTCTTCGTCGCCAACTACGTGCTGGCGTTCGCCTCCGTGTTCGTCCTGCGCCGGCGCGAGCCTGAAACTCCGCGGCCCTATCGTGCGTGGGGATATCCGTGGACCACCGGGCTGGCCATCGCCGGCTCGCTGGCGTTCCTGGCCGGCGCGGCGGCCAGCGACACGCGCAACAGCCTCTACGCCGCCGGGCTGCTGGCCGCCAGCTATCCCGCATACCTGCTCGCTGCGCGATGGATCGACCGGAACCCGACCTGACCCCCCCTCGCGAGGCGCCCGACGACGCCCCCGGGACGCACGCCCCCCTTCGCGATGCGCCGGACCTCCATCGTGAGGCGTCCGACATCGCTCCTGAGGCGCGGACTCCACGTGGCGAGGCGCCAGACCTCGTCGCCGAAGCGCAGGCAGTACCTCTCGATCGGCCGGACTCCGTCTCCGAAGGGTCGGCTCCTCTCGATCGGCCGAATTCCGTTGCCGAGGCACCGGCTGCTCGTTTCTATCGACCGGACTCCGTATCCGAGGCGCCGGCTGATCGTACCTATCGATCAGAACCTGTTTCCGAGGCGCCGACCGATCGTATCGATCAACCGAATTCCGTATCCGAGGCGCCAGCTGCTCGTTTTGATCGACGGGATTCCGTATCCGAAGCGTCGGCTCCTCGTCTCGATCGATCAGACCCCGTTCCTGAGGCGCCGGCTCCTCCTTTCGATCCATCGGCTCCCGTATCCGAGCCGCCGACGCTCGCCCACGTTCCCGACGCCGCGCACGAGGCGCCCGTGCAGCGGCTGGATCCGCGCGTGGTCAACCTGTGGCGGCTGCACGGGGCGTTGTGGGGGGCGATCTGGACGCTGTGCATGATCATCCCCTGGCTGCTGTGGGCGTGGCCGCTGTGGCTGATGGCGCCCGTGGCGGCGCTGGGCGCGGTGTGGGTGACGGAGGTGCCGCCGGCCGCCTACAGCCACTTCAGCTACCAGGTGGGTCCGGTGGACGTGCGGGTGACGCACGGGTGGTGGACGCGGCGCGTGGCCGTGGTGCTGCACTCGCGCATTCAGCACGTGGACACGCGCCAGGGGCCGCTGGAGCGCGCCTTCGGGCTGGCCACGGTGGTGGTCTACACCGCGGGGAGCGTGGGGGCGATGGTGGGCATCCCCGGGCTGGCGGAGGGCCAGGCCGAGGCGCTACGCGACCGGCTGGCGCAGCTCAGCGGGACCGACGATGCCGTCTGAGGCGGCTGCCCGGCTGGAGCGGGACGGCCGCCGGCTGCATCCGCTTACGCTGGTGTTTGCCGCCTTCGCCATCGCGCGGGCGATGGTGTGGCCCGCGGTGGCCGGCGGCGTGGGCCTGGGCGACGGCCAGATCGCGCGCATGCTCCCCATCGTGCTGGCCGTGCTGGCCGTTCCCGCGCTGGCGGGCGCGGCGGCCAAGTACGCCCTCTATCGCTGGCGGCTGGACGCCGACGAGCTTCTGCTGCGCTCCGGCGTCCTCAATCGCCAGAACCGCGTCATCCCCCTGGCCCGCGTGCAGAACGTGGAGGTGCGGCAGAGCCTGCTGCAGCGCGTGACCGGCGTGGCCGAGGTGCGGGTGGAGACGGCGGGAACGGGGGGCGAGGCCGAGGCCGTGCTCTCCGTCCTTGCGCTGGCGGAGGCGCAGTCGCTGCGCGCGGACCTCCTGGCCCGCCGCCGCGCCCGCGCCGCGGCGGCCCCGGTCGGCGTCGTGGGCGCGGAGCCGGCGGTCGAACGTCCCGCCGCCCCGCCGCTGGCGAAGCTCTCTACCTGGGACCTGCTGCTGGCGGGCGCCACGGCCAACGAGGCGGGGGTGATCGCGGCCGCGGCGGCGGGCCTGCTGCAGTTTACCGAGGGGCTGCCGGGCGAGCTGTTCGAGACGGTGATCCGGCGCGTGGTGGAGCGGACGGAGGGGATGCTGGTGGTGGCGGGGATCGGGGCGGTGGCGGGGCTGATGCTGGTGGGGTGGATGATCTCCATCGCCGGGTCGCTGGTGCGCTACCACGGCTTTACGCTGCAGGTGGACGGCGGCGAGATGCGCAAGCGCTACGGCCTGCTGACCGTGCACGAGGCCAGCGTCCCCCTGCGGCGCGTGCAGGCCATCCGCCTTGAAGAAACGTTCCTGCGCCGCTGGCTGGGGCTGGCGTCGCTGATGATCGAGACGGCGGGCGGCAGCCCCGGGCAGCGCGGCGGCGCCGAGGCGTTCGTCCCCATCGCGCGGCGCGAGGACGTGGGGCGGCTGGTGCGGGGCATCTTTGGCGACGCGCAGGTGGACGATGCGGATTTCCAGCGCGTGCACCCCAAGGCCGAGCGGCGGATGCGGCGCCGCTACCTCTTGATCTTTCTGCTGATGTGGGCGCCGTTCTGGGCCGCGCGGTGGTTCCACGTGCAGCCGGGTGGAATGCTGGCGCCGTGGATGGCGCTGCTGCTGCCGCTGCCCTGGCTGGTGGCGCGCTGGCAGTATGCGAACCGCGGCTGGGCGCTGCCGCCCGGCTACGTGATGGCGCGCGGCGGCGTGCTGAACCGCGTCACCTGGATCGTCCCCGACCGCAAGCTGCAGACGCTGCACGTGCGCGATGACCCGTTCCAGCGGCGCCTGGGCCTTTCCACCCTGGTCGTCGACACCGCCGCCGGCGGGCGCCAGGCCGTCATCGTCGACATGTCGCAGTCCACCGCCCGCCGCGTGCTCGAGGAGCTTGCCGTGCGCGCCCGCGCCGCCGTGCGGGTGAGCGGCTGAAGGTTGGTCGCGATCGGCGGGCGCCCCCTCCGGGCTCGCATTCCTCGCCCACCTCCCCCAAAACCCCTGGGGGAGGTTGGGCGATGCCGCTGGAGCGGGGATCGGCGAACGGGATCGAACTGCGTCCGACGGGGGTGCCCCTCCCCCGGCCCTCCCCGTTCGTTCCTCACGGAGAGGGGAGAATTCGAGCGCGCTCCGGACAGCCTGTCGAGCGCGCCCTCCCGCGCAGTTTGCGGGGGAGGGCCGGGGTGGGGGCCGCCCACCATCCCGCGCAAGACCGTCCAACAACGACGAAGCCTCTCCCCGCGCCGCGAGGAGAGGCTTCGAATCGTCTGTCGGCCGAGGGTCAGGCGCCGCCCATCAGCTTCGCCATGATGGCCTTCTGCACGTGCAGGCGGTTCTCCGCCTCGTCCCACACGCGGGAGCGGGCGCCCTCCAGCACCCCCTCGGTCACCTCCTCGCCGCGGTGCGCGGGAAGGCAGTGCAGGAAGATGGCGCGGCCGGTGCCCGTCTCCATCATCTCCTCGGTGATGCAGTAGCCCTGGAAGTCGGCGGCGCGCTTTGCCGACTCTTCCTCCTGCCCCATCGACGCCCACACGTCGGTGTTCACCACGTCCGCGCCCTCCACCGCCTCGCGCGGGTCGTGCGTGGTGATGATGTTCGTGGCGCCGCGGGCGCGCTCCAGGATGGCCGCGTCGGGCTCGTAGCCGGCGGGGTAGGCCAGGCGCAGCTCGAAGCCCAGCATGTACGCCGCGTTCAGCCACGAGTTGGCCATGTTGTTGCCGTCCCCCACCCACGCCACCTTCACCCCCGACAGGTCCGCGCCGAAGTTCTCCTGCACGGTCAGCAGGTCGGCCATGATCTGGCAGGGGTGCAGCAGGTCGGTAAGGCCGTTGATGACCGGCACCGAGCCGTAGGTGGCCAGGTCGACCAGGTCCTGCTGGTCGAAGGTGCGGATCATGATGCCGTTCACGTAGCGCGAAAGCACCCGGGCGGTGTCCTTGATGGGCTCGCCGCGCCCCAGCTGGATGTCGCGCGACGAAAGGAAGAGCGCGTGCCCCCCCAGCTGGTACGCGCCCACCTCGAAGCTCACCCGGGTGCGGGTGCTGCTCTTGGTGAAGATCATCGCCAGCGTCTTGCCGGCCAGGGGCTTCTCAGTGTACTCCCCCGCCTTCATCCGGGCGGCCAGCTGCAGCGTCTGCAGCAGCTCGTCGCGGGAAAAGTCCGGGATCTGCAGAAAGTGGCGAATCGGGCGGTCGGTCATGGCGGCCCCGGCTGGAACGTTGTCGGTGGATCAAGGCGTGTCCGCCCGGCGCGGGCGGCGCGGCGGCGGCAATGTAGCACCCGCCCGGCGGGGGAGCCACACCCCGGGAACCTTGGACAAACGTGCGAGTACAAGTGCTTCAACGACAAGGAGTTGGCGTCTGCGCCCCGTGGATGGGGGCGCGGCCGGTGCCTTTTCTTTTCGAACGGCCGTTCGTACAATTGAAGCCTGCGCGCGCGCGTGGCGGCCCTCCCTGCCGTCCCGCGTGCGCGCGACCCGTCTGTGGCCCGTGCCGCCGGCGCCCACCCTGCACGATGGACGCACGCCCATGAAGCGCCTTCTTCCCGCGTACCTCCTGCTGGCCCTGGCCGCGGGCGCGTGCGACAGCCCTTCGGGCTCCGGCCCCCGGGTGGACCGTGTGGTCGTGACCCCGGCCCAGCGCAACCTGAACGCCGGCGACAGCGTTCAGCTTTCCGCCTCGGCCCGCGACGAAGCCAGCGAGCTGGTGACCGGCGTGGACTTCGACTGGACGTCGCTGGACCCCCAGGTGGCGTCGGTGACCGGGACGGGGCTGGTGAAGGCCCTCCGCACCGGTACCGCGCGCATCGTGGCCTCGGCGCGCGACCGCGCCGACACCGCCAGCATCACCGTGTTCGGCACGGCGGCGGAGTGCGACCCGCCCGCGGCGGGCCTCAGCCTGGGCGTGGGAGAGTCGGTGCAGCGCCGGGGCTCGGCCGGCTCGGTCCTGTGCCTGGACGGCGGCGCGTCGGGGGCGGAGTACACGGTGATCCCCTTCAACGGCGACCGCCCCGCGGCCTTTACCCCCGGCACCTCGGCCTCGCTGCGGGTGAACGCCGCGGGGCTCACCACGGTGTTCGGCCCGCCCAACCCTTCGCTTTCGCCGTCTCCGGTGGCGGGAGGGCTGGCGTCCGCGTCGGCCGGCGCGCGCGACGGCGGCTTTCACATCCGGCTGAACGAGCGTGCCCGCGGGCCGCTGGCCCGGCTGGTGCCGGCCGCGCGCGCCGCGGAAAGGGCGCGCCGCGGCGGGGCGCGGATGCAGATGCAGCAGGTGGCGCCCCCGCTGGGCACCGAGATGCGCCTGAACGTCTCCACCACGGGCGGCTTCTGCGAGTCCACCGACTACCGCACGGGGCGGGTGGTGGCGGTAAGCCAGCGCGCGGTGGTGGTGGCCGACACGGCCAACCCGGCCGGCGGGCTTACGGCGGCGGACTACCAGAACGTGGCGGCCACCTACGACTCGCTGGTGCATCCCGTGAACGCGGCGGCGTTCGGCGAGCCGGCCGACATCGACGGCAACGGGCGCGTCATCATCTTCTACACCCGCGCGGTGAACGAGCTTACGCCGGCCAACGTGGACTACGTGGTGGGCGGCTACTTCTACGGGCGCGACCTGTTTCCCCGCGAGAACAACCCGGATTTCGGCGGCGCGTGCCCGGCCAGCAACAACGCCGAGATGTTCTACATGCTGGCGGCGGACCCCACGGGGGTGGTGAACGGCAACGCCCGCTCCACCCAGGAGGTCATCAGCAGCACCGTGGGCGTGGTGGGGCACGAGCTGCAGCACCTGATCAGCGCGTCGCGGCGGCTGTACATCGTTCCCGGGGTGGTGGACCTGAACTGGAACGAGGAGGTCTACCTGAACGAGGGGCTCAGCCACATCGCCGAGGAGCTGCTGTTCTACCATCGGGCGCAGGCGGGCCCGCGGATGAACCTGGGGAACCAGATCCTGGCGGCGGGCTCGCGCGAGCGGGCCGCGTTCATCGAGTTTGGCCAGCAGAACTTCCTGCGCTACGGCGAGTACGTGAAGAGCCCGGAAACGCGCACGCCGTACAACGACGCCGACGAGCTGGGCGACCGCGGCGCCGCGTGGGCGTTCCTGCGCTACCTGGCCGACCGCCGCAACGGAAACGACCAGGAGCTGTGGCGCGCGCTGGTGAACAACGAGCGCACCGGGCTGGACAACCTGGAAGAGGTGCTGGGCCAGGACCCGATCCCGCTGTACCGCGACTTCGCCGTGTCGGTGTACACGGACGACGCGGTGGCGGGGGTGCCGGCCATCTTCACCCAGCCCAGCTGGAACCACCGCGCGCTCTTCCAGACCGTCAGCAACGGCCTTCCGCTGCGGGTGCGGCCGCTGACCAGCGGCAGCCCCGAAAGCATTACCCTGCGGGCCGGCGGCGCGTCGTTCCTGCGCGCGGGCGTGGCGCCCAACCGGCGCGCCTCCGTCCTGCTGACGGCCGTGCAGGGGTCGCTGGAAGAGGTGTGGGTGACGGTGGTGCGCACCCGGTGACGCGCGCGGCCCGTCGGTCGTCGGCTCTGCGCCGGCGGCCGCGGCCCACGCGTATTTTCTGCCGGATGGCACATTGCGCGGGACGGCTTCCCCGTCGCCGCGCTTGTGCGTCCGCTCGGACAAAGTCACATTTCGTGCGGCTCCACCCGCGGCCCGCATCGCCGTCCGGCGGATGAAGCGCTCCGGGCCCTGCCCGCGGAAGACCCGCCGCGCGTCGTGTGCCGCGGCGCCGGCACGCCCACCGGATGGACGATGCGGCGGATCCGGCGGACGGCGGTTCCCGGAAGAGGAATGGATTCAGGAAGAGGGGTGCGCGGGCGGATGTCCCGCGGCGCGCGCCCCGCGCGTTCTCAACGGCCATTGCCCGCCCGGGGACGGCCTTTCACGCACTGCGGACCCACCATGAAGCGACTTCTGCTGATCCCCGCGGCCGCCCTGATGGCGCTGAGCGCCTGCAACGAGTCTCCCGCCGGCGGCGACGCCGACGTGGTGCTGGTGCAGGTGATGCCCGACGAGCGCACCCTTTCGGTGGGCGAGACGCTGGAGATGGAGCTCACCCTGCGCGACGAGGCGGGTGAGGTGCCCACCGACTCGCTGGACGTGGTGTGGTCCACCAGCAACCCCGCCGTGGCCAGCGTAAGCACCACCGGCGTGGTGACGGGAGTGGGCGCGGGGCAGGCCAGCATCCGCGCCGAGCTGGGCGGCGTCTCGGACGAGGCGACCGTGACGGTGGCCGCGGCCCCGGCGGCGTGCGCGGGCGGGGGAACGCTGCACTCGCTGGAGGTGGGCGGCAGCGTGACGCTGGGCGGCATCGCGGCCAGCACCGTGTGCCTGAGCGGCGGGGTGGCCGGGTCGGAGTACGTGGCGGTGCCCTTTCACTCCGGGGCGATCGACGCCGACTTCACCCAGGTGCAGTTGGGCGCGCAGGAAGTGGTGCCGGTGGCGCCGCTCAGCCCGTCGGTGGCGCCGGGGCTGTCGCTGGCCCGCGGGCGCCCGCTGAACGACGAGTTCCACGAGCGGCTGCGGCTGCGGGCGGAGCGCGAGCTGGCGCCGCACGTGTACCGCGCCATCGCCTCCCGCGGCGCCGCCCGGGAAGGCGACGCGCGGCGGCCCTCGCAGGTGCTGAACCTGCGCTCGCCCACGGTGGGGCAGCAGGTGCAGGTGAACGTCTCCAGCGAAGAGTCGTGCGAGGAGCCGCGGATGCGCACGGGGCGGGTGGCGGCGGTGGGCCAGCGCTCGGTGGTGCTGGCGGACGTGGGCAACCCGGCCGGCGGGCTGACGGAGGCCGAGTACGCCTCGTTCGCGGCGGGCTTCGACACGCTGGTGCACCCCGCGGTCACGCAGGCCTTCGGCGATCCGGGCGACGTGGACGACAACGGGCGGGTGGTCATCTTCTACACCCGCGCGGTGAACGAGCTTACGGACGCCGGATCGGGCGCGTACGTGGGCGGGTTCTTCCATCCCCGCGACCTGTTTCCCACGCGCAGCCGCGACGGGCTGTCGGGGTGCGAGGGAAGCAACTACGCCGAGATGTTCTACATGCTGGTGCCGGATCCCAACGGCGAGGTGAACGGCAACGCGTTCTCGCGCGAGCTGGTGCTGCAGACGTCGCTGGGCACCATCGCCCACGAGTACCAGCACCTGATCAGCGCGTCGCGCCGGCTGTACCAGGTGGGAACCACCCACTGGAACGAGGACACGTGGCTGAACGAGGCGCTCAGCCACGTGGCCGAAGAGGTGATGTTCTACCGCGCCTCGGGAAGGGGGCCGCGGCAGAACCTGGGGCTGCCGGACATCCAGGCGAGCGGGCGCGTGACCAGCGCGTACATCACCTACATGGACCAGAACATCCGCCGCTTCGAGAAGTTCCTGGAAGACCCCGAGGGCCAGTCGCCGTACGAGAAGGACAACTCCGACGCCAACGACCTGCCCACGCGCGGGGCCGGCTGGTCGTTCATGCGGTACGTGGCGGACCGGCGGGGCGGCAGCGACAACGAGCTGTGGCGCGCGCTGGTGGACGGCAGCACCACGGGGCTGCCCAACCTGCAGCGCGTGCTGGGGATGGACCCGCGTCCCTGGGTGCGCGACTGGACGGTGGGCGTGTTCGCGGACGACGCGGTGCCGGGGCTGGAGCCGCGCTTCCAGCACCCCAGCTGGCGCTACCGCACCTTCTTTGCGGCGTACCCGCTGCGCACGCGCCGCGTGGGCGGCCCGGGGACCACCGAGGTGTTCCTGAAGAGCGGCAGCGGCGCCTTCGTGCGCTTCGGCGTGCTGCCGGCGGGGCAGGCGTCCATCACCACCCGCAACGCCGGCCAGCCGCTCCCCTCGTCCGTGTACCTGACCATCGTGCGGACGAAGTAGCCCGCGTTCACGGTCGATGACGAAGAGCCCCGCCGCGGATCTCCGCGGCGGGGCTCTTCGCGTGGGGGCCGAAGCCGCCGGGCAGCCGGGACGATGCGCCACCAGCGGCGTCCATTCGCGCGCCGGCCAGCCGGAGTGACGGTCCCGCGCGATGCGCCACCAGCGGCGTCCATTCGCGCGGCCGCCAGCCGGGGGACGGTCCGGCACGATGCGCCATCGACGGTGTCCCTTCGCGCGCCGGCCAGCCGGGGCGAGGGCCCGCGCGATGCACCATCGATGGTGTCCATTCGCGCGCCGGCCAGCCGGGGCGAATGAAATGAATTCGCGGCCATTCGCGCGGCGGCCAGCCGGGGCGAATGAATTCGCGGCTGGGAAGACGCGATGTCCGCCTTCGCGGACGGGTGTTTCGCGATCCGTCCAGCAGAGCAGGTGAAGCCCCGCAAACTCGGGAGGCTTCGCCTGCTCATTCCATCACCTCCTCACCTCCTCACCACCGCACCCGGCGCGTGACCGAGGAATCTGCCGTCGGCTGCTGGAGCCCTCGGATGCGCCCCTTACCCGGGCGACAGTCCGGCGCGGCGCGCCATGGGCTTTGTCGGGCGGCAGTGTGGCCGCGGGATGGTGCGGGGCTGCCGCATCGGCGCGTTCGAGCAGTCGGAGGGTAGATTCGTCGGCCCTGCGACCAGCGGTGCGAAGGGCAGGTCCGGAGCGGCCGGGCCTCAGAATGACAGGCTTGGGCGATTGCCTTCGAGTGTCGGCGCAACCGAAGGACTCCGCACCCGCTCACCCATTCACCCCTTCACCCATTCACCCCATCACCCATTCACCCCATCACCCATTCACCCCAACACCCATTCACCCCATCACCCGTTCACCCCTTCACCCGATCACCCCATCACCCGGT
>NZ_DASWNM010000019.1:0-34704 GCF_036399255.1 Longimicrobium sp.
GGGGGGGGGGTATATGAACATCTGTAGTGCTGCCTGGAATGGCTTCTCCCGAAGCAGCCCTACGTCCTCCGCGAACATCGTGAACATGCAGCGCATCAGAAAACGCGCAACCCGCTCTCCATCCATCCCCCGTCCCTCCAGTGACGCAGAGAGCTTCGCCAGCTGCTCGGCCACCTCGCGCGTGACCGCGCGGCCGCGGATGGCGGGGTTCAGCGACTCGGGATTTTCCCAGAGCGTGCGCAGGAACTCGATGTCGTCATCCCGCTGCCATAGCGTGCGCAAATCGATGCGGCGCGCGGCGTTGACCCCGCCATAGTTGCCGGACCAGCGATCCCACACCAGCAGCGTGCGGCCCACGTTCATCACCATCAGGTACGGCGGCGGGCCGTGCGCCACGTCGCCCGCGTATCCCTTGGCCTGACCGTACGCCGCGCCCAGCACGCGGTCCGCGCCGGAGCCCGCGTCAGTGTGCTTGGCTTCCAGGATGAACGCGCCCTGTCGGTACAGGTCGATGAAGTTGGTGGTGTCCTTGCCGGACTTCCGGTCGGTGGTGGTGACCGGGTACTCGAACTCGTAGCCGGACCCGCGCGGACGCGGGCGCGCCACGCCCAGCGCCTCGCAGAACTCGCTGACGTACGACTGGAAGTTGGCTCGCTCGGCGGCGGGGACGGCGTCCCACTTTTCGGCGAGCGCGCGCAGGGCGGGGCTTTGTGGATGCACGACGATGTAGTTGCGGGCGGACGCGCGGACCGGAGAGTGGAGGCGCTACCGTGATTTATAATACGCAAACGCCTTCTTCACCTGCTCGCTCCAGAACGCCCAGACCGTTTCTTTCTTCATGTTCCGAAGCACACCTAGTTCTTTCATCCATTCAAAGAAGTGTTCGCTCGGCTCGTAGTCGAGTCCACCGATCACAATGGCGCTGATCATAAACTGTCCTTCACTCCAGCTTTCCATCGATAGATAACCCAAGAACTCACCGATAATCCGCCGGTCTAAACCCGTCCAATCCCAAGTAGTTATGAAGTATGGCATGCCGCCTCTGATCTGCGGTAGGCGGAACTCGACTCCTTCCGCCAATTCCGAGTAGCGCAGCATCTTTGTCTTCCGAGCAGCGGCCACAAGGCGATTCCGGAGTTCGGCAAGCGCGGCGGGATCCTTGTCCGCGTAGGTCCAATTCACCGCCTGCATCTGAGCCAAAATCGGGGTCCATCAAACACCTTCCATTGAGCGGGATGACATTCGGATTCTCCAAAGGCGAACGATCACCGGAGTTTTCGGAGGCGGCGGACCAGACCTTGAAGGATCTCAGCCCGCTTCTCCAATCCATCCGCGAGTTGCGCGACGCTCTCCGGTTGCGGCGTGCGCGTACCCGCGAGCCACGCGATGATCGCCGCGCGGCTCAGGTTCGCGTCTTCGGCGATCAGGGTACGCGGCAACCCGCTCTCCTCGATCACCTCACGTACAACGGACTGGACCTTCTCCGGTTCTGCCAAGGCGCCTTCCGTAGTCATATTTGACAGCGGTGCGGAGTCATATTAGACTACGCAACGAGAGGATCGCGAGTTGTGCATCCGCTCCGCCGATGCGGCAACCGTGGATTGTAGGCGTGCCGTGCGAACGGCGCAAACGGAACGAGAGGAGATTTCGATGCGAGCCACATCCGCACGCGGTCAGCAGGTCTCCCCCACGCGGCTGCTGGAGATCCTGACGGACCGCTTTGGGGCGTTCGAGGCCATCGCGAGCTCCAGCATCACGCTCGCGCGCGTGGCGCCGGACGAGGAGCGGCCGATGGACCCGCTCGGGGCCGAGGCGGTGCTGGAATTTGGCGAGGACCTGCGCGGTGCCGCGGAGGCCGTCAGGGCGCGCGGACAAGGTTGGCCTGCAGCGTGACCGTCTGCACGTGGCAACTGCCGTCGCGCACGCGGACGCGCTCCTGCTTCCACTGCTGGTAGCCGGGCTTGTCGATGGTCACGGTGTACGTCCCGGGCCGCTCCTGTGCGCCGAACAGCTCCAGGGCGTTCTCACCCGGGTCGCCCGGCCGCAGCGGATCGATGTACGTTCCGTCCCTGACGTAGGCGGCGGTCCCGGAGGCGGCCGGCGCCTGCGTGGCGGCGTCGCGCACCTGCACGGTGACGGCCGGCCATACGTCCGTGGTGCAGGTGACGGGACCCATGACGTCGCAGCCGGAGAGGGTGGCGGAGAGCAGCAGTCCGCCGGCAAGCAGCGCAATCCGGTTCATTCGCGGATTCGTGGTGTGGATGGAACGGTAACGACCGCCCAAGAACGCGCGAGCCCCGCGGATTGTGAACCGGCGTGCGGGATCAGCCTGCGATGAGTCGCGCGGAGCCGATGCGACCCCCCTGACGCGCGGGAGCCGCGGGGGACACTGCCCCCGCGGCTCCTCGTCATACCCGGCGGTTTTGCGGCGTCAACTTGTTGCGATGGTTACCGAGATGCCCGAGAAGTAGTTGACGGGCATGTAGGCGGAGTCGTTGCCGATGCCGTAGGTGTGCGATCCGTAGGCGGTGTTGCCCGAGAACCAGGGGCCGCCGCTGTCGCCGCCCTCGGACAGGTTGGTTCCGTTGCCGGCCACGCGCACCCAGGTGCAGGCGCCGCTGGCGCAGTACGAGATGGTGTTGATGGTGCCGCAGGTGTACCCGGTGGTCATCCCCTGCTTGCACACCTGCGAGCCCACGGTCTGGCTGGTGCGCGAGCGGGTGCTGGTGATGGCACGGGTGGAGCTGCTCACCTTGATGGTGTTGGGATAGGTGTGGCCGCTGGCGTTGTGCCACTGGATGTCGTACGACCCGCTGTACGACTCGCCGCGCAGGGTAAGCGCGTAGCCGCCCAGCGACTGGCTGTTGCCGCAGTGGCCGGCGGTGCTGATGCCGCGGGTGCCGGCGGAGTTGCGGACCGTGAAGCCGCTGGTGCAGCCGGTGACGTTCAGCCCGCCGTACATGTTGATCTCTTCCTTCGGCAGATCGTCGACCTCGACCACGGCCGCCTCGACCGCGCCCAGCGCGGCCCGCGCCTGCGAAGAGCGTCCGCGCAGCACGTGCACCTCCGCGCGGTTGGCGCGCACGTCCACGGCGCCGGCCGACGGAATGCCGCTGCCACGCACGCGGTTGTAGCCCGCCTCAAGGCGGCGCTCCAGCTGCGCCAGGGTAAAGCGGGCCGGCTCCACGCGCACCACCTGCGCCAGCGCCGGGCTCAGGTACGGGCGGAGGGTCTCTTCGCCGTTGCGGGTAAAGCGGGCGACCACGTGGAACTCGGGGGCGTGCTCGATGCTCAGCCCGGCGAAGGTGGCGGCCTGCTCCTCGGTAAGGCGGGCGTTCAGCGCGTCGACGGCCTCCTGCAGCTGCAGCCGGCGCGCGCCTTCCTGCGGGCTCACGCCAAAGGTGCTCGCGTAGACGGCGGCGTCCTGCTGAATGCCGTCGACCACGCCCTCGGCGCGGGACTCGCCGGACGCCGGGGGAAGCGCGGCGTCCGAGGGGAGCCGGTCGCAGGCGGCCGTGAGGGCGATTGTCGCGACCAGCAGCGCGGGGGTCCTGAAGCGGGGGTGCATGGGCTTCCTCCTGTGGGGGATCAACGCTGGAGCATTCCGCTCCGCATGCACCGCCAGGGGGCAAGTTACCCGCCACAATTAAACAGTTATCATTTGTGCTTCTACCCCGCTGCCACGTCTCCGCTTACCCGGGATGTGAGCAAACAGATTGCGGCCGGGAACCCTGCCTCCATCCGGTGCGCCCGGCTGCAGAATGGTGCACACACCGCTCGTTCCGCGACGTGCCGTACCCAACCGCCAATCTGCTCGCAGGCAGCCGCACTCGGGAAAACAAAAACCTTCATGAGTACAGGGGAACAGAGTCAGACAGAGGAACCAGGATGATGTTTCAGTTCGCTTCTCTGTCTGACTCTGTTCCTCTGTACGATTATTCTTTTTCAAGATCTGGTACAACAAGGCAATACGGCTCACGTGCGATCACATTCGCTCGTTGGATAAAAACGTCGCCTTATGTGAAGATTTTTCTTGACCGCTGCGTCGCCTTGTGCGTATACATCGGACGGCAGAATTGCCGCAAGCGGGAACATCACTCAGAAGGGAAATGGGATGACTGCGTTCAAGAAGATCGTGACCGCGGGGACCGTCGCCGTGGCGATGCTCGCCGGGACCGTGCCGGCCATCGGCCAGGTGGAGGGCGGCGAGGAAGAGTGCAGCTACAATTTCGTAATCACCGGCTTCTTCATGTCGGGGACCATCCCCATCCCCTTCTGGAGCCTCGAGAAGACCTGCGTGCGGGTCATCGACGAGAACCAGTAGCCGGCGCCTGGATGCAAACGTCCCCGTCGAGCTGGTGCCCGGCGGGGACGTTCGTACAGGACCCCAGCCCGCCGCGGAAGGCTATCCGCGCACCGGCCCCAGATCCATCCCGCGCACGAACTCGCGCCGGACGAACCGCCAGCCACCGCCCGCCCTGATGAAGAGGTAGCGGTTCTCTTCGATGTACGTGTCGATGCCGCCGTTGGGTGGGGTGCGGGCACCGACCTCCACCAGCACGGACGCCGTATCACCCTGCAGGGTGTAGCCCCGCGTTCCCACCCACTCGTAGGCTTCGGGACGGGAGGCGCCGAACGCCCGGGTATCCGGCTCGGTCCGCAGGAGGGCGGCGACGGCGGAGTCGAAGGGCGTCTCCGGCGTGCGGATGTACACCGGGTCGCAGCCGCCCAGGCGCGGGAGCACCGAATCGGCGACGATCGCCCCCACGGCGGCCGCCAGTCCGTCGGGGTCCGGCTGCGCCTGCGCACTCGCCGTCCGCGCCCCGCCCGGCGCCAGCAATGCGACGGCGGCCGTCAGCAGCATGATCCGCAACTTCATTGCGCTCCCTCCATGATGTGCGGGCACGTCATGCCCGCGGCTCCCGGGTAAACCACAACACCAGTTCGTCATCCACCAGCACCTGGTCGCGGTACGCCACCGTGCCATTTTGCCAGGTGATGCCGCGCCCGTCCGGCACGTACCCGCGCCGCACGTACAGCCGCTGCGCCGGGCCGTAATCGGGGTCCAGCCCCACGCCGATCCCCACAACCCTGCCCCGCTCCGCCGCCGCCGACTCCGCCACGTCCAGCAGCGCAGAGCCAATGCCGCGCCGGCGGAACGCGGGGAGCACGTTGAAGTCCTGGATCTCCGGAATTCTCTCCGCGCGGAACGGCGCGTAGTCCGGCTGCCAGACGAGCGTAACGTATCCCGCGAACTGGTCCCCCACGTGCGCCACCCAGATGCGGCGCTGGTCCGCTCCTGTTCCGCCAGGTAGCGCTCGTACTGCTCCCGCGGCTTCGCCCACCCGATCGCCGCGAACGCCGCCGCGATCACCGCGGGGTCGGATGCCTGGAGCGGGCGGATTGTGGGCAGGTTCATGCTCTTGATCACGCCCGCAGGACCTTGGCGTTCATCTTACGGCGTGGACCCCAAACCATGGTCGTGCTGTGCACTCGGTTCCCCAGCTGACTGCGGCGCGAGTGAGGATAGCGAATCAGCATCGTCGTTCGTGCTTAGAAGGGCAAGCCGGCGTCGATACAATTCACTGAGCGTTTCGCCTTCGGCTGTTCGCCACATTACCCAGCCGTTCGCCGTGTGCCGAGTGCTGCCCGCCTCTTTCATACAGGCAACGGCGGCGTAGCTGGGGGAGTGCACCTTCCCATTTACTTCCACACCATCCGCCCGAACGATCCCGCGGAATGACCGGCGTTCTCTGCCGCGCGGGCCGTACTCGAGAGTAACCTCGGAACCGACGATTTCGGGGGCGAGATCAAGGAGTTCCTGATAGATCTGTGCTCCTCCCGAACGCACAGGCGATCCACCCATGTCAGAGGCAGGCTCGGTAGAGAGCGTGGGCAGATTCTCGTCCGGAATCGAATACAGGACGCGAGCAGGGTTCGCCACCGAGATGAACTTCTCGATCAGCCAGATCTTCACTGGATTCCGAAGCGTTTGTACCCACTCCTTCAAATCCTTGGGTATCGCGTCAATTGGAATCGCAATCGTCGGCGGCTTGCGGAGGACGCGCTGGAGGCGGCCATGAATCTCGAGATCCTCGACACCGACTTCGCGTATCATGCTTCGCAGGACGTGATCCCCGCGAATGCTGCTCAACGCGAGGTGCAGGATCAAATCCCTCGTTTCGGGTGAGCTCACGGCGGCGAGCTGCCGCGACACTTGAGGCGCGATATGCTCCCACGTTCCGTGAATGGCGCGTTCTGCCTCCACGATGTACCACTCTTCCGACTCGATATCGATGACGATCGCATCCGGGACCGTCCCCCGACCTCCCACCGTAGTGATTCGCGTCTGCGGCAGATAAACGATGCTGGAGCCAAAGAACTGCTCAGCATAACGCTGAACCACGCCTTCGATCTCAGCCTCGTTATCGAAGGCAACCCGGATGAACTGTTCAGCGTCGTTGATCAGCATAATCGTGATTGCGGAGCGGGCGTGGACAACAGGAGGCAGTTGCCGGCTTGACGTTAGCGCATCAGGACAGCTGGTTTGAGCGGTGCTTCCGAGCGCGCCGGGCGCGCCGGGCCAGATAGATCATCGCCATGCCGGCACCCACGGCGGTACCCACGAAGATCACCGTGATGGCGACGTACTCCAGGCCCTCTCCCGTATACTGCGGATTCTGCTGGCGAGTGGCCGCCATCATCGAGCTGGTCAGCGCCGCGCCGGCCGCAGCCCCGATAAGCGCGCCCGCGACGGCACTTGCCAGGAATACGAGAATCGCGCGCGGCCCGGCCGAGGGCCTGGAGGTCAGCGGCACACCGGCGTCGGCACCACGCGCTCGTCGCGGGCGAGGCGTTTCACCTCCAGGAACTGTACGCGGGCGGGCTCGGTGGGCGCGAGGGTGATGGAGATGCCCAGGTCAGCGTCGCGGCACCGCATCCGCCAGGTCCCGCGCAGCGCGTTCTCCGCGACGATGGGGCCGTCCGGGCGGCACTCGCCGCCTGCGTCGCGGACCAGGGCTTCGATCGCCACGCGCCGGCGCTCCCTGGGCTCGTCCAGGTACAGGTTCATCGCGGCGATGCTGTCGGCGAGCGCATTGTCCCAGCGCGCGACCAGGCGGGAGACCTGTTCCTGGCGCTGCACCAGCACGGGCGCGGGCTGGGGCACGCGCGGCGCCAGCGCGCCCGTGCGCGACAGGATCGCCAGCGCCCGCTCGGTAACGCCGCCCCAGCCGGTGTAGGTAAGGTTGCCCATCGCCACGATCCCCACGCCGTGCTCCGGAAGCCAGCGCATCAGCGAGCCAAAGCCCGGCAGCCCACCGCTGTGCGAGACCACCGTGCGAAACAGGCACGTCTGCCGGATGCCCAGTCCGTAGCCGTAGCCGCCCGCGCTCAACACCATGGTCGCCACCGCGGTGTCGCGCACGGCCGAGGCGCCGTTGTAACGGGCGATCTGCTGCATCTCGCGGACGGACGCGCGGCGCAGCGGGCCGGCCTCCGCCTCGTCGCGCGCCGGCCAGGCGTCGAGCATGAAGCCCGCCCAACGGCCCAGGTCGCTGATGGAGGTGAGCATGCCGCCCATGGGCCCAAAGGCGCCGTCCGGCAGCGGCGGCTCCTCGATCCACTCGCCATCGCGCAGGCGGTAGCCGTGCGCCAGGCGGTCCGGCGGCACCGCCGAGGCCTCCAGCACCGTGGACGTCATCCCCAGCGGCAGCAGCACGCGCTCGGTGATGTAGCGCGGGTACGGCATCCCCGACACGTTGGCCACGATGCGGCCCAGGATGGCGAACCCGAAGTTGGAGTACTCATAGCTGGTGCCCGGCGCCGTGGAGAACGGAATGCCGCCGCGCATCATCGCCGACATCTCGTCGTCGGTGGCCGCGAGCTGCTGGTCGCCCCACGGGTTGTCCTCGGGAAAGCCGGCCGAGTGCGAGAGCAGGTGGCGGATGGTGATCCGGGGCGCGTCGCGGGTGGGATACGGCAGCGTGGCCAGCTCGGGCACGTAGCGCTCGGCCGGGTCGTCCAGCGAAAGCAGCCCCGCGTCGCGCAGCTGCAGGATGGCGACGGCGGTGAAGCTCTTGGTCATCGACGCGATGCGGAACACCGTCGACGTGTCCACCGGCGACCGCGACGACAGCTCGCGGAACCCGGCCGTCCCCATGTGCGCCAGCCGCCCGTCCACCACGATGCCGTACGCGATCCCCGGCACCCGCGACCGCTCCGCGAACTCGCGCATCATGCGGTCGATCTCCGGGAACGCCGCGCTGAGCTCCGCCAGCCGCCGCGGGTTGGCGAACGCGGCCGGTGCGGCCGTGCTGCTGGAGCCGGATGCCTGCGCCTGGACCGCGGACGGCGCCAGGACGAGGGATGCGCAGAGGGCGGCGAGCAGGATGCGCGGGGTCATGGGATTCTCTCGGCTTCCGCTTCGGTGGGATGGAGGGCGGACTTCAGGCCCGGTGCGGCGCCGGGGCAGCGCGGCCTGCGCAGCGGGCGGAGAAGCTGCCCTGGCCTCCAAACCGCGCAGAAACGATCTATCGACTGTCTGCTCGGGTGCGTCGTTCCAGGCGACGTCCGCAAAGCTGACGTTCCGGTCCGCCCGGGCGCAAGAGCCCCGCGGGGCGCGTGCGGCGGGCAGCGGGATCAGCGGTCCGGCGCGGTGCATTCGCGGGGCTCGGGCCCGGCGGACGCGGCGCAGGTGGCAAAGAGCCGGGCGTTCCTCAGCAGCACCGGAAGCTCCGGATCGAACGCCGACAGGTCTTTGCCGGCCGGACGCTGCGTGCGCACGTGCCGGATCAGCCGCCCACCATCGAAGTAGTAGCGGTTCTCGATCGTGGAGACGACGCGGCCGCTCAGGGGCTCATCGTACCGCTGGTGGACCACGTGGATGAAGATCAGGCGTCCATCCGCAAAGTAGAACTCCTCCGTGCCGCGCCACGACTCCCCATACAGCTGCGCCGCCAGCTTGCGAAGCTCGCGCCCGCGGTAGAAGCCGTGCAGCTCGCCGCCTTCCAGCGAAAAGTCCACCAGCTCGTGCGTGGTGCGCCGGTAGCCGGGCGCCTCGCGCTGGATCTGCGCGTACTGCTCGCGGATGTGCCCGATCGCGGCGGGCGATCCGCTGGTTGCGCTCACCTGCGCGGCGGCGGTGCGCGCCGCGCCGCTCGCGCAAAGCGCCAGCAGCAGTCCGCGGCAAAGGACACGCGTCAAGGCAGGCATCCGGGTCATGGCTACGGCTTCGTGAGGGGCGATGGATGAAAAGGAAGCACTGACTTCCTGAGGCTGAGAGGGTGTTGCCAAACCTCCCAGCGTGATTGACTTCCTGAGGGAGGCGCCGCCCCGCAACTCGCTTGTACACTGCACCTTCGCGTCGACCGAAGGACCTCGCCAGCAAACCGACGAGGCTGGTCCCGTGCCCTGATCTAGCCCCTGCGCCACCGAGACGAGGTCCTTCGGTCGCGCGCAACCTGTAGCGTGACTTCTGGTTACACGTTATGCGCTCCCTCAGGAAGTCACCGCTTCGTTATGAATTTGAGGTTTAGCAACACCCTCTGAGGGAGCGCACCGCGTGCAGCCAGAGGCCACACAACCGCTTGCGCGCGACCGAGGAATCTACTTTCCGTTTCCTCGTAGCCTGTCGCGACGCCCCGGACCGGCCCCTGTCCGGCGGTGTCGCCGCCGCACGTGTAGCGCGGGCTGCCGCGTCCGGCCTCGCGCGGGCGGAGGGTAGATTCCTCGGCCCTGCAACGTGCAGTGCATTCGTCTGCGTGCAGCGCGGCCGGGCCTCGGAATGACAGTCCGCGTTGCACTCAGCAGGTGCGCAGCAACTCCCTGAGCATCACTGACCGCGCGCCTCAATCTGTCATTCCGAGGGAGCGCACCACGTGGAGCCAGAGGCTACACAACCGCTTGCGCGCGACCGAGGAATCTACTTTCGGTGTCCTCGTGGCATGTCGCGACGCCCCGGACCGGCCCCTGTCCGGCGGTGTCGCCGCCGCACGTGTGGCGCGGGCTACCGCGTCCGGCCTCGCGCGGGCGGAGGGTAGATGCCTCGGCCCTGCAACCTGCGGCGCATTCGTCCGGGTGCAGCGCGGCCGGGCCTCGGAATGACAGTCCGCGTTGCAATCAGCAGGGTGCGCAGCAACTCCCTGAACATCACCGGCCGCACACGCCTGAATCTGTCATTCCGAGGGAGCGCACCACGTGCAGCCAGAGGCTACACAACCGCTTGCGCGCGACCGAGGAATCTACTCTCGGTGTCCTCGTGGCATGTCGCGACGACCGGACTGGCCCTGTCTGGCGGTTGCGCCGCCGCACGTGTGGCGCGGGCTACCGCGTCCGGCCTCGAGCAGGCCGACGGTAGATTCCTCGGCTCTGCAACCTGTGTCGTGATCGTCAGATTGCAGCGCGGCCGGGCCTCGGAATGACAGTCCGCGTTGCACTCAGCAGGTGCGCAGCAACTCCCTGAGCATCACTGACTGCGCGCCCCGATCTGTCATTCCGAGGGAGCGCACCACGTGCAGCCAGAGGCCGCGCAACCGCTTGCGCGCGACCGAGGAATCTACTCTCGGTGTCCTCGTGGCATGTCGCGACGCCCCGGACCGGCCCCTGTCCGGCGGTGTCGCCGCCGCACGTGTGGTGCGGGCTGCCGCGTCCGGCCTCGAGCAGGCCGACGGTAGATTCCTCGGCCCTGCGACCTGTGCTGCATTCGTCGGATTGCAGTGTGGCCGGGCCTCGGAATGACAGGCTCTGCTTCATCAGGGTGCGCAGCAACTCCCTGAACATCACTGACCGCACACGCCTGAATCTGTCATTCCGAGGGAGCGCACCACGTGCAGCCAGAGGCCGCGCAACCGCTTGCGCGCGACCGAGGAATCTACTCTCCGTTTCCTCGTAGCCTGTCGCGACACCCCGAACTGGCCCTGTCCGTCCGTTTCGCTGCCGCACGTGTGGCGCGGGCTGCCGCGTCCGGCCTCGAGCAGGCCGACGGTAGATTCCTCGGCCCTGCGACCCGCGCTGCATTCGTCGGGTTGCAGTGTGGCCGGGCCTCGGAATGACAGTCCGCGTTGCACTCAACAGGGTACGCGGTGCGCCGCTGGACTCACTAAGCCGATCGCGGAGCGCGCCGCGCGCACCCCGACTCAAACTTCCCGGATCGAAGCCCATATCTCGATTATGCCCGAGCCGGTGCGGGCGTCGAAGCGCTCGTCGTAGAGCTCGAACTCGGGCGTGTTCGCCAGCTGGTAGCCCGACCGGGGAATCCAGTCGCCCCAGATGGCGGCCCAGGTGACGTGCACCGTGGATGCGGGGCCCTGGTGCACGAAGACGGCGTAGCGCTGCGCGGGAACGCGCATCCGCCCGTACTCGCGCGGCAGCGCATCCAACGACTCCACCTCCGCGGCGCACATGTACTCGAAGGTCTGCGCCGCGGGATCGGCGCCGCACATCACGCCGTACGCCGTGGTGCCCTGCTGGCCGGGCAGCGTCCCCAGCTGGCGGAAGTCATCCCACTGCACGGGGATGCTCTCCGCGGCGCCGCCATAGGAATGCACGCGGCGCAGGCCGCCCAGCAGCATGGCCCTGCCCTCCACGATCCGGTCCGGCTCGATGGGCGTCATCTGTCTCTCGATCTCCGATCTTCGTCCGTTTGTCGCGGGGCGGACAGGTTTCAGGAGCGGACCCGTCAGGTTTCCGGGGCTCGGCGCATCCGCCCGAACTGAAGCTACAGGTGGGGCCAGGGGTTGATCCTGGTCACGCGCCCCTGCTCGTCCAGCTCCAGCTGCGCGGGGATGCCCGGCGCCTCGTAGAAGACCACCGGGCCCTGCGACGCCGGCCGCTCCTTCCACACCGCATCCACCGCGTCCGCCACCTCCGCCGTGGTCATCCCCACCCGCAGCTGCTTCGCCCGCTCCTCGTTGCGCACGTTGCGGAGCGACCGCTGCACCCAGGTGCGGTACCACGCCAGGAACGTTTCGCCGGTGGGATACAGGGAGTCGCTTCCATCCCACATCGTGCCGCGGCTGGGGCCGGTGACCACCAGGTACGAGTAGATGGCGCAGCCGTGCTCGCAGATCTCCAGCACGCCGGGTTCGCCATCGTCCTGCCACTGCCCCACCGCGTCTCTGGCAACGTACAGGGAGCCGTCCCTGTGGCGGCGCCAATCGGCCACTTCGTCCACAAACTCGGAATCCGCCGGCTGCACGAACGGAAACGGCTCCCCCGGCGTGTGGTACTTCGAGGCGGTCTCCAGCGACTGCAGTCCGTAGCTGGGCCCGGCGGCCCCGTCCCCGACAGTCCGCAGAAAGAGCCGGTAGTCGTCGGGCAGGATCACGCCGCGCGCGGCCTCGAACTCCCGCAGCGCCTGCTCGGACAGCACGGGGCGCATCACGTAGCGGTGGCTGGGGGAGCCGAAGACGCGGAACCCCGTGTCGGCGGCACGCAGTTGGTGCAGCTCGTCCGCAAGCTCGGCCATCTGCTGTTCGAGCGTCATCCGCATCCCCTTTTCAGGCAATGGATAATGGGCGCAGCCCGGCCCGGGCGCTCACCGCCGCCCCGTGCGGCGCTCCACGGTGACGGTGCCGATGAGCTGGCCCACCGGGACCAGCAGCAGCATGATCGGAATGTTGTTCCCCGCCACCAGGCCCACGGTCAGGATGCCGGCCGAGGTGAGCATGCCCAGGGGGAGCGAGCCTCTTCGCCCGTTGGCCAGGTGCACCCCCGCCGACATCCCCAGCGCCTCCCCCGCCAGTCCGCCCAGGACGATCCCCAGCATCGAGCAGTCCCGGGTGCAGTTCCCGTCAACGGCCTTCTGCGCCAGCGCGCCCGCGGCCATCCCGCCCACCAGCCCCACGCCGCCGCCCACCACGCCCGCCAGCGCCAGCCACTCCTCGGAGGGCCCGGATCGGGACGAATCCGCGACGACGTACACCGGCCCGGCGGACGATGCATGCAGCGGCGCGGCGGCCGGATGGAGCCGCGGGTCCATCCGCGGCACCATCCCGTCCATCTGCGCGTGGCCGGGGCGGGAGCTCAGCAGTGCAAGCAGGACGAGCAGCGTGGCGAGCAGAACGCGCATGGGCAGGAGGGGCCGCGGGGGAGGAGGAATCGAAGCGACGGGGCGGATCAGCCGGGACAGTCGGCCGAGAACAATTCGCGCAGCACAGGCGGCGCCAGGGCGCGGTAGATGGTGCCGTGCGTCAGGTCCGGGCGCGGCCGGTACCACCAGCGCAGCCCGGCCGGCGCGTCGGCGCGCAGCACCTCCGCCAGCCGCGCCGTCGCGGAGGCGATGTCCTCCTGGCCCGACGAGGCCAGGTACAACCGCGCCTCCATCTCCGGCCGGGCGGTGACGCGCGCGCGGGCCGTGCGCACCAGCTCTTCGGCGTTCCACCACAGGCTGGGGTCCAGCGCGACGTACGTGTCGAACAGCTCCGGCCGCAACAGAAACGTTTCCACGATGAACAGCCCCGCCAGCGACTCGCCGATGACGGCCGTCTCGTCGGTCACGCGGTAGCGGCCGCGCACGTGCGGCATCAGCTCGTCGGCGATGAAGCGGCGGAACGCGTCGGAGCCGCCCACGCGCGGCGCGATGGCGCGGTCTTCCGCCACCTGCGTGGGCCCCGTCATGTCGCGCCGCCGCTCCGTGTTCTCGATCCCCACCACCAGCATCGGCCGCATCTCGCCCGCGCGGATGGCCGCGTCCACGGTGCCGGCCACGTGCGGAAAGTCTTCCTGCACGCCGCCGTCCGGCATGTACAGCACGGGATACCGCGCGGCGCCATCCCCGGCGTAGCCCGGCGGCGTGTAGACGTTGATGCGCCGCGTCTCGTCGAGCGCCGCGGACTGCAGCGTGAACGTCTCGTGCGCCGGCACCGGCTCCTGGGCAGCCATCGGCCGGTCAGCCGCGCCCGTGGCGAGCGCCGCCAGCAGGATCAGCAGGGCCGGGTGATTCAGCTTGTGCATCGCGGGGGGCGGTGGGAAAAGGCATGGGGGGATGGGGATGCGCACGCTCGATGATCCAGGCGCCGTGCGCGGGCCTTTAGCGCCGGCCGCCGCGGAGCCGTTTCCGCAGCCAGTAGATGGGGATCGCGACCAGCAGGGCCGGCAGGCCGGCCTCGTCGCCGCCCAGGCGGTCCGCCCACCGGTCCACCGCGCCATCCGTCGCGAACAGCGCAAAGCCCGCCAGCGCGATGCCGAACGCCGCGATCACGCCCGTCACCACCGATGCGCTCCCGTGGCGCGTCATCAGCACCAGCATCAGCGCCGCGAGCCCCAGGCCCAGCACCGACAGGTAGATGCGCGCGAACGCCCGTTCGTCGGCCTTGCGTTCCCGGCGGCTGCGGCGCGCCATGACGGGGTCCAGGGGGATGGGGGCGGAAGCATCCCGCGCATCGCGATGCGATAGGCTAGCCGCTGGATCCCCCGCCCGGCAAGGCGGCGGCTTGCGGCGGCCCGGGGCCGTGCCGATGTTGCGGCGGGGAACTGGCGGATCACGACCAACACGAGGAACCATGCGCATTCGAGCGATGCTGATCCTGTGCTGCGCGGTGCTGGCGGCGTGCCGCGCCTCGGCGCCCGCGCGGACGGCGGCGGAGGGGCAGGACGCGTTCTGGGCCTCGCTGCAGTCCCTGTGCGGGCGCGCGTTCCAGGGCACGCTCACGCAGGGATCGGCCGCGGACTCGTCGTTCACGGGCAAGGCGCTGGTGATGCACGTGCGCCAGTGCTCGCCCGCGGAGGTGCGCATCCCCTTTCACGTGGGCGAAGACCGGTCCCGCACCTGGATCATCACCCGCACCGAAGGCGGACTGCGGCTGAAGCACGACCACCGCCACGCGGACGGCAGCGAGGACCGCGTCACGCAGTACGGCGGCGACACGCGCGGTCCGGGCACCTCCGCCGCGCAGGAGTTCTACGCCGACGCGCACACCGCCACGCTGATCCCCGCCGCCGTCACCAACGTGTGGACGGTGGAGGTGGTCCCCGGAAGCCGCTTTGGCTACGCGCTGCGCCGCGAGGGCACCGACCGCCGCTTTCGCGTGGAGTTCGACCTTACCCGCCCCGTCACGCCGCCCCCCGCCCCCTGGGGCTACTCCGACTGAGCCACTCCCGGACCGCAAAGGAATGGCCTCACACAGAGTCAGCAGAGTCAACAGAGTGCAAGCTCCTCTGTTGACTCTGCTGACTCTGTGTGAGGCCAACTCTTTTTCAGGAGGTCAGCGGACGATGTGGATCCGCTCGGCGAACACCTGCACGGGGTACGACCGCATCTCGGCGCCGGTCGTCCAGACCTGCAGCACGTCGTTCACGGCCAGGTCCTCGCGCTCCGCGGGGTGCAGGCGTCCGCCACGACCCACGATCCACACGTCGGTTTCCGCCCCGATGTGCACGATGGCCTCGTCGGCGGGCGAGGTGCCTCCCTTTCCCTTCAGCAGCACCGGGACCGGGGCTCCCAGCGATGCCATGCCCGGCAGGAATTCCGCCAGCGTGCCCACGTACTCCGCGTCCGTCGGGGGCAGGATGGTATCACCGCTGCACGCCGTGACGACCGCGGCGGTAAAGGCAAGGAGGATCGAACGAAGACGGGTCATAGGCCACCTTGGGATGATGGGTGTGCAGGCGATGCGGATGCACGGAGAACGCCCATCCGCCGCCCGTTCGGACAGCCGGCAGCGCGTACGCCCCGTCCATCCTCCGACCGAAGAATCTTTATCGGACGGCGGGATCTTTCCGTCATGCGGGGTTCCCGGGCGATGCCCGGAAGAGGGTTCCGCGCGAGGGGAGGGAGATTCTTCGGTCGCGCCAACCGGCCCCGCGGTTTTCCCGGGGGCCCGGGGCGGGCGCTTCCTCAGAATGACAGGTGCTTCCTCGGGTTTTCGTAACAGAAGGTGAATCAGCGCCGCTTCTGCATGCTCAGGGCGGTGAACTCCATGGGCTGGCGGTCCGGCGCGGAGAGGTACAGCTCCAGCAGCTCGCGGCGGCGGGCGATCTCGCGCTCGTCCACGCCGGGCGCCTCCACCAGCCGGCGCAGGTCCGCCTCTACCTGCGCCCCCGTGTGGTGCTGCAGCGCCAGCAGCGTAAGGCCGCTGAACGGAAAGCGGTCGAAGTGCTCCTGCAGGAACTCGCGCATCGCCGGGCTGTGGCGAAGGTGGAACATGATCGCCCGGTCGATGCCGCGCACCGGGTACTGCGGAAACGCCGCCGAGTGCATGAGCACCGAGGCAAAGTTGTTCAGGATGAGCTCCGCCATCGCCTTGATCTCGTCCAGCGAGGCGGTGTCGCCCGGCTGCCACCGCGCGTCCTCGTAGAAGTACGGGCGCAGGTACGGCCGCTCCACCATCAGCCGCACGTGGTCGGACGTTTCGGTGATGGCGCGCTGGATCAGCTGCAGGTCGGGCTGCTGCTGCGCGATCTCCAGCTGCCGCACGCCGGTTTCGATCTGCTCCCGGGCAATGCGCAGCTGCTTGCGGAACACCGAAAAGTTCAGCAAGCCCACCAGCACCAGCAGCAGGGTTCCAAAGAACCCCAGGATCCCGATCCACAGCTCGATCCCCATCCCCGTCTCCGCGTCTTCTCCGGCGGTCGAATGCGGAAACGCCCCGGCCGGGTGGCTGGAGCGTTTCGATCAGCGCCGTGCCGTACACGAGGGAGGGTGGCGCGTTCCCCCATCCCCCACACCGTTCGCGGCGCCTGCCTTACGCCCGCAGCGGGATGAGCGCGCGCAGCCGGGGCTCGCGCAGGTACAGCCCCGCCCACACCAGCACGCCGAACACGGCGGCGAAGGCAAAGAACGGGTCCTCCACGCGCACGTGCGACGCGGTGGCGCCGCCCAGGTAGCCGGTCAGCAGAATGGCGCCCAGCACGGCCGTGCGCGGAACCAGGTACAGCAGCGTGCACACCGTCAGCACCACGCCGATGGGCGTCGCCAGGTGGGCGGGATAGCCGAACTGCACCGTGCCCTCCACGTAGGGCGCGAACTTCACCAGCCGCGCCACCCCGTCGAACAGCAGGAACAGCGAAACGAACCCGGTGATGATGCGCCCGGCCAGGACCATCCCCCGGCCGCTCCCCGCCACCGCCGCTCCACGTACCGGGCTCGCCGCCGCGCGCCCCTGCTCCATCGTCGCCGTAATGCTCATCGTCCGCTCCCTGTGGTGTCGGGTTCAAGCGGGGGCTTCCGGCCCGTCCGGACCGCGTTCTCGCCCGCCTTCATCAACCCGACGAACGACGATCATCGCAATCGACAATCGTGCGGAAGGTGTTCTGTACGCACTCTGCTGGATGACAACAGAGCGACTCGCGCAGCCGTTTCCGGAGAGATCTGTCATTCCGAGGCCCGGCCGCACTGACGCCGGACGAATGCAGCCGAGGTTGCAGGGCCGAGGAATCTACCGTCCGACCGCACGAGGCCGGACGCGGCAGCCCGCGCCATCGCCGCGGCCACGAAACCGCCAGACAGAGTCGGTTTGGGCCTTGCGACACGCCACGAAGAAACGGAAGGAGATCCTTCGGTCGCAGGCGCTTTGATTTCCTGAGGGAGCGCACCACGTGTAACCCGATTCCACACAACCGCCTGCGCGCGACCGAAGGATCTCGTCTCGGTGGCGCAGGGGCCAGATCAGGGCACGGGACCAGCCCCGCCGTTCTGCTGGCGAGGTCCTTCAGTCGGCGCCAGGGTGCAGGGTACAAGCGAGTTACAGGACGGCGCCTCCCTCAGGAAGTCAATCACGCTGAGAGGTTTGGCAACACCCTCTCAGCCTCAGACCGTGTCAAGAATCCGACGCTGCGCATTCAGGCAGATCGCAGATCTACCAGCGCTGTCATTCCGAGGCCCGGCCACGCCGTAGCCTGCCTTCGCACCAGAGGTTGCAGGGCCGAGGAATCCCCTGTCGGATTGCTGGAGGGCAGACGCGGTAGCCGTGCCTGCTTCGCGGCTACGACACGGGCGGACAGGGCCAGTACCGGAGCGGTGCGGCGGGGCACCAGCAGCAGACAGTAGATTTCTCAGTCGGCGCGCAGGATTTCGTGCGAGCCGATGGTGCGGTGTGGCGCCTCCTTCGAAATGACAGACTGGCGCGAGCGCCAGGGATTCTCAACACACCCTTAGGAAATCAGGCGGTCAGGCTGATGCTCGAAATACGCGCTCAGAACCCGATCAGCGGGGTCGAGCGAGCCTTTCAGACGTGCTCGATCCACTGGCCGAGGACCGTGGCGAAGGCGGATTTCTTCGCCTCCACGTCCGCCAGGTCGCGGAACCGGGTGAACGCGCGGTCCTCGCCGGCCCACTCCAGCAGCGACTGCGGGTCGGCGATGTCCTGGCGGGGATCGAAGCCGGGCCGCTTCTTCGCGCCGAAGTGCATCACCACCTGCACGCCGTCCTTTGCGCGCAGATGCATGGTCGCGAACCACTCCGTCGTGCGAAAGCTGGGCGCGTTCCACTTGATCCCCTCCGCGATGCGAGGATCGGCGCCCAGGATGATCTGCCGCAGCGCGAGAATCTCCGCCTTGTGCGGATGATCGAGCGCCGCGAGAAACGCATCCACGTCGTCAGGGGCGGATGCGGTGCGCTTCCCGGATTTGCTGCTGGAGGGCATGTCAGCCTTCTGCGATGTGGGCCGCGGAATCGGCGAAAGGCGCGACCCAGCGGGCCATGTGCTCGAACAGCGCCGCGGAGTCCGGCGAGCCGGGCGGCAGCCGCTGCACGGCGCCCAGCACTGTGCCGACCAGCGTGTCCCGCGCGCCGGTGTCCAGCAGCAGCACGCGCTCCGGCGCCGCCGCCTGGAGCGTCTCGTAATAATCCCGGTGCGGCACGGCCAGCCGCAGGTTGGGCGCAAAGTTTCGCCGCGAGCGCGTGGCGTCGCCAGCCCGCCGCGCCCACAACTGCGCCTCCGTCGCCAGCAGGACCACGTACAGGTCCGCGAACGCCAGCGTGCCGCTCGCCACGTGCGCCCGGTAGCGCGGCGCCTGCGCGTCCACGCCGGGCCAGCCCTGGCCGGCGAACACCTGGTTGTACCACAGCCCCTTGAACGGATCGCAGTCCACCACCACGAGCGGCGCCCGGGCCGCCAGCGCGCGCGCCTGCCCCCACCGCTCGGCGTGGCGGTCCACGAACCACCCGGCGGACCGCGGGATCGGCGGCGCGCCGCCGGCGTCCAGCTCCGGCACCACCGCCGCGCCCGCCGCCCGCGCAAGCGCCGCCGCCAGCGTGGTCTTGCCCACGGCGCTCAGCCCCTCCAGGCAGACGATGGGCGCCAGCCTTTCGCCGGGCCGACCGGCCGGGGCGTTCGCCGGCGTGCTCATTCCGTCGTATGCTCGTGGGCGGTGGATCCCGGGCCGGGCATCGAGCTACGCGCGCGACCCTTCTTCCGCCGGCCGGCTGATCCGATCCTTACGCCTGGATTAGGACGGCGGCGGGGCCGGGCTCCGGCGGCAACCTTCGGCGGCGGCGGGCAGGTCATACCCCCTCGCGTGCCGGAAGCAGCCGGGCGCACCCAGCCATCAACCGGAATCCATCGATGAAATCTCTACTCCTTGCCGCCCTGCTGGGCGTCATCGCCGCGGCGCCCATCCCCGCCGCACCCGTCTCGCCGCCGGACTACAGCGGCGCCTGGACGCTCGACAAGGCGCGGAGCCCGGGGCTGCCGCCGATGTACGCCAGCGTCCGCGGCCAGCGCCTGTCCGTCACCCAGAGCGACGCCCGCCTCGTGGTGGACGTGGAGATCCAGGCGCAGGCGGCCCAGCCGGAGCGCTTCAGCTTCGCGTACTCGCTGGACGGCGCCGAGACCACCGCCACCACCCGCGTCCGCACGCCCGACGGAACGCTGGACGTGCCCACCCGCCTGCGCGCCCGCCACGGCGACGACGGCCGGCTGCACATCACTATCGCCCGCGAGCTTCCCCTGGGCGGCCAGACGGTGACCGCGACCGGCACCGAAGCGTGGGAGCTGAGCGCCGACGGCCGCACGCTCACCGTCCACCGCGTGGAGCAGATGCCCCGCGGCGGTGAGATGCGCTTCGACATGGTCTTCGCCCGCGGCTGACCCGACCGGCGCTCGGCGGATTCGCCGTCGGTCCGCGCGACGCGGGCGCCCGGCGGCGTCCGGTCAGGGCACGTGGAGCGAGATGCCAAGCTGCACGGCCGCTCCCGACGTGGTCAGCGTAAGGGTGGGCGCGGTGCGCGCGGAGATGGAGTGCCACCGCTCCCGCGGAAACAGGAATCCCACCGCGCCCCCCCAGGCGGCGCCCGCCGGCGCGCCGAACAGCACGCCGAACATGGCCCACTCGGCGGTGCTGAAGCAGAGCAGGTCGTCCGCCGTGCGGTCGCAGGGCTCGTCCCTGAAAAGGCTGGGGGCGGTGGCGCCCACCAGTCCCGCCGCCGCCCCGGTCGCCAGCCCGATGGCGGCGCCCCGCAGCGCGGACGCGGGCCGGCTGGGCCGCCCCCGGCTTACCTGCAGCGAGCGCATGGACGAGACGGGCAGCGAAACCGTCCGCGCGCTGGCTCCGCTGCCGGACAGCACCACCAGCGTATCCCCGCGCAGCGCGGAGACCGTCCCCACGATGCGGCCGGTGCCGGGCTCCACCACCCGCACCCGCGTTCCGGGCGCCAGGTCGTCGACCACCTGCGCGCGCAGGGCCGGCGGACAGGCGAGCAGGCAGGCACCCAGGGCCAGGACGACGCGCGAAAGAAGGGTTTTCATGAACATGGCCGCGGAAGGGTTGGGGATGATGGAAGCCGGCGTTCGGCTGCCGCGCAGGGTCGCGACGGCCGGCGCGCCGGGAGGGCAGGTCCGTCAAACTGGCTGGAGAGCCGGCCGATCCGCAACCATGCCCGGGCAGAGGGCACGCCGAGGCAGCAGAAACAGCGGCAGCGCACGTCCGCGCGGCATTGCGCGCCGAGCGCCCGCACGATCGTCGTCTTCCCCCGCCCGGACGCTCCGGTCACAACGAGCGAGCCCGACCTCCAGCGGGGTCGGGCTCACGTCATCCAGGGCGCTTCGCGGGGAATCGCCGGACCACCCGCGCAGAGGGAATCCGGCGCTCCAGCCAGGGAACGGGGGACCGGTCGAGGCCCGGCCGCCCGTACCCTGCGCGGCTAGACGCGCGGAGGCGGATTGGTGCCCCGGGGGTCGTCGCGCGGCGGGACCGGACGGGTATGCACTTCGCGCACGTCGTGCTCGTGCACGTGGACGTCCTTCTTGGGGCGCCGAAGCAGGCCCAGCAAGCCCAGCAGGCCCAGCAGGCCCCACGGAAAGTCGCTGTCTTCCTCGTGCTCCGTGCGGGTGGTCGTCGTGATAGCCGTGTCCTGCGCAACCGCGGGAGGTGTAGCGACGAGAGCCGATCCCATCAGCACTGCCAGCGCGAGTCTGCGAGCGTGTACAGCCATGAACGCCTCCTGGAAACACGTGGATTCAACCGCTAAACCCGCGAGCGACTGCATGGCACGTGCCCTGCCGCGAAACACCATCTGCCAGCGCCGGCGTTGCAGATCCCACGGGCAGCCGCCGGACCCCGCATCCCGGCTCACCGCGTCCTCCCGCGAGGCCGCCATGCACCTGACCGTCACCCGCCGGGACGAGCGCAGGTACGAAACCACCCGTCTGCGGGCCTGATCGCCAACGGCCGTTCGGTTACCGCGGGTGATCGGAATCAGCCGCGCAGCCGCTCGATGCACGCGGCCACCGCCGGCACCGGCGCGATGCGGCTCTCGAACTGCGCCGGCCTCACCTCCAGGATCCGCCAGCCGCGTTCGGCGGTGAACCGTGCCCGCAGCTCATCCTCGGTCACCTTGAGCGGCGTGTTCGGCATGGGAAACTCCACCGCGAACGCGAGCAGGTAGTAGCGGCCGCCCGGGAGCAGCGTGGCCTCGAGCTCGTCCGCGAGCCGGTCGCGCTGGTCCTGCTCGAAGAGGTGAAAGAACCCCGAGTCCACCACCGCCCCGAAGCGCCGCTGGAGGAGCGTCGGGTGCAGCGCATCGCCCACCTTGAACTCCAGCAGCCGCGCCACCGCCGGCGGCAGTGCCTCCGCCCTGGCGCGCGCCTGCGCGATGGCCGCTTCCACCACGTCGATCCCCAGCACCTGCACGCCGCGCCCGGCCAGCGCGAACACGTGATCCCCCGATCCGCACCCCACGTCCAGCGCCGGGCCTTCCGGTGGGTACTCGTCGAGAAGCGCCAGGATCGCCGGCTGCGCCGCGCCGATGTCCCACGGCGGCGTCTCCCGGTACACGGAATCGAAGAACTCCGGGCTGAATCTGCTCATGGGCGTGGATCGGAGGTTGGATGCACGAACCTGCGGCGCCGCCGCATGGCGTTTCCCCGCGTGGCGGGGGCGGGCGCCCCGCGCGTAAGAAGGCACGCCTATCCCAAAGTCACACAGGCGCATGACTTCCTGAGAGGGTGTTGCCAAACCTCCCAGCGTGATTGACTTCCTGAGGGAGGCGCCGCCCCGTAACTCGCTTGTACGCTGCACCTTGGCGCCGACCGAAGGACCTGGCCAGCAGAACGACGGGGCTGGTCCCGTGCCCTGATCTGGCCCCTGCGCCACCGAGGCGAGGTCCTTCGGTCGCGCGCAGGCTGTTGTGTGGAATCGGGTTACACGTGGTGCGCTCCCTCAGGAAGTCATCGCGTTTTGTGAGTTTGGGGGTTTGGCAACACCCTCTGAGGGAGCGCACCGCGTACAACCCAGAAGACACACAATCGATTGCGCGCGACCGAAGGATCTACTCTCGGCCACGCCGGGGCTGGCTTCCGAGTTTCGATCCAGCCCACTCGTGATGCCAGCGAGATCCTTCGGTCGGCGCCGAAGTACGTCGTACACGCAGACCCCGGTGCGGCGCCTCCCTCAGGAAGTCAACCGCCGAGTTTGACGTGATGAGGGAGCGCACCGCGTGTAATCAGCAGCCACGCAACCGATTGCGCGCGCCGCGGAGCGGCTCTGCACGAAGCGTCACCGACCGCACCCCCGGACGGTCATTCCGAGGGAGCGCACGCTCGACGCCTCGCCCGACCACAGAACCCGTGCGCGACCGAGGAATCTGCTTTCCGTTTCCTGGTGGCCTGTCGCGGGCCCCGGACTGGCCCCCTCTGGCGCTTTCGCGGCCGAAACCGATGGCGCGGGCTACCGCGTCCGGCCTCGCATGGACGGACAGTAGATTCCTCGGCCCTGCAACCTGCGGCGCACTCCTCCCGCGACAGCGTGGCCGGGCCTCGCAATGACAGGCCCTGTGCTCATCAGCAGGGGACGAGGAGCGCCGCTGGAGTTCAGGAAAATCACGGTGGTGGACCGCCGGGCCGTCCATCAAAGCTCGGACTCCAGCCTCCGGGCCGCGGCCTTGTACTCGTCCACGCCCGGAGCACCTCCCGACATCATCCGTTTGATCTGGCCCACCTGGATGGTCATCATCAGCTTCTGAAGCCGAGGCTGAATGGAAGCCAGGTGCGGGGCATCCGCCGCCACGCCTGCAAGCGGCAGGTCGCCCAGGGGCGTGCCGCGCAGCAGGCCCGCCACCAGGTACCTGGACGCGACTTCGAAGATCGCCTTGTCACTGGTGACGAAAATCATCTTGTGCCGCTGGCCGTCGACCGGGGAAACGGACCCGTGCTGCGCAAACATCACGTGGACGAGGTCCCAGGCCGCGCCGCGCGTGGCACCGATCTCGTCGATGTTCTGCTTTTGCAGACGGAGCAGGGGATAAACACGGGATTCTCCCCCGAACACCGCGAGCGCGACCTGCATGGGAAGTCCGGCCACGTTCTTCAGCTCATCGCTCGCCCAGTGCAGGTATTCAGCGAGATTGTCATATGCGTGCGCACCCGCGAGCCCGCGGCGGGCAACCAGCCTGATCTTGAGGAGATGCGCGTAGAACAGGTAGAACAGCGGCTCGAACACGAGGGCAGAGTCACGAACCAGGTCCGTCTGGATCGGCCGCCGGTCAGGGGATGACGGCGCCTGCACCTTTGCGAGGTCCAGGTGCAGGGCCCGCATGACGGCGGCACCCCTGGCGCCAAAGCACTCCAGGTCCAGGTCAAAGCTGGCGTTGTCCAGGCAGAGCTCGCCCACTCCGGGCGCCGCCAGGACGTCCACTCCGGCCAGCTCGGCGTCGGCCAGAAGGTGGTGTGCCCTGGGCGCATCGGCCAGGGCAAGGTTGCCATCGCCAATGCGCATCAGGTCGTGGCACACGTTCGCGTCCAGCAGAAACGCGGGGATCACCCCCTGCGCCCTGAGCTGGGCCGCTTCGAGCGCAGTGGGCGGGGCACACTCGCCCTGAAGGTCAAGATAGAAGTATCGCTCTTGAGAAAGCATGCGAAAACCCGAACGCCGTGAAGTGAACGGAACGCCCACCTCCATGTAGGCCGGGCCGGGCACGCGCGCAAGCACCGGGCTTTCGACCTGCCCGCCCGGATCAGCGGCCAGCGGCATCCGCGCGTGATCAGGACGTGAGGGCCGGAAGCTCCTTGCCCAGGCAGATGCTGGTTTCCGGAGAGCGCGTGTATTCGCCGTAGAGGGGGATGGGGTGAAAGCCGGCCGCGCGGTACAGCGCGAGCGCCGCCTCCTGCCGGGTGCCCGTCTCCAGCACCAGCCGCCGAAGACCGAGCGCCCGCGCCTCCGCCTCCAGCGCGCTCACCAGGCGCCACCCCAGCCCCGTCCCGCGCACGGTGGGCGACACGTACATCCGCTTCAGCTCGCCCGTCTCGGCATCCAGCCGCCGCAGGGCCCCGCAGCCGACCGCGGCGCCTTCATGGTAGACGACCAGGAACGCGCCGCGCCCCTCGGCGACTTCCTGGGGATCCAGGCCAAAGTGGTTGGCGCCCGGCTCGGGATACGCGCCGCTGAGCTCGGCGTTCAGCTGCTCAATGAGCGCACGGCTGGCGTCGTCCGTCAGCCCGGCGCGCGCGATGGTGACTGTCTCCGACGTCACAGGGATCGATCCGGCTCTGGCTGTGTCTGGATTCCCGGGTCCACAAACGTCCGAAGGTAGTCCGGACACTCCTGCATGCAAGACTTCGCGGCCGGAGCGCAGATCAGCGCCCCGGCCGCGGTTCATCGATTCCCCCCCCGGTCAGTTCCCCTGCGCGACCTGCGCGGCCCAGCTGGGGGCGGCCGTCTCGCCGTTCAGGAACGGGAGCACGGTGGCGACCAGCGCGGGCGACATGAACATCTCGTAGTGCGTCACGTTGGGGAGGATGGCCAGGCGGTTGGGCGACATGTTCTCGCGCATCCAGCCGGCATCCTTCTGCCCGCCACCCAGGAGCTGATAAAACCGCACCATGTGCTCCGGGCGAAACATGTCGCTGTCGCCAAACACCAGCATCACGGGCATGGTGAGCTTCGGCACGTCGGCGGACCAGTCGTAGGGCCGGCGCATGTAGTCGCCCATGCGGTCCAGCAGCCGGGGGAAATCCGCGGGGTTGGGGGCGATGGCGGCGTACGACCGGTACATCGGCGTGTCCTTCATCATGTCCGCCATGGCCGAGCTTACCTGCGCCTGCTGGGGCAGCATCTCGGGAAAGAACCCGTCCGTCGCGTATCCCACCGAGACCAGCGCCAGCCGCCGCACCATTTGCGGATGCTGCACGGCCAGCTGGAACGCCACGCCGCCGCCCAGCGAGTACCCCATCACGTCCGCCCGCGAAACACCCACCCCGCGCAGCACGGTGGCCATGTCGTCGCCCATGGCCACCAGGTCGATCTCCCGGTCGCCCAGCGCGGTGCGGCCGTGGCCGTGCAGGTCTACCCCGATCACCTGCCGGCCCTGCGCCAGCGCCGCCAGCGCCGGCCCGAACATGCCGATGGACCCCAGCCCGCCGTGCAGCAGCAGCAGCGGCTCGCCCTGGCCGTGGATCTCGTAGTAGTAGTTCACCCCGTTGGCCTGCACGTAGCCGGTGCGGGACGGCGTGGACGTGGCCGCGGCCCGGGTGTGCATGGCGACGTTTTCTTCCTGCGCGTGGATGAATGCGGGCGCGGCGGCCGCCGCGGCGGTGGCGACCAGCGCGGCCACCGTGGCCGTGGCGCTCCGGGTGTTGATCAGCAGCGTCTTGAACATGGTCGGGCTCCTCGTGTGTGGGGTCATCGCGGGGCTGCCGGCCCCCTCCAGGCCGGCGCTCCCGTCCGCTCTCTACCTCCACGTCGAACGAGGATCCAGGAAATCGACACGCGGAACCAGAACCCTTTTCGGCGTCCCTCATCGCGCCCCGCGGAGCGTGTTCGTTCCGCGGCTCGGGTGCGGCGGAAACAGCGTGGAATCATCAAAGGAACGATGCCGACAAAGCTCCTTTGGGGACGCCTGTCGTTGAATCCAGACACAACCAGAGAAACTCTCCATTCCGGAACGAAATCGCGCTTGACAACCGAAAGCCGTCTGTTATTGTATCCCGATACAACTCTACAACAAGCCGTGTCCGTCGCCAGAACACCGTCCCCGGGATCATGGATGGCGTGGTGCAGAGCGCGTCCGCACTCCCCGGCACATCGTTCATGCGACTCACTACCCGCAATTAAACAGGAGCCACGGAAAACGGCTTCGGCCCCCGAGCACTGCACGCAGCCTGTCGCAGACCCTGCCCGAATTCCCAACCCACCCATCCGGAGGACGTACCATGAGAGCACGGCTCGCGCTGGTCCTTACCACTTCCCTGGGCATCGCCGCATGCCAGGGCGACAACCTCACCCCCCCGGGCTCCACGTCGATGAGCGCCGCCGAAGTGCAGCAGAACCTCCTTACGCTGGTCCCGGAGCAGGCGCTGAACGGCGTGCAGCAGAGCCGCCTGGCCACCATCCGCGGCCGCGCCAGCAGCGCCGAGGTGCACCTGGCGCGCATCGCCACGGCGCCGGGCCAGCTGATGCGCCAGGGGAGCGTGCTGCGCCTGGGCGTGGCGCCCGGGGTGCAGGTAGTCGCCGCGGGTGAGCGCGTGCAGCAGCGGGCGGCCGACGACATCTCGTGGGCCGGCCCCGTGCGCGGCAGCTACGGCTGGGTGCAGATGGTGCTGGGCGAAGAGGGCGTGACCGCCACCGTGACCGTGGGGCTGACCTCGTACAGCATCGAGCCGCTGGGCGACGGGCTGCACGCCGTGTCGCGCATCGACCAGAACGGGTTCCCCTCCGAGCACACCCCCGACAACCCCAGCGGCGTGCTGGACACGCCGCCGCCCGCGGGCCCCATGGCCGCCAGGGCGCCCGAGACCGGCGGCACGGTCGGCGCCGCGGCGCTCACCAACATCAACGTGCTGGTGGTGTACACCGCCTCGGCCGCGGCCGCCACGGCCAACATCGGCAGCCTGATCCAGCTGGCGGTGGACGAGACCAACACGTCGTACCTGAACAGCGGCATCAACATCAACATGGTGCGCGTCCACAGCGCGCAGGTCACCTACAACGAGTCCGGCCGCAGCTTTTCGCAGCACGTCTCGGCCATCCGCGGCACCACCGACGGGCTGATGGACAACGTGCACACGCTGCGCAACACCTACGCGGCCGACGTGGTGGTGCTGGTGGTGAACGACAGCGAGGCCTGCGGACAGGCCGCCACCATCAACGCGACCACCGCCAGCAACGGCTTTGCCGTGGCGCACTACAGCTGCATCACGGGCTACTACTCGTTCGGCCACGAGGTGGGCCACCTGCAGGGCGCCCGGCACGACCGCTTCGTGGACGGCACCCTTACGCCGTACCAGTACGGCCACGGCTTCATCCCGTCGACCAAGAACTGGCGCACGGTGATGGCGTACGGAAACAACTGCGCCAACTGCACGCGCATCCAGTGGTGGTCCAACCCCGCCAAAACCTACCCGGTCACGGGCCAGGTGATGGGGACCACGACCTACGAGAACAACGCGCGGGTGCTAAACGAAACCGCCACGCGCATCGCGGGCTTCCGCTAGCCGCACTCCGCCGTTCTGATCCCAGACGATCAAACAACGGCGCGGGGTACAGAGGAGCAGAGAACAGCCAGAGGAACAGAGGAAATCGATTTTCCTCTGTTCCTCTGGCTTTTGTCTGTTCCTCTGTACCCCCGCGCTTTTCCCGGATCCGGGATCAGTCCCCGCCGGCGTACGCGCGCTCCAGTTCGGCCAGGTCCAGCTTCTTCATCTGCAGCATGGCGTTCATCGCCCGCTGCGTGGCCGGCGACTCCGGGTCGTCGAACATCCGCTCCATCGCCGTGGGAATGACCTGCCACGACACGCCGAAGCGGTCCTTGAGCCAGCCGCACTGCTGCGCCGCGGGGTCTCCGCCCTCGCCCAGCCGCTCCCAGTAGTAGTCCACCTCCTCCTGGCTGGCGCAGTGCACCTCCAGCGAAACCGCCTCGTTGAAGGTAAAGATCGGGCCGCCGTTCAGCGCCGTGAACTGCTGGCCGTCCAGCTCGAACGTCACCGTCATCACCGAGCCGGCCGGCCGCTTGTGGATCTCGAATCCCGCCTCTCCGAAGCGGGTGGTCGACACGATGCGCGAGTTGGGAAAGATGCCGGTGTAGAAGCGGGCGGCTTCTTCACCCTGGTCGTCGAACCACAGACAGGGGCGAATGCGCGGGGTGGTGCTCATGGTGCCTCCGGCGTGCAAGAAGGGTGGATGGGAGTGCGTGTGCCTCCTCCGCGGGTGCGAGCCCAGCCGGCGCGCCCTTCCGCCGGCACCGCATCGCCTCCCTCACCCCTATGTCGAAGCAGACGCCGGGAATTCGACATCGCGGATCGCTACCGCGTGAGCACCGGCAGGTACGCCACCCATGGGCCGACCTCGTCGCGGTACTGCCGGGCCAGCACGCGCGCCGTCTGCGCCACGTGCCCCAGGTCGTGCACCACCCAGGCGGACAGCAGCTGCCGCAGGGTGACCGTCCCCAGCGCGGGGTGCTCGCCCTGCAGCGCCAGCTCGCGCTCCGTGAGCCGCCAGCCGCGCAGCGTGTCCAGGTTCCCGGCCCGCAGATGCGCGAACTCGTCCAGCAGGTCCGCCATGCGCTTGCCCTGGCTTTCCCGGTTCTGCGCGAACCGGTCGTAGGGCGCAAAGCCGCGGTCGGGCCCCTGCGCCAGGATGATGCGGGCGTGCACGATCCAGTCCGCCCGCTCGCCGTGGACCAGGTGGCCCACGTTGTCGAAGGCGCTGAACGTCTCCGGCCCCTCGTTGGGCGCCGTCCAGGCCTCGGGCAGGCCGCCCAGCAGCGCGCGGAGGGTCGCCGGCGTGCGCTCCAGCACTTCCAGCGCGCGGGTCAGGTCGAACTGCATGGGCATCGTCTTTTCGCAGGATGTGGATCAGCCGAGGGAGGGTGCAGAAGGCAGATCATCGGTACGCGCCCAGATGATCTGGGGCAGGAACGACACGGCGCCAGGGTCGATGCACACTCGCCTCAGGCTGAGAGGGTGTTTGCGAAACCCTCAAACTCACAACGAAGCTGTGATTTCCTGCGAGGGTGTTGCCAAACCTCCAGCGTGATTGACTTCCTGAGGGAGGCGCCGCCCCGTACCTCGCCTGTACACTGCACCTTGGCGCCGACCGAAGGACCTCGCCAGCAGAACGACGGGGCTGGCCCCGCAGCATGAAGCCGGCCCCGCTTGGCCGGAGAGCAGGTCCTTCGGTCGCGCGCAATCTGCAGTGTGACTTCTGGCTGGACGTGATGCGCTCCCTCAGGAAGTCACCGCTTCGTTTTGGATTTCAGGTTTAGCAACACCCTCTTAGGCGGTCTGCGCGACGCGCCGGCCGACGTACGCGTATCCCGTGATGCCGTAGAAGTAGCGTCCGGCCGCGTCCAGCGCCTCCAGGTCGGCTGTGACGCGGCGGACGTCGTCTTTGCTCGCCAGCCCGCGCTTTACCAGGCTGCCGAAGTCCTGCACGCGCGCGTGTCCGTACCAGGGCGGCGCGTACCGCGTGTTGGTGAGCACGCGCGCGTGGACGGTGCCCTCGAAGAGCCCTGTGGGCGCGAACACGCCCCACAGCCGACGGCCCATCCAGCCGTCGGCGTGCTCCATCCAGGGCTGCCGCCAGTCCGCGAACGCGTGCACCAGCCGACGGATGGCGGCCCTGTCGGTCCCGTCGATGATCTGCGAATCGAAGTCCCAGTGCGCGATCACCGCCACCCCGCCCGGCCGCAGAATCCGCCCGACCTCCCGCGCAAACCCCGCCCGGTCCTCGATGCACTCCAGCAGGTTGTGCGAATAGACCGCGTCCACGCTGCCGTCGTCCAGCGGTACGCGCCCGGCGAGCCGGTGCCGCCGCACGGAGATGCGCGGATCGTCTGCGGCGCGTTCCAGCGCGGTGGCGACGCCGGTCTCCGCCGCATCGATGCCGATGAAGCGCGCGGCGGGATCGGGATGCCGATGCGCCAGCGCGAGCAGGTCGCCGCCGTTGCCGCAGCCCAGGTCCGCCACGGTCCCGCCGGGCGGCAGATGGACGAACGACAGCAGCCAGTCCCGGTGCTCGCGGAGGTCGTCGTGCAGTTCCGGGTACATGGATGGAAAGAAGGAATCGATCAGCCGGTCAAACGCTCCTCGTCGGCTGCCGCGTCGCCGAAGACCCGGCGAAAGCACTTCTCATCCAGCAGCACGAACGGGTCCTCGCAGGTCACCCAGCAGAGCGCGTACGATACCGGGCGCGCCGTGCGCCGGCCTCACGGCAAGGGCCCGATGCGCGAGACCAGGGGCCGCCGCTTGCGAACGCCGCTGACCACCGCATCCAGCCCCAGCAGTCCCAGCCCCACGGCCACGACCACGACACCAACGCGCGTCGGACGGTCCGCCGACACCAGGATCAGGGCCGCCATCAGGATCAGGAAGATGCCGAAGACCGTGGTGATCCGGTGATGCAGTGCGCTGTTCATCGCGTGCACAGTCCCTGGGTGGTTCGACCAGGACGGCGAGCCGGCCGCCGGAAAGGCCGTTGCTGGATGCGTCGGCATGGAACGCCCTCGGCCGGCCGTGAGCGATACACCACGTGATCGCGTCCGTCCGGGTTTCGCGACGCCAGCTCGTCCCGGATCGGGAATGACAGGTGTTTTTCAGGATTCTGTTTAAACCAGACCTGACAAAACCTGTCATTCTGAGGGAGGCGCCGCACAGTGCTTTCCTTCCGCCCCGGAGCATGGCGCCGACCGAAGAATCTCTGTCTGGGCGGCTGGATCTTTCCGTCACGCGGAGTTCCCGGGCGATGCCCGGGAAGGGGTTCCGCGCGAGAGGCGGGAGATTCTTCGGTCGCGCTACTGGCTCCGCGGTTTTCCTGACGGTCCGGCGTGGGCGCTCGCTCAGAATGACAGGTGTTCCGCGGAGTCCGTATCCCCTCATCCCGACGCCGGTCAGTGGTAGCCGCGGGCGTTTGCGGCCAGCTGGGTGTCGGGGAACAGAAGACCGAGGGCCTGCAGCATCACCTTCATCCCGTTGGCGCCGTTGGTGAACATCACTACACCGTCCCGGCTCTCCGCGAAGTAGAGGCCCATGGTGCTTTCGCCCCAGTCGCCGCCGGTGTGCAGCCGCACCGTCTCGCCCGGAAACTCCAGGATCTCCCACCCCAGCCCCATGCCGCTGCGGGGGCACGGCACACCCGCCTGCGGGCAGGCGGAGCCACTGGTGTTGGCGACGTGCGAAGAATCGCGCTGCGCGGCGTACGCGGCGCTGAGCCCGTCGCGGTTCATCACCCCCACCAGGAACGACGCGTAGTCGCCCACAGTGGTGTACAGGTCGTCGGACGCCAGCGCCGAGTCGGCGACCGTGGGCTCGCGGTACCGGCCTTCGCGCCCGTACGGCATGGCGATGCGGCCCGCGAACCAGTCGCGCCGCGTGAGCGCCGTGCTGGTCATTCCGAAGGGCTGGAACACGTAGCGGGCCGCCAGCGCCTCCCACGGGGTGCCCAGCTTGTTCTGCGCGAACCGGCGGACGTACTCGAAGCCCTCGCCGGAATAGCCCAGCGCCGTTCCCGGGTCGCGCTGGAACTTCAGCACGCCCGAAGAGTCCTGGAAGCGCCAGTTGAGAAAGCCCGTGCGATGGCTCAGCGCAATCCGCGGCGTCAGCCGCTGGTGGCGCGGGTCGCCGGCCACGTCGGGGTCCACCCAGTGCCCGGCCAGCGGCTCGTCCAACGACAGCCGCCCCTCCGCCGCCAGCCGGAGGATGGTCTCGGCAAAGACGGGCTTGGCGAGCGACGCCACGTTGTACAGCGTCGCCGGCGTGGCGGGCACGCCCTGCGCCTGCTCGCCGTACGCGCGCGTCCACCGCACGCGGCCCCCCTGGATGTACGCGACGGAGATGCTGGGCACGTCGTGCTCGGCCAGCCAGAGCGGCGCTTTCTCGTCCAGCGCCGCGATGAGGTCCGTGCCGCCGGAATCACCTCCCGGCGCGCCGGCGGACAGCGCGTGACGCTGCGGAGCACAGCCTCCAAGAACCAGTCCTGCGATCAGCAGCCCGCGGGCATATACGAACATGGGGTTTCCCCTCGTCAGTGGTGATGCGCGCGGAGCTCGCGACAGGGCCCCGCGACACGCATGGGATACCACGGACGGACCAATGGTTTGGATTCACGGCGCGCGCCGTCAGAGGGTGTTGCCAAACCCCAAACTCACAAAAGCGATGACTTCCTGAGGGAGCGTACCACGTGTAACCTGATTCCACAAAACCGCTTGCGCGCGACCGAAGGACCTACTCTCCGGCGAGGCGGGGCCAGCTTCATCCCGCGGGACCAGCCCCGTCGTTCTGCCGGCGAGGTCCTTCAGTCGGCGCCGAGGTGCAGCGTACAAGCGAGTTGCGGGGCGGCGCCTCCCTCAGGAAGTCAATCACGTTGAGAGGTTTGGCAACACCCCCTCAGGGCGCGCCCTGGCGGATGCGCTGCACGAAGTCGCCTTTCTGCTCGGTGTAGCGGGCGCGGTCGTCGGGATGCGCCTCACCCAGCCGCAGCTTGAGCGCGTCGTATTCCGCGGCCAGCGCGGGGTCGGCGCGCAGCTGGTCGCGAAACCACAGGTTCTCGGTCCAGGCGCGGCTTCCGTGCTCCACCACGTGCAGCAGGTGGGTGCGCGGCTCGCCCTTGCCAAAGACGTGGTGCTCCGGCACCCCGGCCCCCGGCACGTATCCGTATCCCAGCGCCACCAGTTGGGGCCGGCGCTCGAACACGTCGTCGCGGCGCCGCACCCCGGCCAGGATGTCGAGGATGGGCTTGGCGTGGATCCCCGGGATGGACGTGCTGCCGAAGTGCTGGACGTCGACCAGCACCCCCTGCAGCGCCGCACGCAGCCGCGCTTCTTCCTCGCGGTAAATCTCGGCCCAGCGCACGGTGTGCGGCACCAGGCGCACCGTCCCCCGCCGCAGCCCCAGCACCGGCGCCTCTTCCTCGTCCGTCATCCGGTCATCCAGTGAACGTATTGATCGAGATCGTCGTTTACCTACCGTCGCCAGGCCGCGCTCACCCGGCCGGCGCGCGCTGGCGGACGATGGCGTAGTAGCCGGGGATGGGCTCGAACTCGCCGCCGGTGGTCAGCGGCAGCCCGTGGATGGTCAGCGGACCGCTCTCCACCACCTCCCATCCGCCGGCCGGAAAGAACTCCCGCACCTCCGCTTCGCCAAAGTGGCTGGGCGGCTTGAGGCCGGCCGCGATGCACTTGCGCACCGGCTCCGGCATGGAGGTCATGGTGGCGCCCTGGGCGATCAGCTGGTCCAGCGGGTCCCCCTCGTAGTTGGTCTCCAGGCCGTAGACCATGCCGCGCCCGCCCACCATCCGGGCCAGGTTCGCGATGGCGCTGGCCCGCTGCCCGGCATCGAAGGTGTGAAAGACGCCGCGCATGAAGACGTTCGCCTCACCCAGCTCGTCCGCCAGCGCGCGTCCCACGTCCGGCGCGCCCACGTCCAGCACGCGGTACTCCACGTTGTTGATGCCGGCGGACTCCGCCTTCGCCTTCTGGATCGCGAAGGAAGAGATGTCGATCCCTACCACCCGGGGAAAGTGCGCCGCCAGCAGCCGCGAGAACCGCCCGTTGCCGCAGCCCACGTCCACGATGGGCAGGCGGGTGTCCATACGGGCCAGCACGCGCGCGAGGACGGCGTCGAACTCGGCCTGGCTGGCCGCGTCCCACAGCACCTCGCCGCCGGCGCCGGTGCGCTGGATGCCCGACCAGAAGCGGTCCCACACCTGGCGCTGCCCGCGCGGCGCGCGCAGGCCGTACCACATCAGTTGGGGAATGACCAGGAGCTTGCGGATGTCCATGGTGAAGATTCGAGAGGATGTGGAGCGGAAGCCAAACGGCCTGCGCCGACCGGGGAATCTTCCGGATGGGCGCACGGTTCCGTCGGCTGGGCTGGTTTCGACGCGAGCCCCCGCCCGTTCCCGAACAAGATTCTTCGCCCGGCGCGCAGGCCGTGGCGCATGACGACGGTATGGGCGGCGCCTCCCTCAGAGGGTGTTGCCAAACCTCCAAACTCACGAAGAAGCGGTGACTTCCTGAGGGAGCGCACCACGTGTAACCCGATTCCACACAACCGCCTGCGCGCGACCGAAGGACCTGCTCTACGGCGAGGCGGGGTCGGCTCCATGGCGCGGGACCCGCCCCGCGGTTTGTGCCAGCGAGGTCCTTCAGTCGGCGCCAAGGTGCAGTGTACAGGCGAGCTGCGGGGCGGCGCCTCCCTCAGAGCGTGTTCAAGAATCCGACGCTGCGCATCCAGGCAGATCCACCAGCGCTGTCATTCCGAGGCCCGGCCACGCCGTAGCCTGCTTTCACACCAGAGGTTGCAGGGCCGAGGAATCCCCTGTCGGATTGCTGGAGGGCAG
>NZ_DASWNM010000020.1:0-12100 GCF_036399255.1 Longimicrobium sp.
GCACGCCGAGGATACGAGCTGCGTAGCGGTCGATGAGCATGGCAGTTTTCGCGAGCAGGTGAACAGGGTAAACACCATGCAACGAAACTCTGCCATGTCAAGCCCAACTCGTGTTTGGTTCCGGCTACGCCGGGTTAGGGAATAGCCAGCAAGAGCCCCGTTCCGGAAATTCGCGGAGCGGGGCTCTTGCCTGGGTGCTCTCTGGTTGCGGACGCGCAGATGCGTTGAACGCCGCACACCGCTGGGCCGCCGAGTCCGCGAAGGCGGACTTTGCGGTTTTCCAGCGGCGAATTCATTCGCTCAAGCGGGCGGACGGCAGGATCCTGGTCCGGCGGGTGTTCGATCGAAGTGCCGGACCCGGATCTACCGACCCAGGTGGTGCTACTCCGCCGCGCGTTTCCAGCGCAGCTGGAACTCCAGCTCTTCGGTGTCGCCGCTGCGCTCGTGCTCCACGTTGAACTCGGCTTCGGCGGGGATCTTCAGGCGCTCGCCGGCCACCTGGATGGTGAACGCCTTCTCCGTCTCGATGGAGTCGGCCAGGCGGCGCAGCTTGGCCGCGAACTGCTTGCGCGAGTACACCTTCTCGAGGTCGCGATCTTCTGCCATGGTCGTCTGGATGCGAGGTCGTTGCCATACCGCGTGCGGACGGCGCAGGATAATCGCCGCGCATCTCCCCATGCAAGACGATGCCGCGCGCGTGCGCCCGTGGATGTGATTCGGGGCGCGGAAACGAGGCTCGACGGATGATGTACAAGGTTCGCAACACCTTGCCTGCGCACGCTTTCTGCGCTTGTGGCGGGGGAAAACGCCGAGCATCCACCTGACCCGGAACCGGGACGGCCCGCCGATGGGAATTTCGCTGCGCCCCGAGCACCTGAAGCGCTACCGCGACCTGGCCCGCCTGCTGATGCGGTACGGGCGCAGCGACCTGGTGCGCTCCGCGGGGCTGGAGGGCGCGCTGGAAGAGGGCGCCGAGCCCTCGGAGGGCCAGCCCGCCGAGGCCGAGCGGCTGACCACCGACCTGGAGCAGATGGGGCCCACCTTCGTAAAGCTGGGCCAGCTCCTTTCCACCCGCCCCGACCTCATCCCCCGCGCCTACGCCGACGCGCTGGCCCGCCTGCAGGACAAGGTGGAGCCGTTCGACGGGGAGGAGGCGGAGCGCATCGTGAGCGAAGAATTGGGCGTGCGCGTCAGCAAGGCGTTCGACGAGTTCGACCGCACCCCCATCGCCGCGGCGTCGCTGGGGCAGGTGCACCGGGCGGTGCTGCGCGGCGGGCGCACCGTGGCCGTCAAGGTGCAGCGCCCCGGCATCCGCGAGCAGATCGTAAAGGACCTGGACGCGCTGACGGACGTGGTGGAGTTCATGGACCAGCACACGAAGCAAGGGCGAAAGTACGAGCCCGCCCGCGTGCTGGAGGAGTTCCGCCGCACCCTGCTCAGCGAGCTTGACTACGGGCGCGAGGCGCGCAACATGGCCACGCTCGACGCCAACCTGGCCGAGTTCGAGCGCATCATCATCCCCCGCCCCGTGGAGGACTACAGCACCGGCCGGGTGCTGACCATGGAGTACGTGCGCGGGCGAAAGATCACGAAGCTCAGCCCGCTGGCGCGCATGGAGGTGGACGGCGCCGCGCTGGCCGAGGAATTGTTCCGCGCCTACCTCAAGCAGATCTTGGTGGATGGGTTCTTTCACGCGGACCCGCACCCCGGCAACGTGTTTCTGACCGACGACGGCCGCATCGCCCTGCTGGACATGGGAATGGTGGGCACGCTGAGCCCCGACCTGCAGCAGAACCTGCTGCGGATGGTGCTGGCCATCAGCGACGGCCGCGGCGACGAGGCGGCGCAGGTCACCATCGAGATCGGCGAGGTGCGCGGCCACTTCGACGAGGGGCGGTTCACGGGCGACGTAAAGACGCTGGTGGGCGACTTTACCAGCGCCACCAGCGCCCAGGACATCCAGGTGGGGCGGGTGATGCTGGAGGTGACCCGCAGCGCCGCCGAGAACGGCATTCGCCTGCCGGTGGAGATGACCATGCTGGGGCGCGCGCTGCTGGCGCTGGACCAGGTGGGCCGCACGCTGGACCCGCAGTTCGACCCCAACGCCGCCATCCGCCGCAACGCGTCGGACCTCATGCGGCGGCGGATGATGAAGAACGCCTCCCCCAGCCGCATGTTCACCAACCTGCTCGAGATGAACGAGCTGGTGCAGAAGCTTCCCGGCCGCATCAACCGCGCGCTGGACGCGGTGACGGAAGAGGGGGTCGAGGTGAAGGTGCGGGTGGTGGAGGACGCGTGGCTGCTGGAGGGGATGCAGAAGATGTCCAACCGCATCTCCATGGGCATCATCCTGGCCGCGCTCATCCTGGGCGCGTCGATGATGATGCGCATTCCCACGCGGTTCACCCTGTTCGGCTATCCCGGCGTGGCGATGCTCTTCTTTCTTGCCGCGGCGGCGCTGGGGCTGCTGCTGGTGTTCGACATCCTGCTTCACGACATCCGCCACCGCGACGACGTGCACCGGTAGGGGGTGGGGAGGGCGGATCGGGGCGCTTCGAACGGGTTCGGTCTGCGTCCGCGAGGCGCCCCCTCCGGGCTCGCATTACTCGCCCACCTCCCCCAAAACTGCTGGGGGAGGTTGGGGATGCGGAGGGATCGGGGCTCGGCGAACTGCATCGCGCTGGCGCCTGAAGGAGCGCCCCCTCCGGGCTCGCATTACTCGCCCACCTCCCCCAAAACTGCTGGGGGAGGTTGGGATGCCGAGGGATCGGGGCTCGGCGAACTGCATCGCGCTGGCGCCTGACGGAGCCTCCTCTCCCCCGCTGCGCGGGAGAAGGGGAGAATTCGATCCGCTTCGGACAGCCACAGTGTTGTCGACACCTGCCCCCAACGTGGCAGGTACTTGCACCTGCCCCACGGCCGCCAGTCCGCGAAGGCGGCCTTCGTGTGGTTGTTGCAGCGAATTCATTCGCCCTTGCCGGCCCTCGGAGTGAGCCCGGTACGAGGCTCGGCGAATTGCATCGCGCTGGCGCCCGACAGGGGGCCCCTCCCCCGGCCCCTCCCCGCTCGTTCCTCACGGAGAGGGGAGAATTCGCTCCCGCTTCGACGGGCTCTCTATACTTCTATTCGCGCCTTGGCGTCCCCGCGCACTGGAGGATCGGTGCGCGTCACCTCTCTCCCGCGTAGTTTGCGGGGGAGAGGCCGGGAGAGGGGGCCACCGTCCGACGCAGCTCGGGACCCTTCGTACCGCCGGATCCTTGCCCCACCCCCACCTCCCCCAGCAGTTTTGGGGGAGGTGGGCGAGTGGTGCGAGCCCGGAGGGGGCGCCCGCCTCTCGCCTCGAAGCATCCGAAGCGGAGCAGGTTCTCAGCGCCGCACCGATGGGGTTGTACAGAGCCTGTCGCGCCGCGCGGAATCCCGGTTCCCGCGGCCTGATCCGTGCAGCAAACCACGGCTGGAAATCCGGCAGTTCAACTCGTCTTCCGCAGCCCACCGGCCCAACCCGGGAACGCCCGCATGAAGGAGCCGTCGCTCACCCTCGGCATCGAAGAAGAGTACCAGATCATCGACCCGGAAACCCGGGAGCTGCGATCGTACATCACGGAGCTGCTGGAAGACGACCACATGCTCCTGGGCGAGATCAAGCCCGAGCTGCACCAGAGCATCGTGGAGGTGGGCACCACCGTGTGCCACACGCCCCAGGAGGTGCGCGCCGAGCTGGTGCGCCTGCGGGGAATGGTGATGGGGCTGGCCGCGCGCAAGGACCTCAAGGTGGTCGCCGCCGGCACGCACCCGTTCAGCAGCTGGATGACGCAGGAGATCACGCCGCTGGAGCGCTACATCGGCGTGCGGCAGGACATGCAAGACCTGGCGCAGCAGCTGCTGATCTTCGGCACGCACGTGCACGTGGGGATCGAGGACCCCGAGTTCCTGATCGACGCGATGAACGTGTCGCGCTACTTCATCCCCCACCTGCTGTGCCTGTCCAGCAGCTCGCCGTTCTGGATGGGGCGCAACACGGGGCTCAAGAGCTACCGCAGCGTCATCTTCCGCAACTTCCCGCGCACGGGGGTGCCCCGCATCATGCGCGGCTGGGGCGACTTCCAGGAGCTGCAGGAAACGCTGGTGAACACGCGCTGCATTCCCAACGGCAGCAAGATCTACTGGGACCTGCGCCCGCACCACGCGTTTCCCACGCTGGAGTACCGCTTCCTGGACGTCTGCACGCGCGTGGACGAGGCGGTGTGCGTGGCGGCCATCCTGCAGGCCATCATCAAGAAGCTGTGGAAGCTGCGCCGCGACAACATGACGTTCCGCGTGTACGGCGCCGACCTCATCGAAGAAAACAAGTGGCGCGCGGTGCGCTACGGTTTCGACGGCAACCTGATCGACTTCGGCAAGCAGGAGGAGTGCCCGGCCAAGAGCCTGATCCGCGAGATGCTGGAGTGGTTCGTGGACGACGTGCTGGACGACCTGGGCACGCGCAGGGAGGTGGAGTACGCCTTTCGCGTGATGGACGAGGGAAGCAGCGCCGACCGGCAGATCGCCGTCTACGAGCGCACCGGCGACTTCAAGGCGGTGGTGGACCACCTGATCGCCGAGAGCGAAGAAGGGGTGCTGCAGCCCGCGGCGGCCGGCGCGGGAGCCCACGGCGGGGGCTGACGCGGACCGCCGCGGAGCCCGGCGGCGGCCGGGTGGCGGAAAGGCTTCTACGGGTCGGCAAAAGGGGTTAGCTTGCGGGGCGGACGCGCTGCGTCAGCTTTGCGGGCGCCCGTGCGTTATGCTTCGACCCGCGCCGCGGAACCGCCCCACCGGGCCCGCCGGCGCCGCGCTCCGCGGCCTGCACCGGATCGGCCACGCCGTACGATCCTGAAGAAGGAGTTCGCCATGCGTTCCATGCCCCTCCTCCGCCTGGGCTCCGCGATATGGGCGGTGCTGACGCTGGCCGCGTGCCAGGGGAGCACCGAGCCCCTGGAGCCGCTGAGCCCGGTGTACGAGCTTACGCTGGTGGAGGGCTCGCCGGACCGGGTGATCGCCGAGGTCACCTACCCCAGCGGCACCCACCAGATCTACACCATGGTGTACGACAGCCTCAGCTTTATCTCCGAGGTCGAGGGGCGCCGCAGCTTCCTGGCGGTCGTGGAGACGCTGGGGGCGGACGGCCGGCCCCTCACGCCGCCGGTGCTGGCGGGGTTCGCGCACACGGCCCGGGTCACGCGCCGGCGCAACCGGGTGATCATGGCGTACCGCACCAACCGCCCCACCAGCCCCGACACCTTTACCATCACCCGGGGCAACCTGGTCAAGCAGGGCCCGCACGGCGTGACCTGCGACACCTGCGCGCCGGTGCGCCGCGTGGAGTACGTCTACGAGCCCCGCGACACCACCGGGACCTCCGACTGACGATCGGCGAGTGATCGAAGAACGCCCGCGGCGCCACTGAGGCCCCGCGGGCGCTCTTGCATCCCGGAGATACGCAAAAAGATGGGCCACTACCGAATCCGCAAAAGGACTCCGTCCGGATGATCACTGTCCTTCTGAGGGAGGCGCCGCGTATGACCGTCGTCACGCTCCAAGGCCGTGGCGCAACTGGAAAGGACCGGGTGCGCGCCTCCCTCAGAGGGTGTTGCCAAACCGCCCACAAGCGTTGACTTCCTGAGGGAGGCGCCGCTCCGCAGACTGCTTTCACGCAAAGGGTTGGCGCCGGCCGAAGGACCTCGTCTGCCTGACCGAGGGACTTGAACGGCTCCCGGTGGCTGGGCCTCGCGCAACCCGACAAAGATCCTTCGGTCGCGCGCAAGTTTATGTGGGTATGAAAGTTACGGACGTGCGCTCCCTCAGGATGACAGCGCGCCGCCGTTGGGAGCAGGTGAGGTTTGGCAACACCCTCTCAGAGTGACACCGTCCGCGGACTTCGCATCCGTACCTCTTTTCCGGATTCCGGTCTCACGCAGAGGAAGCGGAGTCAGCGTGAGAATTCCCTTTCTCGCCCGCGAAGGCGGCGGCGAAGACGTCGCTGGAGGCCCGCAGGATGCGGTCGCTGAGCGCGGGATCGTCCACGGCGCGCGCCAGCATCACCGCGCCGGCCAGGCCCGACATCAGCGCCAGCGCGCGGTCGGTGCGGTCTACGTCTCCATCCTCCGGAAGGGCGCGGGCCAGGGTGGCGACGCTCTCGGCCAGGCTCTCGGTAAAGGCGGCGCGCACCTCGGGGGCCTCGTGGCGTCCCAGCTCCGCGGCCAGCGCGGGCATGATGCAGCCGCCGCCGGGGTCGTCGCGGTGCGCGGGGCTGGCGTAGGCACGGATGAACGCCGCCAGCCGCTCGCCCGGCGGCGCCCGGCGGGCGGCGGCCATCAGCCGGGCGGACGACTCACGCAGCGCGCACCGGCACGCCTCGGCCACCAGCTGGTCCTTGTTGCGGAAGTGCGCGTAGAAGCCGCCGTGGGTGAGCCCGGCGCGCCCCATCAGCTCCCCCACGCTCACCGCGTCCACCCCCTCCTCGCGAAAGGCGCGCGCCGCGGCGCTCACGATCTGCTCGCGCGTCTTTTCCTTGTGCCCCGCGGGATACCGCACCATCAGCCCTTCTCCTTCTCCGGGCGAAACACCATGCACGTCGTCGTCGCGTGCGCGTACAGCCGCCCCTCGCCGTCCGTCAGCCGCGCCTCGGCCGTGGCGCTGCGGCCGCCCACGTGGATGGTGCGCCCCTCGCAGAACACGCGCCCCGTGTCGCGGGTCAGCGGGCGCACCAGGTTGATCTTGAACTCCAGCGTGGTGTACCCCGCCCCCGCCGGCAGCGTGCTGTGGACGGCGCACGCCATCGCCGAATCGGCCATGGTGGCCGCCAGCCCCGCGTGCACCACGCCGATGGGGTTGTAGTGGTACTCGTCGGGGTCCGCGTGAAACACCACGCGCCCCTCCTCCACCTCGCTCAGCCCGATTCCCAGGGTGGCCATGATGGGGGGCGGCGGCAGCTCGCCGCGCTCCATGGCGCGCAGGTAGTCGATGCCGCTCATCCGCGCCCCCGCCCGCGCGCCCGGCAGCGGGTCGTGCCAGGTGATGGTCCGCGTCCGTACGCCCGCCTCGCCGTTCACCGCCATCTCCATCCTCCCCGTTAGATGCGCTCGATGACGGTGGCCACGCCCTGCCCGCCCGCGATGCAGAGGGTGACGAGCGCCGTGGCCAGCCCGCGCCGCTCCAGCTCGTCCAGCGCGGTGCCCAGGATGATGGCGCCCGTGGCGCCCAGCGGGTGCCCCAGCGCGATGGCGCCGCCGTTCACGTTCACCCGCTCGGGGTCGATCCCCAGCCGGCGGATGGTCTGCAGCGGCACGGCGGCAAAGGCCTCGTTGATCTCCCACAGGTCCACGTCCGCCGGCTGCATTCCCGCTTTGCGCAGCGCCTTGCGTGCCGTCTCGGCGGGCGCGGTGAGCATGATGACCGGGTCCTCGGCAAAGACGGCCATCGAGCGGATGCGGGCGCGCGGACGCAGGCCGTGCGCGCGCACGTACTCTTCGGACGCCAGCAGCACCGCCGCGGCGCCGTCCACGATGCCGCTGGAGTTGCCCGCCGTGTGCAGGTGCCGGATGCCGCCCTCGCGCGGAAAGCGGGCGAGGGCGATCTGGTCCAGCGTCTCGCCGTTGGGGCCCGCGGCGTGCGCGCCGGCGGCCTCGAAGGCGGCGGGAAGCCCCGCCAGCGCCTCCATCGTGGTCTCCGGGCGCAGGAACTCGTCCTTTTCCAGTGCGACGGCGCCGGTCTCCGGGTCGCGGACGGCGAACAGCGAGCGGCTGAAGCGGCACTCGCGCTGCGCCTCGGCGGCGCGCCGCTGCGAGCGCAGGGCGAACGCGTCCAGCTCCTCGCGGCTGAAGCCCTCCATCGTGGCGATGAGGTCGGCGCTGATGCCCTGCGGCACCTGCGGGTGCTTGCGGCGCAGGTGCGGGTTCATCCCGTCGCCCTCGCCGCCGTCGCTGTTCATGGGCACGCGCGACATGCTTTCCACGCCGCCGCCCACCACCAGCTCCTGTGCGCCGCTCATCACCCCCATCGCCGCAAAGTTCACGGCCTGCAGCCCCGATCCGCAGTAGCGGTTCAGCGACACGCCCCCCACGTGCAGCGGCCAGTCGGCGGCCAGCACGGCGTTGCGGGCAATGTTGGAGCCCTGCTCACCCACCTGCGACACCACGCCCACCACCACGTCGTCCACGTCCGCTGCGTCGATCTGCGTGCGGCGCCCCAGCTCCTGGAGCGTCTGCGCCAGCAGCTCCTGCGGATGGATCCCGGTGAGCGATCCCTTGCCCTTCTTGCCCCGTCCGCGCGGCGTGCGCACCGCGTCGATGATGTATGCGTCGGCCATCGAGTCCTCTCCCGGTTAGATGATGGCTGTAATATTATGCCCATCATACATCCGGGCAAGGTCCAGCTCCTGAAAAAGATTGATCGTACAGAGGAACAGAGTCAGACAGAGGACGCGTGATGCTGTTTCAGCTCGCATTCTCTGTCTGACTCTGTTCCTCTGTACCCATTCAGGTGTTGTTTTTCCCGGAGTCGGGATTACCCGATCATGGAATCCAGCGCGGCAGCCAGTCGGGACCGGGGGAGCGGACGACCGTGGACGCCGCGGTGCCGTCCGCGCGGACGATGCGCAGGTCCGGATCGCCCTGCCGGTCGGCGACGTACACCAGGTGACGGCCGTCGGGCGACCAGGCGGGCATGCTGGCCACCTCGTCCGCCCCGCTGACGATGGTGCGCTTGCCGGTGCGCAGGTCCTGCACGGCGACGCGCGCCGTGCCGCCGCGCCTGCGGACGGTGAGCGCCAGCCGCGTCCCGTCCGGCGACCAGGCCGGCTCCGCCTCGGCCAGCGCGGAATCGGGCGCGGTGGTGTCCAGCCGCTGCAGGTCGAGCCCGTCCGCGCCCACGGTGAACACGCGGTCCGCGCCCTCGCGGTCGCTCAGAAAGGCGATGCGCTTTCCGTCCGGCGACCACCTCGGTGCCCAGTCGTCGCGGTGAAAGGCGGTGATGCGGCGCGTCCCGGTGCCGTCCGCGCGCATCACGTACACCTCCGCGTCGCCGTCGCGGCTGCTGACGAACGCGATGGACTGTCCGTCGGGCGAGACGGACGGCTCGAAGTTGCCCTCGGGGTTCTGCGTCAGGCGCTGCAGGCCCCCGCCGTCGCGCCGCATGCGATACAGGTCGCGAAAGCTGGCCGTGTCGCTCTCGAACACCACCCACCGCCCGTCCGGCGACCACGACGGCGACCGCACCCGCGCGCTCACCGGGCCGATGGACGTCGCCGAGCCGTCGTAGCCCAGCATCACCATCCGCTCGATCTGCTGCTCCCCCTCGTCCGTGACGGAAACGGCCAGCAGCGCATTGCCGCCGGGCACGGGCGCGGCGGGATAGTCGGCGCTGGCGGCGTCGGTCAGCCGCCGCAGCCCGCGCCCGTCCGGCCGCACGGAGTAGATCTCCGGCTGGCTGTCGCGCTCCGACACGAACACGATGCGCCCCGCCAGCCCGCGCAGCTCGCCGCGCGGCAGGGACGCCGTGCCGCCCGGCTCGGCATTGGCGCGCTGGCACGCCGCCACGGCGAGCAGCAGGACGGGGATGCGGAAGATTCGGATCATCAGGCAACCGCTTTCTGTGTGCATTCGGAGAGGAGACTCTGTGCGGCCTCACCACTGAGGCGCCTTGAACCACGGCCCCTCCCCCGACCCCCTCCCCCCGCAAACCGCGCGGGGAGAGGGGGAGACCTTCATCGAAAGGGCAGGCTGTAACCTGTCCCCTGTAACCTGTAACCTGGTCTTACCGCGCGCGGATGGCGTCCGCGATCACCACGTACCCTTCGGTGGTCCAGCGCGACAGTACCACGCGGTTCCAGCCCGCACTGAAGTTGAAGGTGCCGATGCTACGCCAGGCGCCGCCGCCCGTCTGCTGGTTCACGCTGACGCGGCCCACTTCGGTGCCGGCGGCGTTGTAGGCGATGAACGGTGCCGTCGCCGAGCGGTTGGTCCCCGACGTATACCACACGTCGATCGTCCGGGCACCCGCCGCGGACAGGTAGAACGAGAAGGTGGCGCCGTCGCTGATGGGCTGCGTGGACGCGAACGCGTAGTTGCTGCCGTAGTAGCCCGCCGTGCCCGTCGAAACCTGCCACGTAGCGGACGACGAGAAGCTGGCAACCGAGCCGTTGTTGTTGGCGTTGTTGTTGTCGACCACGATCGCCGCGATGGGCGTGGAGCCGCAGTGCGAGTTGATGCGGTTCATGTAGTCGGTCCAGGGCCAGTTGGGGCCCGGGTCGGTGCGGTTGTACGGCTGCAGCTGGCCGTGCGCCACGTAGTGGTTGCGATCGCGCGGAATGCCATACGCCTTGCTGATGTCGCACGACAGCCGGGCCGACGCGTCGATCTGCCCCACCGGGAACGACGTCTGCGACGCAAAGCCGCCGTGTTCGATGCCCACCGTGAAGTTGTTGCTGCTGTAGCCGTTCAGGCCGCACTTGACGCCGCTGTTGAGCGAGCAGTCGTAGGTGGCGGCGATGTGCCAGGCGCGGCTGGCCTCGCGCACCAGCTGGCTGATCTCGCTGCCGCTCTCGTTGACCACGTAGTGCGCGCTGGCCTGCGCCTGCGTGTTGGTGAGCCAGCTCCAGCAGCTGGTGTAGCTGCCCTCGCAGGTGTGGATGATGACCATCTGCACGCCGCCCAGGCTGCCCGTGGGGCGCGCGTTGTAGTTGGGCGACGGGCGCCAGATGGTGCCGCTGACCGGGTAGTCGGGCGCCACCGCCGCCGACGGGCCGCCCGTGGGAAGGGGGAACTTGGCGGTCACCGGCACCGGCATCACCGACGCCAGCACGTTGCCCGCGCCCGTGCGCGCCACCACGCCGCGGTTGAGCGTGGCGTACACGTCGCTGTGGACGTAGTGCGCCTGCCCGTTGGCGTCCTCGATGCCGCTGTAGCGGGCCACCACCGGGCCCCACGCGGCCACGTCGGTGGCGCCCACGCCCGCCGCGTCGGCCCAGGAGGCCAGCAGGGCGGCCGCGGCGCGGATGTTGGCGCGCGCCTGGTTCTGCACCGCGCGCTCGTCCAGCTTTGCCAGCTCGGCGCCCTTGCGCAGGTTCTCGCCGCGCAGCGCCATCACGCCGAACGCCGGCTCCTGTCCGGGAAACTCCACGCCGCCGCGCACCATCTCCCACCGCGTCTCGACGTAGCCGATGGACTTGAGGAGCCCCGCCGGCACGCCGTAGTCGCGCGCGGCCTCGTCGAAGAGGACGTCGAGCTGCGCGGACGACGGCGTGACGGGAACGGGGGTGTTGCCGGGGGTGGTGGGCTCGTCGGCGCAGGCCGAGAGCGCGGCCACGCAAAGCACCGACGTGGCCAACAGGCGTAGCTTGCCCATGCGTCCTCCTGAGAGGTGGAGAGGGTGGCGTCCCGCGAGGGGTCGCGGGCGCCCGGGCTATGTTTGGAAGCACCCTCACGCTACGCTATTGAACAGGATGTCGCAAGACGTGCGGGGAACGTTTTACGCCGCAATCACTTGCAAATCCCGTATATCGGAAGGACTTCGAACAATAGAGTTCGGGAAAAAGCTGCGCCGGAATCGCAGGATCCGGGCCGGTGGCAGCTCCCTTTCTCCTGATCCATCCACGGTTTTACAGCACAACGCCTACTTCTTCCGCCTTCCGCGATCCGCTGCGGTGCAGGACACGTTCCGGATCTACTTTCATCGAAATCCACCGCCCATCGGCCTCCAGTCAAGGCTCGTTGAGCATGAAATCCCAATGAAAATGCGGCGAATAATGTTTGTTCACCCACCCTCTGCCGCGCCCCACAGACAGATCCTGAAACAGAATAATCGTACAGAGGAACAGAGTCAGACAGAGAAAGCGAGCTGAATCTCACCCTCTGTCTGACTCTGTTCCTCTGTACCCCTAACCCGGCGTAGCCGGAACCAAACACGAGTTGGGCTTGACATGGCAGAGTTTCGTTGCATGGTGTTTACCCTGTTCACCTGCTCGCGAAAACTGCCATGCTCATCGACCGCTACGCAGCTCGTATCCTCGGCGTGCTCTCGTGCTTCGACCGCATCCTCGTGACGGGCACGCTCCCCGACATCTGCC
>NZ_DASWNM010000021.1:0-22137 GCF_036399255.1 Longimicrobium sp.
GAGGGGCACCCCGCCGGCGCAGTGCGATGCTTGTCGTCGAGCCCCGATCTGTCGGCAACCAACCTCCCCCAGCAGTTTTGGGGGGAGGTGCGAGCCTAAGCGAGCGGAGGGGGGCGCCCGCGGACGCAGCCCGGACCCGTCCGCAGCGCGATCGAATTCTCCCCTCTCCGTGAGGAACGAACGGGGAGGGGCCGGGGGAGGGGCACCCCGCCGGCGCAGTTCGATGCTTGTCGTTGCGCCCCGATCTGTCGGCAACCAACCTCCCCCAGCAGTTTTGGGGGAGGTGCGAGCCTAGGCGAGCGGAGGGGGCGCCCGCGGACGCAGCGTGATCCATCCGCCCCTCAATCGAATTCTCCCCTCTCCGTGAGGAACGAACGGGGAGGGGCCGGGGAGGGGCCCCACCGGGCGCCGTTGTTGCATCCCGCCTCGTCCAGACCCCATCCGTTCCATCCACCCGATCCACATGCCCGACCCGAGCCCGCACGAGCCCGAGAACATCTACCGCGGCGGCTACTTTCCCGACCTGCGCGAGCGGCTGCGGGAGGCCGTCCGCTACGTGCGCCAGCTGGTGCTGGATCCCGGCGTCGCCATTCCGAAAGCCGGCCGCTCGCTGCGCGCGGCGCTGGGGCGTGACGCGGCGTTCTTCGGCGGCATCGTACGCTTTTTTACGCGCGGGATCGCCAACGGCGTCCGCAATCCCAGGCACCGGCGCTGGATCATCCCCCTGTTCGCGCTGGCGGGGTTCGCGCTGACGATGTCGTGGCAGCGCTGCGGGATCCGGGGATGCCCCAACGTCGCCCGCCTCGCCACGCTGCAGCCGGGCGGCAACGCGCTGGTGTACGACGCGCGCGGGGCGGTGATCGCGGACCTTTCGCCCACGCGCTGGCAGGTGGTCGATCTGGATCGTCTTCCCGACTACGTGGGCGAGGCGTTCGTCGCGGTGGAGGACCAGAACTTCTACCGGCACAACGGCGTGCACTGGCCGCGCTTCATCGCGCAGACGGGGCGCAACCTGATTCCCGGGCAGCGCGGGGCGGGCGCCAGCACCATCACCATGCAGGCGGCGCGCAACGTGTTTCCCGACCGGCTGCCGGCCAGCGAGCGCACGGTGACGCGCAAGCTGCTGGAGATCCGCGTGGCGCAGGAGATCGAGCGCCACTACGGGAAAAAGGACATCCTGCAGCTGTACCTGAACAACATCTACTTTGGCGAGGGCGTGTACGGCATCCAGTCCGCCGCGCGCGTCTACTTTGGCAAGAACGCGGCGGACCTGCGTCTCTCCGAGGCGGCGCTGCTGGCGGGGCTCCCCAAGGCGCCCACCAACTACAATCCCCGCCGCAACATGCAGCGCTCCGTGCAGCGGCGGAACCTGGTGCTTTCGCTGATGGCGGCGCAGGGGCGCATCACCGCGGAGGACGCGGCGGAGTCGAAAGAGGCGCCCGTCCGCCTGGCCCGCTGGCGGCCGGAGGAGCGCCGCCGCAGCCGCGCGCCGTACTTCACGGAGGCCGTCCGCCGCCAGCTGGAGGCGCAGCTGGGCGACGCGCTGTACCAGGGGGGAATGCGGATCCACACCACGCTGGATCCGCGCGTGCAGGCGGCGGCGGAGCAGCAGCTCGAGGCGCAGATCCGCGCGGTGGAGAACGGCGCTTTCGGGCGGTTCACCGGGCCTAAGCGCGCGCAGTATCGCGACAGCACCGAGACGCCGTACCTGCAGGGCGGGGCGGTGTTCATGGACGCGCAGACGGGGGACGTGATCGCGCTCGTCGGCGGGCGGACGTGGGACGACTCGCGTTTCGACCGCATCACGCAGGGGCTGCGGCAGCCGGGGTCGGCGTTCAAGCCGTTCGTCTACGCGGCGGCGGTGGCGCAGGGGGTGTCGCCGGTGGACACGGTGCGCGACGACACCGTGCGCCGCACCCTTCCCGGCGGCGAGGTGTGGGTGCCCCGCAACTTCGACGGGCGCTACCGGGGACGGGTGACCGTGCGCTACTCGCTGCGTCAATCCATCAACACCGTCGCCGTAAAGCTGGCCGAGCAGGCGGGGCTGGACCAGGTGGAGGACGTGGCCCACCGCGCCGGCATCCGCGCCGACATCCCCCCGCTCCCCTCCATCGCCATCGGCGCAACGGCGGTGCGGCCCATGGAGCTGGTGACGGCCTACACACCGTTCGCCACGCTGGGCTACCGGGTGGAGCCGCGCTTCGTGACGCGGGTGGAGGACCGCGAGGGCAAGGTGGTGTGGCGCGCCCGCGTCCGCCGCCGCCGGGTGATGGACCGCGGCGTCGCGTTCCTCGTGACCAACATGATGCGCGGGGTGATGGACCGGGGGACGGGGAACGCCGCCCGGGCCGCGCTGGGCAGCGGCATCCCCGCGGCGGGAAAGACGGGGACGACGAACGGCGCGACGGACGCGTGGTTCGTGGGATACACCCCGCAGCGGCTGGGCGCGGTGTGGATCGGCTTCGACCGGCCGCGGACGATTACGAACGAGGGCTCGGGCGGGCGGGTGGCGGCGCCGGTGTGGGGGCGCATCATGCGCGTGGCGATGCGCGGGCAGGAGGCGGAGGCGTGGAAGGCGCCGGGCGGCGTGGTCCGGCGCGAGGTGCGGGCCAGCGACGACCGGGTGGTGGCCCCCGGCTGCCGCGTGCGGGGCGACACCTATACCGAGTACTTCCTTCGCCGCCACGTCCCCGCGGCCGTCTGTCCGCGCGGCACCCGCCGCGACGAGCGCGACTGGTGGCAGCGCACGCGCGACGAGGTGGGCACCCGCGTGGGCGAGTGGGCCCGCGAGGCGTGGGACGACGTGCGTGGCCGCGCCCGCCGCGCCGTGGGCCGCGAGGACGCCGTGGACCGTGACGAGGGAACGCGCTCCACGCGGGAGGAGCGCCGCGAGACTCCCGTGACGGAGGTGGAGACGTCCACCGACGCGCCGGAGCAGACGGTGATCACGGAGACGGTGGAAACGGTGAGGCCGGACGAGGCGGAGCCGCGCGACACGCTGCGCATCGGCGCGCCCGCACCGTCCTCCACGGCGCCGCGGCCGTCCGCGCCCAGGGACACGCTGGTGATCCCCGCGGCGGATCCGGATCCCGTCGAGCCCGATCCGGGGGCCCAGCCGCCGCCCGCGCAGCCGCTCCCCGTGCCGGTGCAGCCGCCGCCGGGGTGAAGTGGCACGGCGGATGCTCCCGGAATGATCGTTTTGCCGCGGTGGAGCTGATCCGCCGCGGCCGCGCCCCAGGGAGCGGGAAAGGCCCCGCGGACGGGGCGCGTTGCCCGTGCCGCCCGGCGGTGTAGATTCCCGGCTCGGCCGGCCGGAATTTCGGTAAAACCCGATCGTCGCGGAGCGCCACGCCTTTCCCCCCGGGAGCGTGGCACGCCCGCGCGTGCGCATCGTACATCCACGCTCCTTGATGCCCCACGCCCTTCGCCACGCGGTGCGCCTGCTGCTCCGCCGCCTGTCCCTGCGCCCCGCGCTCGCCGTGGGGGCGCTGGCCGTGCTGGCGGCGTGCGCGGGGAGCGGCGGCGGCGTCGCCACCGGACCCCTGCCGCAGTTCGCGGAGTTCGAAGGGCAGGACGTCCGCTCGGTGAAGTTCGAGGGCGAGCTGGTGGTCCCCGAAGACTCGCTGCGCAGCGTGGTCACCACCCGCCCCTCGCGCTGCCGCATCGCGGGGCTGCTCCCGTTCTGCATCGGCCGCTTCGGCGACGAGTCGTACGCGCTGGACCTGGGCGTGCTTTCGCGCGACGTGGCCCGCATTCAGCTGGCCCACCGCGACGCCGGCTACTACGGCACCCGCGTCCTTCCCCTGGTCGACCCCGCGGTGGGGGAGGACGGGGTGGACGTCGTCTTTCGCGTGGAGCCGGGGGACCTGACCACGCTGACGGGGCTGGAGATCGCCGGGGCCGAGGCGGTGGTGGACACGGCGGTGCTGATGCGGCGCGTGCCACTGAAGGTGGGCGAGCCGTTCCGCCGCATCGACTTCCTGGCCTCGGTCGACACGGTGCGCAACACGCTGCTCAACGAGGGGCACGCGTACGCGCAGGTGCTGCGCAACTACGAGATCGACACCATCGCCGACGTGGCCACGGTGCGGCTGGAGGCGGCGCCGGGGCCGCTGGTGACGGTGGACTCCATCATCTTCAGCGGCAACTACCGGCTCGACGCCGAGACGCTGCGCCGGCAGATGGCGGTGCAGGTGGGCGACCGGCTGCGCGCCACCCAGCTGGTGCGCAGCCAGCGCAACCTGTTCGAGCTGGAGCTGGTGCGCTTCGCGGCGGTGGAGGTGGCGCCCGAGCGGCTGCAGGTGACGCCCGACAGCCTGGAGCTGGACCAGGACAGCATCGGCAGCACCGTCCTGGTGCGCATCGTCGAGGCGCCGCGCTACGCGGCCGAGATGGCCATCGGCTACGGCAGCCGCGACTGCGTGCGCGGCGAGGCCAGCCACCTGGACCGCAACTTCCTGGGCGGCGCGCGGCGGCTCGAGATTACCGGCCTGGTCGCCAAGGTGGGGGTGGGCGACCCGCTGAACGGGCTGGAGAAGAGCGCGTGCCCGGCGTTCGACCCCGACAGCCGCTTTACCCCCGAAGACTCGCTGATCGCCGACCAGCTGAACTGGCGGCTGGCCGCCAACTTCCTGCAGCCGCGCCTGTTCGGCACGCAGACCAGCGTGGTGCTCAGCGGGTTCACCGAGCGCATCAGCGAGCTTGACCTGTACGTGCGCGACGCCAGCGGCGGGCAGGTGGGCGTGGTGCGCCAGATCCTGCCGCAGACGCTGGCCTCGCTGACCTTCGAGGTGCAGCGGGGGCGCACGCGGGCCAGCGACTACTTTTTCTGCGTGGCCTTCGAGGTCTGCTCGCAAGAGGACATCGCCCTGCTGGAGGAGTCGCGCTGGTCCAACAGCGCCACCCTGGGCCTTTCGCAGAGCCGGGTGCGGCTGGACCCGTTTCCCAGCGGCGGCCACTCGTTCCGCGCGGGCGTGGACTACGCGTCCGCGTTGCTGGGGTCGGACGACGAGTACCTGCGCCTGTCCGCGGACGGCATCGTGCACCGCGAGCTGCGCAACGACGTGGTCCTCTCCCTTCGCCTGGCCGGCGGCACCTTCCTCACCGGCGTGCTCACCGGCGACCGCGGCTACATCCCGCCGGAGCGGCGCTTCTACGGCGGCGGGCCCACGGGCGTCCGCGGCTTCCGCTTCAACGAGCTGGGCCCCACGGTCTACATCGCCCGCCCGCGCCGCACGGCGGACGACGGGTTCATCGTCGACACCATCCGCTCGTCCACCGGCGGCACGCGCGCCCTGCTGGCCTCGGCCGAGGTGACCTTTCCCCTGCGCGCGGGGCCGCAGTTTTTGCGCAACGCGCGCTACGCGGCGTTCATCGACGCGGGGCAGGTGTGGGAGTCGCGCGACTCGCTGGCCGCGCGGGCGCCGCTGCGCTTTACGCCCGGCATCGGCGCGCGCTTCGCCTCGCCGGTGGGGCCGTTCCGGCTGGACCTGGCGTACAATCCGTACGGCGCGGTGCCGGGGCCGCTGTACGGCATCAACGAGCGCGGCGAGCTGGTGCCCGCGCCGCTGCTGCGCAGCTATCGGCCCACGGAGGGGCGCGGATTCCTGCGCCGGCTGGTGGTGCAGGTGTCGCTGGGGAACGCGCTGTGACCACGTCGCGCCGCCGCCGCCGGCTTGACCGCGTCGGGCTGCTCCTGCTGGGGCTGCTGGTCGGCTTCGGGCTGACGGCGCTGGTGCTGTTCTGGTACGTCAACCGGGCCCGCACCCGCGCGGTGGTCGAGGAGCGGGTGCAGGTGGCGCTGGGGCTGCCCAGGGAGGCGTTCGAGCTGGAGGAGGTGGAGGAGGACGGCTCGCTGCGCATCATGCTGCGGCAGGTGGCCTTCCTGGACCAGGCCGGCGACACCATCGTCTCCGCCCCCACCGCCCGCGCGCGGCTGATCGCCTCCACCCTCTCCGCCGAGAGCGGACCCATCGTCGTGGACCAGGTGGTCGTCGACCGCCCCTACATGCGCCTGCTGCAGCGCGCCAACGGGGAGTGGAACTACACCGACATCATGAAGGCCGAGGCGGCCGGCGCCCCGCTGCAGGCACCGGGTGAGGAGCAGGGCCGGCCCATCGCCATCCGGGGGATGCGGATCGTGAACGGCCGCGCCCGCATCGCCACGCCCTACCAGGCCCCCGCCAACCCCAACCCGCGCTTCGCCAGCCTCAAGCAGCCGGAGCGGGTGCGCACGCAGGGCGGCGTCTACACCATCCGCTGGATGACGGACATCCAGGCGTCGCTCCCCCTGGTGCGCCTGGGCGGGGCAGGGGGGTGGCGGGTGGAGGTGGCCAGCCTGACGGCCAACGTCCGCAACCCCGACACGCGGATCCAGCAGTTCGCCGGCTCGTTCGAGATGGGGCTGGACGAGACGCTGCGGTTCGACGTCGAGACGCTGCGCACCCCCCGCTCCGCCTTCGACGGCGAGGGACGGGTGCGCTTCGCCGATGCGGGCCCGGTGTTCGACCTGAACGTCCGCGCGCACCCGCTCTCCTTCGCGGACTTCGGCGGGATGGGGCTGCCCCTGCCGCCCACGGGCACCGCGTCGTTCGCGCTGAACGCGCAGTCGCAGGCCGGCGGGCGCACGCTGTGGCGGGTGACGGACGCGCGCGTGGCCATCCTCGATTCCCGCGCCGCCGGCCGGGTGACGGTGCTGACGGGGCCGGGGATCGAGCCCGTCTTCAGCGACACGCGCCTTACGCTGGACCCGCTGCGGCTGGCGGACCTGGAGACGCTGGGCTACATCGACGAGCTTCCGCTTGTGGGCACGGTCACGGGCGAGGTCGCCAGCCTGGACGCGCTGCAGGCCGGGGACGGCGGGCCGCTGCGCATCGACCTGAGCGCCGCGCTCACCCCGCGCGACAACCCGGGCACCGCGCCCTCCGTCATCGCCGCGAGCGGCCTGATCCGCTACGCGCCGGGGGAGGACCCCATCCGCTTCTCGGGCCTGCGGGTGGAGGCGCGTCCGCTGCGGGTGGAGCACCTGGCCGCGTTCAGCGACAAGCCCAACGCGATGCTGCGGGGGACGCTGACCGGCGTGGCGACCCTCACCGGCTCCGCGAAGGACGTGCGCGTGGAGGACGGCGACTTGGCGTACGCCGTGGGCGACGCGCCCGAGACGGTGCTGCGCGGGCTCTCCGGCCGCTTCGTGATGGGCGAGACGCCGCGCTGGGAGCTGCGCGCCCGCGCCCAGCCGCTGGCGCTGGCCACGCTGACGGAGCTGTTCCCCGCGCTCCCCTTCCGCACCGCCACCCTCGCCGGGCCGATCTCGGCGAGCGGCGTGGGCGACGACGTGACCTTCGACGTGGACCTGCAGGGCGCGGCGGGGGGGATCGCCGCGCGCGGCAGCCTGGTGATGGGCGACCCGCTGCGCTTCGACGTGTCGGGCCGGCTGGACGCCTTCCGCGCCTCGGGCGTGCTGGCGGGGAACGTTCCGCTGGAGGGCCCGCTGAGCGGCACCTTCAGCGCCCGCGGCGCGGCGAACGACTTCCGCTTCGCGGTGGACATGACGCAGGGCGCGGGGAGCTTCAACCTGGCCGGCAACGTCCGCAAGGAGGGGGAGGATCCCTACCAGTTCGATGTGGCCGGCCGGGTGGACAACTTCCGCATCGGCGCGCTCGTCGGAAAGCCGGGGCTGCTCCCCGGGCCGGTGAGCGGGCCAATCGCGGTCTCCGGCGGCGGGCGGCAGCCGTACCGCTTCGACGTGGCGCTGACGGGGCCGCAGGGGATGTTCGACGTCCGCGGCACCTTTGCGCCGGGGACGGTGCCGGCGTACACGGTGACGGGACGCATCCAGGGGCTGGACCTGTCCGCGCTGCCGGGGATGGCCAACCTGCCGGCCACGCGGCTCACGGGGACCCTCGACGTGGACGGGCGGGGGACCACCCCCGAGACCTTCGCGGGACGCGTAGCGTTCGACGCGGCGCCGGGGTCCACCGTGGGCGGGGTGGCGATCGAGACGGGGACGGTGCGGCTGACGGCGGCGGACGGCGTTCTCAACGTGCAGCGCCTGCTGCTGGCGGTGCGCGGCGCGCGGCTGGAGGCCAGCGGATCGCTGGGGCTGACGGCCGCCTCGCCGGTGGTGCTCAACTTCCAGCTGGACGCGCCCGACCTGGGCGTGCTGGCGGCCATCATCCCCCCGCCGGGGCGCTACGAGCCGGAGATCGCGGGCTCGCTGCAGGCCAGCGGCTGGGTGGGCGGCACGCTGCGCTACCCCGAGGTGGCGTTCAACGCCCGCGGCTCCGGCGTGCGCTGGCAGACGTACCAGGCCGACCAGCTGGCCGTGCAGGCGCGGCTGCAGAAGGGCGCCACGGTGTGGACCGGCAACGTGACCGTGAACGGCGCCGGGCTCGCCTTCGGCAAACAGACCATCCGCTCGGTGGCGCTGGAGGCCAACCTGGCCCCCGAGGCCGCCAGCTTCGGCATCGACCTGCGCAAGGACGAGAACACCGACCTGCAGGCCAGCGGCATCCTGGAGCTGCAGGGGCTGGCGGTGAACGGCGTGCTGCTGCGAAGCATGAACCTGCGGCTGCGCGACGTGCACTGGACGCTGGGCGTCCCCGAGGCGCGGCTGGCCCGCGTGGAGGGTGGCGGATTCCTCGTGCAGAACCTGCGGCTGGAGCGCACGGGGACGGAATCCACCGGCTTCATCGAGGCCAACGGCGTGCTGCCGCCTACGGGCGATGCCACCCTGGTGGTGCGGATGGGCGGCATCGAGATGGGCGAGCTGCGCCAGCTGGTGCCCACCATGCCCGAGGTGAGCGGCACGCTGGCGCTGACCGCCTCCATCACCGGCCCGGTGGCGAACCCCGCGCTGGTGCTGGACGCCACGGTGGACCGCCTGGCGTACGGCGGGCTGACCACCGACCGCCTGTCCGTCCAGGGACGCTACGGGGCGGGGGTGATGGCGCTGACGGCGGACCTGCTGATGGAGGGGCGCTCGGTGCTGGACGCGGACGCCGCCATCCCCATGGACCTGGCGCTGGGCGGGCTGGTGCCCACCTTTGCGCTGCGCCGCAACGACCCGCTGACGGCCACCCTGCGCGCGGACTCGCTCCCGCTGCAGCTGATCACCGCCGCCGTGCCCACGATGCTGGAGCAGGGCGAGGGGTCGGCCGCCGCGCAGATCAGCATCACGGGGACGCTGGACAACCCGCGCGTGGGTGGGACGGCGGCGATCGCGGGGGCGATGACCATCGTGCCGCTGGGGGTGCGCTGGGAGCAGATCGACGCGGCGCTGCGGCTGGACGGGCAGACGGTCACGGTGGAGCGGGCCACGGCGCGCACGGGGAGCAGCGGCATCGCCACCGTTACCGGGCGGGTGGTGCTGGACGCGCTGGACAGCCCCGACCTGGACCTGCAGCTGGTGACCGACAACTTCCAGGCGATCGACAAGGAGGACGTGGCCAGCCTGGAGGCAGACGCGCGGCTGGCCATCACCGGCAGCCTGCCGCGGGCCACCCTGAGCGGCGAGCTGACGCTGGAGGACGGCACCATCCACATCCCCGAGCTGGGCGAGCCGGCCGAGGCCGACATCCTGGACGTGGACGTGGGCGCGCTGGGCGCCGACACCGTCTCGGCCGGGGTGACCACGGCGGCGGGGATGATGGGGATGCTGGTGCCTCAGGACCTTACCGTGCGCATCGGCGAGAGCGTGTGGCTGGAGTCCGCCGACGCGCGCATCGCCATCCAGGGCGAGCTGACGGTGTACGAGGCCGCCGGGGCGCTGCGGGTGTACGGCGAGCTGGAGACGGTGCGCGGCACCTACACGCTGCGGGTGGGCCCGGTGGAGCGCGAGTTCGAGATCGTGCGCGGGTCGGTGCAGTTCAGCGGCACGCCGGACCTGAACCCGCGGCTCGACATCGTGGCCCGCCACGAGGTGCGCAGCCGCGAGCCGGGCACCCCCGACATCGGCGTGCTGGTGAACCTGGGCGGCACCATGCAGGCGCCCACGCTGGCGCTGAGCAGCGAGACGCGCCCGCCGCTGCCGGAGTCGGAGCTGCTGACCCTGCTGCTGTTCGGCCGGCGCAGCTCGGAGCTGGCCAACCTGCCGGCGGAGTTCACGCAGGGGATCATCCTGGAGCAGCTGCTGGGCGGCGTGCTGACCAACCAGCTGGAGCAGGTGTGCGCCGGGCTGCGCATCTTCGACTACTGCCGGCTGCGGGCGCGCCCCACGGGCGCCGGGTTCGCGGGGATCCCGCAGTTCGGCACCGACATCTTTGCCTACGCGTCGCTCGAGGCGGGGCGCGAGGTGTTCGAGGATGCGTTCGCGGTGCTGGAGATCGTGGACCTGCTCACCAACCCCAAGGTGGGGCTCTCGGGCGAGTGGCAGGCCACGCGCAGCTGGACCCTCCGCGGCGCGTGGGAGCCGGTGCGGCGTGACCCGCTGCTGCTGAACCTGGACCGGCGCGGGCGGCAGGTGCTGCTGGAGGCGCGCCGCCGGTGGGAGTACGGCCGTCCGCCCGTGCAGGAGGACGCCGTCAGCGGCGATCCGCCGCCGGTCACCGACGCGCCGCGTCCCGGCGAGCAGTCCACGCCCCAGGGCCAGCCCCCGCCCCCACCGCCGAGCGACTCGCCGTAAGCGGGCGGACCGGGCGAGGGGACGGGGAGGACGGAGGAAAATCAGGACGGGCGCACGGATGATCCGGTGCGCCCGTCCTGTTTTCGTGCGGGCGGCGGGGGGCCCCTCCCCCGGCCCCTCCCCGTTCGTTCCTCACGGAGAGGGGAGAATTCGATCGCGCTTCGGAGGGTGTCGGGCTGCGTCCGCGAGCGCCCCCTCCGGCTCGCTCAGGCTCGCCACCTCCCCCAAAACTGCTGGGGGAGGTTGGGGGTACCGACGGATCCGGGCTCGACGACATGGATTGGGCTGCGTCGGCGGGGTGCCCCTCCCCCGGCCCCTCCCCGTTCGTTCCTCACGGAGAGGGGAGAATTCGATCGCGCTGCGGACAGCCTGTCGCGCGCGTCACCCTCCCCCGCGCAGTTTGCGGGGGAGGGGGGCGGCCCACCATCCCGCACAGCCCGCTCCGAATCACTCCGGACCCTCCGCTATCCCAACCTCCCCCAGCAGTTTTGGGGGAGGTGGGCGAGTAATGCGAGCTCGGTGGGGGCGCCCGCCGGCGCAGCTCGATCCTCGATCACCGCGCCTGGAATCCGCCGAGCCCCCGCCGTCAGTAGAACCGCCGCTCCCTGGCGTTCTCGCGGGTCAGGCGCACGACGGTGCTGTCGCCGCGGACGGTGACGGGGACGTTCCACTCCAGCGTGACGTCGGGAAGCACGTAGGCGGCGTACAGCCAGAACCGCCCCTCGTCCGCCGCGATCGTGGCCATTCCCTTCGTGTCGGTGGTGTCGGTGCCGGGCGAAGCGCCCAGTTCCGCCACCTTCAGCGCGGCCATGCTGTCGAAGTCGGCGAACACCCGCCCGCGCCACCGGCGGCGGTTCACGCGGATGGAATCCACCCGCGCCTGGACGGCCGCGCGCTGCGCCCTCACCACCCGCACGGCGCTGTCGCCGGCGGCCGAAAGCTGGCGCTCGCGGGCGTTCAGGCTCTCCAATTGCGTAACCAGCACGGAGGGGATCGCGGGCTCCTCTTCATCGGCCGCCTTGGCCAGTGAATCCATCAGGGCCTGGCGGTCGTAGGGAAGCAGGAAAACCGGCAGGTCCGCCACCGGCTCGCCGCCTTCGGCGAGCGCGGCACGCACCACCACCTTGCTGTCGCTGCACCCGGCGGCCGCCAGGCAGGCGGCCAACAGCAGCAGACGCTTCATCAAACGCGCTCCGGGAGGAATGGGACGGATCAACGGGCCAGACGAACGCAGCGGCGCTCGCGGCAATCGGCACGGCGGGGTTTCGCAAGCGGCGCGCCGGGCGGCGCGGCGGCTGGCGTTCGCCCTGGGACTGGCGGCCCTCGCGGCGGCACAGCCGGCGGAGGCGCAGCTCCAGATTCCGCGCCCCACCGGCTACGTGAACGACTTCGCCAACGCCATCCCGGCGCAGGACGAAGCCGCCATCCAGGCCGTCATCGACGAGGTGAAGACCAGGTCGGGCGGCGAGATCGTGGTCGTTACCCTGCCCTCGCTGGAGGGCGAGGTGGCGTCGGACGTGGCGCTTCGCATTGGCCGCGAGTGGAAGATCGGCGCGGCGGGGCAGCCCACGGACCCCGGGCGCAACACGGGTGCGGTGATCCTGGTCTCCATGAACGACCGCAAGTGGCGGGTGGAGACGGGGATCGGCACCAACGACTTCATCACCGCGGCCGAGGCGGGGCGCATTGGCCGCGACCTGATGGTGCCGCGGCTGCAGGCGGGGCAGCCGGGGCAGGCCATCCTGGCGGCGGTGCAGGGGGTGGCGCAGGAGTACGCCGAGGCGTTCAACTTTACCCTCAGCGGCGCGCCGCCGCCCACCGCCCAGCCGCGCTACGAGCCGCCGCCGCAGGGCGGGCGCGGACGCTCGTCGGGCGGGGGCGGGTTCATCTTCTTCCTCATCCTGATGTTCATCCTCTTCTCCATGATGCGGGGCGGGGGAGGCGGCGGACGGGGCGGCAGGCGGCGGCGCGGGGGAATGCCCATCATCCTGCCCTTCCCGGTGAACTGGGGCGGCGGCGGGGGCGGTGGATGGGGAGGCGGCGGATTTGGCGGCGGGGGCGGGGGCGGGTTCGGTGGATTTGGCGGCGGGGGTGGATTCGGGGGCGGCGGCGCGGGAGGCGACTGGTGATGAAACGAGACGAGACCGAGGGGCCCGAGGAGCGCGCCCGGCGCTTTGCCGGCGAGATGCAGGCGGTGTACGGGGCCGACCTGGCGTCGGTGGTGCTGTACGGCTCCGCCGCGCGCGGGGAGTACCGCCCCGGCGCCTCGGACCTGAACCTGCTGGTGCTGCTGCGCGACGTGTCGCCCGCGGCGCTGCGGCGCGCGTCCGAGGCGGCGCGGGGGTGGGTGGCGCAGGGCAACCCGCCGCCGCTGATGATGTCGGCCGACGAGTGGCGCGGCTCGGCCGACGTGTGGGCCATCGAGCTGGCCGACATGCGCGACGCGCACGTCACGGTGGCGGGCGCCGACCCCTTCGCGGGCATCGACATTCGCCTGGAAGACCTGCGCATGCAGTGCGAGCGCGAGCTCAAGGGCAAGCAGATCCAGCTGCGGGAACGCTACCTGCTCTTCGCGGGGGAGCCGGCGGAGCTGGGCGAGCTGCTGACGCGCTCGTTCAGCACCTTCCTGGTGCTGTTTCGCACGGTGCTGCGCCTGGGCGGCGACGGCGGCCCGCGCGACGGCGAAAGCGTGGTGCGGCGGCTGGCGGAGCGGGTGGGGTTCGATCCGGCGCCGCTGCTGGAGGTGCACCGGGCGCGCTCCGGCGGCGAGAAGCTGCGCCCCCAGGCCGACGCGCCGGTGGTGGTGGGGTACCTGGACGCCGTGAGCCGCGTGGTTGCCTACGTGGACCGGCTGGCGCACGGCGGCGCGGAGCTGCCGCGCGCATGACGCAACAATCAACCGACAACCCGAACTCGGCTTTCCGGAGGAGAACGATGCGGGCCAAGAAGAGCGTGATCGCCCTGATGCTGGCACTGTCGCTGGGCGGGTGCGGATACAACCGGATCCAGGCGCTGGACGAGCGGGCCGAGCAGGCGCGCAGCAACGTGGGCGTGGCGCTGCAGAACCGGAACCAGCTGATCCCCAACCTGGTGGCGACGGTAAAGGGCGCGGCCGACTTCGAGCGCGGCACCTACACCGACGTGGCGCGGGCGCGCGCCGGGCAGCTGCCGGCGGCCGAGCAGCAGCTTGCGCAGGCGCGGGGGCAGCTGGACCAGGCGGTGCGCAGCAACAACGTGAACCAGATGGAGCAGGCCGACGCGGCGGTCACGCGGCAGATCGGCACCTACCTGAACATCGCGGTCGAGGCGTACCCGCAGCTGCGCGCCACGCAGAACTTTACAGCGCTGCAGGACCAGCTGGCCGAGAGCGAGAACAAGATCTCGCGGGCGCGGCAGGACTACAACGAGGCGGTGCAGCAGTACAACACCTACATCCGCTCGTTTCCGCAGGCCCTTACGGCCAAGGTGAGCGGCGCGCAGCGCAAGGAGCCCTACCAGCCCCCCGCCAACGCCGACCAGGCCCCCACGGTCGACTTCGGCACGCCGGCGAAGTAGCCAGGGCGGGGTAGGAAGACGGAAGAACAGCCGGTGCACGGATCGTCCGTGCACCGGCTGTTCGTCGTTTGGGAGGGTGCACGCCTCTCCCGCGCGTGAGCGAGTAAACTCGCCGCAACAAGGGCGGAAAGCCCCGCAAACTGCGCGGGGCTTCAACTGCGGGAGGAAGAAATCTCGGCAATGACTTCCTGAGGGAGCGCCGCGTGGAACCCTGAATGCACACCGCACCAGGCGCGTGACCGAAGGACCTCGCGTCGGCATGCTCGGAGCCGGTCTTCAGCCACGGAGCGCCCTCCTCGCGTGAGCGGCTAAAGCCGCCGCTGGAACTGCGGGAAGGCCCGCACGCCCCATACGGTCATTCCGAGGGAGCGCCGCGCCAATCCATCCCAACCCCGGACCCTGTGCGCGACTGAGGAATCTACCGTCGGGATTCTCGTGCGCAGCCGAGGCACCACGGTGACCGCCCTCGCGTGAGCGGCTAAAGCCGCCGCTGGAACTGCGGGAAGCCCCGCAAACTGCGCGGGGCTGCACCTGCTGACCAGATTGCGCAACACTCGTCCGCGAAGGCGGACATTGCGTTTTCCCAGCCGCGAATTCATTCGCCCGGCGGCCGGCGCGCGGGATGTATGCCGCTACGCGCCTGACCGTGCGCATCGCCGGTCGCTCGGCATCTGGACGCGCGCGGGTGGTTCGATTACTCTCCCCACATCCACTCCACACACGTTCCGACGCGGCCGCGCCCGGCCGCTCCGCCGTATCCGCACATCCTCGCGCAGCACCTCATGCATCATCACGAAAACGAAGCGGCCGTGGACGAGCGGCTTTCGCGCGGGCTGCTGGCGCAGACCGCGGGGATTCACCTGGGGCTGATGGCGGCGTCGCTGGCGGTGTGGCGGGCGGAGATGCCGGGGCGCTGGGCGGTCCTGGCGGTGCTGATCGTGGCGCAGGGGCTGTGGCTGGACCGCATGTACATCGCGGCGCACGAGGCAATCCACAAAAAGCTGTACCCCTCGCGCCCGCGCCTGAACGACTTCTGGGGCACGGCGCTGCTGATGCCGGTGGCGGCGCCGTTCACCATCTACCGCCGCATCCACTACTTCCACCACGGACACAACCGCCGCGACCACCACACGGCCAACCTGGACACCTTCGTGGTGCGCGGCGAGCTCTCGGCGGGGCGGCGGGCGTACTACAACGCGGTGTGGATCTTCTACGTGTTCCTGGGCGGCTTCTTCATCCACTCGCTGGTGTCGGTGCTGCTGTTCCTGCTGGTGCCCACCGAGCCGGCGACGCGCATCTCGCCGGTGTTCAAGCACTGGAAGATGGACAAGCGGCTGCGCTCGTGGGCGGAGCTGGGGCTGGGGCTGGGCTACCACGCCGCGGTGTGGACGGCGTTCGGCGCGGGGGGATGGATGATCGCGCTGGGGCTGCCGGTGGCGGTGTTCGCGTGGGTGTGGTCGCTGCTGCTGTACGTGTACCACTACGACACCAGCGTGGGCGCCGACGTGCGCCACAACGTGCGCTCGCTGCCGCGCCAGCGCTTTTTCTCGTGGCTGCTGCTGAACTTCAACGAGCACGCCACGCACCACGACGATCCCACCATCCCCTGGCACCAGCTGCCCGAGCGCCGGCACGAGCTTCCCGCGGCGTACCACGAGAACCAGAAGGTGCACACGCTGTGGCAGGCCATCTGGCAGCAGCGAAAGGGGCCGCTGCTGGAGAACGTGGCCAAGGTGGGCGAGTTCTCGGTGGAGCTGCGGCTGGGCCGGCGGTGAGCGCTCCGGAGCGCATCCGCCGCGCCACGCACGACGACGCGGAGGCCATCCTTGCGGTGAAGCGCGCGCTGGCGCTGCCTGCGGACGCGCGCGAGGCGCCGCGGGGCGGCTTTCTGCTGGGGGCGTCGCTGGAGGGCTACCGCGCGCTGATCGATGCGGCGGACGTGTGGGTGCTGAACGACACGTCCGGGGCGGTGGCGGGGTTCGCGGTGCTGCTGCCGGAGGCGGTGCTGCGCGCGTCGGAGCTGTGGACGCGCCGCGAGGCCATCCAGTGGGACGCGCCGGGCGGATGGGTGCTGCCGGAGGACCGCGTGTGCTACTTCGACCAGCTCGCCATCCTTCCGGAGGCGCGGATGCGCGCGCCCGAGCTGGCGCTTACGGCGCTGCGCGGGGCGGTGCGGGGCGGCCACGAGCACCTGTTCGCCACGGTGGTCGCGCACCCGGTGCAGAACACCGCCTCGCTGGCGCTGCTGCGTGCGCTGGGTGCCCGCCGCGTGGGGAGCGTGGACGAGGCGTACGAGGGGGTGGGCCGCATCGTCAGCGACCTGTACTACGCGCCCATCGGCGGCGCGGACACGCGGCTGGCGGAAACCACGCGCGCGGGGCGCCGGGCGGTGCGCTGACGCTTTTCGTTGCTGATGGAAAACGGCCCGCGATTCTTATCGCGCGGCCGTTTTGATTGCGGGGTTCCTGCTTGCGGACGCGCCGGTGCTGGGGACGCCGCACACGCCTGGCCGCCGAGTCCGCGCAGGCGGACTTCGTGTGGTTGTAGCGGCGAATTCATTCGCTCGTGCAAGCGGGCGGCAGGTACCCGTCTGGATCGCGCAGGGCCGGGTGAGAAGGCCCGTCAGCCGCCCTGCTCATCCCCGTACAGGTCATCCAGGTCCGCCGCGGCGAGCTCCACCAGGAACCCGCCGATGCGCTCGGTGACGGCGCGGAAGAAGGCCTCGCCCTTCTCCGGAGTAGAGGCGGAGGGGTCGCCGACGCCGGTGTCCTGGGAGATCTTTGTCCACGGGCGCGGCGCCCACGCCCAGCCCTCGCGCAGGCCGGCGATGCGCGCCTTTCGCTCCGCGCCGGAGCCGGCCTGGTCCAGCGGCAGCGCCAGGTGGGGCGCCACGTGCATGATCACGCTGGTCTCCAGCTCGCCCGCGTGGTCGCCCGGCGTGTCGAAGAACGGGCGCGGATCCACGCAGTTCCACCAGTTGATGGTGCACAGGAACAGGTCGACCCTGGGCTGCAGCTCGCGGATGATGGCGCGGAAGTCGTTGCCGCCGTGGCCGTTTAGGATCACCAGCCGGCGGATGCCCTGGCCCGCCAGCGCGTGCGCCAGGTCGGCGAGAAGGGCGGCCTGCGTGCCGGGGTTCAGGTTCAGGCACAGGGGGATGTCGAGCTGCCCCGTCTGCACGCCGAAGGGCACGGTGGGAAGCACGATGGCCCGCGCGCCGCGCTCCCACGCCAGCCGCGCCGCCTCGGCCGCCACGTGGTCGCACTGGATGACGTCGGTGGCGTACGGAAGGTGCCAGTTGTGCGCCTCGGTGGCGCCCCACGGCAGCACCGCCACGTCGTACGCCGTGCGCGACACGGCCTGCCAGTTCGTCTCCGCCAGAATCCAGGGCCTGCCCGCCATCATGCTCCGCTGAAGGGGTGAGAATCGCCGCGGCCGAACACCTTCCGGATCCGCGCCTTCCATCCGTCCGGCGCCGGGGCGGGTGAGGAGGGAGGAGCGTGGGAGTACGCCACGTGCTCCTCCAGCATCGCCCGTTCCGCCGCCGAAAAACCGCCGACGCAAATCCACAGCAGCGACTGCGCCGCGGAGAGCCCGGCACGCAGCCGCCCGCTCACCATCTCCGAGACGGCCGCCTCGCCGCCCCCGCCGATGCGCACCAGCAGGTGGTCCGGGCCCAGCTCCGTCCGCACCGGCAGCGGTTCGCGCACGTAGTGGTCCGCGAAGTCGTTCAGCATGCCCCGGGACGTGCGGCGCACCCACTCGCCCGGATCGCAGCGCGGGATCCCCGCTGTCGGGTAGAAGGCGGGCGGTGGCGCGTGCTCCATGCGCGCGATGGGCCCGGGCGTGACCAGCGTGACGTCGGCCAGCTCTCCCGTGCGGCCGTCCCAGCCGGTCTCCAGGAGCGCGCGCTCATCGCCGAACGTCCAGTACAGCGTCGTTTCCGGGCCGCGGCGGGGCCACTTCATCATCAGCGGGATGCAGGCGTCCACCGCGATCTCCCCCGCCCGCTCCGGGCCCGCCCCTACGATCTGCAGCATCGTCCTCTCCGTACACCGCGGTGCGCTCGCGCCAGGCGTCGATCACCGCGCGCAGCACGTCTCGCAGCTCGGCGACCGCGTCTTCCGGCGTGGCGCCGAAGCCGGTCAGGATGGGGATCTCGGAAAAATCGGCGAAGTAGCCGCCGTCGGCCTCGCTCCACCGTACCCGGAACCCGTACGTCTGCGTCATGGGGCTCCAGGCCCCGGGGCACGCCGCATCCGCACGTCAGTCCCCCGCGGCTTCCATCTCGCGGACGCGGTCCAGCACGGAGACGAAGGTCTCCAGCGACTGGGCCCCGGAAAAGGCGTACTTTCCGTCGATGACGAAGTAGGGAACGCCGCTGATGCCCAGCGACGCGGCCTCGGCCTGGCTCTCGTCCACCTCGCGGCCCAGCTCGTCGCCGCCCAGGAAGCGCGCCACGCGGTCGCGGTCCATCCCCACCTGCGCGGCCACGTCGGCCAGCACGCCCGTTTTGCCGATGTCGCGCCCCTCGGTGAAGTTGGCGGCGAACAGCGCCTCGGCCATCTGCCGGCCGATGCCGGACTGCTGCGCCAGCAGCACCAGCCGGTGCGCGTCGCGGGTGTTGGGGTGGCTGGGGATGGCGTTGAAGTCGAAGCGCAGGTCGTCGTGCGCGCCCGCCGCCGCCACCTGCTGGAACATCGCCTTTGCGCGCTCCGGCCCGCCGAACTTGGTGCGGATCACCTCGTCCCACGGCTTTCCCTCACGCGGCAGGTCCGGCTGCAGCTGAAAGGCCCGCCACACCACCTGTGCCTCGACGTCCGGCCGCTGCCCCAGCGCCCGGTACAGCCGCGTCTCCCCAATCCAGCACCACGGGCACACCACGTCGGCCCATACCTCGATGCGCATCCCGATCTCCAGTCTTTCGGTTAAGTCGTGCCCCACGGCGAGAGGTTACAGGGGACAGGTTACAGGTTACAGGTTACAGGTTACAGGTTACAGGTTACAGGTTACAGGTTACAGGTTACAGGTTACAGTGGGCAGGGCGCCGACGGATCATCGCTGGTTTCCGGCCCTGTTCGGCACGTCGCAACGGGCAGAGCGCGACGGATCATCGCCGTTTGCTGGCTGTCCCCTGTAACCTGTCACCTGTAACCTTTCCCTCACGGCTCCTGGTATCCCAGCGCCCGCAGCTCCAGCCGGAACGCGCGGGGATCCCCGCGAAAGAACAGGCCGCCGTGGCGGACGGAGCGGCCGGGGACGTAGTCCAGCGTGGCCTCGCTCACCTCCACGCTCTCCGCGCCGCGCATCAGCTCGCCTTCGATCTTTACGCCGGCGGCGGTGTTGTGGCCGCGGTTCACGGCGCGAAACCGCACCAGCCACATGCCGTCCGCCTGCAGCACGGTGTCGGCCTGCACGTGCATGGACGGGGGCGTCTGCGGGCGCGCCAGGGCATCGTACAGCATGGTGGCCACCACGAACAGCACCAGCGCGGTGCTCACGGCCGCGGCCACGGTCTCCCACCGCGACTTGCGCCCGCCGCCGGCGCCGCCGTCGCGCTTCAGCCCGCCGTCCGGGGCCGCGCCGCTCACAGGATGAGCCGGGCGGCGGCGGCGCCCAGGCTGGCGGGAAGCCCCAGCACCAGCGTCATCCCCAGGTACGAGGTGAACGGGCCCCCCTGCAGCCGCCCGAACGTCCACAGCACGTACGCGCTCACCAGCAGCGCCACCGCGTAGCCCACGACGGTAAAGCGCAGGAACACGCTCCACGCCGACGCGCCGCGGGTAGAGGGCGCGCCGCGAAAGGCGGAGGCGTAGACGAAGCCGTGCATCATCGCCAGCGAGGCGGCCACCAGCGCCAGCGCGTGCCAGGGCGTCATGACGAACGAGATGAAGATCATCTCCTCGGTGGGCGCGGCGTTGAAGGCCAGGAACACGGCGCCGGCGGCCATGAAGAACACCTCGGCGCCGTAGCCGGCACGGTCGCGCCGGCGCTGCTCGGGGCCGTCCTCGCCGCCGGCCAGCTGGCTGTTGGAGAGCACGGCGCCAAAGCTGGCGGGGACGGACTGGATGGCCACCTTGCCCATGATCTCGCGCAGCGGCTGCCCCAGCTCCACGATGCCGAAGAGCAGCAAAATGACGAACGAGGCGGTGAGCCCCACGCCATACGCGATCATCCCGTCGATGGCGTCCTCGCGCCAGCTGGCGGTCTCTTCGAACCCGGAGTAGTGGTCCAGCGCCACCAGCACGGGCACCATGACGACCATGAAGATGGCGAGGTTCACCCGGTCCAGGTAGAACCCCAGCCACCACATCTCCATGGTCATCAGCAGGGGGAGCGAAAAGAACACGGCGCCCCCGAACGCGCGCGCCAGCCCCATGGCGAAGCGGCGGTCCGCCTGGCGGTCGGGCGGTCTGGGGGTCCGGGAGACGGTCGGCTCTTTCACACCGGGAGCCGTGAGCAAATTCCGCGCGTGAAGGGGATAGGGGACAGGTTACAGGGGACAGGTTATAGCGGGCAGGTCGCGACGGAGCATCGCCGTTGCTGGCTGTCCCCTGTAACCTGTCCCCTGTACCCTCGTCCGTGGGGCACACGTCTCGCAGGGCCGCGGCAGAGGGTACGGGATCGGCTGACCAGGATGGGAGAGCTGCTCGATGATGCATTCAGCTCGTCGTTTGCCGCGGTGGGTGCTCGCCGCGTGCGCGCTGGCGTCGTGGGCGTGCGGGGGGACGGCCGAGGCGCGCGACGCGCCGGCGGCCGCGCGCAAGCTGCACACGCTGCAGGGGCTGGGATTTCCCGAGTCGGTGCGGTACGACGCCGACCAGGACGTCTACTTCATCAGCAACATGGCGGGGCCGGGGTCGCTCAAGGACGGCAACGGCTTCATCGTCCGGGTGGCGGCGGGGGACCTGTCGCGGCCCCAGGTGTTCATCGAGGGCGGAAAGAACGGCGCCACGCTGGACGCGCCCAAGGGAATGGCGCTGCACGGCGACACGCTGTGGGTGGCGGACATCGACGTGCTGCGCGGCTTTCACCGCCGCACGGGCGCGCCGCTGGCCACCATCGACCTGCGCGCGCGCAACGCGGTGCTGCTGAACGACGTGGCGGTGGGGACCGACGGGTCGCTGCACGTGACCGACACCGGCATCGCCATGACCGACAAGGGGGTGATGTACCGCGGCGGCGACAAGATCTTCACCATCGGCCCGGGGGGGTCGGTGTCGCTGATGGCGGAGGGCGCGGCGCTGGGGCGCCCCAACGGCATCACCTGGGACCCGGAGGGAAAGCGGTGGATCGTGGTCTCGTTCCATCCCTTTCGCAGCGAGGTGTACGCGGTCGCGCCGGAGGGGGGTGCGCGGACGGTGCTGCTGCGCGGGCTGGGGAAGTTCGACGGGGTGGAGCGGCTGGCGGACGGACGCCTGCTGGTGACCTGCTGGAGCGACAGCAGCCTGCACCTGGTCAGCGGCGGCACCAGCCAGCGCATCATCCGCGGCCTGTGGCAGCCCGCGGACCCGGGCGTGGACACCCGCCGCAACCGCGTCGCCATCCCCCTGGTGCTGCAGGGCCGCGTGGAGATCTGGGAGCTGCCGGCGAGGTGAGGTTCCCGCGACGAGGCCGAGGTGACCTTCTCGGATGAGAAAACGTACGTCTTGAGAGCGTGTTTAAGAATCCGACGCTGCGCATCCAGGCAGATCTACTAGTGCCGTCATTCCGAGTAGCGCTGTCATTCCGAGGCCCGGCCACGCCGTAGCCTGCTTTCATACCAGAGGTTGCAGGGCCGAGGAATCTACTGTCGGCTTGCTGGAGGGCAGACGCGGCAGCCCGTGCTTACCTTGCGGCTACGACACGGGCGGACAGGGCCAGTGCCGGAGCGGTGCGGCGGGGCACCAGCAGCAGACAGTAGATTTCTCAGTCGGCGCGCCGGATTTCGTGCGAGCCGATGGTGCGGTGTGGCGCCTCCT
>NZ_DASWNM010000022.1:0-78316 GCF_036399255.1 Longimicrobium sp.
GTCGCGGCGGGCCTCGAGGAAACGGAAAGTAGATTCCTCGGTCGCGCACCGGGTTCTGCGGTCGGGGCAAGGTGCCGGGTGTGCGCTCCCTCGGAATGACAGATCGGGTGTGCGGGAGTGAGTTCCCGGGTTCAGCGGTGCTCCGCGCACCCTGCTGGACGAAGACAAGGCTGTCATTCCGAGGCCCGGCCACGCTGCAATCGGACGCTCGCGCCGCAGGTTGCAGGGCCGAAGAATCTACCGTCGGCCTATGGGAGGCCGGATGCGGCAGCCCGCGTCATACGTGCGGTGGCGCAACAGCCGGACAGGGCCGGTAGGGGGTGTCGCGGCGGGCCTCGAGGAAACGGAAAGTAGATTCCTCGGTCGCGCACCGGGTTCTGCGGTCGGGGCAAGGTGCCGGGTGTGCGCTCCCTCGGAATGACAGATCGGGTGTGCGGGAGTGACTTCCTGGGTTCAGCGCCGCTCCGCGCATCTGGACGCAAACGAGGCTGTCATTCCGAGGCCCGGCCACGCTGCAATCGGACGCTCGCGACACAGGTTGCAGGGCCGAGGAATCTACCGTCGGCCCATGCGAGGCCGGACGCGGCAGCCCCGCGCAATACGTGCGGTGGCGAAACAGCCGGACAGGGCCGGCCCGGGGCGTCGCGGCGGGCTACCAGGAAACGGAAAGTAGATTCCTCGGTCGCGCACCGGCTTTGGGATTGGCCAGGTGCCGGGTGTGCGCTCCCTCGGAATGACAGATTGGGTGGGCGGGAGGTGACTTCCGGTCCACCGGTGCTCCGCGCACCCTGCTGGACGCAAACAAGGCTGTCATTCCGAGGCCCGGCCGCGCTGCAATCGGACGCTCGCCCCGCAGGTTGCAGGGCCGAGGAATCTACCGTCGGCCCATGCGAGGCCGGACGCGGCAGCCCGCGCAATACGTGCGGTGGCGAAACAGCCGGACAGGGCCGGCCCGGGGTGTCGTGGCGGGCCACCCGGAAACGGAAAGTAGATTCCTCGGTCGCGCACCGGCTTTGGGATCGGGGCAAGGTGCCGGGTGTGCGCTCCCTCGGAATGACAGATCGGGTGTGCGGCCAAGGGCTTCCTGTGCAAGCGGCGCGTTGCGCCGCTTGCTGAACCCAACAGCACTGTCATTCCGAGGCCCGGCCACACTGCCATCGGGACGCTCGCTCTGCAGGTTGCAGGGCCGAGGAATCTACCGTCGGCCCATGGGAGGCCGGACGCGGCAGCCCGCGCAATGCGTGCGGTGGCGAAACAGCCGGACAGGGCCGGTCCGGGGCGTCGCGGCGGGCCGCCAGGTGCGGCGCCTCCCCCAGGACGTCAAACGCGGACAGAGGTTTAGCAGGGCAGGGCATGCGTTGCCTCCGGGATTCCCCGGAGGCGGGCCGGACACCCAGGGCTGTACCCATCCATCCCATGACCTTTTCAGCCGAGTCTGCCGGGCTTTCCCGCAGCGAAAAGCAGGCGCTTCTGCGAAAGGTTCTCGCCGAGCGGCTCAACCGCACGCGCACGGCGCCCGCCGCCTTTGCCCAGGAGCGGCTCTGGTTCCTGGACCGGATGGACCCCGGCGGCACCGTCTACAACCTCCCCGCCGCCCTCCGCCTCACGGGCGTGCTGGACGTGGCGGCTCTGGAGCGGGGGCTGGGCGAGATCGTCCGCCGCCACGAGGCCCTGCGCACCACCTTCGCCGAGTCGGACGGCCGCCCGGTGCAGGTGATCGCGCCGTTCGCCGGCTTCGCGCTGCCGGTGGAGGACCTCTCGGGGCGGGAGGATGCGGAGCGCGAGGCGGAGGTGCGGCGGCGCGCGGCGGCGGACGCGGCGCGGCCCTTCGACCTGGCGGCAGGCCCGCTTTTCCGCGCGTCGCTGCTGCGCCTGGCGGACGGCGAGCACGTGCTGCTGCTCTGCATTCACCACGCGGTCAGCGACGGGTGGAGCATGGGCGTGCTCTTTCGCGAGCTGTCGGCGCTGTACGCGGCGTTCCGCGACGGGGCGCCGTCGCCGCTGGCGGAGCCGCCGCTGCAGTACGCGGACTACGCCGCGGGGCAGCGGGAGCGGCTGCGGGGGGACGCGCTGGACCGGCAGCTGGCGTACTGGCGCCGGCGGCTGGCCGGCGCCCCCGCGCTGCTGGAGCTGCCCACGGACCGCCCGCGCCCGGCCGTGCAGTCGTACCGCGGCGCCACGGAGCGCATCGCCCTGGGCGCCGACCTGGCGCAGGCGCTGGAGGCGGTGGCGCGTCGCGAAGGCGCCACGCTGTACATGGTGCTGCTGGCCGCCTTCTCGGTGCTGCTGTCGAAGTACGCGGGGACGGAGGACGTGGTGGTCGGCAGCCCGGCCGCGGGGCGGACGAGCCGCGACGTGGAGGGGTTGATCGGCTTTTTCGTCAACACGCTGGTGATGCGGACGGGCCTGGGCGGCGATCCGTCGTTCCGCGAGCTGCTGGGGCGCGTCCGCGAGGGGACGCTGGGCGCGTTCGAGCACCAGGAGGTGCCCTTCGAGCGGCTGGTGGAGGAGCTTGCGCCCGAGCGCAGCCTGGGCCACGCGCCGCTGGTGCAGGCGATGTTCACACTCAACGAGGCCGCCGGCTTCCGCGGGAGCCTTCCCGGGCTGGAGGTGGCGGATCTCGACATCGACCTGGCGACCACCAAGTTCGACCTGGCGCTGTCGCTGGGCGCGGACGGGGACGGGCTGCGCGGCACGCTGGCGTATGCCACGGACCTCTTCGACCGCGCCACCATCCGGCGCATGGCCGCCCACCTGTCGCGCGTGCTGGGGCAGGCCGCGGCGGAGCCCGGCGTCCGCCTTTCCCATCTCACCCTGCTGGACGAGGCGGAGCGCGCGCAGGTGGTGGATGGATGGAACCGGACGGACGCGGAGTATCCGTCCCGCCGTCCCATCCACCAGCTGTTCCAGGAGCAGGCGGCGCGCACGCCGGACGCCGTCGCGGCCACCTCCGGGGACCGGTCCCTCACCTACGGCGCATTGAACGAGCGGGCCAACCGGCTGGCGCATCACCTGGTCCGCCTGGGCGTCGGTCCGGAGACGCGCGTGGGGCTGTGCGTGGAGCGCGGGCTGGAGATGGTCGTCTCCATCCTCGCCATCTTGAAGGCCGGCGGCGCGTACGTTCCGCTGGATGCGTCGTATCCCGCCGGGCGGCTGGCGCAGATGCTGGCGGACGCGGAGGTGCGCGTGCTGGTGGCGCAGGAATCCACCCGCGCGGCCGTGCCGGTGCCGCAGGGCGTCGCCGTGGCCAGCGTGGACGGCGACGCGCGGCGGATCGCGGACCAGCCGGCGGAGAACCCGGCCGCCGGCGTGGGCGCGCGCGGGCTGGCGTACGTGATGTACACCTCCGGGAGCACGGGCACGCCCAAGGGCGTGGGCGTGGAGCACCGCGGCGTGGTGCGGCTGGTGCGCGGCGCCGACTACGCCGACTTCGGCCCGGACCAGGTGGTGCTGCAGGCGGCGCCGGTCTCGTTCGATGCGTCCACGCTGGAGCTGTGGGCCCCGCTGCTCAACGGCGGCCGGGTGGTGCTGATGCCCGGCGAAACGCCCTCGCTGGAGGAGCTGGGGCGCGCGGTGATGGAGTACGGCGTCACCACGCTCTGGCTGACGGCCGGGCTCTTTCAGGTGATGGTGGAGCAGCGGCTGGATGACCTGCGCGGCGTGCGGCAGCTGCTGGCCGGCGGCGACGTGCTGCCGGTGGAGGCGGTGCGCCGGGTGCGCGAGCGATTCCCGGCGATGCGGATCATCAACGGCTACGGGCCCACGGAAAACACCACCTTCACCTGCTGCCACACGGTCCCGGCCGGGTGGAGCGGCGGGCCGGTCCCCATCGGCCGCCCCGTCTCCGGCACGCGCGTCTACGTGCTCGACGCGGCGCTGCGGCCGGTGCCCGCGGGCGTGCCGGGCGAGCTGTACGCGGGCGGCCACGGCGTGGCGCGCGGCTACCTGGGGCGGCCGGGGATGACGGCGGAGCGCTTCGTCCCCGATCCCTTCGGCGCGGAGCCGGGGGCGCGGCTGTACCGCACGGGCGACCGCGCGCGCTGGCGGCCGGACGGCACGGTGGAGTTCCTGGGCCGCGTGGACACGCAGGTAAAGATCCGCGGCTTCCGCATCGAGCCGGGCGAGATCGAGGCGGCGCTCCGCCGGCATCCCTCCGTCGTGGAGTGCGCCGTCGTGGTGCGCCAGGACGGGGCGCGCGCGGGCGTGCCGGGCGAAAAGCGGCTGGTGGCCTACGTCGTGGGGGGTGCGGACGCGGACGCGCTGCGCGGCCACCTGCGCGCGAGCCTGCCGGACTACATGGTCCCCGCCGCGTACGTCGCGCTGGACGCGCTGCCGCTGAACGCCAACGGCAAGGTGGATCGCCGTGCGCTGCCGGCGCCGGACTTCAGCGCGGCGGACGCGTTCGTGGCGCCGCGCACGCCGGTGGAGGAGGTGCTGGCGGGGATCTGGGCCCAGGTGCTGGGCCGCGAGCGGGTGGGCGCGGCGGACAACTTCTTTGCCATCGGCGGGCACTCGCTGCTGGCCACCCGCGTGGTCTCCCGCGTGCGCGAGGTGTTCGGGGTCGAGGTGCCGCTGCGCGCCGTATTCGAGTGCCCCACCGTGGCCCGGCTGGCGGAGCGGGTGGAGGCGCTGCGCCGCGCCGGCATCCCGCCGCTGCCGCCGGTCGTGCCGGTGAGGCGGACGGACGCGCCGCCGCTCTCGTTCGCGCAGGAGCGGCTCTGGTTCCTGGACCGCCTGCAGCCGGGCAGCGCCAGCTACAACGTCCCCGCGGCGCTGCGGCTGCGCGGGGCGCTGGACGTCCGCGCGCTGGAACGCTCGCTGTCCGCCATCGTCCAGCGGCACGAGACGCTGCGCACGGTCTTCGCGCAGGGGCCGGCGGGTCCCGTGCAGGTGATCGACCGCTTCGGCGTGTTCGCGCTCCCGCTGTCGGACCTGTCGGCCCTGGAGGACGCGGAGCGCGAGGCGGAGGTGCGCCGGCGCGCCGCGGCGGATGCGGCGCGCCCGTTCGACCTCTCCGCCGGCCCGCTGATCCGCGCGTCGCTGCTGCGGCTTGGGGATGACGATCACGTGCTGCTGCTCTGCCTGCACCACGTCGTCAGCGACGGGTGGAGCCTGGGCGTGCTCTTCCGCGAGCTGTCCATCCTGTACGAAACGCATCGGGAGGGCAGGGAATCGCCGCTCCCCGGTCTGCCGGTGCAGTACGCGGACTACGCCGTCTGGCAGCGCGAGCAGCTGCAGGGCGAGGTGCTGGACCGGCAGCTGGCGTACTGGCGGGATCGTCTCGCCGGCGCGCCCGCGCTGCTGGAGCTGCCCACGGACCGTCCGCGCCCCGCCGAGCAGTCGCATCGCGGCGCCGCCGTCCCGGTGCAGCTGCCGCGCGAGCTGGCGGAGCGGCTGGCCGCGCTGGCGCGGCGCGAGGGCGCCACGCTGTACATGGTGCTGCTGTCCGCCTTTTCGGTGCTGCTGTCGAAGTACGCGGGCGCGGACGACGTGGTGGTCGGCGGCACGGTCGCGGGGCGCACCCGGCGCGAGGTGGAGGAGCTGATCGGCTTTTTCGTCAACACGCTGGTGCTGCGGACGGACCTCTCCGGCGATCCCACTTTCCGCGACCTGCTGCGGCGCGTGCGGCAGGGAACGCTGGGCGCGTACGAGAACCAGGAGGTGCCCTTCGAGCGGCTGGTGGAGGCGCTGGCGCCGGAGCGCAGCATGGGCTACTCGCCCCTGTTCCAGGTGATGTTCACGCTCGATGAGGCCTCCGGGCTCCGCGGCGGCTTTCCGGGGGTGGAGGTGGCGGGGGTGGACGTGGAGGTGGCGAGCGCCAAGTTCGACCTCACACTCGGCCTGGCGGCGGACGAGGAGGGCATCCGCGGCACCCTGTCGTACGCCACGGACCTGTTCGACCGCGCCACCATCGAGCGGATGGTGGGCCACCTGTCGCGCGTGCTGCGGCAGGTCGCGGAGGACGCGGAGCTGCGCCTGTCGCGGCTGGATCTGCTGGATGAGGCAGAGCGGCAGCTGCTGGGCACGTGGAGCGGGACGGATGCCCCGTATCCCGCGGACTGTTGCATCCACCAGCTGTTCGAGGCGCAGGCCGCGCGCACGCCGGACGCCGTCGCCGCCCTCCACGAGCACGATTCGCTGACCTACGCGGCGCTGAACGAGCGTGCCAACCGCCTTGCGCACCACCTGCGCGGGCTGGGCGTGGGGCCGGAGGTGCGCGTGGGCATCTGCCTGCGGCGCGGGCTGGACCTGCTGGTGTCGATGCTGGCGGTGCTGAAGGCCGGCGGCGCCTACGTGCCGCTGGATCCCAACTATCCGGTCGAGCGGCTGGAGAACACGCTGGCGGACGCGGAAGCGCCCGTCCTGGTGACGCAGCAGGCGCTGCGCGGCATCCTCCCCGACCAGCCCGGCGTGGCCGTCGTGGTGCTGGAGCGGGACGCGGACGCCATCGCCGGCGCGCCGGCGGAGAATCCGCGGAGCGGGGTGGAGGCGCGGAATCTCGCCTACCTCATCTACACCTCCGGGAGCACGGGGCGTCCCAAGGGCGTCGCCATCCAGCACGAGAGCGTGGTGGTCATGCTCTCGTGGGGGTGGAACACCTATTCGGCGGACGACCTCGCCGGGATGCTGGCGTCGACGTCCATCAGCTTCGACATGTCGGTGTTCGAGATGTTCACGCCGCTGGCCCGCGGCGGCCGCGTGATCATCGTCGAGAACGCGCTGGCCCTGCCGGCGAGTGCCGCCGCGGACCATGTGCGGCTGCTGGACACCGTCCCCTCCGCCGCCGCCGCGCTGCTGAAGACGGACGGGATCCCCGCCTCGGTCCGCACGGTGAACCTGGGCGGCGAGGCACTCTCCGCGGAACTGGTGGATGCGCTGTACGCGCGCGGCGTGGAGCGCGTCTACGATCTCTACGGACCTTCGGAAGACACCACGTTCAGCACCTTCGCCCTGCGGAAGCCGGCCGGGCCGGTGACCATCGGGCGCATCCTGAGCAACTCGCGGGCGTACGTGCTGGACGCGGGGCTGCATCCCGTCCCCGTGGGCGTGCCGGGCGAGCTGTACCTGGGCGGCAGGGGCGTCACGCGCGGCTACCTGGGCCGGCCGTCGCTCACGGCGGAGAAGTACGTCCCGGACCACCTCGGCGGCACTCCCGGCGCGCGGCTGTACCGCACCGGCGACCGCGTCCGCTGGCAGGCGGACGGGACGCTGGAGTACCTGGGCCGGCTGGACCAGCAGGTAAAGATCCGCGGCTTTCGCGTGGAGCCGGGGGAGATCGAGTCCGTGCTCCGCCGCCATCCCGCCGTCGCCGACTGCGCCGTGGTGGCGCGCGCGGACGGCTCCGGCGACCGGCGGCTGGCGGCGTACGTGGTGGGCGACGCGGATGCGGAAGCGCTGCGTGCGCACCTGCGGGAGCGGCTGCCGGAGTACATGGTGCCGGGCGTGTTCGTGCGGATGGAGACGCTTCCGCACACCCCCAGCGGCAAGCTGGACCGCAAGGCGCTCCCCGCGCCCACCGTGGCGCCGGACGCGGAGGCGTACGTAGCGCCGCGGACGCCGGTGGAGGCGGGGCTGGCCGCGATCTGGGCGGACGTGCTGCACGTGGAGCGGGTGGGCGCGCGCGACCACTTCTTTCAGCTGGGCGGGCACTCGCTGCTGGCCACCCGCGTCGTGGCCCGCGTGCGCGACGCGTTCGAGGTGGACCTGCCGCTGCGCGCCCTCTTCGACGCGCCCACCGTGGCCGAGCTGGCGGCGCGCGTGGAAACCATTCGCGGCGCGGGCAGGCGGCCGCTGCCCCCGGTTCGCCGCGCGCCGCGCGCGTCCGCGGCGGTGCGGGTGAAGCACGAGGCGCCGGCCGGGCTCCCGGCGCCGCCGCCGATCGTGCCCGCCGAGCGGACGGGGGCCGTACCGCTTTCCTTTGCGCAGGAGCGGCTCTGGTTCCTGGACCGCCTGCAGCCCGGCAGCGCCATCTACAACGTTCCCTCGGCGCTGCGGCTGCGCGGCGCGCTGGACGTGTCCGCCCTGGAACGCGCGCTCGGCGGCATCGTCCGCCGGCACCAGCCGCTGCGGTCCACGTTCACGGAATCCGCGGGGCGCCCGGTGCAGGTGATCGCGCCGTTCGCCGGCTTCTCGCTGCCCGTCGAAGACCTGTCGGGGCTGGACGACGCGGAGCGCGAGGCGCAGGTGGCGCGGCGGCTGGATGCGGACGTGGCGGCCCCCTTCGACCTGTCGGCGGGTCCGCTTTTCCGCGCGGCGCTGCTGCGGCTGGGGGACGAGGAGCACGTGCTGCTGCTGTGCATGCACCACATCGCCAGCGACGGGTGGAGCCTGGGCGTGCTCTTTCGCGAGCTGTCCGTTCTGTACGATGCGCACCGGCGGGGCGATCCATCGCCCCTCCCCGATCTCCCGGTGCAGTACGCGGACTACGCCGTCTGGCAGCGCGAGCAGCTGCAGGGCGATGCGCTGGACCGGCAGCTGGCGTACTGGCGGGAGCGTCTCGCCGGCGCGCCCGCGCTGCTGGAGCTGCCCACGGACCGTCCCCGCCCGGCCGAGAAGTCGTACCGCGGCGACGGCGTGCCGGTGGAGCTGCCGCCCGAGCTGACGGAGCGGCTGGCCGCGCTGGCGCGGCGCGAGGGCGCCACGCTGTACATGGTGCTGCTGGCCGCCTTTCAGGTGCTGCTGGCGAAGTACGCGGGCACGGACGACGTGTCCGTCGGCAGCCCGGTCGCGGGGCGTACGCGGCGCGAGGTGGAGGGGCTGATCGGCTTCTTCGTCAACACGCTGGTGCTGCGAACGGACCTGTCGGGCGATCCCCCCTTTCGCGACCTGCTGTGGCGCGTGCGGCAGGCGACGCTGGGTGCGTACGAGAACCAGGACGTGCCCTTCGAGCGGCTGGTGGAGGCGCTGGCGCCGGAGCGCAGCATGGGCCACTCGCCGCTGTTCCAGGTGATGTTCACCCTCAACGAGGCGCCCGGGCTCCACGCCGGCCCGCCGGGGCTGCAGGTCGTCCCGCTCGACGTCAACCCGGGCGTGGCCAGGTTCGACCTGATGCTGGCGCTCTCCGCCGGCGCGGAGGGCCTCCGCGGCACCCTGTCGTACGCCACCGACCTGTTCGACCGCGCCACCGTCGAGCGGATGGCGGGCCACCTGTCGCGCGTGCTGCGGCAGGTGGCGGCGGACGGGGAGCTGCCCCTGTCGCGGCTGGAGCTGGCGGGCGGCGAGGAGCGGCGCCTGCTGGCCGCGTGGAACGCGACGGACGCGGCGTATCCGGCCGAGCAGTGCATCCACCACCCCATCGAGGCGCAGGCGGCCCGCACGCCCGACGCGGTGGCCGTCGTCTTCGAGGACCAGACACTCACCTGCGCCGCGTTGAACGCGCGGGCGAACCGGCTGGCGCACCACCTGGTCCGCCTGGGGGTCGGTCCGGAGGTCCGCGTCGGGATCTGCATGGAGCGCGGCCTGGAGATGGTGGTCTCCCTCCTGGCCGTCCTCAAGGCAGGCGGCGCGTACGTGCCGCTGGATCCCGGCCACCCCGCGGAGCGGCTGGCGCGGATGCGGGCGCACGCCGGCGTGCGCGTGGTGCTGGCGCAGCACGCGCTGCGCGGGACCGTCCCCGCGGAGCCCGGCGTGGCGGTGGTGCGCGTGGACGCGGAGTGGGAGCGCATCGCCGCGGAGCCCGCGGACGACCCGCGGCGCACGGCGGGGCCGGGAAGCCTGGCGTACGTCATCTACACCTCCGGCAGCACGGGCACGCCCAAGGGGGTGATGAACGCGCACGGCGGCGTGGTGAACCGCCTGGCCTGGATGCAGGCCCAGTACGGGCTGGCCGCGGGCGACGTGGTCCTGCAGAAGACGCCGTTCTCGTTCGACGTCTCGGTGTGGGAGTTCTTCTGGCCGCTGCGGCAGGGCGCCACGCTGGTGATGGCGCGCCCCGGCGGCCACCGCGATCCCGCGTACCTGCGGGAGGTGATCGAGCGGCGCGGCGTGACCACGCTGCACTTCGTCCCCAGCATGCTGCAGGCGTTCGTGGATGCGGCGGACCCCGCGCGCTGCCGCACCCTGGCCCGCGTCGTCTGCAGCGGCGAGGCGCTCCCCCCGGCGCTGGTGGACCGGTTCCACGCGCGCTTTCCATCATCCACCGCGCTGCACAACCTGTACGGCCCCACCGAAGCGGCCGTGGACGTGAGCTACTGGCCGTGCGCGCGGAGCACGTCCACCCAGGTGGTGCCCATCGGCCGGCCGGTGTGGAACACGCGGCTGCACGTGCTGGATGCCGCGCTGCGCCCGCTGCCGGTGGGCGTGCCGGGCGAGCTGCACATCGCGGGCGTGCAGGTGGCGCGCGGGTACCTGGGCGCCCCCGGCCTCACGGCCGAGCGCTTCATCCCCGATCCCCTGGCCGAGACGCCGGGCGCGCGGATGTACCGCACGGGCGACCGCGCGCGCTGGCGGGCGGACGGCACGCTGGAGTACCTGGGGCGGCTGGACCACCAGGTAAAGCTCCGCGGCTTTCGCATCGAGCTGGGTGAGATCGAATCCGTCCTGCGCCAGCACCCGGGCGTGCGCGAGTGCGCCGTGCTGGTGCGCGAGGACGCGCCGGGCGAACCGCGCATCGCCACCTACGTGGTGGGCGGCGCGGACGCGGAATCCCTGCGCGCGCACCTGCGGACGCGGCTGCCGGAGTACATGGTGCCGGGCGCGTTCGTCTTTCTCGACGGGCTGCCGCTGTCGCCCAACGGCAAGCTGGACCGCGGGGCGCTCCCCGCGCCCGGCGTGGCCCCGGCCGCGGCCGCGTACGAGGCGCCGCGGACGCCCGTGGAGGAAGGGCTGGCGGCGATCTGGGCCGAGGTGCTGCGCCTGGAGCGCGTGGGCATCCACGACCACTTCTTCGAGATGGGCGGCCACTCGCTGCTGGCCACGCGCGTCGCGTCCCGCGTGCGCGACGCGTTCGGGATCGACCTGCCGGTGCGTGCCCTGTTCGACGATCCCACCGTGGCCGCGATGGCGGTGCGCGTGGAGGCGCTTCGCGAAGCCGGGCGCCGCGCGCTCCCCCGCGTTCGCCGCGCCCCGCGCGCGGCCATCCCGGTGCGCTTGGTGGACGGGTCGGAGTCGCGCCTCCCTCATGAAGTCGATCGCGGGGTTTAGCAACACCCTCTCATCCTCTTGTCTTCTCCGTGTCCTCGGTGTGACGCCGAATCCGGGAAAACAACACCTTCATGCGTACAGAGGAACAGAGTCAGACAGAGAAAGCGAGCTGAAATATCGGCTTGGTTCCTCTGTCTGACTCTGTTCCTCTGTACGATCATTCTTTTTCAGGATCTGGATGATGATGAAACGGCCTGTGGAAATGCACAATCGGGCCGAGAATCTGGTATCAGGAACTCAGCGGCCAGGGTGATTCTTGACACCCGCTCAGCGCCTCAGCGTGAGGCCGATCTTTACGCGGATGTCAAAACACTTGTTCTTCTGACCTCGAAAGCAGATCATTCCACCGTGCCCGGCGGTGTGCCGCTTCAGCCATGCCCGGCGTTCTCTTCCCGCCCCAGCCAGCCCCCACCCACCGAACGGCCCTCCCCGCGCGAGCGAACCGCATTCGCTGATCATGCGATGGAACCCTTGATTTGATATGACCTTTGCGTCTCCGGGCGCCGTGCGGGGGATGCGCTCCGCGTTTCCGCCTGCGCAGTTGCTGCTTGCGGGGCTGCTGGCTGCCTGTGCGCAGCCCGTCGCGGCGCCCGCGGGGGTGGACTTCGACGCCCTCTTCCGCCCCGCGACCACGGTCGAGATCCTGGCGGTCGAGGCGGAGTGGCGCGCGCGCGACGTCGCGGCGCGCGGGATCGTCGAAGAAGGCGCGTCCAGCGTCACGGTCCTGGGTGACCTGACCACGGTCCGCGTCTTTTCGCACCTCGTCGGCGAGCATCGGCACTACGGAGCCGTGCTGGTTCCCGCGGGCGCCGCGGCGCGCTCGCTTCCGGTGCTGGTCGTGGCGCACAGCGGCGACGCCGGGACCAGCGTGAGCGAAGTGGCGGCTAGGCTTACGCTGATGGGGCCCCAGGCGCGGGGCTTTGCCGTCGTCGTCCCCTCCTTTCGCTCCGAGTCCATCACCGCGGGCGGCGTTACCTACCGGTCCGGCGGGGAGCCCAGCCTGTGGGACGGCGACGTGGACGACGCGCTCGCGTTCCTGAACGTGGCGCTGCGACGGGTGCCGGAGGCGGACCCGGAGCGCATCGGCGTGCTGGGCACCAGCCGCGGTGCCACGGTCGCGCTGCTGATGGCCATCCGCGACCCGCGCATCGACCTGGTTTCGGAGATGGCGGGACCCACCGACTTCTTCGATCCGTGGGTGCGCGGGCTGATGGAGGAGGCGCTGCGCGAGGGGCCGCGCCCGCTTCTGGGCGTGCGCATGCTGCACGACCGCTTCCTGCGGCCGCTCGCCGACGGCCTCATCACCCCCGCCCGGTTCCGCCGCGAGCTGGTGCGGCGCTCCCCCGTGCTCTGGGCGGCGCGGCTTCCCTCCGTGCAGGTGCATCACGGCTCGCTGGACACCACGGTGCCGCCCGCCCAGGCGCGGGTCCTCGTCGCCGCGCTCCGTCGGCTGGACCGGGCGGCCGCGCGGGACGAATGGCTGGAATATCCCGGGCTGGGGCACAGCACGGCCGCGTTCGACCACGGGCGGACGGTGGCGTTCCTGAACCGGCTGCGGCGGGGCGGGTGAAGGGGTGAAGGGGTGAAGGGGTGAAGGGGTGAAGGGGTGAAGGGGTGAACGGGTGAACGGGTGAACGGGTGAACGGGTGAACGGGTGAACGGGTGAACGGGTGAACGGGTGAACGGGTGAACGGGTGAACGGCGGCGGAAGCGCTTGTCCTGCCGAATCCCGAGGAAAAACCTGTCATTCTGAGGGAGCGCCCACCCCGGAGCTCCGGGAAAACCACATAGCTCGTTGGCGCGACCGAAGAATCTCCCTCCCCTCGCGCGGAGCCCTTTCCCGGGCATCGCCCGGGAACGCTGCGCAGCGGAAAGGTCCTTCCGCCCAGCATGCAGATTCTTCGGCCAGCACCATGGCCTTTTCGTACACGCCGACGAGGAGCGGCCTCGCCCTGCGATTGACTTCCTGAGGGAGGCGCCGCTCCGCGACCTGCGGATACGATGGACTTTGGCGCCGACCGAAGGATCTCGCCAGCAGAACGACGGGGCTGGTCCCGCGGCATGAAGCCGGCCCCGCTTCGCCGGAGAGCAGGTCGTTCGGTTGCGCGCAGGCGGTTGTATGGAATCGGGTTACACGTGGTGCGCTCCCTCAGAGGGTGTTGCCAAACCTCCTGCGTGATTGACTTCCTGAGGGAGGCGCCGCCCCGTACCTCGCTTGTACACTGCACCTTGGCGCCGACCGAAGGACCTCGCCAGCAGAACGACGGGGCTGGTGCCGCGGCATGAAGCCGGCCCCGCCTCGCCGGAGAGCAGGTCCTTCGGTGGCGCGCAGGCGGTTGTGTGGAATCGGGTTACACGTGGTGCGCTCCCTCAGGAAGTCATCGCTTCTTTGTGAGTTTGAGGGTTTAGCAACACCCTCTGAGGGAGGCGTTGCTCCGCAACCTGCGGGGACGATGGACTTTGGCGCCGACCGAAGGACCTCGCTAGCAGAACGATGGGGCTGGTCCCGCGGCATGAAGCCGGCCCCGCTTCGCCGGAGAGTAGGTCCTTCGGTCGCGCGCAACCTGTAGTGTGACTTCTGGTTACACGTGGTGCGCTCCCTCAGAGTGTGTCTAAGAATCTCCCTGCGCTCGCACCAATCTGTCATTTCGAAGGAGGCGCCACACCGCACCATCGGCTCGCACGAAATCCTGCGCGCCGACTGAGAAATCTACTGTCTGCTGCTGGTGCTCCGTCGCACCGCTCGGCACTGGCCCTGTCCGCCCGTGTCGTAGCCGCAAGGTAAGCACGGCTACCGCGTCTGCCCTCCAGCAATCCGACAGTAGATTCCTCGGCCCTGCAGCCTCTGGTGTGAAAGCAAGCTACGGCGCGGCCGGGCCTCGGAATGACAGCGCTGGTGGATCTGCCTGGATGCGCAGCGTCGGATTCTTGAACACCCTCTGAGGGAGGCGCCGCCTCGTACCTCGCGTGTACACTGCACCTTGGCGCCGACCGAAGGACCTCGCCAGCAGAACGACGGGGCTGGTCCCGCGGCATGAAGCCGGCCCCGCTTCGCCGGAGAGCAGGTCCTTCGGTCGCGCGCAATCTGTAGTGTGACTTCTGGTTACACGTGGTGCGCTCCCTCAGGAAGTCATCGCTTCTTTGTGAGTTTGAGGGTTTAGCAACACCCTCTGAGGGAGGCGTTGCTCCGCAACCTGCGGGGACGATGGACTTTGGCGCCGACCGAGGATCTCGCCAGCAGAACGGCGGGGCTGGTTCCGTGCCCTGATCTGGCCCCTGCGCCACCGGGACGAGGTCCTTCGGTCGCGCGCAATCTGTAGTGTGACTTCTGGTTACACGTGGTGCGCTCCCTCATAGTGTGTCTAAGAATCCCCCTGCGCTCGCACCAGTCTGTCATTTCGAAGGAGGCGCCACACCGCACCATCGGCTCGCACGAAATCCTGCGCGCCGACTGAGAAATCTACTGTCTGCTGCTGGTGCCCCGCCGCACCGCTCGGCACTGGCCCTGTCCGCCCGTGTCGTAGCCGCAAGGTAAGCACGGCTACCGCGTCTGCCCTCCAGCAATCCGACAGGGGATTCCTCGGCCCTGCAGCCTCTGGTGTGAAAGCAAGCTACGGCGCGGCCGGGCCTCGGAATGACAGCGCTGGTGGATCTGCCTGGATGCGCAGCGTCGGATTCTTAAAACACGCTCTCAGGAAGTCACCGCTCCGCTGTGAGCTTCAAGGTTTAGCAACACCCTCTCAGGAAGTGGTCACGGGGTGAGGTTTGGCGACACCCTCCGAGGAGTCACGGGCGGGTGACGATTCTTGCGGAGACCCCGCCCGCGGGGGAGATGCCGTTCGCGGTCCTCGGTGACCCGCGGGCGGCATCGCCGTATCTGGCCCCGTCAAGGATCCACGCCACCGCAGCCGGTTGTGAAAGCCATGGCCAACGAAAAGCCGTCCCTGACCCGCGAGCTGTTCCACGGGACCATCGACGATTCCATCCTCTTTCCCTACCCGCGCATCAGCGACCAGGAAGACCGCCTGGTCAGCGAGTTCATCGGCCGGCTGCGCGCGTACTGCGAAGCCAACCTGGACCGCGAGTGGATCGACGAGAACGAGCGCATCCCCGAAGAAGCCATCGAGGAGCTGAAGCGGATGGGGCTGTTCGGCATCTCCATCCCCAAAGAGCACGGGGGGATGGGCCTGTCGCAGAGCGCGTACTGCCGCATCTTCGAGTACGTCACCGGGTTCGATCCCGGGCTGGGGATCATGCTGGGCGTGCACCTGTCCATCGGCATCAAGGGGATCCAGCTGGCCGGAAACGAGGCGCAGAAGGCGCTCTATCTTCCCAAAGCCGCCACGGGGGAGTGGTTCGCGTCGTTCGCGCTTACGGAGCCCGAGGCGGGGAGCGACGCGGCGGGGATCAAGTCGCGCGCGGAGCGGCAGGACGATGGATCGTGGATCCTGAACGGCTCCAAGATCTGGATCGGCAACGGCTCGTTCAGCGAGATCATCGTGGCGTTCGCGCAGACGCCCGTGCAGCGCGACGGCAAGACGGTGGACCGGGTGACGGCCTTCATCCTGCGCCCCGGCATGCCCGGCTTCGAGCGCGGGCCGGCGCTGCGCAAGATGGGCGCGCGGGGCAGCAACCAGGCGGAACTGTACTTCAAGGACGTCCGCGTGCCGGCGGAGAACGTGCTGGGCGAGCCCGGCGAGGGCTTCAAGATCGCCATGCGCGTGCTGAACTCCGGACGGCAGGGGCTGAGCGCCGGCGCGGCGGGCGGGGTAAAGCAGTGCCTGCGCCTGGCCACCGACTGGGCGCGCCGCCGCGAGCAGTTCGGCCAGCCGCTGGTGAGCTACGAGAGCATCCAGGGCAAGCTGGCGGACCTGGCGGCGGACGCGTTCACGGCCGAGAGCGTGGCCTACTTCACCACCGGCCTCAACGACCGAGGCGACGTGGACTACGCGCTGGAAAGCGCTGCCGCGAAGGTGTGGAACAGCGACGCGCTGGACCGCGCCGTGGACGAGGTGGTGCAGATCGCCGGCGGGCGCGGCTTCGTGAAGGGGTATCCGTACGAGCGGATGTACCGCGACGCGCGCATCACCCGCATCTTCGAAGGGACCAACGAGGTGCTGCGGCTGTTCGTGGGATTGTCAGGCCTGCAGGGGCCCGGCGAGGCGCTCAAGGAGGTGGCCGCCGCGCTGCGCGAGCCGGTGAAGCAGATCGGCCTGCTGACGGACTTTGCGGCGGGCCGCGTGCGCCTGGCGCTGGGCGGCGGCGAGCCGGCGCTTGAGGCGGAGCTGAACCCGCGCCTGCAGACGCACTTCGACTACCTGGTGGAGCACACCCGCGACCTGCGCATCGCGGCCGAGCGGGCGCTGCGGCGGCACGGCAAGAAGATCCCCGAGCGGCAGTTCATCGTCACGCGGCTGGGCGACATGGCCATCGAGCTGTACGTGCGCGCCGCCACCCTTTCGCACACGCAGGCGCTGCTGCAGGCGCGCGCCGCGGGCGCCACCGTCGCGCCGCCCTTCACCAGCACCCGCCAGCCGCTGGACGACGATTCCGTGCAGCGCATCCTGCGGCTGTGCGACCTGGCCTGCATGCGCAGCGGCCTGCGCTTTCGCGCCGCGCGCGAGGCCCTGAACGGCTCGCGCGACGACCTGGTGCGCGCCGTCGCCGCCGACGTCATCGCCCAGACCGACGCGCCCACCGACACGCATCCCATGGGCGAGCAGGGCAGGGCCGCCCATCCCACCGCCGCCGGCCCGGCGCGCCCCGGCGAGACGGCGGGCGAGCCGCGGATGGGGATGTAGGCAGCCCGTGGAGCATCGTATCGGCGCATGAAGCGCGGCGGGGGACCGGCATGGTGCCGGTCCCCCGTCGCACATCTACATCCTTCGCCGCGCCTTGGGCGGCTTGCGGCCGGCGGACTACTGCGGACAGACCTGGCCGCAGCTGTCGATCTCCGTGCAGAGGTTGGTGCAGCGGAGCGTGGCGAAGTTCGCGATCAGCGTGCCCTTGTGCGGCTCGGCGGCGCCGGTCGCGAATCCATCGACCCGCAGCTCCTCGACGTTCAGCTTCAGCTTCTTCATGGTAATACTCCATCGTGGGAAGGAAGAATTACATCGCGCACGCACTATGACGTATTGTGTCCTTAAACGCAAGTGCGATGAAGCGGGCACAGATATCCGGCGCGTGGGCCGGTGGCAGAACGCGGCGTCCTCATTCAGGAACCCGATCGCGGTGAGGGATTACTGAAGTTCGGCAGAGCCCAGGGAGCCGGATTTGCGTCCGCCGCAATGCCGTGAGAACTTGCCCGCCGCACCGGATGCTCCCATCGAACCAACGCCCTCGACGCCCGTGAAACGAGTCGAACGCCTGGGTGAAGCCGCCGCGCCGGACGGAACGGTGCTGACGCTGTACCGCCACGACGGCGCGTACAGCATCCGCGCCGGCAGCGAGGAGTTGATGTCCACCCGCCGCCACCACTCCGAAGACGTGCTGGCCGAGCTGGTCTGCGAGCCCCTGCGCGAAGCCGAGGGGGCGCGTGTGCTGATCGGCGGGCTGGGGCTGGGGTTCACGCTGAAGGCGGCGCTGCGCACGCTGGCGGCGGATGCGCAGGTGGTGGTGGCGGAGATCGTGGAGGAGGTGATCCGCTGGAACCAGAACCCCGACTACGCCCTTTCCGCCGAGGCACTGGGCGATCCGCGGGTGGACCTGCGCCACGACGACGTCGCCAACGTCCTGGCCGCGAGCCCCGGCGGCTTTGACGCCATCATGCTGGACGTGGACAATGGCGCCGCCGCCATGACCACGAAGGGCAACGCCGGCCTCTACCGCGCCGAAGGCATCCGCCGCGCCGCCGCCGCGCTGCGCCCCGGCGGCCGGCTGGCGTACTGGTCCGCCGGAGGCGATCCCGCGTTCCAGAAAGCGCTGGAGCGCGCGCGCCTGACGGTGGAGGTGCACCAGGTGCGCGCGCATCCCACGGTGAAGAGCTGGCACACCATCTTCGTCGCCACGCGCACCGAGGCCCGAGTGCGGGCGACCGGGGACTGATACTAGATCCTGAAAAAGAATAGTCGTACAGAGGAACAGAGTCAGACAGAGAAAGCGAGCCGAAAGCTCATCTTGCTTCCTCTGTCTGACTCGGTTCCTCTGTACCCATAAAGGTGTTGTTTCCTGGGATTCGGTATGAGGGGATCACGCGGAGGATGCGGAGGAAAGGTCGAAGACGCGGAAAAGGACATCATCCGCGTCCTCTTTTTGTTCCTGCACGTCCTCCGCGTGATCATAGTCGTCATCTTGAGTGCCGGTTATTATTCGGTATGGATGGCGAGCCTCGGCTGGCTCATCTGCTCTATGGACCCCCGGCCGGACGGCCGATGCATCCGCCCCGTGACCCGCATCCACCTTCCGTGAGCCCCATCGACCAGACGGCGCAGCAGGACGAGTGGCTGTGGGGGTGGGATCCCACGCCCGGCATCGTCTCCGTGTGGGCGGAGGCGGACGGGCGCGCGACCGTGTGGCGCAGGATCGCGGAGACGGGCGCGCTGGTGCGCGAGGACGAGCTGTTCCATCCCTGGATCCTCCTGGACCGCCTGGACGACCTGCGCCACCTGGGCCCGCGCCTGGCGCCGGAGGGCGAGCCCGGCGAGGTCTGGTACCGGGAGCTGCGGGGGGATGGCGCGCTGCGCTTCCTGGTCTCGGCGGAGCACGGCGGGGCGCTGGCGGCGGCGACCCTGCAGGGGGCGTCGTGGCGGCTGGGGCGGCGCGTCCCGCACCTGCGCGAGCTGGGCGCGGAATCCGTGCTGGTGCTGCCGCCCGAGGAGCAGTACCTGGTGGCCACCGGGCGCACCTACTTTCGCGGCCTTGCCTTCGACCAGCTGCGCCGCCTGCAGTTCGACCTGGAGACGACGGGGCTGGATGCCACCCGCGACCGCATCTTCATGGTCGCCGTGCGCCATCCGGACGGCGCGCTGCAGGTGCTGGAGGTGCAGGGCGGGGGAGACGCCGCCGAGGCGGACCTCATCCGCCGGCTGATGGAGGTGATCCAGGCGGCCGACCCCGACGTCATCGAGAACCACAACCTGCACGGCTTCGACATCCCCTTCCTGGCCCAGCGGGCGCGCCGCGTGGGCGTGCCGCTGGTCCTGGGCCGCATCCCGAAGCTGGGGATGCGCGAGCGGGCGGCCATGCGCGGCGTGGCCAGCGAGGGCGACGGGGCCCGGCGGGTGCGGTTCGTGGCGCCGGGGCGCGAGCTGATCGACACCATGGACGCCGTGGCCCGCTACGACTTCGCCACGCGCGAGCTGCCGGGCCACGGCCTCAAGGCCGTCGCGCGGCACCTGGGCGTGGCCGCGCCGGACCGCGAGTACGTCCCCGGCGCGCAGATCTTCACCACCTGGCGCCGCGATCCCGACCGCGTGCGGCGCTACGCCGAGGACGACGTGGAGGAGGTGGCCGCCATCGCCCGGCTGCTGGGGGGCGCGGCGTTCGCGCTGGCGCGCATGGCCCCGCGCCGGTACGAGCGGCTGGCGGACGCCGGGCCGGCCACGGGCGTCATCGACCCGCTGCTGGTGCGGGCGTACCTGCGCGCCGGCGCCGCCCTCCCCGCGCACCAGGCCGGCGACGGCACCCCGCACGCCGGCGCCGCGCTGCACCTGTTCGCCACCGGCGTGGCGTGGCGCGTGGTCAAGGCCGACGTCGCCAGCCTGTACCCGTCGCTCATGCGGGCCTTTCGCATCGGCCCGGCGCGCGACCACCTGGGCGCGCTGCTGGCGCTGGTGGACCGGCTGGTGGTGCAGCGGCTGGCCGCCAAGGCCGCCGGCCGCGAGGCGCCCCCCGGCTCCGCCGAGCGCCACACGCACGAGGCCACGTCCGCCGCCATGAAGCTGCTGGTGAACTCCGCGTACGGCTATCTTGCCGCGGGGGGCGGGCTTACGCGCTTTGCCGACGTGCACGCCGCCAACGAGGTCACGCGCCGCGGCCGCGAGACGCTGGGGCTGATGTGCCGCGAGCTGGCCGCGCGCGGCGTGACGCTGCTTGAGGCGGATACGGACGGCGTGTACTTCGCCGTGCCCGAGGGATGGGACGAGGCCGACGAGCGGCGGGTGGTGGAGGAGGTGAACGGCCTGCTGCCGCCGCTGGTGCAGCTGGAGTTCGAGGGTCGCTACGCGGCCATGCTCTCGCACGAGCCCAAGAACTATGCGCTGCTGGGATACGACGGTGCGCTGATGCTCAAGGGCGTCGCCTTTCGCTCCAGCCGCGCGGAGCCGTTCGGCGAAGCTTTTCTGCGCGCCGCGCTCGTCCGCCTGTTCGCCGCCGACGTCAGCGGCGTCCGCGAGGTCTACCTGGCCACGCTGGATGCGCTGCGCAGCCGCGCGCTCCCCACGTACGACGTGTCGTCGCGCGTGCGCCTCACCAAGTCGCCCGAGAAATACGCCGAGACGCGCGAGTCGCGGCGCGAGCTGGCGTACGAGGCGCTGCTGGCCGGCGGACGCACCGCGTGGCGCGTGGGCGAGCGGGTGCGCGTCTACCGCACGCAGGCCGGCGGCGCCGCCGTGGTCCCCTCGTCCGACGATGACGCCGCCGGCCGCGCCGCCGACCCGCGCGACTACGACGTGGACCACTACGCCCGCGTCCTTCGCGACACCTGCGCCGCGCGCCTGGCCCGCGCGCTCACCCCCGGCGACTTCGCCGCCGTCTTCGCCGACCCCGACCAGCTCTCCCTCTTCGCCCCGTCGACGGCGGCGATGCGGCCCATCCTGGATACGCGCCCCGGCCCGCTGGTGAGCAGCGTCGAGACGATCGGCGACCCCGTCTCCCTCGCCGCGGGGATGCTGGACGACGGAATGGGTGACGCGGACTGAAAGCGTTTGCCGATGTACGTTCTGCCGGTGTTTTCCCAGCTAAGCGTCGGAAGAGCGCTGAACGAAGCTTCGCAGGTGTGCGGTTTACGGCTTTCGCCGGGCGAACACACGCGCAGACGGTGCCCAGGCGAGGTCGCGGACGTGGGCGAACACGGTGCGCTCGCTGATTCGCTCCAGCGCCTCTTCGGTCCAGATGTTTATCGCCCGGTCGCCCCACCAGTACTCGGGGTGCTCGACGACCCGTTCCGGGAGGACGGAACGCCAGAGCAGCTCGTCATTGGGCTCGGCGACGGGTGCCGCAAAGCTCCGCTCCATCCGCTCCGCCCACGCAGAGCTGGCGTAGTAGACCCCGCAGTTCACCGTTGCCCAGTAGTTCGGGATCCGGATGAACTTGGGCGTGCCGGCCGATCGGCAGAACGACCAGAACTCCTGGTCCGGCTCCCGCAGGGCCACGGTATCCCAGTCCACCCACAGGAACTCGCCGAACGTCCGGAGCGCCCACAGGCACATCCAGTGCTTCATCCGGTGTGCGGCGTCGTAGTGGATCTCTGGCGGTGCGTCCGAAAACACACGGTGCACGCGAACGCCCAGTCCGGCAAGCAGTGATGCGGCCTCTTCGTCTCCGGCCAGGAACAGGACCCGGTCGCGGTACCAGGGATTCGTCTCCAGGCTCAGCGGGATTTCGCTGAGCGTTGCCTGCGGGAACTGCCGGACTCCGCCGCGCACGTGGAAGTAGAGCCCGGTGATGATGGGAGCCGGCGGTGCGTCCGTCATTCCGATCCGCTCCGGCGCCGCGCCTCGTCCAGGATTCTCTCGTCCCCTGGGCAAACGCGCAGGTATCGCGCGATCATGTGGTTCTGCTCCGCGCGCGTCTGACCGTCGAAAACCCGCCAGGTCGCCTGCTCCGCCTCCCGTGGAACGCCGAACCCGAGTTCTTCGGCATACCGCCGCAGCCGCTCCAGGGTGGCGAGCGCGTACTTCCAGTTGACGAGCGGTGTCAGCAGCAGCACCTCGCGCCTGCGGATGGATTCGATGGCTTGGGGATGAATGGCGCCCCGCCATCGACCATCCCGATGCTCCACCCCGATCGCGGACAGCGCGAGATCACACCGCTGCAGCCAATCCGCCAGGCCGGCAACCGAGGTGTCGTGAGCAAGCTCCACGAGCTGTCCCGGAAACGTGTAAGAGGTCTGGTACGGAGGATGGTCCTTCAAAAGAAGCGCACCCCGTCGGACGAGCTGCGCCGCCAGCCGCTCGCGGTCCGCGGGCGTTGACGGCCAGAGGTCCAGGTCGCGTGGGGGCCGGCCATGCAGGAGCGACTTGAACGTTCCACCCGCAAGCAGGAAGCACCCTTCCGGGGATTCGCCCAGAACGGGTTCAAGGCACCTTCGCGCAAAGCTGACCAGCGCCGCTTCATCCATCGGCGGGCAGCGTAGACGTGTGGGGCGATTCGGGACGGAGGTGGCATATCGTCATCCCTCGCTCGTCGATCACCTCCAGCCCGCCATCCTCCCGTTCCACTCTCGCCTGCCCATTGTAGAACGGCTCCACCGCCGCAAACCGCCGTGTATACAGCGCGCGGCCATCCTGGTCTACGTGGTGCCACCCGCTCTCGTCGCGTGCCCGCGCAAACCCCTTGTGGAAGACGTCGAGGTCCAGGAAACCGCGCCCGTTCAGCGGGCTCCCGTCGGCAAGAATGTGGACGTGGAAGCCCGTACGCTCCTGCACCACCGCGATCCCGTCGCGAAAATCCCCCGCGTAGGCAAACCGCTCGCGGTAGGCGGGGCAGCCCGTGCGGTCCAGGTGGAAGTATGCGCCCCCCGCCGCCCGTACGGCGCAGCGGCCGCCCTGATAGTTGCCGCACCAGGCGTATCGCTCAGGGCTGAGCTCCGTTCCGTCCGGAAGGATGTGAAACGCGCCGTCGGCGTCTTCCACCGCCGCGCGGCCATCGTAGAAGCCGAAGGTGCGGAAGAACCGCCGCACGTAGGCGGGCATCCCAGAAGGGAGAATGTGGTGGCCGCCGGAACCGTCCCGCGCGGCCGCAAGTCCCGGCGCGTGGAACGACAGCACCTCCATGAACCGGGCCTCGTAGAGGGGAGTCCCGGCGGCGGACAGGTGGTGCGTGCGCGAGGGCGCCACCCGCGTCTCGTCCCAGCGGATCACGACGCGTTCTCCACCGGCTGCCTCATGTTGCAGCCGCGACAGAGCGGGTGGCTGGTATACGTATCCTGCAGCCGCCGGTAGGGCTCTCCGTTCCACACATCGTGGATTCCGACGAAGTTCAGGTCGCCGAACTCGCCGAGGGTGCGCCTCTGTGTGTCGGGCGCGCAGCAGGGATCGAAGCGTCCTTCCGCGCTCACCCACGCCTCCCGTCCCAGAAACGGGCACCGTGCGCCCTGCGCCATGTCGGCGACCGCACCCGGATCGAGGAGGTGGAAGTTTTCCAGCAGCACGCGGCGTCCGTCGGGGAGGGGGTGGTCGTCCGCGGCGCGGCGGGCCTCGTGCACGGCCTGGTTCCAGCGGCCGATGGACTCGGCGCTGCGGCGCATGGACAGCGGGCGGATGGCCTTGAAGTGGGCCCACAGGTGGTGCCCCTTCACCCGGTCCACCCCCAGGCTGCTTGCCAGTCTGACGATGTCGGCAAGCTCGGCCACGTTGGTCTGCAGAAAGGTGAGCTGAAGCGTCACGCGCGCCCGGTGCCCTCCGGCCCTCGCCTGCGCATCACGCTCGCCCACGAACACCCGCAGGTTGTCCAGCACGCGGTCCCAGCGCGTGCCCAGCATGATGGCCTCGTGCGTCTGCCGCGTGGCTCCGTTCCACGAGATCTTTACGTCCGAGAGGATGGGGACCAGACGCCGCGCCCACTCCTGCGCGCCACGGCGCGGAAAGGTGCCGTTGGTGGTCAGGTTCATCAGCAGCCCGTGCTCCGCGCACAGGTCCACCACGTCGTCGAAGTGGCGATAGACCAGGGGCTCGCCCATGGTGGAGGGGATGATCTCGCGGAGGGGTGTGTCGCGAGAGTCCTCCAGCACCCGGCGCAGAAGTTCCAGCGGCATCCTGCGCCGGGGGCGGCCGGCGGCCTCCCTCTCCTGCTGCCGTGTGCTGTGGGGAGAATGCTCTTCGCACATGATGCAGCGCAGGTTGCACTCGTCCGGATTGGTGTCGAAGGTAATGCGCCAGGGACCCGGCCGGGTGGGCGGACGGGCCGTGCGCTTCTCGCGGATCACCCGTGCGTACAGCGCCTCCATCTCGCGGACGTGCTCACGGATGTCGATCACGTCGCCGCTTTCCGACTGCAGGTAGCCCCGGGAGCCCAGCCTGGCGGCGAGTCCCGGCTCGTCCACAAGCCGCTGCATGGCGCTCCGGAGCGACGCCGGGTCGCGGTGCGTAAAGAGCAGCCCGTTCTCCCCGTCCGCTACCAGCTCGCGCATCCCGCCCGCGTCGGCGGTCACCACCGGCACCCGCGCCTGAAGCGCCTCGTGGATCACCAGCGGAGAGTTCTCCATCCACACCGAAGGCACCACGATGGCGTCCACGTGGTTGAAGACCTCGCGGACGATGTCGGCGTTGCGGTATTCCGGCCGCCACTCCACCCGGTCCGCCGCGCCCCCGGGGAGTTCGGCGGCCAGCGCCCTGAGTGCCTCGGTGTCCGCGCCACGCGGCCGTCCCCAGATGCGCAGCCTGGCGGGCCCCTGCACCCCTCCGAACGCTTCGACGAGGTGGTGGATGCCCTTGGCGGGGATGTGCGTGCCGATGTACCCGAACACGAATTCGCGCTCGGGCTGGCGATCGCGTCCCCGCAGCGAGGCCACGTCGAACCCGTAGTCACGGTGGACGATGCGTTCCGCGGGCACTCCGAATTCGTCGCGAAAACGCTCCATCAGTGCCTGTGACGGCGCTACGAAGCGGTCCACGAGCCCCGCGGCGCGACGAACGTGGCTCATGCGGCGGCGCACCCACCCGGTCCAGTGGGCGACGTCTTCCTCACGTTCTTCGGCGGCGCCTGAAAAGTACCGGGCGTAGCACCGCTGCGCGCAGGTGCCGTCGTCCTGCCCGGCGCACACGGCCCACAGATCGGCCGGGTTTTCGGGGTGCATCTGCATGAACTGGCCGCGCGGGCACATCAGCCAGTAGTCGTGGAGGGTGAACACGACGGGAATGCCGCGGGCCGACACCACGTCCAGAAGCGAAGTGGAAAGGTGGTTCAGGTGGCCCACGTGCACCACGTGCGGCTGAAACTCGTCGAGCACCTCTGCCAGGCGCTCATCGACGCCCTCCCGGCGGTAGCGGTCGCGCCCGTCAGGAACGTTCACGAGGTGCAGGAGAATGCGCGGATCGTCGGGGTCGGTTTCGCGGCGGACGTCGAACTCCGGTGAAAACGGGTCTTCCCGGCGCGTAAAGACCTGCACCGTGTGCCGCTCGGCGAGCCCCTGCGCAAGGGCCTGCGTGTAGACCTCTGAACCGGCGTTGAAGCGCATGGGATAACCATGGATGATCTGCAGGATACGCATGAAGGTGGAGTGAAAGAGGGATTGTTGTGCGAAGGCGGACCGGGGGTTCGGCTGGCTCTTCCGCGGATTGCGTGTTCCAGGCGGATGGGGGTGGCTGGAGCCCCCAATCGTGCATTTTTTAGCCCCGTAACGCAAGCTTGATGTTGTCTGCTGATGTTCGCCACGCCTGGCGCTTCTTGCCACGTCACCGGATGTCTCCATGCATCCGGGCCGATGTAACGAGCGATCGTGCGCCGCCAGGGTTTGGTGCGCGTAGAAACGGCGGAGGGGAGAGCGGCGCGCGCTCTCCCCTCCGTTCGCGGTGCCGGTCCGCGGACCGCCGGCGTCAGCGGTCGTCCGGAACGCCGGCCAGGCGCTGGCTTTCGTCCAGCAGGCGCACGAACTCGGCGCGGTAGCCGTGCTCGTCGTGGCCCAGCGCGCCGCGGGCCAGCTCGGCCGCGCCGGCCCAGGTGGCGTTGCCCCGGAACTGCGAGTCGCGCAGCAGCATGCCCCACTGCGCCACCGCGGCCGCAAAGCGGAAGTCGTCGCTGGTGCGGGCCAGCTCCACCCCCCGGTCGCGCACGGGCTGCTCAATCAGCCAGCTGGCCTCGCCCTCGGGCGCCTTGTAGCGCAGCTTTACCGTCAGCAGCTCGTTGGGGGCCGCGCCGGGGCGGGGGCGCACCTCCTGGTAGCGCAGCGGGTCCGTGCCCGACACCGGCGTCCCGGCGCCCGCGGGGACGATCTCGTACAGCGCCGTGACGGAGTGGCCGGCGCCCAGCTCGCCGCCGTCCTTGCGGTCGTCGTTGAACGCCTCGGCGCCCATCACCCGGTTCTCGTAGCCGATCAGCCGGTACGCGCGCACCAGCGCCGGGTTGAACTCCACCTGCACCTTCACGTCCTTGGCGATGGTCACCAGGGTGCCGCCCATCTCCCGCACCAGCACCTTGCGCGCCTCGGCCTCGTCGTCCACGTAGGCGTAGTTGCCGTTGCCGTGGTCGGCCAGCTGCTCCATCCGCGCGTCGGCGTAGTTGCCGGTGCCAAAGCCCAGAACCGTCAGAAAGATCCCCTGCCCGCGCCGCTCCTCGATCAGCCGCACCAGCTCGGCCTCGCTGCTGGCGCCCACGTTGAAGTCGCCGTCGGTGGCCAGGATCACGCGGTTGTTGCCGCCCTCGATCATCGACTGCCGCGCCGTCTCGTACGCCAGCACGATCCCCTGTCCGCCCGCGGTCGATCCGCCCGCCTCAAGCCGCTCGATGGCGTCCATGATGCGGTCGCGCTCGTTCCCCGGCGTGCTGGGCAGCACCAGCCCGGCCGCGCCGGCGTACACCACGATGGAAACGCGGTCCTGCGGGCGCAGCTGGCCCACCAGCAGGCGCAGGCTCTCCTTGACCAGCGGCAGCTTGGCGGGCTGCGCCATGGAGCCCGACACGTCGATCAGGAACACCAGGTTGCCGGGCGGCAGCTCGGTGCGCCGCATCCGCTGGCCCTGCAGCCCCACGTGCACCAGCCGGTGCGCCGGGTTCCACGGCGCCGCCGACACCTCGGTGGTGATGGAGAACGGGTGCTCGCCCGTGGGATCGGCGTAGTCGTAGTCGAAGTAGTTGATCAATTCCTCGATGCGCACGGCGTCGCGCGGCGGCATGCGCCGCTCGCGCAGAAACCGGCGCACGTTGCTGTACGAGGCCGCGTCCACGTCGATGGCAAAGGTGGAGAGCGGGGCCTCGGTGACGATGCGGAACGGGTTCTCCTCGATCAGCCGGTACTCTTCGGTGTTGAAGCGCGCCGTGTCGCCCGGCGCGGCGCGGCCGGCCACCGGCTGCGGCGCCTGGGGCGCCACCATCCCGGCCGGGACCGGTGAGGTCGGGGGCGGCGGCGGTGGCGGGGCAGGGGGTGGAGGCGGCGGCGGCGGAGGGGGAGGCGGCGGCACGGTGGCGCAGGCGTGCAGCACGGCCAGCGTCGCAACGAGGATGAGCCGGGTAAAGGGGCGGCGGGTCCGCATCATGGCGTCTCTGCTCCGGGGTGGGTCCGGTGGCGTCCGGGGGCGGGCGTCGGGCAGGGGATGCCCGACGCTGCACCAGGGCCTGCGAAGGAACTGCTGCAGCGCTGATACGAAGGAGAGCGTAACGCGGCACCGGAGGGGCGTCAACCCGCTCGATAGACGGTGCCGAACGCTGTAAGTCACGCAGAACCGAGTCTCCAAAGAGCGCGGCGCGTGCATCCAGGAGCCCCGCAACCGATAGCGCGGCTCGGCCGGCGCGGCGGCAGACGGGAGCGAATGGACGTTCGCGGATGATGCGCCGCCCCGGATGCGCTGGTCCGGCGGCTTGCCCGCTTCTTGCCTCGCGGCGCGCTTCTGTCGGCTCCATCGCCGCGAGCCGCCGTTCCGCGCCTCCGCCGGCGGGCGGATCAGAACCAGCATCAAGACGGACCGTGGACATCGACCTGATCGGGGTACCGCTGGATTTTGGACAGGGGCGGCGCGGGGTCGACATGGGGCCCAGCGCCATCCGCTACGCCGACCTGCAGCTGGCGCTGGAGGCGCTGGGGCACCACGTGGCGGACCAGGGCAACGTCGCCGTTCCCGTGCGCGAAAGCTGTCCGCCGGGCGACCCGGCGCTCAAGTACCTGGACGCCATCGTCGAGGTGCAGGCGCGCCTGGCGGACCGGGTGGCCGCCAGCGTGGAGCGGGGGCACTTTCCGCTGGTGCTGGGCGGCGACCACAGCCTGGCGGCGGGGTCGGTGATGGGGGCGCTTCGGCACCGCCGGCTGGGGCTCATCTGGCTCGACGCGCACGGCGACTTCAACACGCACGAGACGTCGCTCTCCGGCAACATCCACGGCATGCCGCTGGCGGCGCTCTGCGGGCGCGGCGCCGAGCCGCTGGTCACGCTGGCCGGCCGCGAGGCGCTGGGCCCCAAGATCCAGCCGCGCAACGTGGCCGTGGTGGGCGTGCGGGACCTGGACACCGAGGAGCGCACGCTGATGCGCGCGTCGGGGGTCAACGTGTACTCCATCGAGGCCATCGACCGGCTGGGGATTCGCGAGGTGATGCGGATGGCCATCGAAGCCGCGTGCGAGGGGACGGACGGCATCTACCTGAGCCTCGACCTGGACGTCGTCGATCCCACCTTTGCGCCGGGCGTGGGCACGCCGGTGATGGGCGGGATCACCTACCGCGAGGCGCACCTGGCCGTGGAGCTGGTCGGCGAGACGGGGCGGCTGGCGGGGATGGACCTGGTGGAGGTGAACCCCATCCTGGACCGCGAGAACATGACCGGCAAGCTGGCCGTGGAGCTGGCCGCCTCCGCCCTCGGCAAGCGCATATGGGAGGCGCAGCCCTGACGTCGCTGGCGCCGGTGTGTTGCGGATGATGCCCATTGCGAGCGGATCGGGTCACGTGCCGTCCGCCCGCGGGAGCGAATGAATTCGCCGCTGGAACGTCGCAAAGTCCGCCTGCGCGGACTCGGCGGCCCGGCGATATACGGCGTCCCAAGCACCTGCGCGTCCGCAGCCGCGAGTGACGTCCCGAATCCAGTGGCCCTCCCGCACCTGCTGGATGAAGCACACGCTGTCATTCCGAGGCCCGGCCACGCCGCAATCGGACGACCACGCCGCAGGTTGCAGGGCCGAGGAATCTACTGTCGGCTCGCGCGAGGGCGGACGCGGCAGCCCGCGCCATCGCGGCGGCGGAGAAACGGCCAGTCAGGGCCGGTATGGGGCGTCGCGGCAGGCCACGACGGAACGGAAAGTAGATCCTTCGGTCGCGCGCAGACGATCGTGTGGATTCCGGTTACACGTGTTGCGCTCCCTCAGAGGGTTGTTGCCAAACCTCGCCCCGCGATTGACTTCCTGAGGGAGGCGCTGCTCCGCAACCTGCGGGTACGATGGACTTTGGCGCCGACCGAAGGACCTCGCCAGCAGAACGACGGGGCTGGTTCCGTGCCCTGATCTGGCCCCTGCGCCACCGAGACGAGGTCCTTCGGTCGCGCGCAATCTGTAGTGTGACTTCTGGTTAGGCGTGGTGCGCTCCCTCAGGAAGTCACCGCTTCGTTATGGATGTGAGGTTTAGCAACAGCCTCTGAGGGAGGCGCCGTTCATCGATCTGCAGGTACGAAAACGCCACGGCGGCGGCCGAAGGACCTCGCCGGCAGAACGACGGGGCTGGTTCCGCGGCATGGAGCCGGCCCCGCCTCGCCGGAGAGCAGGTCCTTCGGTCGCGCGCAGGCGGTTGTGTGGAATCGGGTTACGCGTGGTGCGCTCCCTCAGGAAGTCACCGCTTCGTTGCGAGCTTGTTGCGAGCTTGAAGGTTTGGCAACACCCTCTCAGGAAGTCATCGTTTCCTTGTGAGTTTGGGGGGGGCAGCAACCCTCTCAGGAAGTCAGGCTCTCGTGTGACTATCGGTGGTTGGGGGGGCAGGCGCTCTTGCGTGACGTTCAGCGGCTGGCAATATCCTCTCGGGATTATGCCCGCTGCGGATCTGATTCGGTGATCGCCGGGTTGCGGACGCGCAGGTGCTTGGGGCGCCGCATGCAGCCGGGCCGCCGAGTCCGCGAAGGCGGACTTTGCGATTTTCCCGCGGCGAATTCATTCGCTCCAGCGGACGGCACGTTGCCGGGATCGGAATCGCAACGAGCACAATCCCGGCTTTCCACAATCCTCCGACGAACCCTCTCCCGCTCGACTGCCGTGAACCACTCCATCTGCGTCACCTGCGGCACGCAGTTCTCCGCCTCCGACGATCCGCCGGCCGCGTGCCCCATCTGCGAGGACGAGCGGCAGTACGTGCCGGGGGCGCAGCGCTGGACCACGCTGCAGGCCATGCGGCGCACGCACCGCAACGTCGTCCAGCGCATCGAGCCGCACCTGTACGGAATTGGCACGGAGCCGCGCTTCGCCATCGGCCAGCGGGCGCTGCTGGTGCGCACCCCCGGGGGCAACGTGCTGTGGGACTGCATCGCCCTGCTGGACGACGGCACCGCGGACGTGGTGCGCGCGCTGGGCGGCCTGCGCGCCATCGCCATCTCGCACCCCCACTACTACACCACCATGGTGGAGTGGGCGCACGAATTCGGCTGCCCCGTGCTGCTGCACGAGGCGGATCGGGAGTGGGTGATGCGCCCGGACCCGTCCATCCGGTTCTGGAGCGGCGAGACGCGGGGGCTGGACGACGTGGGGATCGATGGGCTTGCGCTGGTGCGCTGCGGCGGGCACTTCGCGGGCGGCACGGTGCTCCACTGGCCGGCGGGCGCGGACGGGCACGGCGCGCTGCTCACGGGCGACATCATCCAGGTGGTCCCGGACCGGCGATACGTGAGCTTCATGCGCAGCTATCCCAACCTGGTTCCGCTGGACGCCGCGTCCGTCACGCGCATCGTCGCCGCCGTGGAGCCGTTGGCGTACGACCGCGTCTACGGCGCCTGGTGGGACCTGCACGTGGAGGAGGATGCAAAGGCCGCCGTGGCGCGTTCCGCCTCGCGCTACCTGGCCGCCATCGCCGGCCCGCCCGCGTGACCGACCGCGACGCGCTGGACCTGCTGCGTGCGGCCGTCCCCGTGGCGGACGCCGAGGTGTGGGCGGACCTGGGGGCGGGGAGCGGCGTCTTTACCCGCGCGTTGGCCACGCTGGTGGGCCCCGCCGGCCACGTCTTCGCGGTGGATGAGGACGATCGCGCGCTCGCCGCCGTCCGCGCGTGGGCCGCGTCGCTCGCCGCGGGGCCGCACATTGACATCCTCCGCGCAGACGTGACCGGTCCGCTCGCCTTGCCGCCGCTGGACGGGATCGTGATGGCCAACGTGCTGCATTTCGTCGCGGATGCGGAGTCCGTGCTGCCGCGCATCGTCTCGCTGCTGCGCCCCGGCGGCCGGTTCGTGCTGATGGAGTACGAGGGGCGACGCCCCGGCCCGTGGACGCCGTATCCCGTCTCCGCCGCGCGCTTCCGCGACCTTGCCGCGTCCGCCGGCCTGGACACGCCCCACGTGGCCGCCGCGCGCCCCTCCCGCTACGGCGGCCAGATCTACGCCGCCGTCGCCACCCGCGCACCGTAGCCCGCCCACATCGGCGCCGAGCCGCCACGGAGCGTTTCCAGCCGTGACCGAGTAGTACGTCGAGCGTCGTGGGTCCTTGAAAGATTGCCGATCGGTTTTGGCGCAGAAAACACCTGGGATGGTGTCGCTCTCTTTGCGCAGTTACATTCTGCCAGGTCCCTCGTGCCACCGGGGGAGGGTGCGCGATGTCGGCATCTCCGGTATACGATCCGGAGCAGGCCGGGGTGATGGGATGTCCTCCCGGCGGTGGTGGCGGAACGGGAAGTGGGGAGGGCGGCGGGGGCGGTGCGGGCACTGGAACCATTGCCCCACCCGCCGCGACGCCTTTCGACGCGGGGCCCTTTCTGTGGGCTGCGTGTGTGCTGGGGATTGTCGGAGGAACGTTCTCCGTAGAGGTCGTCGGCGACAAGTTCGTGGCGTGGTACGACGCCCACCAGGCACTCGTCCCTGCCAGGCGCGCACTGAATGCAACCCTCCAGCTGCGGCGGAGCGGCTACTGGATCAATCCCGATGCGGTTGCACTCCTGGAGCTGCGCGTCGAGATTGCCACGGAGCGACGGGACGATGCGGTCGGCGCAGTGGAGGAGGCGACGGGCGTGAGCATCCTGACTCTGATCGGAGCTGGGCTTGCCTGCGGAGCCGCCGCGGCCGCCCCGACGCCGTGAGAAGCGCGATGACCCGCGGCAATGCCATCCCGCCCACCCGCTTCGGCGCCGCGTACCGCGTACTTCTCATCGTCGGCGGATTGTGCGCCGTCGTCGGGATCGCGGACGCCGGCAGGGCGCTGTTCTGGCTGGTCCTGAACGGAACGACAGGCTCGCCGTCGCCGCTGATGGACGTCGTGAACGTGGGGCTGCGAGCGGCCGCATGGGGCTTCGTGGCGGTCGCCGCCTGCACCGGCTGGCGCCGGGACGCGTTCCCGGCCACGTGGATTCTGGTCGGTATCACCATTCTTGCCTGGGCACTGCTGCTGGCGCAGCGATATACCTGACCCGATTGGAACACCGTGGATTCACCCTTCCGGGAGCGGCGTCCGACGCCGGCCTCCCCTGGCGGAGCACGGTTGCCCGCCCCCGGTTTTCCTCGTCGCTCGTCGCCTTCCTCAGCGCCCCTGCCTCTCATCCCTCCGTGCGTCGCCCTGCGCATCCGTAAAACCAGAACGGCCAAAGTGCGTATCTGGCGGAAAATGCTTCTTGCGAACGAGTTATGGCGGACGCATCGTGTGGCGCTTGGCGAACAACGGCGCCGCGGCGGGGGTAGCATGCGCCCGGACCACCCGGGAAAGCAGGATATGACGATGTCAGGATGGAAGAAGGCCGCGCGGATGCTCGCCGTTCTGCTGGCCTCGGCACCCGCGGCGGCGGGCGCGCAGCAGCACACGGACGCCGACGCCCGGTTCATGCAGGGGATGATCGTCCACCACGCGCAGGCGCTGGAGATGACGGCCCTGGTGCCCGACCGCGCCAGCAGCGAGGGCGTGCGGCTGATGGCCGAGCGCATCAACGTCTCGCAGCAGGACGAGATCGCCCTGATGCGCCGCTGGCTGCGCGCCCGCGGTGCCGACACGGTGGCGCTGGGCGGCCACGACGCGCACCACGGCCACCACGCCCCCGCCGCGGCCGATTCGGCCGGCGCGGGGCACGCGGGGATGCCGGGGATGGCCACGCCGGAGGAGATGGCGCGGCTGGCGTCGCTGGCGGGCGCGGAGTTCGACCGGCTGTTCCTGGAGCTGATGATTCGCCACCACGAGGGCGCGCTGGTGATGGTGGCGGAGCTGTTCGGAACGCAGGGCGCGGGACAGGCGTCGTCGGTCTACCAGATCGCGTCGGAGGTGGACGCCGACCAGCGGATGGAGATCGAACGCATGCGCAGGATGCTCGCGGGATCCCTTTCCGGGCCCGCGTCTCAGTAACGCGCTTTCGCCAATGGAAGCGCGGGCAGGATCACATTCAGCGGAAAACAGGATGAATACGGAAACGAGGGCTGGACGGCCGCGTGACCGATGGACGGCGGGGCGGGGCGTGATCCTTGGCGCGGCGCTGCTGGCCGCGGCGGCGCCGGCGGGCGCGCAGGACGCCCGCGACCCGCGCATCGGGCTGCGGGCGGGGTGGTCCGACGCGGGCGTGGCGGTGCGGGGGATGGAGCTGGTGTCGCACACCGACCGGCCGGAGGGCTTCTTCAACCCGGCGGAGCAGGGCGACTTCGACTTCGCCAACACCGACATGGCGTTCAGCGGCAGCCGCCTGTTCGTGGGGAGCTACAACGGGTTCCAGGTGTGGGACATCAGCAACCCGGCCCGCCCGCGCCTTACCAGCTCGCTGGTGTGCCCCGGCGGCCAGGGCGACGTGTCGGTGCACGGCAACCTGCTGTTCATGTCGGTGGAAGAAACCCGCGGCCGCACCGACTGCGGCACGCAGGGCGTGCGCGACACGGTGAGCTCGGACCGCTTTCGCGGCGTGCGCATCTTCGACATCAGCAACGTGAACCGCCCCCGGCAGGTGGCGGCGGTGCAGACCTGCCGCGGCAGCCACACCCACACGCTGGTCCCCGACGCGCGCGACGCCGGCAAGGTGTACGTGTACGTGCAGGGCACCAGCGGCGTGCGCCCCGCGGCGGAGCTGTCCGGGTGCTCGGCGCGCAACTCCACCGAGGACCCCAACACCTCGTACTTCCGCATCGAGGTCATCGAGGTGCCGCTGGCCCGGCCGCAGGACGCGCGGATCGTGAACACGCCGCGCATCTTCGCCAACGCGCAGACGGGCGCCATCAACGGCCTCAACCAGGGCGGCCGGCAGACCGCGGACGCGCAGCAGACGGCGCAGACCAACCAGTGCCACGACATCACCGCCTACCCCGCCATCGGCCTGGCGGCGGGGGCGTGCGCGGGGAACGGGATCCTGCTCGACATCCGCAACCCGGCCAACCCGGTGCGCGTGGACGAGGTCATGGACCCCAACTTCGCCTACTGGCACTCGGCCACATTCAACAACGACGGCAGCAAGGTGCTGTTCACCGACGAGTGGGGCGGCGGCAGCGCCCCCCGCTGCCGCGCGACCGACCGCCCCACCTGGGGCGCGGACGCCATCTTTACCCTGAGCGGGCACGAGCTGCGGCACGCGGGCTACTTCAAGATGCCGGCGGCGCAGACGGCGCAGGAGAACTGCGTGGCGCACAACGGCACGCTGGTGCCGGTGCCCGGGCGCGACATCATGGTGCAGTCGTGGTACCAGGGCGGCATCTCGGTGTTCGACTTTACCGACCCCGCCAACCCGGTGGAGATCGCCTTCTTCGACCGCGGCCCGTACAGCGCCACGGAGTCGATCCTGGGCGGCTTCTGGTCGTCGTACTGGTACAACGGCCGCATCTACGGCACCGAGATCGGCCGCGGGCTCGACGTGTTCCGCCTGCTGCCCAGCGAGCACCTGTCGCAGAACGAGATCGACGCGGCCAACCTGGTGCGCGTGCGCGAGCTGAACCCGCAGAACCAGCAGCGCATCGTGTGGCCGGCGCACTTCTCGGTGGCCAAGGCGTACGCGGACCAGCTGGCCCGCGGCGGCGGGCTGCCCGGCACGCGCACCGTGCGCCTGCAGCGCGACATCGAGGCGGCCGAGCGCATGCGCGGCGCCGCCCGCCGTGCCGCCCTCACCCGCCTCGCCACGCAGCTGGACGGCGAGGCGGCGGGCGCGCGCGACGGGGCCAGGGTCCGCGCGCTGGCCGGCGTGCTCCGGGATCTCGCCCGCTGACCCTTCCCGGGGCTCGCACGGAGAGCCACTGAAGGGGATTGGCTCACCCAGAGGCCGCAGAGGCCACAGAGGACCGGATTTCCTCTGTGGCCTCTGTCTCCTCTGAGTGAGCCGATCTTTTTTGGGGCGGGGGCAGCGAAATCGGGCGATTTGCATTATCTTACGGGATGATCTCCGTATCCAACCTTTCGAAAGAGTTCGGCGACCGCGTGCTGTTCGCGGATGCCGCCTTCCAGCTGAACCCGGGCGAGCGCTACGGCATCGTGGGCGCCAACGGGTCCGGCAAGACCACCCTGCTCAACATCCTCAGCGGCGACACCGAGCCCTCGAAGGGCGTCGTCTCCATCCCCAAGTCGTTACGGCTGGGGGTGCTGCGCCAGGACCAGTTCCTGTACGAGGAGCAGGAGGTGCTGCAGGTGGCGCTGATGGGCCACGGCGAGCTGTGGGACGCCATGGTGGCCAAGGAGGCGCTGCTGGCCCGCGCCCACGAGCACTTCGACGCCGACCGCTTCAACGTGCTCGAAGAAACGGTGCAGCGGCTGGACGGCTACACCGCCGAGGCCCGCGCCGCCACCATCCTGGAGGGGCTGGGCCTTCCGGCCGAGGTGCACCGGCAGCCGCTGTCGACGCTCTCCGGCGGCTTCAAGCTGCGCGTCCTTCTCGCGCAGGTGCTGGCCGGCGCGCCCGACGTGCTGCTGCTGGACGAGCCGACGAACCACCTGGACATCCTTTCCATCCGCTGGCTCGAGAAGTTTTTGCAGGACTTCGCGGGCCCGGTCGCCGTCGTCTCGCACGACCACCGCTTCCTGGACAACATCTCCACGGGCATCCTGGACGTGGACTACCAGACGGTGACGCTGTACTACGGCAACTACACCGACTTCCTCGAGCAGAAGGTGGAGAACCGCGAGCGCAAGGAAAAGGAGATCGAGGGGCGGCAGAAGGAGATCGCGCACCACCAGAAGTTCGTCGACAAGTTCAAGGCCAAGGCGAGCAAGGCCCGGCAGGCGCAGAGCAAGGTCAAGATGATCGAGCGCAAGGTGGAAGAGATGGAAGAGCTTCCCGGCAGCTCGCGCCGCTACCCCAAGTTCAAGTTTGCCCAGAAGCGCCCCAGCGGTAAGGAGGTGCTCAAGGTCTCCGGCGTCCGCAAGGCGTTCGGCGACAAGGAGGTGCTTCCCGGGGTGACCCTGCAGGTGAACCGCGGGGACCGCCTGGTCATCATGGGGCCCAACGGCATCGGCAAGAGCACGCTGCTCAAGATCCTGGTGGGCGACCTGCCGGCCGACCAGGGCGGGGTGGAGTGGGGATACGAGGCCAAGCCCGGCTACTTTGCGCAGGACCACCACGAGCAGCTGGACGGCAACGACCGCACGGCCGAGCAGTGGCTGTGGGACTTTTGCCCCGGCGCCAACCGCGGCTTCGTGCGCGGGCACCTGGGGATGATGCTGTTCTCCGGCAGCGACGGCGAAAAGCGCCTATCCGCCCTGTCCGGCGGCGAGGCGGCGCGGCTGGTGTTCAGCCGGCTGGCGCTGGAGCAGCCCAACGTGCTGGTGCTCGACGAGCCCACCAACCACCTGGACCTGGAGAGCATCGAGGCGCTGGTGGCCGGGCTGCAGAACTACGACGGCACGCTGATCCTGGTGTCGCACGACCGCTGGTTCGTGGGGCAGCTGGCCACGCGCATCGTGGAGATCAGCCCCGCCGGCATCCGCGACTTCCTTGGCAGCTACGAGGAGTACGTGCACGCCTGCGGCGACGACCACCTCGACGCCGACACCGTGGTCCTCAAGGCCAAGCGCGAAGACAAGAAGCTCCGCAAGAAAGAGCTGGTGGGATAGCGGCATCCGCTGGAAGCACGCCTCATCGAAAACGGAGGCGCGGAGAGAAACTTTCTCCGCGCTTCCGCGTTTTCTTTGCCGCGTTCTGGCGGATGAAAACATGGGCCTCACACGGAGTCAACGGAGTTAACGGAGTTCGGGCTCCTTCGGCTCCGCTGGGTTTGTGGGACCGTCTGGGGATCGAATGAAAGGGCCCATTCCTGTCGCCGTGCTCTTGCGCCGGGCGGGGCGGGGCGGGCAGAATCCGAACGGACAATGAACCCCTGGGAATGATGGCGACGAAGACGCCGTTCGGGCGGATGTTTGCCTGGCTGCAGGAGGAGGTGCCCGCGACGCTGCTGGAGGCGTACCGGCGGGCCAGCCTGCCCGTGTACGAGGTGATGGACGCGGCCGAGGCGCGGCGGCTGGAGTGCGCCACCGAAGGGCTGAACCCGTGGACGGTGCCGCCGGCCGTCCGCGCGGAGTTCCTGTGCGCATGGAACGCCTTCGTGCTGCAGACGCTGGGCAACGAGATCATCGACGCCGACTACAAGGCCAGCCCGGCCACGGTGGGGTTCGTTCCGTCGCTCACCGCCCAGCAGGTGCTCGCCTTCTACTCGCAGGTGGAAGAGTGGCTTACCCGCGCCCGGCAGGCGCACGCCAACCCCGACTTCCGGCTGGACGTACAGGTGCCGGCCAGCCTGCCGGGGTGGAAGACCAGCACCCTGGAGCCTTGGTCCCCCGCGCTGGTGGACGGGCTTCTGCGTGCCATGAACTCCGTGGGAGACCACGCCGCCGCCGCCATGGCGTTTCTTCCCGACGCCGCCGCGGAGCCAGCGCGGCAGGCGCAGCTCAACAAGATTCGCCAGATCCATGCATCGGCGGAGAGCAAGGCGCGGTATGCGTCGGACCTGCACGGCAACAGGTCCTCGCGCGAGGTGCACTCCAGGGTGCAGCCGTACATACGGGAGGCCATCGAGCTCCTCTACCAGCTGGGGCAGCTGATCTCCGACCCGTCGCTGGTGCCCGGCCCGGCGCCATCCCTGCCTCCCGCGCCGCTCCCGGATGAGGCCAGGCCTTCCACCGCCGCCACGCGCCCGCCAAAGGCCGGCTCGCCGTCCGCGCCCGCCAGGCCCGGGGAGCCGGGGTTCGACCTGTGGTGCCTTACCGATCCAGAGGCACGAGACCAGCTGCGGAATGACCCCCAGGCAGTGCGTGCGTTGCGGAAGATGTGGGACGACGACCCGGATCCCCAGGAAACGCTGGCGCTTTACGCCGAGATCCAGTCGGCCATGAAGCGAGGAAAGATCGCGTACGCCTACGACGGCAACCAGCGGCTGGGCTACTTTCACTGTTGTCCCTGGAGTTCCATCTACGTCGTCAGCCATCCCGTGACGTTCAGCGGAAAGCGGCTGAAGCCGATGCAGCGCTTTGTGTACGACGTGGGGGCGCGGAAGGGTCCGCACTCGTTCCGACGCCATGTCCTCACCGGAAACTTCCGGGAGACGGGGGCTCTGGGGTACGGGCCGCACCCGGGAAAGGCGCCGTTGAGATGACGCGAAGGCAACTGGATCGTCTATCCGGTGCTGGGCGCGCCCCGCGGAAAGCCCTGGCATGATCCTGGCTGCCTTAACGGGGAAGCGCTGGAAACGCAATCGGTTGCAACACGGGAGAAGGTGCGGATGCGGAACAGATGGTTGATGGCGGCGGTCCTGCTTGCGGCCGCGCCGGGGGCGCTGCACGCCCAGCCGGCGCGGCACACGGCGCCGCGCGACACGGGGCTCATCCTGGGGTCCATCGAGGCCGCGATCACGCAGCCGCTGCGGCGCATCGAGAACATGGCGCTGATCGTGGACCTGTCGGACCGGCGGCTGTACGTGACCAGCGGCGACCGCGTGGTCAAGACGTACATGGTGTCGGTGGGCGAAGAGGCGTACGGAACGCCGTCCGGGCAGTTCCGCATTCAGCGGATGATCTGGAACCCCGGATGGCGTCCGCCCCCGTCGGCGTGGGCGCGCGACAAGAAGCCCGAGGCGCCGGGCTCCCCGGGGAACCCCATGGGGCGGGTGAAGATGTTCTTTCGCGACCCCGACTACTACATCCACGGCACGGGCCTTACCAGCTCGCTGGGGAACGCGCGGTCGCACGGGTGCATCCGCATGCGCAACATCGACGCGGTGGAGCTTGCGCGCATCCTGATGATGAACGGCGGCGCCGACCGTCCCGGCGAGTGGTACCAGGAAACCCTCGCCAACGCCACCACCTCGCGCGAGGTCACCCTTCCGCGGCCGGTCACGGTGCGCGTCCGGGCGTAGCGGGCCTCACGCGGAGGAAAAGAGAGAGGGCGCGGATGAAGCCATCATCCGCGTCCTCTTTTTTCATCCCGAATCACTGAATCCCAAAAGGTTGGGGTACAGAGGAACCGAGGAACAGAGGGAGATGGTGTTTCTCTGTCTGCTCTGTTTCTCTGTACCCAATGGTTTTTTCCCTCACTCCGGGCGCAGGCGGCGGCTCTGGGGATAGGGAAAGAAGTCGGGAATCTCGCCGGTCTGCTGGCGGCGCTGGATGCCGCTCCAGAAATCCACCGTCAGCAGGTCGCCGTGCTCGCGAAGAAAGACCTCGCGCAGCGGGCCGGCGGGGACCAGGAACGGGAGCCACTGCTCCGGGAAGACGTCCTTTTCATCCACCGAAAAGAAGGGCTCGGCGCTCATCTCCTCGTCGTCGTTGCGCGCCTTGGGCAGGGCGCGAAAGCGGACGTCGCTCAGCAGCGCCAGCTCGTCGTAGTCGTAAAAGATCACCCGCCCGTGGCGCGACACGCCGAAGTTCTTCAGCAGCAGGTCGCCGGGAAAGATGCTGGCGCAGGCCAGGTCGCGGATGGAGTTGCCGTACTCGATGACCGCCGCCTCGGCCGCCTCGGCCGGGGCCTCGCGCAGGTACAGGTCCAGCGGGCGCAGGCGGCGCTCGGTGTACAGGTGGCGGATGACGATGCGGTCGCCGTCCTCGACAACGCTGGAGCGCGCCTGCGTCAGCAGCTCGTCCAGCAGGTCGGGATCGAAGCGGTCGCGGGGAAACCGCAGGTGCTCGAACTCCTGCGCGTCCGCCAGCCGCCCCACGCGGTCGCGCGCAAAGACCAGGCGGTACTTTTCCATCACCGTGTCGCGGTCGCCGTCCTTGGGCGCGCCAAAGCGGTCGCGGATCACCTTGAAGACCACGTTGTAGCCGGGAAGGGTGAAGACGATCATCACCAGCCCCCGGATCCCCTCCGCCCGCACGAAGCGCGCGTCCGGCGCCGCCAGCAGGCCGGTGAGCTCGCGGTACAGCTCGGTCTTGCCGTGCCGGTTGTGGCCAATGGCGGTGTACAGCTCGTGCACGGGCTTGGCCGGCATCAGCGTGCGCAGAAAGGCCACGGTGTCGCGCGGACGGGCCGTGTCGGCGTGAAAGTACGACCGCGCAAAGCTGAACACGCGGTGCACCTCGTCCGGGTCCGTCAGCACGGCGTCCGGCCGCACCCCCTCCGGCGGATGCATCAGCGGCACGACGAGCGGCCGCACGTCGCCTTCCGCAAGCCGCGCCCGCGCCACGACGTACGCGGCCTTGTTGCGGTAGAACAGGAAGGGCAGGGTCTCCGCCGCGCGTACCCCCTCCGCCTCCGCCCCCAGCTGCTCGCGCGCGGCCCCGGCGCAGCGCTCCGCATCCGCCCCCAATTCGGCGAATGCGTCCTCCATCCCCGTTGCGCGGAAGAGGGATGCGAAGAGCGCGGCGTTCAGCCCCTCCGCGCTGATCACGCGGTGCAGCGGTCCGTCGCGGCCCTCGCGGCGCGGGTCGATGGCCTCGGCGGTGAACTCCGTGCGCGCGTCCACCCCGTGCGTCCCCAGCACCCGCCGCACGACGGAGTTGAAGAAGGTTCCCGCCACCTCCGCGTCCCCGCGCCCCAGCACCAGCCGCTGAAAGCGCGTCTTGAACTCCGCGTCGTCCTCCCCTTCCGGCCGCCGCAGCCGTCCGCGCAGGTCCTCGACGGCGCGATCCACCGCCGCGGCGTAGAGCGTCAGCCGCTCCGCCGCGTCGCGCTGTCCATCCGCCCACTCGCGCCGCAGAAAGCGCCCGCCCGCGCGCCGCGTCACCGCCAGGAAGGCGTCCAGGTAGGCGACGTACGCGTCCAGGATCGCCTGCGCGGGATCGGCGGAGGCGCCGGGCGGCGGTGGATCGGCGTCACGGGACGGTTCTGCGGCGGCGGTCTGCATCGGGCACGGGCAATGGGGATGGATGATGATGATCTGCCGGGGCCAAAGCAGGATCGGCGCCATACCGGATGAGGGAATGACGGAAGGCGCGGCTGGCCGAACCGGCAGTCGACGGAGTTCCGCCACGCCCACCCTATTCCGAAGCTGCCTCCAGGGCCGCCTGTCCGCGAAGGCGGACGTCGTGTGCTTGTTGCAGCGAATTCATTCGCCCTTGCGGCCCCGAGGCGCTTCTTTCGTAACACCCATCGATTTCTCATCATCCGGGCATCGCGGGGCGGGGAAGGGGCAGGTTAGAATGTGCGGCGAACCGAACCGCCCGCATCCCGATCATGACCCGGAAAGACGCGCTTGAGCTCGCACATCGAACCGCTCCCGGCACCGCACGAACCGCTCGCCGCATCCGCCCCCGCCGCGCCGCGTGCCGGCGGGGCGCTGCTGGCCGCGTACACGGCGGCGGTGTTCCTGAGCGCGTTTCTGCTGTTCCTGGTACAGCCGCTGTTCGGCAAGATGGTGCTGCCGCTGCTGGGCGGCTCGCCGGCGGTATGGAACACCTGCATGCTTTTTTTCCAGGCGGCGCTGCTGGGCGGCTACCTGTACGCCCACCTCACCTCGTCGCGGCTGACGGTGCGGCGGCAGGCGGCGGTGCACCTGGCCCTGTTGGCGCTGGCGGCGCTGGCGCTGCCGGTGGGGCTGCGCGGCGCGGCGCCGGAGGGGGGCGCGGCGCCCATCCCCTGGCTGCTGGGGCTGATGGCGGTGACGGTGGGCGCACCCTTCCTGGTGCTGAGCGGCACCGGGCCCATCCTGCAGCGCTGGTTTTCGCGCAGCGGCCACGCGCACGCGGCGGATCCGTATCCCCTGTACGCCGCCAGCAACCTGGGAAGCGCGCTGGCGCTGATCGCCTATCCGCTGCTGATGGAGCCGCGGATGCGCCTGGGCCACCAGAGCGGCGCCTGGACCGCCGGCTACGCCGCGCTGGCCCTGCTGATCGCGGGGTGCGCGGCGCTGGTGTGGCGCACGCGCGGCGCGTCCGCGCCGGCACGGGCGGAGGCGGCGGACGGCGTGGGGGAAGACGCCGAGGTGACGCGGATCACCCTCCGCGAGCGGCTGGTGTGGACGGGGCTGGCGTTCGTCCCCAGCAGCCTGCTGCTGGGGGTGACGACGTTTTTGACCACGGACCTGAGTCCTGCGCCGCTGCTGTGGGTGCTGCCGCTGACGCTGTACCTGCTGACCTTTACGCTGGTGTTCGCGCGGCGGCCGCCCATCCCCCACGCCTGGATCGTCTCCGTGCACCCCAGCGCCATCGCGGTGGCGGTGCTGCTGCTGGCGGCGGGGTACGTGGAGAACCCCGCCGTGGCCGTGCCGCTGCACCTGCTGTCGCTGTTCCTGATCGCCATGACCGCGCACGGCGAGCTGGCGCGGCGCCGGCCGCACGTGCGGCACCTGACGGAGTTCTACCTGTGGATCTCCGTGGGCGGCGTGCTGGGCGGCGTGTTCAACGCGCTGGTGGCGCCCGTGGTGTTCTCGCAGATCTGGGAGTATCCCCTGGTGCTGGTGCTGGCCTGCCTGGCCCGGCCGTGGCCCGAGGAGCGGCAGGGGTGGAAGGCGCACCTGAACTTTGGGCTGCGGGCGGCGGCGTGCGGCTGGGGGCTGCTGTACCTGGCCGATACTCCGGACTTGGCGCCCGTGGCGTTCCTGGGGCTGGCCGCGGTGCTGCTGGCCCTGCTGAGCGTGGGGATGGGGCGGGCGCCGCTGTGGCTGGCGGCGTGCATCGGCGCGGTGCTGCTGTGGCGGTCGGTCGAGGTGGCGCGCGAGCCCGGCGTGCTGCTGGCGGAGCGCACCTTCTTTGGGCGCTACAAGGTGGTGGCGCACGAGGGAAGCGGGGGATTTCACGTGCTGCGGCACGGATCCACGCTGCACGGCGCGCAGAGCCTGGAGCCGTGGCGCCGCCGCGAGCCGCTGACGTACTACGTGATGCACGGCCCGCTGGGCAAGGTGTTCGCCGCCACCATCGACCGCGCGGGGCGGCGGCGGGTGGCCGTGGTGGGGCTGGGGACGGGGACCACCGCCGCCTACGCGCGCCGCGGCGAAGACTGGACCTTCTACGAGATCGACCCGGGGATCGAGCGGATCGCGCGCGACACGGCGTACTTCACCTTTCTCTCCGACTCGCCGGCGCGCACGCGGGTGGTGCTGGGCGACGCGCGGCTGTCGCTGGCGCGCGAGACCGACCGCCAGTACGACATCATCCTGCTGGACGCGTTCAGCAGCGACGCCATTCCCGTGCACCTGATGACGCGCGAGGCGCTGGATACCTACCTGGCGCGCCTGGCGCCCCGCGGGCTCATCGTGTTTCACGTGAGCAACCGCTACCTGGACCTGGAGCCGGTGGTGGCCGCGCTGGCAAGGGACCGCGGGCTGGTGGCGCGCGCCGGCGTGGGCCCCCGCGACCGGCGCACGTACGAAAGCACCAGCACCTGGATCGCCCTCGCCCGCACCGAGGCGGACCTGGGGCCGCTGGTGGCCGACGCCTACTGGTGGCGCCCCCGCCCGCGCGAAGAGGTAAAGCCCTGGACCGACGACTACTCCAGCCTGCTGACCGTGTTCGACTGGTAGGCTTCGCGGAGCGTCCGCCGCGTGCCGGGAACACGAAAGCCCCATCCGCTGCGGCGCGGGTGGGGCTTCTGGTCAGATCCGCCGCCTGGAGCGTGTCCCCTCCTCCTGGCGGGGTGCTCAGACTCTGATCATTCACACAGGCGTCTGACTTCCTGAGGGAGCGCACTACGTGTAATCAGAAGCTACACCGTCACCTGCGCGCAGCCGAAGGACCTGCTCCCGGCTTCCGGGGGACTGGCTCCCAGGCGTAGAGCCAGCCCCTCGGTTCTGCCGGCGAGATCCTTCGGCCGCGCGCCAGAGCACATCGTACGTGAAGGTGCGGTGCGGCGCCTCCCTCAGAGGGTGTTCAAGAATCCCTGCGCTCGCGCCCGTATGTCATTTCGAAGGAGGCGCCACACCGCACCATCGGCTCGCACGAAATCCGGCGCGCCAACTGAGAAATCTACTGTCTGCTGCTGGTGCCCCGCCGCACCGCTCCGGCACTGGCCCCGTCCGCCCGTGTCGTAGCCGCAAGGTAAGGACGGGCTACCGCGTCTGCCCTCCAGCAAACCGACAGGGGATTCCTCGGCCCTGCAACCTCTGGTGTGAAAGCAGGCTACGGCGTGGCCGGGCCTCGGAATGACAGCGCTGGTAGATCTGCCTGGATGCGCAGCGTCGAATTCTTGAACACGCTCCGAGGCCGCCTCCCCGCCGGATCGTGAGCGTCCCCGCGTCGCGGCGACGCTTCGCCGGGCGGTGCAGCGCCAAGCCCGGACCGGATCTCCGGGACCGCACGGATGGATGAACCCGGGGACAGGCCACGCCGACGCGCGGTGGGTCGTGCACCGGGGCCACGATCAGCTTATGTTTGTGTCGTGAAGTGGGGGACTATAACCCGGCCCGGGACGGACGTCAACCATCGGTGCCTCGCTCCGATCCGGAGAGCGGGGCCGCCCACGACGCGTCCCGCACCGGAACGTCCGCGCTCCGGGCATGGGTGTCCGGAGGCGCGAGGGGGGGATGGCCTTCGGCCGCCATCCGCCTTCTCCGCGGGCACGCCGCCCTTCGTGCGGCGGCCGCCGTGAGCCGGCGAAAGCACGACGAGCGCCGTCCGGACCTCGGACCGGAACCCGGTTCCGTAGCCGCGGCGCCGCCGCGCCGCGCACGGAACCTGCCTCCCCCGCGGAGCCGTTCCGCGAGGCGCGTCAAGCCGGGCGTTCGCGGATGCCCGACGGCGGATCCATCCGCCTCGCGGCCGGCCCGTCGGACCCGTTCGCTCCGGGTGCGGGGTTCGCCTGGATGCGCGGGTCCGCGCCCCGCGGGAAATCCCCCCGCGCGTGAACCACCCCGCGCGGCCGCGCCGGCGTTCTTTCGCCGCGTCCGCCATCCATCCAACCGCCCCTCGCCGGCACCAGCCAAAATGGTTTACGCACCGCGACCCGAAGCGAGCGCCCCGTACGCGCGTCTCAAGACAGAGATGCGCGAGCTGGCTGTCCTGGGCTCCATCCATCTCACCCTGACGTGGGACCAGGAGGTGATGATGCCGCCCGCCGCCGCCGGGCTGCGGAGCGAGCAGGCGGCGATCCTGTCGACGGTACTGCACGAGCGGCGCACCTCGGCGCACGTGGGCGAGCTGATCGCCGCCTGCGAGGCCGACGCGGAGGTGATGGCGGACCCGGACGCCGCCGCCAACCTGCGCACCCTGCGCCGCGACTTCGACCGCGCGGCGCGGCTGCCCATGGAGCTGGTGCGCGAGACCGCGGCGGTGAGCACGCTGGCCATGCACCGCTGGCGCGCGGCGCGCGAGGCCGATGACTTTCCCGCGTTCGCGCCCTGGCTGGAGCGGCTGGTCCGGCTCAACCGTGACACGGCCGACGCGCGAGGCGTTCCCGAGGGCGGCGAGGCGTACGATGCGCTGCTGGAGAACCTGGAGCCGGGAATGCGCGCGGCGGAGCTGGATCGCGTGTTCGGCGAGCTGCGGACCGGGCTGGTGCCGCTGATCCGCGAGCTGCGCGAGAACGGCACCGGGCCGGACACGGGATGGATGCGCATTCCGCTGGCGACGGAGGCGCAGGTGGCGTTCAACCGCGGTGTGGTGGAGCGGATGGGCTTCGACTTCGACGGCGGACGCCTGGACGCATCCACCCATCCCTTCTGCGTGGGCGCGGGGCCGGGTGACACCCGGTTGACCGCGCGCTACGATGGCGGGCTGCTGCTGAGCGCGCTGCACGGTGCCATGCACGAGACGGGACACGGGCTCTACGAGCAGGGGCTGCCCAAGGCCGGGCGCTTTGGCCTGCCGCTGGCGCAGGCGGCCAGCCGGGCCATCCACGAGAGCCAGGCGCGGATGTGGGAGAACTTCGTGGGCCGCGGCCGGCCGTTCTGGGAGTGGGCACTCCCCGAGCTGCAGCGACAGGTATCCAACCCCGCCGTCGCGCGGCTGGACGTGGACACCGTCTTTCGCGGGCTGAACGAGGTGGAGCCCAGCCTGATCCGCGTCTCGAGCGACGAGGCCACGTACAACCTGCACATCATGCTGCGCTTCGACCTGGAGCGGGCGATGCTGCGCGGCGACCTGCCGGTGGCGGAGCTGCCGGGTGCGTGGAACGACCGGATGCGCTCCGACCTGGGGCTGGAGGTCCCCACCGACCGTGAGGGTGTGCTGCAGGACATCCACTGGTCCATGGGCGCCATCGGCTCCTTTCCCACCTACACGCTGGGGAACCTGTACGCGGCGCAGCTGTGGGACGCGCTCGGTGCCGAGCTGCCGGACCTGGACGACCAGCTGCGCCGGGGCGAGTTCGGCGGGGTGCTGGGGTGGCTGCGGACGAACGTGCACGCCCACGGCCGCCGCTACACCGCCCCCGAGCTCTGCGAGCGCGCCACCGGCCGGCCGCTGGGCCACGAGCCCCTGCTGCGGTACCTGGAGGGGAAGCTGCGGCCGGTCTACGGGCTGTAGTCCGGGGTGATGCGCATCCTCCGCCGTCGCCACCTGCGGACGCGCACCGCCCGGGCCCCGTCGTAAGAGGCCCGGGCGGCGGATCGGCTGCGCCCGCGCCGCTACGGGACGAAGCGGATGTGGTCCACGTGGAAGGTGGGCTGCGCGGCGCCCGTGCCGTCCGTGATGGCCAGCCGCGCGATGGGGTTGGTGGTCACCCCGAACACCGACAGCGGGATGGTGACCTTGCGCCAGGCGCCGGCCGCCACCGATCCACCCTCGATGTAGTTCGTCACCCGCACCCTGGTGGCCAGCCAGCCGCCCGGCTCGCCGATCTGCACCCGCAGGTCCTGCCCGCCGGCCGTGCCGCCGTGGACGTAGAGCTCCAGCTTCGTGAGCCCGGTGGGGCCCACCCCGCTGCCGTGGCGCAGGTAGATGCCGCCCCACGCGGCCGTGTACGTGGCCGAGACCGCCTTGCTCCCCAGGTGCACGGGCGAGGTGCTGGCGAAGTTCAGCGTGACGTCCCACGACTGGCTGGCCCACCCCGGGACCAGCGCGTCGTCGTACACCACCCGGGTGTAGTCGTACGGCGGGACGGGAGAGTTCATGGCGGTGTGGATCGCCTCCAGCAGGCTGATGGCGGCGAGGGTGGTGTCCTGCGTGAGCTCCCAGATCCCCACCCCGCTGCCCCGCTGCAGGCTCAGGGTGGTCTTCTTCTTCATCGTCTCCAGGCCGTTGTAGTGAAAGCCGCCGCTGAGGTCGGCGTACGGGGCCTGCGCGTCGTCGCGGACGATGGTGCGGTACGCCTTGTACCCGCTCCCCGAGTCGCGCCCGTAGAAGGGCACGCCCAGCACGGCCTTGGAGGCCGGCAGCCCCCGGCCCAGCCAGTAGTCCAGCGAGGCGTCGGCGTACGCGTAGGTGGAGTGCGGGGTGCCGCCGTCGTAGGCCATGAGCACCATGAAGTCCACGTAGCCGAACACCTGCGAAAGGATGCCGTTGCCGTAGTAGCCGCCGGCCGCCACGGCCGCGGTGAGCAGCTTGCCCTGGGCGTCCAGCGCCGTGTTCAGCTCGCTCATCATCGTGGCATAGCTGGTGGCCTCGGCGGTGCCGGCGTCGGGGTACTCCCAGTCGATGTCCACGCCGTCGAGCCCGTAGTTGCCCACGAAGGCGACCACGTTGCTCACGAACGCCGCCCGGGCGGTGCTGCTGGCGGACATCTGCACGAAGCCGGAGTCGTCGCCGCCGCTCCATCCGCCGATGGAGATGAGCACCTTGACCCCGGCGGCGTGCGCCTTCTGCACCAGGCTGGTGAGGCGCGCGTCGCCGCTCATCGGCAGCCCGGCAAGGCCTCCGCTGGGGGTGGGGTCGATGAAGGCGTAGTTGATGTGCGTCAGCCTGGCGTAGCGGATGGAGTCCAGCGACCCCGCGTACCACGTGGGCAGGTAGGCGACGACCCGGGAGGTGGTGGCGTTCATGGCCGGGGCGGGCTGCACCCGCGGCCCCGCCTCGCGCGCGGACGGGCCCGTGGGCTCGTCCGCGCACGCGGCGAGGGTGGCGAAAAGCGCCGCGACAAAGAATGGCCCGCTGCTCCGCATATGACCTCCAGCATGCAAAGAGTACCCGCCGCCGCGGACGCATCCTGCCGTCCGGGCGTGGGGGCGCGCTGGGCAACATCCGTGCTGGAAGAATGATCCTAAATCAAGCCATGGCAATCGCTTACACAAAGGTTCCACACCTCGCGCGAGAAGGGGGACGGCGGAGGCGTAGGCCCGCTCCCGGGGAAAACGTGCGGGGGGAGCGCCGCCCGGACCCGCCGCGGGGTTCGGAGGGCCGGAAACGTGAACGCCGCCGAAAGGGCTCCAAACGAAGAATCCCGCGACGGCTGCAGGGGCAGCAATCGCGGGAATCGAGTTCGTCTACCCGCCAGGCTGGACTCGAACCAGCGAACCGCGGCGTGTACCGGATCCGGGAAACAACAGGTTCACGAGTACGGAGGAACCGGGTCGGACAGGCGAACCAGGATGATGCCTCAGCTCACTTTCTCTGTCTGACTCTGTTCCTCTGTACGATCATTCTTTTCCAGGATCTGGTATTAGGATAAGGCGTCGCCGGCCGGGGCCTGTCGCGGTTCCTGCCCGGGCTTCGACCCGGTGGGGCTTCGTCGAAACGCGGGCGGGTGGCGAAGACGGCGCCTTGCCCCGTGGCGCCGGCGGTCAGGACGCGGGAGCCGCGGCGCCGTCCAGGGCGCGGCGGACGGTGCGGGCGAACTCGTCCATGTCGAAGGGCTTGGGGATGAACTCGGTGCCGTCCAGCGGCTCGCGCATGCTCCGCTCGTCCTGCGAGTAGCCGGACATGAACACGATGGGCAGCTCCGGCCGCACCTCGCGGATGCGGCGCGCCATCTCGCGCCCGCCCATCAGCGGCATCACCGCGTCGGTGACCACCAGCGCCACCCGTGCCCGGTGCTCGCGCCACACGCGCACCCCCTCCTCGCCATCGGCCGCCTCCAGGACCGTGTACCCCTGCCGCGACAGGATGCGCCGGATGAGCGTGCGCACCGGCGCCTCGTCCTCCACCAGCAGCACCGTCTCGGTGCCCCGCGGCGGGGGCGTGGTGGCGGCGGGCGGCTCCGGCTCGGGGGCGGCGGCCACGCGGGGAAGAAAGATCTGGAAGGTGGTGCCGTGGCCGGGCTCGGTGTGCACCAGCACGTGCCCGCCGCTCTGCTGCACGATGCCGTACACCGTCGCCAGCCCCAGCCCCGTTCCCTTGCCCTGCGGCTTGGTGGTGAAGAACGGCTCGAAGATGCGGGCGCGCGTCTCGTCGTCCATCCCCGTGCCGTTGTCGCTCACCGCCAGCATGACGTGCGCGCCGGCGGGAACGCCCGGCCAGTCGGGCGAGCCGCCCTCCGGGACCGCGACCTCCCGCGTCTGCACCAGCAGCCGGCCGCCGGAGAGCATGGCGTCGCGGGCGTTGAGCGCCAGGTTGCTCAGCACCTGCTCCACCTGCACGGGATCCACCCGCACGCACCCGGCGCCGGGAGAAAGCACCGTCACCAGCTCCACGTCCTCGCCGATCACCCGGCGCAGCATGCGGTCCGTTCCCGCCACCACCGTGTTCAGGTCCAGCACCCGCGGCTGCAGCACCTGCTTGCGGCTGAACGCCAGCAGCTGCCGGGTGAGCGAGGCGGCGCGCTCGCTGGCGCCGCGGATGTCCAGCAGGTCGGCGCGCAGGGGGCTGCCCTCCGGCAGGTCGTCCAGCAGCACCGCCGCCGTGCCCCCGATGGCGGTGAGCAGGTTGTTGAAGTCGTGCGCCACGCCCCCCGCCAGCCGCCCCACCACCTCCAGCTTCTGCGCCTGCCGGTACTGCTCCTCCAGCCGCTTGCGCTCCGTCATGTCGCGTGCGATCAGGGAGGCGAACCGCACCCCGCCGGCCGCGTCGCGTACGGGGGAGAGGGAAAGGGAGACGGAGATGCGGCGGCCGTCGCGGCACAGCTGCACCGTCTCGGACGCCTCCACCCGCTCGCCGGCCAGCGCGGTGCGCAGCGCCCCCCCCAGCTCCTCGGCGGCCTCGGGCGGGGCCAGCCGCAGCACCGGCTGGCCCACCATCTCGGCCGCGCCGTAGCCGTAGATGCGCTCGGCCGCCGGGTTCCACGTCTCGACGATCCCGTCGCGCCCCACCGTGTAGATGGCGTCGCTGGACGACTCCACCACCGCCGCCAGCCGTGCCGCCGCCTGGCCCGCCTCGTGGCGCTGGGCGGCGTGGCGCAGGGTGCGCCCCAGCATCGGCGCGTCCAGCTGTCCCTTGACCAGGTAGTCGGTGGCGCCGCTGCGCATGGCCTGCTGGTCCAGCGCGCGGTCGCCCAGCCCGGTGAGCACCACCACCGGCGTGGTGCAGTGCCGGCGGCGCGCCTCGAGGATGAAGTCCAGCCCGGTGTGCTCTCCCAGGCCGTAGTCCACCAGCAGCACGTCGTACTCCGTCTGCCCGATGGCGTCCAGCGCCGCCCGAAAGGTGGGCGCCCACGCCAGGTCCACCCGCTCGTCGGGGATGGCCTCGACCAGCTTGCGGGTCAGCAGCAGGTCGTCGGGGTCGTCCTCCACCAGCAGGACGCGCAGCGGGGGGCTCATGGACGGGGGGGACGGGGAGGAAGGGAGACCGTGCGCAGCCAGTACAGGTTCAGGCTGCGCATCACCTGCACCAGGCTTTCGAAGGTGACCGGCTTGGTGACGAAGGAGTTGGCCCCCAGGTCGTAGCTGCGGTAGATCTCCTCCTCGGACCGCGAGGTGGTGAGCACCACCACGGGAATCTGCCGCAGCGCGGGGTCGGCCTTGAGCTCCTGCAGCGCCTCGCGGCCGTCCTTGCGGGGCATGTTCAGGTCCAGCAGGATCAGGTGCGGCCTGGGCGAAGCGGCCGGGTCGGCCCAGGGGCCGCGCCGCCGCAGGTAGTCCATCAGCTCCTCGCCGTCGCCCACCGTGCGCAGGGTGCCGTGCAGCCCCTCGCGCTCCAGCGCCAGGCGCGCCAGCAGGCAGTCGTCGGGGTCGTCGTCGGCCATCAGGATCGTCAGCGGCTCGCCGGCGGAGTCCGTCATGTCGTCGTCTCTTCGGGGTGCGTGGGAAGGTCCACCGTGAAGGTGCTGCCCTGGCCGGGAGCGCTGCGGGCGGTGATGGCGCCGCCGTGGCGCTCGGCGATCTTGCGGCAGATGGCCAGCCCCATCCCCGTCCCCTCGTACTCCGTGCGGCCGTGCAGGCGCTGAAAGGGGCTGAAGATGCGGTCCAGGTACCGCTCGTCGAAGCCGATCCCGTTGTCCTCCACCCGCAGCCGCCACCCGGACCCGCCGTCCGCCGGCTCGGCCCCCACCCGCACGTGCGGAGGGACGCCGGGGCGGTGGAACTTGAGGGCGTTGGCGATCAGGTTCTGCAGCAGCTGCCGCATCTGCGTGGGGTCGGCGCGGACGGTGGGAAGGGGGCCGATCTCCACCCGGCCCTCCGTGGCCGCCATCCGCCCCTCCAGGTCCGAGAGCACCTCGCGGGCGACCCGGCCCAGGTCCACCGGCGCCGGCTCCTCGCCCCGGCGCGAGACGCGGGAGTAGGCGAGCAGGTCCTGGATCAGGGCCTGCATCCGCAGCGCCGCCGCGCGCATGCGCACCACGTAGTCGCGCCCGCTCTCGCCCAGCCCGTCGCCCGCCTCGCTCAGCAGCAGGTTGCCGAAGGCCTGGATCTTTCGCAGCGGCTCCTGCAGGTCGTGGCTGGCCACGTACGCGAACTGCTCCAGCTCGAGGTTGGAGCGCTCCAGCTCGGCGGCCTGCGCGGCCAGCTCCCGCTCCGCCCGCTCGCGCACCGCCGCCGCCTCGCGCAGCCGCGCGCTGGTGGCCGCGGCCTCGGCCTCGCGCAGCCTCGCCCGGTGAAACTGGGCCAGCGCCCAGGCGAGCAGCGCGGTCATGGCCGTTCCCAGCAGCAGCGCCAGCGCGGGCCCCCGCGACCGCATGCGGGCCAGGGTGGCCGCCTCGGGCCAGGCGCGCACCCGCCACGTCACCCCGTACATCGGCACCTGCACCTCGTGCGACCACGGACCGGCGCTGGCGGGGCCGTACAGCCGCCGGTCCCCCTCCCACACGGCGGCCCGGTACCCCGGCGCCGCGCCCGCGGCGAGCACGGTGCCGATGAGCGACTCGGCGCGGAACAGCCCCACCACCGCGCCGTCGGGTCCGGCGGGGGCGCGCGCCGGGGCCACCATCAGGAACCCGGTGCCGCCCACCACCAGGTCCACCGCCCGGGACAGGCGGGGCTGGCCGGCGGCGAGCGCGCCGTCGAAGGCGGCGCGGCGGCTGGCCTCGCGCCGCAGGTTGAAGTCCATCGTGCGCTCGTTTCCCCGCAGCGGCACCACCCAGCGCACGGTGCCGGTCGAGTCGGCCCACTCGATGGCGCGGTAGCCGGGAAAGTGCGCCAGGTTCAGCGCGGCCTGGTGCTCCCACTCGTCGCGCAGCGGGCGGCCGCGGACCTCCCAGCGCCCGGCCATCCGCACCAGCGCCAGCATGCGCTGCTGCACCTGCGCCGACAGGTCGCCAGCCACGCCGCGGGTGCTCTGCTGCACGGCCGCGCGGATGTAGCGGTGCTCCTGGTCGGTCAGCGCGTTCCACAGCCCCAGGGTCACCACGCCGCCGGCCAGCGCCGCCAGCCAGGAAAGCTCGCCCGTGACGGGGTGCCCGCGCTCCGCCTGCCCGGCCAGCGCCAGGGCGGCCGTCCCGCCGCCCAGCAGCAGCAGGCCGGCGCCGGTGTGCACCGCCATCTGCGTCAGGCGGCCCCACGCGTAGGCGGCGGTGGTGCCGCTGGCGTAGCCCAGCAGGGCGATCAGGGCGATTCCCGCGCACAGGGCGCCCAGGGCCGAGGCGGCGCGCGAGGGGCCGGCGGCGCGCGGCCTGGCGCGGAGCAGGACCACCGCCAGGCCGGCCAGCACGAACGAGACGGCGGTGTTCGGCGCCATCCGTCCCGGCGCCGCCACCTGCGTGGTGGCGTACTCCGCCATGCCGCGGCTCACCCCGGCGGCCCACGCCAGGCGGTCGATCCACAGGTCCAGCCCGGTGGCGTACTCCGCCAGCGTCACCGCCCCCAGCAGGACGGCGGCGCCGCCGCAGCCGGCGGCCAGCCGGTCGCGTCCCCTCGCGGCGGCGACCGCGCCGGCGCCGCCCAGCAGCAGTCCCAGCGCGGTGTTGAACTGCATGGCCACGGCGCCCGGCACCAGCCGGAGCACCGCGGGCGCCCCCGCGTACCACCCCGCCAGCACCATGGCGCCGATGGCCGCGGCGCCCGCGCAGCACGCCTCCGCCGCCCGCCTTGACCCGCGCAGCGGTCCGGTCGCCATTCTTGTGGGCATGTAGAGCACGGGAAGGGAAAGCCGGAGGCGGCGGCCCGGGGCGGCGGCCGAACGGTTCGGCGGGGGGGAGCGGTGTGGCGGCAGAGGCGTTACAGAAGGGCCAATCTAATGACCGCGAGCCGTTTTGCGCAACGAGACGAGATGCACACCGCCCCCGGCGCCACGGGCGGGTGCGGAAAGGCCCCGACACCCACCGCGGGCTCGACACCGCGGGCTCGGCACCACGGGTTGCGACCGCCGCCTGCACCCCGGGTTGAAACCCGGGGCTGGAACGGCCATAAGCCCCGTCTCGGCTCGCTGGCGCTCGCCGAACGGGGCTTCACCTGCTCGCGCAGGGCGCCATCGTGATCGGACGATCACGCGTTTGGGCTCGCCCGTGCACGAAGTTGAAGCCCCGTCTGGCGAGCGTTAGCGAGCCAGGACGGGGCTTTTGGCATTTTCAGCCCCGGGCTTTAGCCCGGGCTGGGAAGGACGGGCGGGAACGGGGAGCGCTCACGCCGTCCGGCGGGCGCCCCGGCTCTCCACATGGCGCCGGCCCCGTGCCTGCCTGGCGAGCGCGCCGACGCCCTCCACGGCGCGCACGCCCTCGATCACGTACCGCTCCACCTCGTCCAGGTCCATGGGCCAGCGCGGCCCGCGGCGCCGCTCGAACACCTTCGTGCCGGCCGTGGACGTGGCGTAGAACGCCGTGTCGCGCAGCAGCACCCGCTCGATGGGGGACGCCGTCGCTTCGTCGAACTCGGCGAACGCGCGAAAGGTGACGCTGGTGAGCTCCAGGTGCTTCAGGATCAGCTCCGTCAGCCCCTGCACGCGCACGTTCTGGCCGGCGGTGCAGTGGTACACGCCCTCCCGCACCCCGTCGCGGTACAGCGACGCGATGTCGTGGCAGACGAAATCCACCGGCACCAGGTTCATCTCGGACTCGGTGCTCCCGTACAGCGAAAGCGCCGCGTCCGTGTGCCGGAGCTGCCGCTTGAGCCGGTGCAGCTCACGGATGAAGCCGTACAGCCCGGTGCGGCTGCCGCCCGTCCCGTGCGTGGACGAAGGGCCCACGACGATGGACGGCCGCACGATGACCAGCGAGATCCCGCGCTCCCGGCAGAGCTCCGTGATCAGGTGCTCGGCCTGGCACTTGGTTTCTTCGTAGTAGTTGTTGAAGCGCGCGTTGCGGTGCAGCGCCTCCGGCACCGGCCCCTCGTGCACGCCCACGGTGAACGCGGTAGAGACGTAGTAGAAGACGCCGCACCCCAGCGCGGCCGCCACGTCCACCGCGTGCCGCAGCCCGCCGATGTTGTGGTCGTGGATGACCCGCCGGTCCTTTTCCTGGTACTGCAGCGACGACGCGAAGTGAAAGAAGGTCGCGTCCGCGCGCCCCGCCCGGTCCGCGAAGAACGCCTCCCCCAGCCCGAACGCCGGCAGCGTGATGTCGGAGGGGATGGCCGTCAGCGCGTCCAGCCCCCACAGGCGGCGGTCCGGGTAGCTGGCGTCCGCCGCGCGCAGCGTCTCGTGCAGGCGCAGCGCGCACGCCTCGGGACTGGCCCCGCGGACGAAGCACTGCACGTCATAGGGCCCGCCCAGCAGGTAGCTGCGGATGAAGTGGCTGCCCAGAAAGCCGGTTCCGCCCGTCAGGTAGACTGTCCTCATCACACGATTCGCGAGGGGCGATCCACGGTCTCTCATCCAGCACGGGTGCCGCGGCGCGCTCGGCCGGACACCGGAAACAGAAAAGCCCCCACCGCACGTCTGGTGAGGGCTCAACTTCAGCGTACGCGCCAGGCTGGACCTTGAAGGCCTGGAAGGCCGTGTCCATCGTCCCGACGCGTTATCGAGCTACTCGAAAACCCGGCGATTCTACTAGGCTTCTGTCACCGCGCGTCTCCCGGCAGCACGCGATGACCGTGAAAGAATCTGTGAAAGAAACCCTGATCGCGCAAGTGGTCGGGCGAGGGCAAATCTGGTGTACGGTGCATCCCGATTCTCCCGTCGCCACGTCACCTGCTCCTGTTTGTTCCCGGGTAGTCTCCTCGACGTTTCATCATGACGTCGACAGCTCGGGTGTTACGCGTCGAACGCGAGCGAGGTCGAGAGCTGCCGGTTGGACTCGATGTCCGCCTGCAGGTCGGCGATCTTCTGCTCGGCGGTGCTGATGGCGTCGGCGCCCGCGAGAAAGCGGCGCGGCGGCGGCTGCTGGCTCGCGATGGTGAGCAGCGCCTGCGCGAGCTTCGCCGGGTCGCCGGCCTGCTGCCCGTGCGTCGCCGTCCACGCGGCCATCAACGGCCCGCGGCGCGCGTCGTAGTCCGCCACGGACGGCTCGGCGTAGCGCGTCGACTGTTCCGACAGGAGCTCCGTGCGAAAGAAGCCCGGATTGACCACGGTGGTGTGGATGCCGAACGGCGCGACCTCGACGCGGAGCGCCTCCATCCATCCCTCGAGGCCGAACTTGGACGCGGCGTAGGCGCTCGTGAACTCGACGCCCGAGGCGAGCCCCGCGGTCGACGAGATCGTGACGACGTGCCCGGCGCCCTGCGCGCGCATCAGTGGCAGCACGGCCCGCGTGACGTCCATCTGGCCGACGAGGTTCGCGGCGAGCGTCCGCTCGATCTGCTCCGGCGTCAGCTCCTCGAAGAAGCCGGCTTCGAAGATCGCCGCGTTGTTGACCAGCACGTCGATCCGCCCGAACCGCTCGACGGCGGCCTTCACCGCCGCCTCTGCGTCGCCACGCTGCGTGACGTCGAGCTTTACGGCGAACAGGCCGTCGCCGACGGCCTTCGCGACGGCCTCGGGGTTGCGGCCGGTGGCCACGACGTCGTGGCCAGCCGCCAGCGCCGCCCTGGCGAACTCCACGCCCATGCCACGTCCCGCGCCGGTGATGAGCCAGGTCTTCTTGCTGTTCATGTTATCCCTTCTTCCGGTACATCTGCGTTCGTGAAGCAGCCTGGGGGCTCATTCTTCCTGTCCCCTCTTGACGGCCGCTGATCCCGGGCCTCTCCCACGGCGAGAAATGTAGCCGCATTCGCTTCTCCTCACCGTGCCTGATCGTGGACGATGCTTGCCTATTCCTCCACGACGCTGGAACCGAAGCGGGCGCGGGTGTATCGTCGGGCGTCCGGGAGAGAGGGTCTACCCAGCAGGGAGGGCGAAGTCATGGCACCGCACGCCGGAAAATCGGCTCAGCCCGCGGACGCGGGTTCGGAGGACATCCGCGCGGAAGCGCTCCGGAGTGAGCTCGCGTGGCTTCTCGATCGTCGAACTGGCCAGGACGGGATGCATGCGACCGCCATCCCGGCCTTGAAGCTCTACCGGTTCTCGCATCCGACGGAGCCGGCGCACGTGCTTCAGGACCCCGCGGTGTACGTGGTGGTCCAGGGGCGGAAGCAGGTGACGCTCGGTGATACCACCTACGTGTATGACCGCTCCCGGTACCTGGCGGTTTCGATGGAGCTGCCGGTCGTCAGCCACGTTCTGGAAGCCAGCCCGGAGGAGCCCTACCTCTGCATGACGCTCACCGTAGACCCGCGCGAGCTCGCGGGCTTGATCGTGGAGACGCGTCGGCAGGTTCCGCGCGACGATCACGACGGGCGGGCGCTCTACGTGAGCCCCCTGCGGGCGTCCCTCCTGGAAGGGTTTCTCCGACTGGTGCGGCTCCTTGATACGCCGGAAGACATCCCGGTGGTGGCGCCGCTTGTCCTGCGCGAGATCGATTATCGGCTTCTGCAGAGCGAGCAGTTCGGGCGCCTGGCCCAGATGGCGATCGGAGACGGTCGCCTGCGGCGCGTCTCGGGGGCGATCGCCTGGATCAGGGAGCACTTCGCGGAACCACTGCAGGTCGAGGCGCTCGCCAATCAGGTCCACATGAGCCCTTCGGCGCTGCACCAACACTTCAAGGCGGCGACGGCGATGAGCCCGCTCCAGTACCAGAAGCGGCTGCGGCTGCAGGAGGCTCGCCGCCGCCTGCTCTCGGGAGGGCCGAGCGCGGAGGCGGTCGCCTACGAGGTGGGATACGCGAGCGCATCGCAGTTCAGTCGCGAGTACGCCCGGCTCTTCGGTCAGCCACCGCGGCGAGACGCCGAACAGGTGCGAGGCGCCGCGGCAGGTGCAGGTCCAGGTACCTGATCCACGGCGCCACGCGCAGTTCGGCGGTGCGTGTGCCCGTCAGCGCGCGCCCGCGCGATCACCGAGCGCCGCCGCGATCTCCTCCCGCACCCACGCGTCCTCCTCCGCCTCTTCCCTTCCCCGCAGCGCCTGCCGCGCCGCCTCCGTGCCGATGCGCCCCAGCGCCCATGCCGCGTGCCGCGCACCTGGGACAACAGCCCCAACTCGTGGCTGACGTCGGCAGCGGCACGGACCGCGGCTCCACCCGCACGGACTCGCGTACCATCCCCCACGCCGCCTTCCGCTCTATAAACGCCAGATAATCGACTGCCATACGCGCCTCTTGTCGCGTCCGTACGCCCGCCGTAAACTCCCCACGCGGACCTTTGCCGCCGCTTCCCCCCACAACGGAGATCCGATGAACAAGATGAGCCTGCAGATCGAAGAACTGGACGTGGAGCCGTTCGCCATCCCCGGTGGTGTGGAGGAGACGGCGCCGAACGCGGCACTCGCGTACGACGACGGTTTCCTGATCGTCTCGTGCTTCTGCAGCGCCGACTGCTAGGCCGCCGCGGCGCCTGCCCGAGCCCCTTCATCCCTTGGAGACGGCCACGGCCGCCCGCGTTTGATCCGGTTCGATAGAGGGTCCGACGGAGCCCGCCCTGATTTCAGGTGAAATCAGGGCGGGCTTCGCACCAGATGGGCGGTGCGCGGATGGATGACGCGGAAATGCCAAAGAGCCCTGCCTTCTACAACCTCGTTGCCCAGAACCGCCGCGATCACGCGGAACTCGTCCAACGGGCATTGCAGGTGATCACTTCACCAGCGCCCTCAGCTCTCGCGAGCGCCACCCCGATCTCCTCCCGCACCCACGCGTCCTCCTACACCTCTTCCCTCCCCCGCAGCCCCTGCCGCGCCGCCTCGGTGCCGATGCGCCTCAGCGCCCACGCCGCGTGTCCGCACCAGCGGCTCCTCGTCGTTCAGCGCGACCTCCCGATCGGTCGCCGTCGTGGCGAGGTCCAGTGGCGACGAGGGGTTCCTGGCGCCGGCCGCCCCACGTGGCCCACGCACCCAGCTCGGCGCAGGCGCGGCCGTTGATCCAGCGGATGTACGCTCGGGGTTCGGACTCGGCCGCGCGGGGGCGGGCCTGGGTGCGTTCGGGCATGGTGAGAAGGCCGTTTGCAGGGGTGCTACAAGGAACGATACCCCGCGAGACCGCATGACGCCCGGGCCGAAATCGTGAAAGAAACTGTGAAAATCGCTGGAAGGACCTGAAAACGAAAAACCCCGCGATCGCTGCAGATGCAGCAACCGCGGGGGTTTAGCCGATACGCGCCAGGCTGGACTCGAACCAGCGACCTACGGCTTAGAAGGCCGTTGCTCTATCCAGCTGAGCTACTGGCGCCTGTCCTGCTCAGTCGGGGCGCCCGGATTCGAACCGAGGACCTCCTGCTCCCAAAGCAGGCGCGCTACCGGGCTGCGCCACACCCCGATCAGAGCAGAAAACCTAGACGATCTCACCCTTTTCGTCAACCCCTGAGAGGGTGTTGCCACACCTCCGAGCGTGATTGACTTCCTGAGGGAGGCGCCGCCCCGTAACTCGCTTGTACACTGCACCCTGGCGCCGACCGAAGAACCTCGCCAGCAGAACGGCGCGGCTGGTCGCGTGCCCTGATCTGGCCCCTGCGCCACCGAGACGAGGTCCTTCGGTCGCGCGCAGCCTGCAGTGTGACTTCTGGCTTTATGTGGTGCGCTCCCTCAGGAAGTCACCGCTTCTTTATGGATTTTGAGGTTTAGCAACAACCCCTGCCAGCGCCTGCACCAGCGCGCGCACGGCGCGCCCGCGGTGGCTGCGCGCGTTCTTGCGGTGCGGCGGCAACTCGCCGAACGTCTGTCCCTCGTCTCCCAAGGTACGAGAGCGGATCGTAGCCAAACCCCATCGATGTGCCTTCCAACGCCCCGCAACGTGCTCCGCGCGCATCGCCGAAGTGTGTGTAATACTAGATCCTGAAAAAGAATAATCGTACAGAGGAACAGAGTCAGACAGAGAAAACGAGATCATGCTTCCACTCGCTTTCTCCGTTTGACTCTGTTCCTCTGTACACCTACAGGTGTTGTTTTTCCGGGTCTGGTATTATTCGATTCAGGAGCTTGAAGAAGCACTTTCCCGCTGGCGCGGGTTGGCAGACGCCATGGGGCAGTTGGATTCGAATTAGCGACCTACGGCTTAGAAGGCCGTGGCTCTATCCAGCTGAGCTACTGGCGCCTGTCCTGCTCAGTCGGGGCGCCTGGATTCTGCTCCCAAAGCAGGCGCGCTACCAAGCCGCGCCACACCCTGTTTGAGCAGAAAAACCTAGGTGATCGCACCCTTTTTGTTAACCGCTGACAGCGCCTGCACCAGCGCGCGCACGGCGCGACCGCGGTGGCTGCGCGCGTTCTTGCGCTCCGCCGGCAGTTCGCCGAAGGTCTGCCCCTCGTCTTCGATGTAGAAGAGCGGATCGTAGCCGAACCCGCCCGTGCCGCGCGGCGCGGGCAGGATCACGCCCTCGCAGGTGCCGGTGCGCACCAGTTCGCGCCCGTCCGGCCACGCGGCGGCCGCGGCGCAGACGTAGCGGGCGGTGCGGCGCTCGTCGGGGACGCCGGCCAGCAGCGCGAGCAGGTGGCGGTTGTTGGCCTCGTCCTGCCGCTCGCCCCGCGCCTCGTCCACGGGGGCGAAGCGGCGGGAGCGGACGCCGGGGCGGCCGTCGAGCGCGTCCACGCACAGGCCGCTGTCGTCCGCCAGCGCCAGCGCACCTGTCTTCGCGGCGAACCAGCGGGCTTTCGCGAGGGCGTTCTCCTCGAACGTCTCGTACGCCTCGACGTCGTCTTCCTCCGGCGACTCGGGGATGCCGAGGTCGTCCAGCCCCACGACCTCCCAGTTGGGCGCGTCCGCCAGGATCTCGCGGATCTCGCGCACCTTGCCAGGGTTGCGCGTGGCGACGACGAGACGCGTCATCCGCCGACGGCGGCGCGCTGGCGGGCGTTCAGGTCGCGGATGGCGCCGGAGGCCAGGCCCACGAGCGCCGACAGCTGCTCGGGGGTGAAGTCGCCGTGCTCGCCGGTGCCCTGCACCTCGATCAGTCCCCCGCCCTCGCGCGCGACCACGTTCAGGTCCACCTCGGCGCGCACGTCCTCGGCGTAGTCCAGGTCCAGCACCACGGCGCCGTCCACGATGCCGCCGCTGATGGCCGCGACGAAGTGGCTGAACGGCGTTGCGGAGAGCCCGGCGCGCTGCTGCAGCCAGGCGCAGGCGTCGTACAGCGCCACCGCGCCGCCGGTGATGGAGGCCGTGCGTGTGCCCCCGTCCGCCTGCAGCACGTCGCAGTCGAGGGTGACCGTCCACTCGCCCATGGCCGCCATGTCCACGCAGCCGCGGAGCGAGCGGCCGATGAGGCGCTGGATCTCCTGCGTCCGTCCCCCCACCTCCTTGCGCTCGCGGCGGTTGCGGGTGTTGGTGGCGCGCGGGAGCATGCTGTACTCCGCCGTCACCCACCCCTCGCCGCGTCCCTTGCGCCAGGGCGGCACCCCCTGCTCCACCGACGCCATGCAGAGCACCCTGGTGCGCCCGGCGGTGATCAGGCACGAGCCCTCGGCGTACAGCCCCACGCCGCGCTCCAGCGTCACCGGGCGCAGCTCGCCCGTCGCGCGGCCGTCGGCGCGGTTGGTCTCCTCAGCCATCCTCCCCTCCCCTTCTTGCTCGCTGCAGAATGGACGTGGTCGACCGGCCGGGGACCAGGGGAATGATCTCCACCCGCCCGCCGGCGGCGATCACCTCGTCCGCGCCGGCCACGGTCTCCACGGTGTAGTCCCCGCCCTTCACCAGCACGTCCGGCTGCAGCATCGTCACCAGCTCGCGCGGCGTGTCCTCGTCGAACAGCGTCACCGCGTCCACGCACCCCAGGCCCGCCAGCACCATCGCCCGGTCCTCCTCCCCGTTCACCGGCCGGTCCGCGCCCTTCCCCAGCCGCCGGGTAGAGGCGTCGGTATTCAGGCCGACGACCAACACGTCGCCCAGCGCCCGCGCGGCGTACAGGTACTCCACGTGGCCGCGGTGCAGCAGGTCGAAGACGCCGTTGGTAAAGACGACGCGCCCGCGGCCGGGCGGCCCGTAGCGGGCCAGCACCTGCTCGCGGGAGAGGATCTTGTCGGCGGGATGCGTCGGCTGCTTCACGGGGCGGCGGGCTCCGGGGCCAGCGCGGCGCGGATGCCGGCCAGGATCTCGCCCGCGCCCCTGGCCAGCAGCGCGTCCGCCGCGCGCCGGCCCACCTCCTCCGCGTCCGCCACCGATCCCACCTCCTGCACGCGAAGGATGCGCCGGCCGTCCAGGTCCGCCACCAGCCCGTGCAGCACGACGGCGTCCCCATCCACCGTCCCCAGCGCGCCGATGGGCACTTGGCAGCCGCCCTCCAGCGCGCGCAGCAGGGCCCGCTCCGCCGTGGTGCAGGCCGCGGTGTGCGGGTCGTGCAGCGGGACGAGGCGATCGAGCACGTCCCGCCGGTCCGCGCGGGCCACGACGGCCAGCGCCCCCTGCCCCACCGCCGGGAGCCACGCGGGCGTGCCCAGGTACTGGCCGATGCGCTCCGCCCACCCCAGGCGCAGCACGCCCGCCGCGGCCAGGATGATGGCGTCGTAGGCGCCCGCGTCCAGCTTGGCCAGGCGCGTGTTCAGGTTGCCGCGCAGGTCGGCGATCTCCAGGTCGGGCCGCAGCGCCTGCAGCTGCGCGCGGCGGCGCAGGGAGCTGGTGCCCACCTTTGCCCCCGTCTTGACGTAGTACAGCCCGCCGCGCCGCCCGGGCGGCAGCAGCACCACGTCGCGCGGGTCCTCGCGCGTGGTCACGGCCGCCAGGACGAGTCCGTCCGGGAGGCGCGTGGGAACGTCCTTGAGCGAATGGACGGCCAGGTCGGCCGCGCCGGAAAGGAGCGCCGCGTCCAGCTCCTTGGTAAACAGCCCCTTGTCGCCGATCTTGGCCAGGGGGACGTCCTGGATCCGGTCGCCCGTGGTCTTGATGACGTCGATCTCCACCTGCAGCGCGGGATCGGCGGCGGTCAGGGCGGCCTGCACGGCGCGCGACTGCCAGAGCGCCAGCTCGCTTCCACGCGAGGCAATGCGCAGCGCGGGAAGCATCACCACTGCGACTGCGCCCCTTCGATCAGCTTCTGCACCACCTGCTCCAGCGCCTTGCGGCGTCCGTCGTCCACGTCCTCGCGCCCCGGCTCGAAGTTGCCGATGGCGGTGATGCCGTTGCCGCGCCACAGCACCTGGTCGTTGCGCACGTCGTAGATCTCGGCGTCGAAGCTGATCTGCACGCGCGCCTCCAGCCGCGAGATGCGCCCGGTGGGGTCCGGCTGCGGGTCGAAGTTGGTGGTCTGCTCTTCGGCCGAGCGGATGGTGCCGCGCACGTACGCGTCCGCCGTCTGCTCCGACGCCAGGCGCACGCCCAGGCTTCCCGGCAGCCGCTCCTGCATCTCGCGCAGCAGGTCCGACGTCAGCGTCTGGTACGGCGTCTCGTTGTCGAACGGCTGGATGTACACGCGGCGGATGCTGGACGGCAGCCCGCCGCCCACGAAGCTGTACATGCACCCCGCCAGCAGCGAGAGCAGCAGCAGCGCACCCGCGGCGTTACGTGCCCGCCGGACGCCAGGTGTCTTCAGAAAACTGCTCGACATCGTTGGATGACTCGATGGTCAGGTTGAGCGTTCGGAACGCGGCCCAGTCGCGGTACTGCGCCCGGGCCAGCCCCGCGCCGTTGTACGTCAGGTCGATGGATTCGGCCACGCCGCCGCCGCCGCGGCGCCGCACGGACTGCAGGCGTCCGCCCACGTCGCGGTACTCCAGCACGTCCGCGCCCAGGCGGTAGCGCAGCGTGGTCTCGTCCCCGCGCGTCGCCGCCTCCAGCAGGGTCGCCTCCGCCGGCGGGGCGATGATGCCCACGGCGCCCCACAGCAGCGCGGGGGACGGCAGCTCGAAGCGCTCCAGCAGCGCCGCCGGCGCGCGCACTTCGCCGTCCACCAGGGCGGCGGCCAGGTACGTTTCGCCGCGGGGACCGAACAGGTCCAGCCGCACGCGGCGCGGCGCCTCGAAGCGGGCCACCCCGCGCCCCGTAAAGCGCGCCCCCGCCTCGTCCAACTGCCAGCCGAAGTTCACCTGCCGCGGCGAGACGGGCGCGGTGGCGCGCCGCAATTCCTCCGCCGTTCGCAGCATCTCCTCCTGCGACTGCGCCTGTTCGGGGGTCTGCGGAACGCCGGGCCGCGGCGCGGGCCCCGTCTCCACCACCGGCGCCGGGGCGCAGGCGGCGGCCAGGATCGCGATCATCCATCCAGAAACCTTCAACGGACCTCCCGAATGCGGATGATGCGGTCGCCCGGCAGGATTCCGTCCGCCACCTCCATCCCCCGCACCACCCGGCCGAACACCGTGTAGGTGCCGTCCAGGTGGGGCTGCGGAGAGTGGGTGACGAACCACTGGCTTCCGCCCGTGTCGGGGCCGGAGAGCGCCATGCCGAGCGATCCGCGCAGGTACAGGTGCCGATTGATCTCGTCGCGCAGGGTGTACCCCGGACCGCCGGAAGTGTCCCCCCGCGGGTCGCCGCCCTGGATGACGAAGTTGGGCACCACGCGCGGCCACTCCTGCCCGTCGAAGAATCCGCTCTCGGCGAGGGCCAGAAAGCTGCGCACCGTCAGCGGCGCGTCGTCCGCGAACAATTCCACTTCGATGTTGCCGTCGTTCGTCTCGATCAGGGCGTGCGGCCGGGGCCGTGCGCGCGTCCCCCGCACGATCCGCGCGTACTCCGCCTCCGACATCCCCGTCTCGATGGGGAGCGGCTCGCTCCACGCGCCGGCCAGCGAGTCGCCCAGCGCGGTTTCCACGCGCTGCCGCACCAGGTAGTCGCCGGATCGATTGAAGCGGCCCAGGAACTGGCCCGCGGCCGCGGGATCCTTCTTGGCGATGGCGCCGACCGCGTCCACCGCGGCCAGCGCGGCGTCGTTCATCGAGTCCGCCTGCGCCCGCTGGTAGGCGTCCAGCACCACGGGGAGCGTCGCGGGATCGGCCAGGCGCGCAAGGCCGGCGAGGGCGTTGGTGCGAGCGATGACGTCCGGGTGCTGCAGCCCCTGCAGCAGCAGCTCGCGGATGGACGCCAGGCCCGCGTCGCCCGCCACGGTGGCCGCCTCCTCCAGCACGGCGGAGGCGATGCGCCCGTCGGGATCGCGCAGCGCGGCGGCAAGGTCGCCCAGGGGCATCGGGCGGGCGTGCGCCAGGGCCCGCGCGGCGGAGGCGCGCAGGCGCCACGCGGGGTCGCGCGCCAGGGCCTGCGCCACGCCCAGTGCGGCGGTGGGGTCGATGTCCGCCAGCGCGGCCAGCGCCGTCTGCCGCACGAAGACGGGCATGTCGGCGTCCAGCGCCTCGTCCCGCAGCACCCGCACGGCGGGCGAGGCCAGGGTGCCCAGCCGCTGCAGCGACTCCATCGCGACGATGGTCTCGTACGGCGGCGCGATCAGCGCCGTGTTGGCCAGCACCGCCACCGCCGTGTCCGTGCGGAACGAGCCCAGCGAGCGCAGCGCGCTGATCCGCACGATCTCCGCGCTGTCCTGCCGGCTCATCCGCACCAGCGCGCGCTGCGCCGCCTCCTGCCCCACGCCGCTGGAGTCCGCCATGGCCGCCGTCAGCCCGCGGGCGACGAACGAGCGGACCAGCGCGTCCGGGTCCTCCGCGCTGCGAAAGAGCAGCGCGGTGGCCGCGGGCTCCGGGCGCCGGGCCAGCGCGTACGCGGCGCGCCAGCGGATCTCCGGGTCCGCGTGGCGAATCCAGCGCTCGATGGCGCCCACCGGCGCCGGCCGCCCCTGCCGCCAGATGGACAGCAGCGCCGCCCCGGCGACGCGGTTGTTGCCGGGACCGTCGGAATCCAGCGTCGCCAGCAGCCGCTCCAGCGCGGCGCGGGCATCCGCGTGGCGAATCTTGCCCAGCGCGTACGCCACCTCGGCGACCACGGTGGGCGTCCGCTCGGCGCGCGCCGCGTCGGCGTAGGGGACGAGGAGCGGCACGGCGGTGCTGTCGGCGATCTGCCCCAGCGCGAACGCCGCCATGGCCGCCACGGAGGTGTCGGCGTGCGCCAGCGCGGGGCCCAGCAGCGCGACGCCCTCGGCGCGGCGCAGGTTGGCGAGCACCCCCGCGGCCCGCCGCGCCACGGCGGGATCGCGGTGGGCCAGCGCGGCGCGCAGGTACTCCGCATCCCACTCCCGCCGGTCCGCGAGCCGCAGCAGTCCCGCTTCGGTCACGCGGGCGGACGCGGCGGGGCCGGACGACGGCGGCGCGGCGGGGGCGCAGGCGGCGGCCAGGAGGGTGAGGGCGATCAGGCGAAGGCGCGTCTTCATGCCGGTAGCGGTGCGGTGCGGCGAAAGGCGGCGAGCACGTCCGCCGGCAGGGTGCGCGGACGGCCGCCGCGGTCGATGGGGGTCAGCCCGGTGCGCGCGGTCGCCAGGCGGGTGGTGGATCCATCATCCTCCACCCGCTCGATTAGGTATCCGAATCCCACGGCCCGCGAGCGCACCTGGTCCACCCAGGTGGTCACGCGCACCAGGTCGTCGTAGCGGGCAGAGGCGTGGTAGCGCACGTTCACCTCGGTCACCGCCAGCATCAGGCCGTCCTTTTCGACCTCCGCGTACGGCTTCCACACCCGGCGGATGAGGTCCGTGCGCCCGATCTCGCACCAGGCCAGGTAGTTGGCGTGGTGGATGATGCCCATCTGGTCCGTCTCCGCGTAGCGCGTGCGGAACTCGACGGAGCAGGACGGGGCGTCGGGGGGAACGGACGACATCGGACCAGTGCGAGAGTGCGAAAGTGCGAGAGTGCCGGATCAGCGGACGATTCTACCGGGCGGCGCGGGGGGAGTCAAACCGGAGCCGGTGTGGGGCGCCGTGGCACGACTGACGCGTTCCCATCGGGTGCGGCTCAGGCGCGACGGCGCCCCCGCGTGACGCGGCACCAGAAAACAGGGAGATGTGATCATGGCTGACACGAAAGGCGCGACTCCGCCCCAGCCGACTCCAATAAAGACGCCTCCGCTGCCGAATGCACCGAGCAAGAAGCCTGGCAAGAAATCCGGCGAGGGAAGAGGAAACGCCAGGAGGCGGTAAGGAGCATAGAGTGTATTCCCGAGTTCCTGACGCAAGCGCCTGACTTCCTGAGGAAGCGCACACGAAGACGCCGGAAGATACGCAATCGGTTGGGCGCGACCAAAGGATCTACTCTCGGGCACGACGGGGTCAGATCCTGTTCCGATCCAGCCCATTCGTACTGCCGGCCAGATCCTTCGGTCGCGCCAAGGTGCTTTCGTAGCAGCGGGTCAGGCGCGGCGCCTCCTGAAGAAAAGATCCTGGTCCCACCCCGGACTGTCATTCCGAGGGAGCGCACAACCGGCACCTTGCCTGACCACAGAACCGGATGCGCGACCGAGGAATCTACTTTCCGCTTCCTCGTGGCCTGCCGCAACGCCCCGCACTGCCCTGTCTGGCTAGTGCGCCGCCGCAGCGGTGGTGCGGGCTGCCGCGTCCGGCCTCGCGCGAGCCGACAGTAGATTCCTCGGCCCTGCGACCTGCGGGGTGATCGTCCGCGTGCGGCGTGGCCGGGCCTCGGAATGACAACCCTGTTTTCATCCAGCAGGGTGCGGGGAGTGCCGCTGGACTCAGGTAGTAAAGCGGCCAGGCTGATTCTTGAACACGTTCTGGTCCCGTGGAGCACATGCTCGCGGAACCCTGGCCCTTCCTGCATCGCCCACAGGCCGATGCTTGTCGCGCGCGGGGACGGCCGGTAGCTTCCCCGCCCCATGGAGAGCAAGCCTGTCTATGTCGTATCCGACATCCACCTGGGCGCCGTGCCCGCGGCGACGGAGCGCGCGTTTCGCCGCTTTCTGGACCACGTGGCCCGGAGTGCGTCGTTCCTGCTGATCAACGGCGACCTGTTCGACTTCTGGTTCGAGTACCGCCACGTGATCCTGGCGGAGCACTACCGCGTGCTGGCCAAGCTCAAGGACGTGGCCGAGGCGGGGGTGCCCATGGCCTTCGTGGGCGGCAACCACGACGCGTGGGCGGGTCCCTTTCTGCGCGACGAGGTGGGGATCGCGCTGCACCAGGGGCCGCTGGAGATGACGCTGGGCGGGCGCCGCACCCTGGTGGCGCACGGCGACGGCGTGGGGCGCGGCGACCTGAAGTATCGCGCGCTCAAAAAGATGATCCGCAACCCGGTGACGGTGGGCGCCTTTCGCACGCTGCACCCGGACCTGGGACGCCGCATCGCGCTGCTGGCCAGCACCACCGAGCACAAGGCCGACACCGGCGACCAGGCGGCGCGCGGGCGGGCGGCGTTCATCCAGGCGTGGGCGCTGGAGCAGATGCGCGAGGACCCGGGAATCCAGCTGGTGCTTACCGGTCACGCGCACCTGGCATCCGTGCTGGAGGTGGAGCCGGGGCGCTTCTACGTGAACTCGGGCGACTGGCTGAACACCTTCGACTACGTGGTCCTTCCCCCCGGCGGCGGCCCGCCCCAGCTGCGCCAGTGGCCCGCCGACGGAGCCTCCGCCCGCGGCTGAGCCCGGCCGAAGAAGCTCATCTGGCCTCACACGAAGTCAGCAGGGTCAACCGAGGAGCTGAACTCCGTTGACTCTGCTGACTCTGTGTGAGGACCTTTTTTCTTCAGGAGTCCGATGATCTGCAGATTTATATCAAAACCCTTGTAGTTCGTGCCGCCTCGCACGTAAAGTAGATAAACACACGATCTTACGGGATACAAAGGAGCACGCGATGACCAGAAAGGGCCGTTGGACAGCGGTTGCGCTCGTGGGGGCGCTCGCGGCGTGCGGGGGAGACGGCGGAGGAGGAGGCGGTGGAGGGCCGGTGACCCCGGTGGAGCCCGCGCGAAAGCTGGAGGTGATGAGCGGAAACGGCCAGGGCGGCTTTGGCGGAGGGATGCTGCAGGGGCCGCTGGTGGTGCGGGTTACGCGCGGCGGGCAGCCGGTGGCGAACGTGCTGGTGTCGTTCTCGGCCAACGCGGGAATCCTGGCCCCCGACAACGCCACCACCGACGCAGACGGCATCGCGCAGGTGCGCTGGCGCATGCCCGACGACGAAGCGGTCATCCCGGCCGCGCGCGCCACGGCGCAGCTGGCCAGCGGCACCGCCGCCGACTCGGTGATCTTCAGCGCGCGCCTGGCCCGCCGCGACGAGATGGACCTGCTGACGGCGCCCGCGGGGGTGTCGGTGCGCTTCCTGGCCTACAACGCCGGTGAGTACCACCCCACCCAGGCGGTGCGGTACACGTTCACCGACTCCATGCTCGTGCGCTTTCGCGACTACACCGCGTCCGACGAGATCGCCGCGTTTGCGCCGGGGTACGCGCCGCTGCTGGTGCTTCCCGACTGGCGGGCCCGCCGCGACACCATCCACCTGCCGTTCACCAGCGAGGTCCTCCGCATTCCCATCACCATCTGGGTGGTGCAGCCGCCGTTCGACTCCACGGCCAGGCTGGTGAACATGCACCTGCAGAAGGTGGCCCAGGTGTGGGAGCCGCGGGCGCGCATCGGGCTGCGGGACGTGCGGATCGTGGACGCCACCGGCTTTCCGCAGGCGCACCTCTTTCAGGGCGACGGGCTTACGCTCTGCAACCCGGCCGAGAAGGAAGCGATCGGGTGGGACGTGGGCCGCCTGAACGTGTACTACCTGGGCCAGAGCCGGTTCAACGACATCACCCCCTCCGGCTCGTACTGCGGCAGCGGGTGGATCGAGATTCCGCCGCTGGCGTGGCAGCGCCCGCCGTTCACCACCCTGGCGCACGAGATCGGCCACGGGTTCCTGGGCGGGTGGCACGAGACGTCAGAGGAAAACGTGATGCACTTTCGCGCCGCCGGCGCCAACCTTACCGAGGGGCAGATGTTCCGGGCGCACTACAGTGAAAACTCCATTCTGAACACGCTGTTCAACGGGCACCCGGCCAACCTCTGGCGGCCGTGCAGCCAGGACCCGACCGCCGCCTCGCCCCGCTGTCTGCCAACGGACGCGGTCGTGGACTGATCCCGAAAGCATCGCGCGGAGGGACGGAGAGAGAGGACGCGGATGAGCTTTCATCCCGTCCTCCTTCGTTTTCCTCTGTGCTTCCGTGCCCTCCGTGTGATTCCAGATCCTGAAAAAGAATAATCGTACAGAGGAACAGAGTCAGACAGAGAAAGCGAGCTGAAACATCATCCCGCCTCCTCTGTCTGACTCTGTTCCTCTGTACCCATGAAGTCGTTGTTTTCCCGGATTCTGTATTACGGGATGCGGGGCGCGGGCATCTGGCGGGTGCCCAGGTGCAGCACCAGCCGCGTGACGGCGCCGGACGCGTCGGATTCGAAGATCACCACGCCGTTCGCCGCGGGAATGGCGAAGCGGGTTTCGCTCTCCGCGATCATCGCGATCTCTTCCTCACTGCCGGGCTGCACGCGCAGCGCGTCACCTTCGCGGCGGACGGTGACGATGAAGTCGGGCGCTACCTGGTAGCGGCCCACGTAGCGGTCCAGCACCGCCGCGGGAACCGCCACCGCCCCCAGGGCCTCCTCCGGCGTCTGCTCCGTGCGCGTGGCCAGCTCCTCGGGCCCGCGGCGCGGCGTCAGGCGCACGCCCGTGACGGCGCCGTCGGTCCCCCGCACGAAGCGCACGCGGGTGCCCGTGGCGGGGAACAGGAACTCGTCGCCGCCCAGCGCCTTCATCTCCTGGCGCGGGGCGCGGTTGCGCTGGCTGAACAGCGCGCCGCCGTCGCGGGTGACCACGCGGCGCTCCGTGTCGCTGATGCGGTACACGCCCACGTACGCGTCCAGCGCCGCGGGCTCCACCGTCACCGCGGCGGGGGCGGCGGGCTGGCCCAGCACGCGCGCCGCGATCTGGCGCGAGATCTCGTCGGGGTTGCGGCGCGGCTCGCGCTCGTGGTTGGCCAGCACGACCACGTGCAGCCGCCCCGACGGAATCCACAGATTGTTGGTGCTGAACCCGTTGATGTCGCCGCCGTGCTCGACGGAGGGCCGGCCGTCGACGTTCCCCACGAACCAGCCGTATCCGTATCCGCTGGACAGTCCGCTGCTCATGGTGTACGGCGCAAAGGCGCGGCGCCACGTCTCCGGCCGCAGCAGCCGGCCCTCGGCCACGGCGCGGTTCCACACCATCAGGTCGTCCACGGTCGAGATCAGCGCGCCGGCCGCGTACGGCTGCGACATGCTCATCCAGTCGGCCCGGCGCACCGCGCCTTCGTCGGTGCGCTCGTAGCCGTCCACGCGGCCGGGAACCAGCACGTTTTCCACCTCGTACGCGCTGCTGCGCATCCCCAGCGGCTCGAAGATGCGGGTGCGGATGAAGTCGGCGTACGTCATCCCCGACACCTTTTCGATGATGGCGCCCAGCAGCGCGTATCCCGAGTTGTTGTAGTTCCACCGCTCGCCCGGCGCGAACTCCATGGCCCCGTGGGCAAAAAAGGCGATCAGGCTGTCCACTGCCAGCTCGCGGCGAATGCCCGCGGCAAAGCCGGGGACCGACGTGTAGCTCTGGATGCCGGAGGTGTGCGTCAGCAGGTGCTCCACGGTGATGCGGCGCCCCTGCGTGGGATAGTCCGGGAGAAAGCGGGTGATCTCGTCGTCCAGCGACACCTTGCCCTCTTCCACCAGCATCAGCGTGGCGACGGCGGTGAACTGCTTGGTGATGGAGCCCAGCCGGAACACGTGCTCGGGCCGCAGCGGCACGCCCAGCTCCACGTTGGCCGAACCGTACGCCTTGCGCATGAGCACGCGGCCCTCGTGCGCCACCAGCACGGCGGCACCGGGCTCGCTGGCCGGGTACAGCGCCGCCAGCATGGAATCGATCCCCGCCAGCGACGGATCGACGGACACGCTCGCCTGCACCGCCGCCGGCGCGGCGGCCTGGGCGTGGACGGCGGGCGCGGCGGCGAAAAACACGAAGGCCGGCAGAACGGCCAGCCGGCGCAGCATGGTTGTGCGGATCATGGTCTTGCGAATCTTCGGGGTGACGGGTGCGCGGGGGGTGCGCAGGCTGGCGTACGGGCGTCCGCCGCGCGCGGTTTCAGAAGGAACGATGGTGATTGGCGGGATGGATTTCCGGACGGCTCCCGCTTTGACTTCCTGAGGGAGCGCTCACCCGGAATCCAGACTCCACTCCGCTGCCTGCGCGCGACCGAAGGACCTCGCCGGCAGAACCGTGGGGCTGGCTCCGCGTCCCATCGCCAGCCCCTCGCGGACCGGGAGAAGGTCCTTCGGTCGCGCGCAATCGGTTGTGTGGCTTCCGGTTACGTGTGGTGCGCTCCCTCAGGAAGTCAGGCCGGGGTATGATTGGGAGGTTGGACCAACACCTTCTGATTGGAACCGCCTCCGGCCGCACGTCCCGATCTGTCATTCCGAGGAGCGCCGCGCGAACCGTCCGCATCACCGAACCCGGCGCGCGACCGAGGAATCTACTTTCCGTTTCCTCGTGACCTGTCGCGACGCCCCGGACTGGCCCTGTCCAGCGGTTGCGCGGCCGCATGTATGGTGCGGGCTGCCGCGTCCAGCCTCGCGCGGGCCGACGGTAGATTCCTCGGCCCTGCAACCTGCGCGGCATTCCTCCGGCGGCAGCGTGGGCGGGCCTCGGAATGACAGACGCCCCTGAATGCAACCGTATCTGGCCGCACACCCCACACTGTCATTCCGAGGGAGCGCCGCGCGGGCCCGTCCGCACCACCGAACCCATGGCGCGACCGAGGAATCTACTTTCCGTCTCCTCGTGACACGTCGCGGCGCCCCGGACTGGCCCTGTCCGGCGGTTGCGCGGCCGCACGTATGGCGCGGGCTGCCGCGTCCGGCCTCGCGCGAGCCGACGGTAGATTCCTCGGCCCTGCAACGCGCGCGGCATTCGTCCGGCGGCAGCGTGGGCGGGCCTCGGAATGACAGATCGCGGTAGGTCACGACCGGACGCCGACCGTGGCGGTCAGACCTCCAGGCGCTCCACGTCGGCGGGCTCGCCCCACAGGCGGTGGACGATGGGGGTCACGCCGGCGGGGTCGCCGGTGGTGAGAATGCGGACGGAGCCGGCGGCGCCCTCCGCCAGCGCGCCGCCGTCCGCCAGGATCTGCCGCGTGCGCCGGGCGATGGCCTCGGCGCTGTCCAGCAGGCGCACGTCCGGGCCCAGCGCCTCCTGGATGGCGTCGCGCACGAAGGCGTAGTGCGTGCAGCCCAGGACCACCGTGTCCACGCCCGCTTCGCGCAGCGGCGCCACGTACGCCTCCATCCGCTCCGCCAGCTCGGGCCCGGCCAGCATCCCCCCCTCCACCAGGTCCGCCAGCCCGGGACAGGGATCGCGCACCACCTGCACGCCGTCCGCGTAGTTGTCCACCAGGCGCTGAAAGCGCGCGGAGCGCAGCGTGCCGCTGGTCGCCATCACCCCCACCCGGCCGTTGGCGCTGTCGCGCACCGCCGGCTTGAGCGCCGGCTCCAGGCCGATGACGGGAATGGTGAGCACCTCGCGAAGGGCCTCCAGCGCGGCGCCGGAAGCCGTGTTGCAGGCCACCACCAGCACCTTGGCGCCCTGCGCCTGCATCCACGCGCCGATGGCCAGCGTGCGGGCGCGCACCTCTTCCTCGCCGCGGTCGCCGTAGGGGACGTACGCGGTGTCGGCCACGTACAGCAGGTGCTCGGCGGGGAGCGCGCGGCGGATTTCGCGGGCCACGCTGAGCCCGCCCACCCCGCTGTCGAAGACGCCGACCGGTGCCGTCACGGGCCTACGGGCACGGTGGCGCGCAGCTCCGTGCCGCCGCCGGGGCGGGGCACGGCGTTCACGTGCACGTCGAAGTCCTGCAGGTGCGCGGCGACGAACGCGTCCGCGCCGGAAAAGAAGAGCCAGAAGATGGAGAGGGTGATCCAGTCCTCGCGCTGGTTCTCGCGGTCGCGCACCAGCGGGTGCTTGGCCGTGGGGCCAATCTCCCCCGTCTGCCGGGCGATGGTCTCCAGCTCGCGGGCCTCCTGCAGCTTCTGGTGCGACTTCAGCACCATCCACAGGCTTCCCGCCTCCAGCGTAAAGTACACGCCGCCGCGCCCCGTGGCGCCCAGCTCCGACTGCCCCCACCCCGGCAGGATCAGCGAGCGCATGAACGCCCCCCGCGGGGTGATGCGCAGCAGGCTGTCGGGGACCACGGGCACGGTGTCGCCGCGGATCTGGATGGGGGCGCGATCGGGATCACGCGGCGCCGGATCCTGCGCGGCGGCGGCGCGCGGGGCCAGGCACGCCGCGAGCAGCGCCAGCAGCGGGAGAAAGCGGATCATCCGCAGGGTCATCAGGAAAGCCGGACGGTTCGGCATCGTAAGCAGATCGGGATGTCTTTATGCACCGCGCGGATGGTGCAATCCCCGGTCCCGCGCGGCACCGAAAACTAGCAGGCAGGCAGACCCGCGCGCGAGGGGCCCCACCGCGGCTCCGGCAACCTGCCCTGGAAGAGGGAAAGACGGATGCGGAAGGATCTCGATGCCGCGGCCGGCATCCAGCTGCGCCCGCCGGGGTGCCCCTCCCCCGGCCCCTCCCCGGTCGTTCCTCACGGAGAGGGGAGAATTCGATCCCGCTCCGGAAGCCGCGAAGGCAAGGCCCCACTCGCGGCGGCACCCGTACCGCCGAAGCGCGCCACCCCCAGTGCCATGCTATCCCCTCTCCCGCGCAGCTGCGGGAGAGGGCAGGCGAGGAACGAGCCGGGTGAGGGCCCCGCGCGCAGCGCGCCCGCTGTTCCGATCCTTACTCCCGCACTCCCGCACTCCCGCACTCCCGCACTCACGCACTCACGCACTCCTCCCCTACCGCACCGGCCTCGCCGCACGGCAGACTGCGGCGAGGCCGCGGGCGTAGTGGCCGTCGGGCTGCCGCGGCGTGGTCCACGGCTGTCCCTGCGGGCGATGGCTGCCCAGGCGGCGGCCTTCCAGATACGTGGTGCGGGCGATCAGGCGCGTTCGGCCGCCGGCGCAGTCAACGTCCATCTCGTACTCCACCGTGTCCAGCGGGTCCTGCTCCACGCCGTCCAGCGAGGGGGTGATGGGCTGAAAGTACTCGATGCGAAAACGGCCGCGCAGCGCACCCGCCGCGCGCGGGCCGTCCACCGTGGTGTCGACGGCGATCCGCAGGAACGGGGTCACGCTGACGGTGGTGAACCCGGCGGGCTGCGGCGCGCGTCCGCTGCGGCGCTCCAGCTCGTCGTACCAGCCGGGGCCGCGCCACGCCACCCGCACCATCCGCTCGCCGCCCACGCGCGTCACCTCCACGCGTACGGACGTGAGCCCCGCTTCCCACAGCCGCATCGGCCACTGGTCTTCGTCGCCGGTCTCGTCCGGCGCGCCCAGCTCGGCCTGCAGCGAGTCGGCCAGCGCGTCGTAGCGGCCGGCCACCGGCTCCCCGCGCACCGCGTCGTGCAGGGTAAAGCCGATCAGCCGGCCGTTGCGCAGCTCGGCGTTCAGCCGGGCGCCGTCTTCGCGGGTGAACGCGTGGTCGCCGCTCTCCGTCACCTCCTGGAAGGCGAAGCCCTGCGCCCGCAGCGGCGCCCGCACGCTGTCGGCGGCGACGTGCCAGGGGATCTGGTGATAGGCCAGCTTCTGCGCCGGCATCGCCTCCGCCGCGAGACAGACGCAGGCCGGTACCATCAGCAGCCGGAACGGGATCATCATGGGCGGAACGATGGAGGATGGGCCCGCCTCGTGCGGGTGCGGCAGGGCGGCGGCGCCGCTTCCGGTCATCCAATATGGGCGGATTCGTGTGTCCTACAAGGAAGCCGTACCGGCAGTGGGAGCCGTCGTCGACAGGTCACGAGAATCCGACAGTAGATTCCTCAGTCGGCGCCACGGGATCGAGCAGGCGGAAGGTCCGTGCGGCGCCTCCTTCGGAATGACAGAGGGTGCGGAGGCGCCTATCAGAGGATGGTCGCCACACCTCTCACCACCACTGACTTCCTGAGGGAGGCGCCGCTCCACAACCTCTTCGTACGATGTACTTTGGCGCCGACCGAAGGACCTCGTCAACCGAACGATGGGGCTGGTCCCGTGCCCCGATCTGGCCCCTGCGCCACCGGGAGGAGGTCCTTCGGTCGCGCGCAACCTGTTTTGTGACTTCTTGTTACACGTGGTGCGCTCCCTCAGGAAGTCACCGTTTCGTTATGGATTCAAGGTGTAGCACTACCCTCTCACGAAGTCAGAGCTAGCGCTTGGTTCGGGACGGCGGACCCGGGTCCAGGCCGCCGTGTACCAGCGCGCTCACCGTAACCCGATGACGAGCAAGATGTTCGATTTCCAAAGATTGACGGCCGCGCTGGCGCTGGCCGCGATGGCGGGGTGCGCGAGCGCGCCGCGGGCGGAGTCCGCGCCGCGGCCCGCGGCGGTGGAGGGGCGGCTGGTGCTGATGGGGACCACGGACCTGCACGGCTGGATCCTCCCCTACGACTACTACACGGGGCAGCGCACGGACAACGGACTGGCCGCGCTGGTGCCGCTGATCGACAGCGTGCGCGCGGCCAACCCCGAGCGCACGGTGCTGGTGGAGTCCGGCGACCTGCTGCAGGGCAACCCCATTGACTTCGTCTTCCGCCGCCTGGCCGAAGGCGAGGAGCACCCGCTGGTGCGCGCGATGAACCTCGTCGGATACGACGCGGCGGCCATCGGCAACCACGAGTTCAACTACGGCATCGAGCACCTGGACCGCGCCGCCGCCGGCGCCCGCTTTCCCTTCCTCAGCGCCAACGTCTTTCGCGCGGGGACGCCGGAGCACGCGTACCGGCCGTACACCATGGTGGAGCGGACGGTGGGCGGGCGCACGGTGCGCATCGGCATTACCGCCGTCACGCCGCCGGGGGTGCTGATCTGGGACCGAGACAACGTGCAGGGACGGCTGGACTTCCGCGACATCGTCCACAGCGTGCGCCCCGTCGTGGCCGAGATGCGGGCACGGGGCGCGGACCTGGTGATGGTCGCCGCGCACAGCGGGCTGGAGGGGAGCAGCTACGACACCGCGGCGACCGGCGTGCCCACCGAGAACGCCGCGGCAGCCATGGCGCGCGAGGTCCCGGGGATCGACGTCATCTTCATGGGCCATACGCACCGCGAGGTGGCGGACACCACCATCAGCGGCGTCCTGGTGCAGCAGGCCAAGAACTGGGGCACCTCGCTGGCCGTGGCCGAGCTGGACCTGCGCTGGGATGGAGCGTGGAGCGTCGCCGGCAAGCGCGGGCGCATCCTCCGCCCCGCGCCGGGAAGCACGTCGCCGCGGGTGGAGGCGGCGGTGGCGGACGCGCACCGGCGCACGCTGGAGTACGTGGCGCAGGTGATCGGCACCTCCACTGAGGTGTGGACGTCGGAGCTGGCGCGGACGCGCGACACGCCGATCCTGGACCTGATCAACGAGGTGCAGACGCGGGCGACCGGGGCCGAGCTTTCGGCCGCGTCGGCGTTCTCGCTGACGTCGCGCATCCCCCAGGGGCCGGTGACGGTGGCGGACGTGGCGGGGCTGTACATCTACGACAACACGCTCAAGGCCGTGCGCATCAGCGGCGCCCAGCTGCGCGCGTACCTGGAAAAGAGCGCGGAGTACTACCTGCCCTGCCCCGCCTCCGCCTGCGAGACGCTGACCAACCCGGCCGTCCCCGGCTACAACTACGACGTGGTGAGCGGGGTGGAGTACACGCTGGACCTCACCCGTCCGGTCGGACAGCGGCTGACGCGGCTGGAGCGGAACGGGCGCGCGGTGGCGGACGCGGACAGCTTCACCGTCGCGCTGAACAACTACCGCGCGAGCGGCAGCGGCGGCTTCAGCATGCTGATCGGCGCGCCGGTGGTGTACGACCGGGGCGAGGGGATTCGCGAGCTGCTGATCGAGGACATCCGCCGCCGCGGCACCCTGCGCCCCGCCGACGTCTTCCGGCAGAACTGGCGGATCGTCCCCGCCGCGCTGGCCGAGCGCGCCGCGGCGGAGCAGCGGCCGCGGACGCCGTAGCGCTTCGGAAGGCCTGGCGCGATCCGCCGGCGCCCCCTCCGGGCTCGCACCACTCGCCCACCTCCCCCAAAACTGCTGGGGGAGGTTGGGATGCCGCGGATTTTAGGCGTTCAGACAGGCATCGAGCTGCGTCCGCGGGGGCCCTCACCCGCTCGCCCAGGCTCGCCCCTCAAACGTCCCAAACGATCGTGGGGGGTTTCGCGGGTGTGGCGCGAGATGGTGAGCCGCCCCCCTCCCCGGCCCTCCCCCGCAAACTGCGCGGGGGGAGGGTGACGCGACCTACAAGCTGGCCCGAGCGCGATCGAATTCTCCCCTCTCCGCGAGGAACGAGCGGGGAGGGGCCCTCCGTCGGGCGCAGTTCGGTCCTCTTCGCCGAACCTCGATCCCTCGGCCCCCCCCAACCTCCCCCAGCAGTTTTGGGGGAGGTGGGCGAGTAATG
>NZ_DASWNM010000023.1:0-66255 GCF_036399255.1 Longimicrobium sp.
GCGGAGATGTGCGGCGCCGCAGCGTCAAGCTGGGGGTAGGGGGCCCTTGCGATAAATCATCCGGGAAGCCAGCACAATCCTTTGCGCCGTCTTGAGATCCCGCTGAAAGAGCAATGCTTCCGCCGTGGTGAATAAGCGAGGATGACACAGCTGGGTGGGTAGGTAGATGAAGAAACACGGAGGCGCGGAGAGAAGTCGTTCTCTCTGCGCCTCCGCGTCTCTGTGTGAGTTCCCCACCTGCTGCGCAGACCCTTGTTCCCGGAACCTGGGCCTGCAGTTGCGGCACGAGCCGCCGTTGCTGGCTATTCCCTATTACCTATTACCTATTCCCTGTCAGGCCTTATTCTTTTGCCGTACGCGAATCAGGCCGGCTTCAGCATCCCCGTCTGCAGGGCCAGGTGCACCAGCTCGGCGCGGTGGGTAAGGCCAAGCTTCTGCATCATCCGCGCGCGGTAGGTGTCCACCGTCTTGGGCGAAAGGAACAGCTTCTTGCCGATCTCCGCCGAGCTGTAGCCCTCGGCCGTCAGCGCCAGCACCTCGCGCTCGCGCTCGCTCAGCTTTTCAAGCGGCCCCTCGGCCTGCGGCTCGCGCGACTGCTTGTACTGCTTCAGCAGCACCCGCGTGGCGCTGGGATACAGGAACACCTCGCCGCCGGCCACCGTGCGGATGGCGGTGATCAGGTCCACGTCCGCGCTGGTCTTGCGCACGAACCCGCTGGCGCCCGCCTCCAGCACCGGCAGCAGGAACTCCTCCTCCGTCTGCGAGGTCAGCACCAGCACCCGCGCGCCCAGGTCCAGCGCCATGATGCGGCGCGTGGCCTCGAGCCCGTCCATCACCGGCATGGCCAGGTCCATCACCACCACGTCCGGGCGCAGCAGGCTGCTCTTCTCCACCGCCTCTTCGCCCGTGGAGGCGTGCCCCACCACCAGCACGTCGTCTTCCAGCGACAGCAGCGCTTCCAGGCCGCTGCGCAGCACGGGGTGGTCATCGGCCAGCAGAATGCGGATCTTGGCGGACATGAGCGTCGTCTCCGGTGTGCATGATGTTCGTACGCATCATGATAACACCGCGTGGGGACCGGTGCGTCGGGAGATCGAGATCACTCCTGACGGGAATTTCCCCACACGCGCGCCCCGGCGCCGGGTCCGCGTGTCCCCATCCCCCGCAATCCGCCAGTGCGACGCTCCCGGTACGATGTGTGCTCCCTCCCCCGCCCGGTTTTTCATCCTCACGCGGGCGCCCGGAACCGCCGGCTTGCCCGCGAACGTCAGCGTCCGGAGCGGAGAGCATGAGCAACGTCAGGCTGGCCATCATCTACTACAGCACCTACGGAACCAACCACGCGATGGCCGAGACGGCCGCCGAGGCCGCGCGCGAGGCCGGCGCCGAGGTGCGGTTGCTGAAGGTGCCCGAGACCGCGCCCGAGGGCGTAGTGAACGGGCAGGACGCGTGGCGCGCCCAGGCCGAGCGCACCGCCAGCGTTCCCGAGGTCACGCACGCCGACATGGAGTGGGCCAACGCGTACCTGTTCAGCGCGCCCACCCGCTACGGCGTCTCGGCCAGCCAGCTGCGCGCCTTCATCGACACGCTGGGGCCGCTGTGGGCGCAGGGCAAGCTGGCCAACAAGGCGGCGAGCGCCATGACCAGCGCGCAGAACCCGCACGGCGGCCAGGAGACCACGCTCATCGGCCTGTACACCACCATGATGCACTGGGGCGCCATCATCGTGGCGCCGGGCTACACCGACCCGGTGATCTACGCATCCGGCGGCAACCCGTACGGCACCACCGTCAGCGCCGCCGGAGCGCCCCTCAGCGAAGAATCCAAGGCCTCCATCCGCCACCAGGCCCGCCGCCTGGTCGAGTTCGCCGGCAAGATCGCGGGCTGAGGCGCATTCTCCACCTGCTCGTACACAACGACGGAGGGACACGCCGGCTACCGGCGTGTCCCTCAATTCTCTACTGGGGTTTCCACTCCCAGCGTCAGTCCGTTCCCGGAGCGCCGGTCACCAGCGGAACCGCTTCATCGAGCAGCCCCTGCCGCTGCGGCGTGAGCCCCGGTCGCAGTTGCTGGAGCCGGCTGACGATCGCGCTGATCCGGATGCCGTGGCCCACGGTGTCCTGTACCGTGACCCCATCTCCCAGATGTAGGGGCGGCAGGGTCCCTCCCCAGAAATGAAGTGCCACTACGTTCCATACGTCATTGAACACCGGGGCGCCGGACGAACCCGGGTCTGTCTGCCCCCGGTACGCCAGCAGTTCAGGACGGTCTACCCCACCGGCACCGTTGGGCGCCGGTTCGTCGGGGCGGTCGATGAGCCGATTCTCACGCAGCACGAACTGCTTGGCCTTGGCTCCCGGGTGGTGGATAAGGTTGCCGAAAAAACCCAACGCGTGCTTGTCGTCCCGGGCGCTGAGCGGGCAGTATCTGGGTGTAAAAGTCGCGGCATCGATCTTCTCCCCGAGGGCGATGATCGTGCAGTCCAATCCCATCTCGTCCTTGGAGAGGAAGAAGGTATCGGGATTGAGCGTAAAGCGGGCCCGTGTATTCGGCGAAGAACTCTTCTGCTCGAAATTGAACTCGACTTTGCGGAGGGCTACGGTTTCACGATTGGGCAATGCGTGACCGGCCGTCGCGAGCAGGCGGGGGGAGATCATGAAACACGATCCCATTGCGCGGCCATTGCGCGTCGTCAAACGTCCCACCGCCCTCGATATTTCCCGCGCCTTATCGGCAAAGGTCATTGGAACTGAGTGATCCACTTCTATAATGCTTCGCACGGCCTCCTCTTTCGTCGGTGTAAGGCGGAGCGTCTTCAGGGGCGCGCCCTCCGCAATAGCGGCGGCAACGTCAGGGGCGACGTTCACCCGGTCCGCAATGACACGTGCGAGGCGGGCGCGATCCCGCTCCACTTTCAGCACCTCCCCTTTCAGGATCAGCCGAATGGCGTCTCGGCGCTGCTCCTGGCGCGACTCAGCCATTCTCCGCTGCTCCTTGTCAAGCTGCTGGGGATACTTCATGGTGCGCTCCGCTGGTGAAATGTGTCCGGTCTGCGGGGGGCGCGTTCCTGCCCCGGTATGAACCCCTGGCTATTGTCCGCGAAGCTCGCTATCCCAAGGTGCCGCGCGTTTGCCCGCAGACTGAGCCTGGGGCCTCTATGCCCCCTTTCTCCACCCGATCGCGAACCGTTACGGACCAGCCTGTACTGGCCTTTGGTAGCCGGGGATTGTTGCCGCGCGCCGGGCTCAGAGCGTAATAGGCAATAAAGTGGCTGTCGGTCGCGCCCTCGTCATCCTCCGGGTTGAAGCGCTCGTCGTCGTGTGGCGGAAGGAACGCGGCCACGGCGTGGAACACTTCGAGGTGGATGGTCTGCCCGATCGGGTGCAGTTCGGGGAGGGGATTTTCCCCGTTAGGCCCGCTCACCACCAAGCGCGGAAGAGATCCCGCGGGTTCCCCGCTGTCCCGGCTCGCGACGCGACGGATCGTCCACTCCGTTGCCGGCGTAATCCGCTGCGGTCTGTCGCTGCTCTCGAAGTTGTACGGTGCGCCGAGCCTGTAGTCTGTCAGCACGCCGCAGTGCAGGGTCACTCGCGCGCTCAGACGCTCGTCAGGCATCGCCCGCACCAACGCGGGATCCACCGGGTCTGCCACCACTGACATGTCGGCCAGTTCGCTCGTCAGGCTCGGATCGAATCCTTCCAACGATGTGATCTGGTCGAGATCGAACACGGAGCCGGTCAGGTCCACCATCTGGTACTCCCGGGAGAGCTGCGTCGCCCCCGGTTGCTCATACGCGACGTCGTAGACCAGACGCGCGAAGTGCTCTGGCATCTCCCCGTGCCCCTCGTGTCCGTGGCCGGTCATTTTCGGCATCAGCACGTGCATGGCTGTCTGGTCCTCAGGGACCCACATCATGAGCCCGGTAAAACGGATTCTCAGATCGAATGACATTTGACCCCCCTTCGTTTTTTGGCACAATGTGCCCGTTTGGCTGATCTGGTCTATACCGGGAGATCCGGCAGACCCATGAAATCAGCGCAGTGCGCGAGCGGTAAGATTCTCTCGAGTTCGATCCCTCAGCCGCCTGCGTACCGAAACCCAGCCCAAGCCGCCGGTGAGCGGAATGTGGGGTCATCGGAGCGCAGCATATGCAACTGGGCTTGTCGCAACGCCCCCGCAGCGTCGGCGGATGTAAGGTAGGCGGCGTAGAAGTTCTCCATCAGTTCGCGTGTGAAGCCGTCGTCTACGCGCCAAAGGCTTCCGACCACGCCCCCCGCGCCCGCCGCCAAGAAAGCTCCCGCCAGCCCCGCAAACCCGCCGGAACGGCCGGCCTGCGCGCGGGACGTCTGGCACGCCGAAAGCACCACGAGCCGCAGGCCGTGCAATTCCATTCCCTCGATCTCCGCCGCCGTCAGTCGGGCGGATGCGCCTGGGGCACTGCCGGGTGCTGCGACGAGGAAGGAGCGCTCCGGTCGTGCGTCGTCGAACACGGCGTGTCCCGCGAAGTGCGCGATGCCTCCCCGCCGAAAGGCTGCACGAATTGTCGCCGCGTCCGCGGTTGCCCCGTCCAGCACCCGCGCGCCCAAGTGCTGCCGCGCAATTGACTGGACCTCCGCAGAGGCACCCGGCAGCGGCTGCAGTTCCGGAAATATCCGACGGTCGAACGTGGGGGCCGCCATCAAAGTCAACGGGATCTTGGCAAGAACCGCTGGCAGCCCTGCGGGATCGCGCAGGCTGCTAGCGAAGCGCAGTGGGTGATCCTCCACCAGATACCGCCCCCGCTCCCGGTCGTGAAGGGCGGCTATGGGCAGTCCCGCCAACTCGCCGTCCGCCACGATAGTCAGGGGGGTTCCCGCGGCGCCCAAACGGGGACGCAGCGGCCGGATCAACTCGTCAAACAGTGACTGGAGCGCGGGAAGCGCGACCTCCACCGGGGCACGCAGTTCCAAGGCGGAGCGCACCCGTTCCGCCGTGCGGACCAATTCTACGCGGCGCACCGTGCGACGGGTGAGCTGCAACCCCCCGTCCCACAGCGTCCAGGCCAGCAGCGTGTCGCCCACGAGCGCGAACTCCACCGCCACCTGACCCCGAGGGGCGCGGAGCGGCCGGGAGGACCAATCGGCCGCACGCCCCACGGCAGAGAAAGAAGACCGGCTGCGCTCCACATAGTCGAGCGCCTCTTCGGGCCGGCCCGCGCGCAGGCTAAGCATCACCGCTTGGTCAAAAACACCTCGCGATTGCTCCAGCAGCGACGCACGCAACTGGGCGCTGCTCACGTGCGCCCGTTGGCCGTCCAGAACGGTAGCCGCCCGGCGCAGGTCTGCCCCTGCCGAGTCTTGCAGCCCCAGCGCGAGCCGCGCCTGCGCACGAGAGAAGAGCGCGGGCAGCTGCCGTGGCGCATTGCCTTCGAAGTACTCCACCACCGAATCCAACTTTTCTGTAGCAAGCGCCGGACGGGTGGATAGCCAAGCTTCGGCCTGGGTAAGCTGCAGATCGGCGCGCAGCCATCCTTCCATGTACTGCTTGTCCACCCCGCTCATGATGGCCACCGCCCTTCCAAGGTCCGCATCGATGCCGCGCCGGCCCGCCGACAGGTGCAGCCGCGCCCGCGCCAAGCGGGTTTCTGCCTCCAGCGAAGGCGGGATTCGGCTGCTCATGGCAACCGCCTCGTCCTGCACGTGCATGGCGGCGCGTGGAAGGCCGTCGGCAAGCAGCATGTTCCTCAGGGCGTACAGCCCGTTCCACAACCCCAGAAGGCCAGGATACTCACGCAGCACGCCCAGCGCCTCATGGAGGTGCGCGTAGCCCGCGTCGGCTTGGCCGAGTAGGGATTGGGTATAGCCCATGTTCATCCGGGCGGTGGCGGCGTTTTCGCGTTCGCCTGCGCGCTGGAACAGGCGGTTGGCCCGGCCGTACGCGGCCAGTGCCTCTTCGTACCGGCCGCCTCGGTAACGGGCGCTAGCGAGTGCCATCCACTTGCGCCCCGCTGCAGCCGGATACCGTAGGCTGTCGGACTCCGCCGCCACCCGGACAAGATCCATCGTGGTGGTATTCGGCGAGAACATCGAGCAGAAGCCGAGGAACGCCTGTGCCCACTCGCGCAGCGATGCAGGGGCGTCGTCTCGAAACGCCCGGTGAAGGAGTGGGCAAGCAACTCTGTAGTTGGTTGCAACCATTGCCCTGCGGCCCTCAGCGAGATCCACATGAGCTTGCGCCCGCCCCCGTAGCCCGGCGCGACCGCCGGCGTACACGCGAATGGAGGCCACCGCGTCCGCCAGAGTCGCATCCCCACGGCGACGCACCAAGGCTGCGCCCAGCACCTCCGCCTGCTCCAGCCGCTTGCGAGCCGTGGCCGAGTCCCCGGTAATAACCGCGGCGCCCCACTCGCGCAGCAGGTCGTCCCATCCGAACTCCCGCGCGCCGGATGGTGCCGCCGCGGCGTACGCCTCCAGTTCCGCGCGATCGGCCGTGCGGGCGGGCACGGGGCGCGGCCGGGGGATCGTGGTCCGTGCCCGACGCCGCCGGGCCTCGTTGGCCCAGCCGGAGGTGGAATCCACCGCCAGGTATCGCGACCACGCTTCCCTGGCCTGCTCCGCGGCTCCCATTCTGTCCAGCGCCGCCGCCGCGTTGAACCGGGCGGGCGCGAGGGTAGGCTCCAGTTCCAGCGCCCGGTCCGCGGCCTCGAGCGCTTCGTACAGACTCCGCGGGGAGCCGGTCGCCCGGGCGCGCATCAGGTGCGCGGCGGCAAGGTCCGCAAGGATCTGGGCAGGGCGTTCCGACAGCCGCGACGCGGACTGCAGGTATGAGATGGACTGGTCCAGGTGATTTCCCCCGGACGTGGGATAAAGCATCATCGCCAGTGCGGCGACGTGCAGCGCTTCGGGGTCGACGCCGGACCGGGCGGCTTCGGTGACGCGGCGGATGAGCGCCAACTCACGACGTGAGGGCATGCGCGTTCCCACCCCGCACGTTGCATCGCCCGGCTCGTCGCCACACGCACGAAATTTGGAGACGATACTCAGACGCATTCCCGAGACACCCTGGTTTCGGGTTTCGCGGGTAAGCTCTGCAAGCAGCCCAGGAGGGCCGCCGCGCACAGCGAAGGCTATGCCCGACAGAACGCCAAAGACCACGAGGGCCACGGCCACACGCGCGGCGCGGGGATTAGGAAGGGACATGGGGCGGTGGGAGGTGCCGGCGGGGAGCAGCGAAACAGGAGATGATCTGCTCCCGCAAGCTGCAGCGGTGGTGAAGCGAAAACAAGCAATCCGTGTCATGTAGAGCCCAACGAGCCAATCTTGGAGAGCCGGACAGGGGGCATGGCGGCTGGATCCAGAGAGCGTCACCGAGATCCATGCCTCGATTTGACAGCCTTTCTATGGCGGGCGATTATCTGGACAGCGTACACACCTACATCCGCGACACCTATCCACTCGTCCTTTGCGGCACCGCAATCGTCCAGAGCGTCCATCGGTCGATTGGCGTCATCCCCGAACGACCATGTGCGTCCACGGCAGTCGATCACCCGATTCAAGGGAGAACACCATGAAGTACCTGTGCCTGATCTACGACGCCGAGAACGTGATGAACGCCATGCCGCAGGCCGAGCAGGACGCGTTCATGGGCGAGTACTACGCCTTCACCGACGGCATCCGCGCGAGCGGCCAGTACATCGCGGGCGAGGCGCTGCAACCCGTGGCGACGGCGACCACGGTGCGCATCCGCAACGGGCGCATGTCCACCACCGACGGGCCCTTCGCGGAAACCAAGGAGCAGCTGGGCGGCTTCTACCTTATCGAGGCGCGGGACCTGAACGAGGCCATCTAGGTGGCCGCGAAGATCCCGTCCGCCCACACCGGCAGCATCGAGGTGCGGCCGGTGGTCGACTTCGGCGAGATGCCGGAGTAGGGCGGCTGGGATGAAATACCTCTGCCTGATCTACGACCAGGAGCGGGACTGGGACGCCATGCCCGCGGACGAGGCCGACGCCTGGATGGCCGAGTGCATGGCGGCCGGCCAGGAGATCGAGGCCGGCGGCCACCTGGTCGCGAGCGAGGCGCTGCACCCGGTGGCGGCGGCGACCACGGTTCGCATCCGCAACGGAACGCTGTCGGTGACGGACGGGCCGTTCGCGGAAACCAAGGAACACCTGGGCGGCTTTTACGTGGTCGAGGCGCGTGACCTGGACGAAGCCGTCCGGCTGGCCGCGAAGATCCCGTCGGCCCGCACCGGAAGCATCGAGGTGCGGCCGGTGGTGGACTTCGCGGAGCAGCCGGCTTGATGGGCGGCGGGGATGCGGCCGGCGCGGCGCGGAAGGCGGTGGAGGCCGTCTACCGCGCCGAGTCGCGCCGCGTTCTCGCCACCCTCATCCGACTGCTGGGCGACTTCGACGCGGCGGAGGAGGCGCTGCACGACGCGTTCGCCGCGGCCGTGGAGCGCTGGCCGCGCGACGGCGTTCCCGCCAATCCCCGCGCCTGGCTGGTTTCCACCGGGCGCTTCAAGGCGATCGACACCCTGCGCCGCCGCGCCCGCTTCGACGCGCGGCTGGCGCAGCTCGCTCATCATCTCGATCACACAGATCCTGGCGCCACGGAGCAGGACGACGAGGGCGTGGAAGACGACCGGCTGCGGCTGGTCTTTACCTGCTGCCACCCCGCCCTCTCCGCGGACGCCCGGATCGCGCTTACGCTGCGCGAGGTCTGCGGGCTGACGACGGAGGAGATCGCGCGTGCCTTTCTGACGGCGCCGTCCACCGTGGCGCAGCGGATCGTGCGCGCGAAGAGCAAGATCCGCGACGCGCGCATTCCGTACGAGGTGCCGTCGCGCGGGGACCTGCCAGAGCGGCTGGATGCCGTGCTGCACGTGGTCTACCTGGTGTTCAACGAGGGATACTCCGCGTCCGCCGGGCCGTCGCTCACCCGCGCCGACCTCTCGGCCGAGGCGATCCGCCTCGCTCGGCTGATCGCGGAGCTGCTGCCGGAGCCCGAGGCGGAGGGGCTGCTTGCTCTGATGCTGCTGCACGACGCCCGGCGCGGCGCGCGCACATCCGCGGACGGTGAGCTGGTGCTGCTGGCGGACCAGGACCGCGCGCTGTGGAACCGCGAGCAGATCGCGGAGGGATGCGCGTTGGTGGAGCGGGCGCTGCGGTCGCGCCGCTTTGGCCCGTACGCGCTGCAGGCGGCCATCGCCGCGGTGCACGCCGAGGCGCCCACCGCCGCGGCGACAGACTGGGCGCAGATCGTGGGGCTGTACGACGTGCTCCTGCGCGCCGAGCCCTCACCCGTGGTGGAGCTGAACCGCGCCGCCGCGGTCGCCATGCGCGATGGTCCCGCCGCCGGGCTGGACCTGATCGACCACCTGTTCGCGCGCGGCGAGCTGGAAGACTACCACCTGGCGCACTCCGCCCGCGCCGACCTCTGCCGCCGGCTGGGGATGATTTCGGATGCCCGTGCCAGTTACGCGCGCGCCCTCGCCCTTGCGCGACAGGAATCCGAGCGCCGCTTCCTGCAGCGCCGGATCGAAGAGTTGGGGGATTGATTTTGTACGAAATCCGGGGGATACACCGGTCATTCTGAGGAAGCGCCCGCTCCGGACGTCCGGGAAAACCGCGAGGCCCGCTGGCGCGACCGAAGAATCTCCTTCCCCTCGCGCGGAGCCTCTTCCCGGGCATCGCCCAGGATAGTTTCGCCGAATCCGGTACCATCCCCCATCCCATATCCGCGGAAACACCTGTCATTCTGAGTCTGAGGGAGCGCCCATCCCAGGCTTTCGGGAGAACCGCGGAGCCGTTTGGCGCGACCGAAGAATCTCCCTCCCCTCGCGCGGAACCCCCTCCCGGGCATCGCCCGGGAACCCCGGCGTGGCGGAAGGATCCTGCCGCCCAGATAAAGATTCTTCGGTCGGCGCCACGCTCTCGAGCGAAAGGAGAGGCCTGTGTGGCGCCTCCCTCAGAATGACAGGTTTTGTCCGGATTCGGCAAAAGATTGGTTCCACGCAGAAGCTCGAATCCATCCAACGAAAAATCCCCGGGCCGCCGCTTTCGCGACGGCCCGGGGATCTGCGATGGGCCGGGTGGGACTCGAACCCACGACCATTCGGTTAAAAGCCGAGTGCTCTACCAGCTGAGCTACCAGCCCGCACGACGCCGCCAATATAGCGGCGCGCGGGCCGCCGCTCAACCGTGCGGCGCAATCGGCGTTCGGCGCATCGAATCGGCGGCCGGCTACCAGTCGGTGAACAGGAACCGGTTGGGGGTGCCGTAGTAGATGCTGCGGCGGTGCAGGGTGATGGTGCCGGTAACGGCGTTCACGAAGATGGCTTTCCACACCGCCCCGGGCGACGCGGCGGTATGGGTCTGCAGGTACTGCGCGGCCACGCCCGCCACGTGCGGCGTGGCCATCGACGTTCCCGACTTGCTCGTCAGCCCGTTGGTGATCGCGTAGTCGGACGAGGTGATGCTGGACCCCGGCGCCAGGATGTCGACGCACGAGCCGTAGTTGGAGAACGACGACTCGGTGTCGGTGTTCGTGGTGCTTCCCACCGTGATGACGTTGGGCGCGCCGGCGGGCGACTCGGTGCAGGCGTCGATGGGGGTGCCGGCGTAGTCGCCGTTGCCCGCGGCGGCCACCACGGTAAAGCCCGCCGCCACCAGGCTGGTCGCGGCCGTACGCACCGAGGCCAGGTTGCCGTAGCCCAGGCTCATGTTCACCACCGCCGGCTTCAGGCCGTTGTTGCGAATCCAGTCCATCCCCGCGATGGCCATGGACGCGGTGCCGCCGCCGACGCAGTTGGCCACGCGGCCGGCCAGGAGGGTCACGCCCTTGGCCACGCCCGAGTACGTGCCGCCCAGGGTGCCCGCCACGTGGCTGCCGTGGCCGTGGCAGTCGGCCGCGCTGCCGTGCGAATCACCCACGAAGTCGCCGTTGCCGCCGTTGGGGATGTATCCGGCGCGGCCCACCACGTCCAGGTGGTTCAGGTTGATGCCGGTGTCCAGCACGTACGCCGTGACGCCCGCACCAGTGTTCGTGTAGGTAAAGGTGCCGTCCAGGGGCAGGTTGGCGTCGTCGACGCGGTCCAGCCCCCACGAGTACACCAGGGTCTGCGTGGTGAACAGGCGCACCGGCGCGTCGGGCTCCACGTACGCCACGTCGGGCCGGTTGCGCAGCATCGCCAGCTGGGCGGGGGTCAGCTGGGCCGCAAAGCCCTGCAGCACGCTTCCAAAGACGCGCGACGCCCGCGCCCCCACGGCCGCCGCGGCCCGCTCCGCGCGTCCGCGGGCCACCGCGGGCGAGGCGCCGGCGTCTTCCTTCATCACCACGATGTAGCCGGCGGCACCGGCGGCGCCGATGGACGCGCGGGCGGAACCGTCGGGAGCGGTCGTCTGCACCACGTCGCCGCATGCGGCCAGCGCGAGCAGGGGAACCAGCAGAAGCAGGCGTGCCATGGGGTGGGGCCTCCTGTGAGGGTGGAGGTTTTCGCCAGGCCCGGAAGGATGGCCCGAGATCCCGGCCGGACGGCCAGGAGCGCAAGGATAATGGCCCCGCCGTTGCCGAACAAGAGTTGCGTGTGTCACCTTCACCGGCGGACCGAAATTCTGCTACGGGATGGATCTTGGGGAGCGCATCATCCCCCGGAAAAAGATCATTGGCACGCAGTGGAAGCAGGGGAGGCGGAGTGGTTTCGCCCTTCCCTGCTTCCGCTGCGTGCCAGATGTCTTTACGCCTGCGTCAAAGCCACCGCCGATGGTCGATTCAGCGCGAGGACTGCACGAGAAGCCTGTACGCGCCCGTCTGGCCCGGGATGGCCGCGGCGATGCGGATCACGTACTCGCCGCTCTCGGGCACGGTGAAGTTGAGCTCGGAGTCGGTGCCGGGGCCGCTGTCGTCGTCCTCTCCCAGCGCCTCCATCTCCGCGTCGGGCCCCCTGCCGATGAAGACGTACGTGTCGATCTCTTCGGACGAGGCAAGGATGGTCAGCCGCTCCCCTTCGCGCGCTTCGTAGACGAAATCCTCGTAGCGGTCGCCCTCGCCGGTACGCCGGTCTTCGATGTCCAGCATCCCCTCCACCGTCTGGCCTTCCTCGATCCGCAGAATGGTCCAGCCCATCCCGCTGAAATCTTCCGGCGTACCCATCATCGTATCCGCCATCATCACGTCGCCCTCGTAATCGTCGGCATGCACGCTCACATCGACATCTACGTCCACGTCGATGTCTTCGTCGATGTCTTCGTCGTGATCGTGATCCTCCTCATCGTAGTCCTCGTCGTCGCCGTCATCCCCATCGTCGTCCCACTCGTCCGAGACGGCGCCTTCCACCACGCGCAGGGTGTAGGCGCCGGCTTCGTCGCCGGAAAACGAGCGGACCACCACGTGGTGCACGCCGTCGTCGCCGAACTCGGCCACCATCTCGGAGTTGGTGCCCTGTCCCCCGTCGTCGTCGTCGGACGTCATGTCCAGCTCGCCACCGCCCCACGTGCCGAACTCCAGGTACGTGTCGAAGTCGTCGGACTCGGCGTAGACGGTGATCTGGGACCCGGGCGCGCCTTCGATCCGGTAGTGGTCTTCCAGCCCGGCCTCACCCTCATAGTCACCGTCGCCGAGCTCGCCCCGCACCGACTGGCCCATGCGCAGGCGCGACGCCTGGACCTCGCCGGCGATCGACGTCACCTGCAGCTCGTACTCCCCTTCTTCGTCCTCCTCGAACGCGGCGGCGCGCAGTTCGTACTCGCCGTCCCCGCCCAGCCGCAGCACGAGCCGCGAGTCGGTGCCCTCGCCCGCGTCGTCGTTCTCCTCCTCGTCCATCCACCCGCCGCCGCGCTCCCGGCCCCAGTGCAGGTAGGTGTCGAAGTCCGCGGAGCGCATGCGCACCACCACCCGGTCCCCGGGCCGGCCGCGGATGACGTACGCGTCGTACAGCGCGCCGTCCTCCGTCTGCGCGTCGCCCTCCTCCAGCGTTCCGGTGACGGTCTGGCCGGGGGCGATGGGCGTCTGTGCGGCGAGCGGCGCGGCGGCCAGCAGGGCGGCCAGCGCGGCGAGCGTCTTGATCGGCATGGGATGAAAAAGATCGAAAGGATGGATCGGGAAGGATCGGAACGGCGTCCCGGCACAATCTACCGCCTGACGTTTCTTGCGGAAGGCTCTTGTTCGATTCCTCCGCGAGCCCCTCGCACGGAGCCACCGGAGCCAGCACGAGAAAACTCCGCTGACTCCGTTGACTCCGTGTGAGTTCCCCCCCCTGCCGCGCAGACCCTTGCTCACGGAACTTGGCCAGTAGCGGCCTCCGGCCGCCGTTGCCCGCTATTCCCTATTCCCTGTTCCCTATTCCCTGTCACGAGGCCGGCAGCACGCGAAAGATGACGTGCGACGGCATCCGCGCCGAACGGTAGACCCGCTGCGTCGCCTTTACGAAGTCTGCCTCCGTGGCGCGAAAGATGTCGACGAACGTCTGCGGATTGCGGTCCACCAGCGGGAACCACGAGCTCTGCACCTGGATCATGACGCGGTGCCCGCGGCGAAAGGTGTGGTGCACGTCCGGCATCGAAAACTCCACGCGCGCCGGCTGATCGGGCACGAACGGCTCCGGGTGCTCGCGGCTGTTGCGGTAGCGCCCGCGGAACGGCTCGCCGCGGATGAGCTGCTGGTATCCGCCCATCCGCACGTTGGCGGGATTGGGATCGGGATCCGACGCGCTGTCGGGATGCACGTCGATCACCTTGACGATCCAGTCGCTGTCCGTCCCCGACGTCGACACGTGCAGCGCCACGTCGATCGGCCCCGCGAGGGTAAGATCCTCCGAGAGCGGCGGCGTCTGGTAGACCAGCACGTCCGGGCGCGTGGCGGCAAAGCGCTGGTCGGCGGTCATGTACTCGTACGTCATCCCCGGCGCAATCCAGCCGATGTGCGGCACCGGGCGCGCGGGGTCGCTCACGTACTCGTCGCGCGCGTCCGCACCCGCGGCGGCCGGCGCGTCCCACGCCAGCGTGCCCCCCTCGCGCAGGTACAGCGCGCGCGGCTGCACCCCGCGCGGCGGCCAGGCGTCGTACCGGCGCCAGGCGTTGGTCCCCGTCTCGTACGCGAACGCCTCCGGCAGCCGCGGATCCGCCGTGCCCTCCAGGTGGTGGCGAAAGAAGGGAAGAAAGACGCTGTCGCGAAAGAACGGCCCGCTTTCGCCGAAGCGGATGTCGCCCAGCACGTCGCCCGGCCCCGATCCCCACTGCCCGTGCGACCACGGCCCGACCACCAGGTGGTTGGCGATGCCGGGGTTCTGCCGCTCCGTGGCGTGGTAGACGGCGAAGGGCCCGTACACGTCCTCCGCGTCGAACCATCCGCCCACCGTCAGCACCGCGGGCGGCATGCGGCGCAGGTGCGGCGCCACCTCGCGGCGCTTCCAGTAGCCGTCGTAGTCCGGGTGCGCGGCCAGCGAGTCCCAGAATGCCACGCTGTCGCCAAAGAAGCGCGCCTTGACGTTGCGCAGCGGCCCCAGTTCCAGGAAGAAGCGGTACCCGTCCGGCGTGCCGATGTCGAATCCCCCCCGCCCCACCGCGGTGGGCGCGGGCCGCGGGAACCCGAACCCGTTGTGGAAGTGAAAGGTGTGCGCCAGGAACAGCGCCCCGTTGTGCCGCCAGTCGTCCCCCATCCACCAGTCCCCCACCGGCGCCTGCGGCGAGGTCACCCTGAGCGCCGGGTGCGCGTTGATGGCGCCGACGGCGCTGTAGAAGCCGGGATACGACACGCCGTACATCCCCACCCTGCCGTTGTTGCCGGGCAGGTTGCGCGTCAGCCACTCGATGGTGTCCCAGGTGTCGGTGCTCTCGTCGGTGTCGCGCGGGCCGGCGTACGCGGTGCGCTGCGGGCGCGCGTCGTCGAAGGTGCCTTCCGACATGTACCGGCCGCGCACGTCCTGCATGACCATGATGTAGCCCAGCCGCTGGAACTGCGCCCAGGTGCCGCCCGCCTCGTTGAAGCGCGTGCTGCCGTAGCGCCCCACGCTGTACGGCGTGCGCCGCAGGATGATGGGGCGCGGGGTGGAGCGGTCTTTGGGAAGGTAGATGGCCGTGTACAGCCGCACCCCGTCGCGCATGGGGATCAGCGTGTCGATCTTCGTGTAGCGCTCCGCCACCCACAGCGAGTCCACGTCCTGCGCCGCCGCCGGGCCCACGCCGGCGAGGATCGGGAGGATGAGGAGGGCCAGCAAGGCGATCAGGCGTCGCATCGGAAACGCTCCCGGGGAGGAGGATGGGCGGGATTGAATGCTGAAATTTCAGCACACGGTGCAACATCGTTCGTGCGCTGAGAGCTGTCAAGCATCCCGTTGGTTGCGTATCGCCCGCGGGTGTCGATGGGCGATGGGCCGTGGCGGGTGTCGTCGGCCCCGCCGGCCGAAGGATGTGCAATGCGGAATAGGGCGGAGACGTGCCGTCCGCCCGCGGGAGCGAATGAATTCGCCGCGGGAAAATCGCAAAGTCCGCCTGCGCGGACTCGGCGCCCCGGCCATGTGCGGCATCCCCCACACCCGTGCGTCCGCAGCGAGGCCGTCAGTGCGGCTGGTTGCGCGCAAGGCGGTTCACGCGGTCGTAGGAGGCCGCGTAGTGCGCCGCCGTCACCACCGCGAAAACGACCGCGAGCGTGCGGCGCCCCTCGCCCGCCAGCGCCGCGACCGCGGCGGCGAACAGCACCGTCTCGATCAGCAGCCGCACCCGTCCGGTAACCTCCACCTTTGGCTCGCCACCGTCGTTCGGAACGCGGAACACGCCCCAGAGCAGCATCGCCGCGAGAGCAAGGGCAAGCGCGAACAGCCACCGCGCCACGCCCCTACCCTGCATCCACCCCCACCACCCCAGCGCGTACCACATGCACAGCTCCAGCACGAACCGGAGGGCCAGGTTCAACGGATTCCGTGACATGATACCAGATTCTCAGCCCGATTGTGCATTCCCCACAGGCCGCCCACAGGCCGTCTCATCCTCAGACCAGATCCTGAAAAAGAATAATCGTACAGAGGAACAGAGTCAGACAGAGGAACCAAGCCGATAACTCAGCTCGCGCTTCCTCTGTCTGACTCTGTTCCTCTGTACGCATAAAGGTGTTGTTTTCCCGGATTCGGCGTCACATCGAGGACACGGAGAAGACAAGAGGACAGGTTTCTCCTCCGTGCTCTCCGTGCCTTCCATGAGACGGCAGGAGAAGTTTGGGTGCACAATGAACTGCGGGATTCGGTATGAGCGGATGGTACGGGTGGACGCGCATTCCCGGAACGCGGAGGACGCGGAGCCGAACCGCTCCGCGTCCTCCCCTTCCCCGCCGGGCGAAGCCCGTCAGGGGACGATGTGGTACTCCAGCAGCGCCGTGGCCCAGGGAAGCGCGCGGCCGGTGGCCGGGTCGGTGGTGGCTTCGCGCAGGGCACGCAGGACCGACTCGGCGGGAATGCCGCCGCCGCCGGCGGGGCTGATCACCAGCGGGCGCGGGGTGACGAAGGCGCGCACCGCCCCGCGGCCGAACGGCTCGGCCGCCTGCAGCGGCTCGCGGATCTCCGGGTCGGGGATGGTGGCCGGGCGGTCCGGCGCCAGCTGCGGAGACTCGCCGTCCAGCGGGTACAGCACGCTGATCGTGCCGTCCGTTCCCAGGTCCACCAGCGTAAAGTACCCCTGCCGGGCCACGCGAGCCTGGAACTGGATCCATTCCCCCACGCGGAACCGCGCCTCCCCGCCCGGCACGGAAAGCTCCACGCCGAACGTCTCGCGCGGCGGGGCGAGCGCCTCCAGCTGCAGGGCGCCGCGCTCCTGCTCCAGCACGTAGCGCAGGGCCGCCGCGCCCTCCGCCGGCGAGGGGGCCTCCACGCGGTGGCGCACCGAGCCGTCGCGCCCCAGCACCACCCACTGCGCCCCGCTCCCCGCCACCGCCAGGTGCGCCTGCGTTCCCGGCGCCGCCTCCCGCACCCCCGGCACGCCGCCGAACGACGCGGCCACGGCCCGGCGCGCGTCCGGGGGCAGCGCCTGCAGCGACACCTGCAGCGCGGACGAGACCTCCGCCCCCGCCAGCGGGGCCACGGCCGGCTTCACCTGTGAGAGCGCGCCGTAGCGCACGCTGCCGTCCGGACCGTGGATGCGGGCGATGGGCTCGCCCTCCCGCGGGTACGCCACGATCTCCACGTCCCGCTCCAGTTCGGCCGCGCTGAGCCGTCCGTAGAAGCGGGTGGCGCCGGTGGAGTCGCGCCGCACCGTGACCGGCGATCCGTTGATGGACACCTGCCGGATCCCGGAAGCGTGGTACGCCCGCCCCTCCACCCGCACCGCGCGGCCCCGGACGATCCCGCGGGTCCCCTCGCCCATCCAGGCGCGCGGCTCCGTCACCATCACGTACCCCTCGGAGGCGTCGGGAATGTCCTGCGCCGCCGCCGGCCCCGCCAGCGCCGCGGCCAGCAGCAGCGCCCCCCGCATCGTCCTGGTCATGTTCGCTCCCATGCGTCAGCGGGGGGCGCGCCGGCGCGCGTCGCGCAGCGCCACGGCGTACTCGCGGTTGTCGGGCGCCAGCCGCGCCGCCTGCTCCAGCGCCGCCAGCGCGTCGCCGTGCTGGCCGGCCTCGGTGTAGAACAGGGCCAGGTCGTACTGGAACTGCGCGTTCTCGGGCTCCAGGCGCGTGGCCTGGATCAGCTCGGCCACCGCGTCGGCCGGGCGCCCGGACGCGCGCAGCGCCTGTCCCAGGCCGTTGCGGTACGACGCCTCCTCGGGCGCCAGCCGCACCGCCGCCCGCAGTTCGGCCAGCGCGTTGTCGGCCTGGTTGGAGCGGGTGAGCAGCATGCCGTGCTGGTAGCGGTACCGGGCGTTGGCCGAGTCCAGCCGCACCGCCGTGCGCAGCTCCAGGATGGCCTCGTACTGCATCCCCGTGGCCTCCAGCAGCGCGGCCAGCTCGCTGCGGTACGCCGCGTTGGCCGAGTCCAGCCGCACGGCCCGCCCCATGGCTGCGCGCGCGGCGGCCCCGTCCCCCATTCCGTTCAGCAGGCCGGCCAGGTCCATGTGGTACGCGGCGTTCAGCGAGTCGGCGCGGATGGCGCCCTGCATTTCCTGGATCGCCTCGGCGGCCTGCCCGTCGCCCGCCAGCGCGACCGCCAGCTCGCGGTGGTACACCGGCGTCTCGCCGTCCAGCTGCACCGCCGTACGCAGCGAGGCCACCGCGTCGCGCGTGCGCCCCGACAGGCGCAGGGCCTCGCCCAGCGAGGCGTGGTACGCGGGGTTGCCCGCGTCCAGGCGCACGGCGCGGCGGTACGCGCCCAGCGCCTCGTCCATCCGGTTCAGCATCAGCAGCGCGGCCCCGTACTCGTGCTGGTACCGCCCGTTCTGCGCGTCCAGCCGCAGCGCGTCGGCAAAGTGCGGGAGCGCGGCCTCGGCTTCGCCGCCGTCGCGCAGCGCCATGGCCAGGTCGGCGTGGAACTCGGCGCTCTCGCCGTCCAGCCGCACCGCCTCGCGAAACGTCTGCAGCGCCTCGTCGCGCATCTCGGCGCGCAGCAGCACGCGCGCCAGGCGGCTGCGGTACTGGGCGCTGGACGGGAACAGCGTCACCGCCTCGCGGGCCCGGGCCAGCGAGTCGGCCAGCGCGGGCGAGAGCTTCGGCGCGCCGGGAGCCGCCGCGGCGGCTCCCGGCGCCGCGGCGCCGGGAGCCTGCGCCACGGCCTGGTGGGCGGCGATCTCGCGCGGGTCCAGCACGATGCTCATGGGCAGGTACTGGTCGTACGTGCGGTCGCCGATGGAGGGGATCTGCGAGTTCTGCGTCTCGCGCCGCACCCGCTCGACCGTGTAGTGCATCATCTCGCTCAGGGTGACGATCTGGTCGCCGTCGTCGTCCGCCGCGCCCCGCAGCGCCTCGAGCAGGTAGTGCGTGAAGACGCCGTGGCCGCCGCCCCACCGGGCGTCTTCGAGCGACAGCTGCGCCGCGCCGCTGGCGGTGAAGACGGCCAGGCCTCCGGTGGTGGAGCTGAGCTGCTGCAGGAAGATGTCGTTGATGGTGTTGTCCCCGCCGCGCGAGGCGAACTGCGTGGTGATGCCGCCGCTGTGGCAGGCGTCGGTGATCAGCACCACGTGCCTGGCGTACAGCTCGCCCACGGCGCGGTCCAGGTCGCGCATGGGAAAGCCGGTCGCCGGCACCTGGTCGGCGCGGGTGTCGTAGGTGAGCAGGTACAGGTCGCTGAGCCGCGCCGGGTCCGGCGCGCCGTGCCCGGCGAAGTAGATGAAGACCTGGTCCTCGTCCGTGGCCTGGCGCAGGTAGGAGTACAGCGCGGCGCGGACCTCGGCGTACGTGGCCTGCTCGTTCAGCAGCAGCTTTACGTTCTCCTGGGCAAAGCCGCCGCCGCCGGCCGCGGGCGAGCGCAGGAAGTCGTAGATGGCGCGGGCGTCGTCGTCGGCGTACTGCAGCGCCTTGATGGCGGTGTCCTGGTACGCGCTGATCCCCACCACCACCGCCCACCGCCGGCCCCGGAACCCCGCCTGGGCGCTCCACGGCTCGTCCCGGCTGGCAAAGCTCTGCGCGGCCGGGGTCGCGTTCAGCTGGTACCGGCCGATGACGGGGTTTCCCGTGCGGCCGCGCACCATCACCACCACCTCGCGGCTCACCGAGTCGGCGGGGACGTATCCCACGAAGCGGTACGACCCGCCGTTCTCCTGGCGGATGGCGGCGCTGCGCCCGTCCACCAGCACCGATTCCACCCCCTCCGGGTGCGAGGCGTACCCGGTCACCCGCACCGAGCGGCGCCCGGGGACGGTGATCCCCCGCGTCCCCACCCCCGACCACTCGCGCGGCTCGGAGATCTGGATGTACCGGCTGGCCGGGTCCTCGATGAACGCGGGGGCGGCGGCCACGGCCCCCACCACGCCGGTGGAGTCCGTCCGCGCCGTCCCGGTCGTCGCCGTCCCCGTCCCGGTCGTCCCGGTCCCCGCACCCCCCGTCCCCGCGGCCGGCGCCGGCGCGGCGGAGGCCAGGGGCCCGGCGGCCTGCGCGGCGGCGGCCTGCGCGGCGGTGGGCGGGGCGCTTACCGCCACGCCCGAGGGCGGCGGGGGCACGTACCGGTCGTCGCCGGCGCCCAGCAGGCGGGGGCGCAGGTTGGTGAGCGAGAACTGCCGCAGGTCGGGGTACGCGGGGTTGGGCGCGGCGGGCGTAAGCCGGTACGCGCCCTCGGAGGTTTCGCCGTTGGAGGCGCGCACCACCACCGCGATGTCGCCGCCCTCGTCCTTCATCTCGGGAAGCGCGGTGAACACCGTGGCGCCGGTCTCGTCGGTGCGGAGCGCCGCGGGCTCGCCCTGCACCAGCACCTCGGCCACCCCGGCGGGGTGGCGCACCACCCCGCGGAAGCAGTACCACCCCCGGCTGGCGCGGCCGGTGCGGGCCGCGGCCTGGCGGCAGACGGAGCCTTCGTACTCCAGCACGGTGATCTGCGCGCGCCCGGTCTGCGCACGCGCCGGCTGCGCCGCGGGAAGCGCGGCAAGCCCGGCGAACAGCAGCAGGAGCGGGGTGCGGGAGCGCCGGAAAGGCCGGCGCGGGACGCCGGGAGGCGAGGTGGGGGTCATTGGAGGTCGAATCCCATCCGGAGGATATGAAAGAACCGGCGAACGCCGGAAACCACACAAAGCCGAAGCCGACAATCAAGGGAACTGATACGCGTTCAGGATACACTTGCCTCCCGGCGCCGTCAAGCAAGCGCGCGCCCCGTGCGCCATGCGTTTGCCGGTCCCCGCGCAAGGAGAGCCTTCCGCGACCGCGGCACCGGACCTATACTGTTCCCGTCAGGTGTTTTCCCTCCGTTCCGTCCGCCACGCCACTTCCGCCCCGGGGTTTTCGCAGTGAGAACCGAGCTGTACGACGCCGTCCGCGAGGCCACCCGCGACGAGTTCGACCTGGCCGCCGAGCTGGGCGGCACCGACGCGTGGGCCGTGTTCCTGGGCCAGGCGCTGGACGGGGGCGGGCTCGCCGTCCTGCTGCTGCAGGAAGCGGAGGACGGCGGCGGGCAGTTCGACCTGGAGGTGATGGACGCGGTGGAGGCCGGCCTTCCGGTGGGCGTCACCACCTGCGCCGCCTGTGGGGCCGGCGAGGAGGGGTGGCCGCGCTTCTGCGCCCTGTGCGGCGCGGACCTTACGGGGGTGCAGGCCGACGCGGCGGTGCCGGGCGGGTCCGCCGGCGAGCTGCTGGCCGAGGTGCGCGCCGCCGCGGACGGCGTGTACCAGGTGCTGGGCGCGCTCCCCCACGCGGAGGGGGGCGGCGCCCTCTACTTCGCCCGCGAAACGGCGAGCGGCCGCATCGTGGGGCTGGCGCTGCAGCAGGACGCGGGCGGAGAGCTGGACCTGGTGGTCGCCTGGGAGCCCGGGGAAGACGCGGCCCACGCCGCGTCGCCGGCCGCGGGGGAGGCGTTCACCCCGGCGCCGCCGGCCGTGCCCGGGCCGGCGGTGGCACTGGAGCGGGAGGAGCCCGTCTCCCCGCCGTGGGATCCGCCGGCGGCGCGGGCGCGCAGCCGAGGACGCGAGCGCGTGCGCCGGGCCGCCGGGATGGCCGGGGTGGCCGCCGTGGGCGTGGCGCTGGTGGCCGCGCTGGTGCTGGTGCTGCGCGATCCGCCCCTGCCGCCCTCCACCGACTCCGCCCGGACGGCGCTGGGCACCGCCACCCCGCCGGCGGACGTCCCGGCCGATCCCGGTCCGGATGGCGATCCCGGCGCGGCGGCGGAAGGCGGAAAGAAGCCGGTGGATCCGCGGCCCTCCCCGGCCGCCGCCCGCACCGGGGTGGCGAAGCCGGCGTCCGCCGCGCCGGAAGCCACCCCGCCCCGCCCATCCACGTCCACGGCGCAGCCCCCCGCGGCCACGGCGGCGGCCGGCGACGATCCGGAGGCCGGGCCCGCGGCACCCACGGCGGACGGCGTGGAGGCGGCGGTGCGCCGGTACGCGCAGGCGGTGGGCTCGTGCCAGACCAGCCGGATCACGCGGGCGTATCCCGGGATCACGGGGGCCGAGGTGGAGCGGTGGGAGCGCTTCTTCCGGCAGAACTGCGGCGCCGGGCTGCGCACGGAGTTCGTGGCGGACGGCGGCGCCTCGGTGGACGGCACCCGCGCCGAGCTGCTGTTCACGCTGGCGATGGCGTACACGGACCCCGCGGGGCGCGCGGTGCAGCAGCCGCTCCCCATGCGCGCCCTCCTGGAGTGGCGGGAGGGCGCCTGGTCGCTGCGCGAGGTGCGGTCGCTGGCCGGACGCTGAGCCGATGTGAATGCCGCCGGCGTGAATGCTTCCGCTTCGCAACGGAGCGGCGTATACTGCGCGAAAGGCCCTCCCGCCCGGGCGGGCCCTCCTCAATGCCTCCCCTTCATCTCCCTCCCGGCAGGGTGCTGTCATGAGATCCGAGCTGTACGAGGCCCTCCGCGCGGCCACCGAAGGCGAGTTCCAGCTCCTGGGCGAGCTGGACTGCGATGCCGGATGGATCGCCTACCTGGCGGCCTCGCGCGCGGACGGCGCGCTGGCCCTCCTGCTGCTGCACCGCACGCCCGAGGGCCACGAGTTCGACCTGCAGGTGGCGCACGCGCTGGACGGATCGCTGGCGGTGGGCAAGACCACCTGCCCCGCCTGCGGCGCCGTGGCGGACGGCTGGCCGCGCTTCTGCGCCGGCTGCCGGCGCGACCTGTCGGGGGTGGCCCCGGACGCGGCCGGGACGGGAAGCGCGCCTGGCGAGCTGCTGCAGGCGGTGCGCGACGCGTCGGAAGGGGTGTACGAGGTGCTGGGCGCCATGCACCACGCGGAGGGCGGCGGCGCGCTGTACTTCGCGCGGGAAGACGGCGGGCGCATCGTGGGCCTGGTGCTGGAGCGCGAGGCGGACGGCGGCCTTTCCCTGGCGCAGTCGTGGGCCTACGACCACGACGCGCTCGCCGCCACGCCTCCGGCCGCGGCCCCCGTCGAAACCCCGTTCGCGGCCGCGCGCGTGGAGGAGCCGACCCTCCCGGCGCCCCCGTACGCCCCCGCGACCCCCGCACCCCCCGGTGAGCCCGTGCCGGCCGCACCCGCGCTGCTGCTGTACGACGAGCCGGCGCCCGCGCCTCGGACCGGCGGCCCCTCGCGGCGCGTGCTGTACGGCGCGGCGGGGGCACTGCTGATCGCGGCGGGCGTGGTGCTGGCCCTGGTGGTGGTCCAGCGGTCCGCGCCCTCCGCCGACGCGGCCGTCGCCCGGCCCGCGGACCCCGGGCCCGTCGCGGCGGCGCCGGCTCCCGCCCCGGTGCAGCCGGTGACCGCGTTCACCGACTCCGTCGTCGTCCCGGCGGCCACCCCGGCCGAGCCCCGGCCCACGCCGCCGCCCGCCCGGCGCACGCGCCCCCGTCCCGCTCCTCGGCCGGACCCCGCCGCGCCGGCGGAGCCCGCGCGCCCCTCGGCCGAGGAAGACCGGCGGGCGGTGCTGGGCGCCGTGGCCCGCTACGCCAACGCGGTGGAGTCGCGGCAGATGGACCGCATCCGCGCCGCCTACCCCGGCATCTCGGGGGAGGAGATGGAGCGGTGGACGGCGTGGTTCAGCCGGTTCACCCCCAACGTGGGCCTGGGGGTCACGCACTCCGTCACGGACGGGCCGGAGATCCAGGGCGACGTGGCCACGCTGGTCGTCACGTTGACGATGCGCTACCAGGGGCAGCGGCACCAGGTCACCTCGCGCGCCAGGCTGCGCCGCGGCGGCGACGGCTGGGTGGTGCAGGAGCTGCGCGCGCTTCAGTAGGCCGGCCGTCATGCCTCCCCGCCCCCGGCTGGTTCCCGCGCCGCAGACCCGCGGCGCGGACGTCGACCTGCAGTCCACGCCCTTCTGGATCGGCGCGGCGGCCGATTCCGGGCTGCGCATCCTGCTTCCCGGCATGGCCCCCCGCCACGTCTCCATCCTGGAGCGCGAGGACGGGTTCTGGATCTCGCCCGCCCGCGCCGACGCCCCGCCGCGCGTGAACGGCGACGCCGCCGCCGCCCCGCGCCGCCTGCGCCACGGCGACCTGCTGGAGTTCGCGCCGGGGGTGGTCTACCGCTTCGACACGGGGCAGGCGCCCCCGCCCGCCCCCGCCCCCCGCGTACGCCCCCCTGCCCTGGTGGCGCCCGCCGCGCCCCCGCCGCCGCGGATGCGCCAGGGCGGGCTGGTGGACCGGCGCACGCGGCGGCGGCGCTGGCTGTGGCGGGGCGCGGTGGCGGGGGCGCTGGCGCTGGTGGTGGCGGCGGTGGCGGTCGCCGTCTCCGCGCTGCGCCGCGAGGCCAGGGTGGACGCGCCGCTCTCCGAGGCCGACGCGGTGTACCTGGATTCGCTGATGCTGTCGTCGTCGGAGCGGGTGGAGCGCGGCACGGCGCTGCTGGCGCTGGGGGCGGCGGACCCGGCGCTGCGCGAGTTCGCCGGGGCGGTAAACCAGCTGGAGACCAGCCGGCTGGGCGCCAATCCGTGGGTGCGCCCGCGCATCGCCAACCTGGAGGCGGCCATCGCGGCCGTGTACCGCGAAAAGCGGATCGCCGTGCCGCCGCGCTACCAGGCCGCGCCCGCCACCACCCGGGCCTCCACCGCCGGCCTGCCCCGTGGCGCGCTTACGCCCGAGCAGTTCGCGGCGGCGGTCGAAGAGGCGCAGCAGGAGTTCGAGGCGCGCTACGGCCGGCGCATCGTGGTCACCGGGCGCGACCATGGCGAGCACATGATGCTGTACGGCCCCGGCGGCGCGCTGGACATGCGCGTGCGCGACCTTACGCGCGAGCAGCTGGTGTTCGGGATGAACGCCCTGCGCCGCCGCGGCGTGCGGGTAAAGGACTTTTCCGACGACCGCGTGCTGCAGGCGCAGATCGAGAGCGCCCGCCGCCGCAACCGCCCCGACCTGATGGGCACCGGCCTGCACCTGCACATCGACCGCTTCGCCAACCGCTGGGACCGCTGGACGACGTACAAGTAGATCCCGGGGAGATTGGGAAAGGAATGCGCCTGACAGGGAATAGGGAATAGGGGACAGGTTACAGGGGACAGCCGGCAACGGCGGGCCGGATGCCGCTACTGCCGACCCAGGTTCCGTGAGCAAGGGTCTGCGCAGCAGGTGGGGAACCGACACGGGTCAATGGAGTGCGCGGGGTTAGATTCCGTTGCTCCGGGATTCGGCGTCAGCCGAGGCCATGGTAAAGGAAGACTCCTCACTCACGCAGAGTCATCAGAGTTTTCTCGTGCCGGTTCCCCCGGATCACACCGTCCAAAGCAGAGCTTGTCGTGAGCGGAGGCATGGCGCGCCGGTCGACGAGGCACGGGCCGGCGTGATGTGTCGGGAACGGGAGAGAGATGGACCGCGGCAGGGGGCCATCCGCGTTTTTTGGAGAGGGATGTGGATCGTTGGATGATCTCCACGGCGCGGTGAAGCAGGCCGTCCGCACCACCTGATGCGCGATCTGGCGAACCACCGGCCCACGCCAAGATCGGGGGAGCGGCACATTTCCGGACGCTGGCCTTCCTCCGGATCCGCAAACAACCGGCATCACTCCATCCGACCACCTGAAAAGGCGGGGGGTGTAGAGGGACAGACAAAAGCCAGAGGAACAGAGGAAGATTGGTGTCCTCTGCTCCTCTGGTTTTTCTCTGTCCCTCTGTACCCCCCCGATGTTGCGTTTTTCAGGATTCGGGATCAGCCGGAGAGGAACAGCCAGAGCGCGAGCGGGACGAGCGGGACGATCAGGAGGATGGATGTTGGAGCGCGGGATGCGTTCGCCCGCGGCTCCGGGTCGCCGACCGCGCCGAACGCCGCCTCCAGTTCCTCGCGCAGCTCGGCGACGGAGGCGTGGCGGGCGGCGGGGTCGCGGCGCATGGCCTTGAGCAGCACGGCCTCGATCTGCGGCGCCAGGTCGGGACGGTAGGCGGTGGGCGGGACGGGGTCCGCGAACGGAAGACGGGCGCGGTATTCCTCCTCGTCTTCGTCGTCCGTCATGGGGAACGGAATGCGGCCGGTGAGCATCTCGTACAGCACCACGCCCAGGCTGTAGATGTCGGCTGCCTCGTACGTGGCCGTGGCCGGATCCAGGATCTGCTCCGGCGCCGAGTACGGCAGCGTGCCGATGCGCACGTCCTCGTGCCCCGGCAGCGTGCTGCGCGCCCCGCGCTGCACCGCCACGTCGAAGTCGATCAGCCGCAGTTCCCCGTCCGCCGTTACGATGATGTTGCTGGGCTTGATGTCGCGGTGGATGATGCCGCGCGCGTGGAGGGCCTCGACGTCATCCATCAACCGGATCATGCCCGTAAGCGCCTCGGGAACGCTCGCCCGCCCGGCCCGATCCGACTCCCGCAGCGTGACACCCGCAATCCATCGGTCCCCCGTGGATCCGCCCGGGCCGACGCTCCCCGACCGTACCGCACCGGTGGCGCGTGCAATCACGTGGGCGTCCACGTCAGGAGTGGGTCGATTTCAGGCACTCGATGCCGTCCTTCGTTCCCTTGCGGCATTGTTCGCACTTCAGGATCGACGCGGCATACGCCGCTCCAGTTCCGTAGCCGGCCAGCCCCGCCGAGACATCGCCCTTCTTCCATTTGACCCGGAGCTTGAGGTACCAGGTCCCGCACTGGATGTTCTTGACGGGGTCCGTCATGTCCGCGTGGCTGAAATTTGCCCCGAGCGCCTTGTAGTTCGTGTTGACGTCGGTCACAGCAGCTTTCGTGATCTGCATCAATCCAGTAGCCGAGCTTCCGGCGTTCTTCACCGTCGGAACGAACGTGGATTCCTTATACGCCAGGCAGATGATCAACTCGTCCGATAGACCGGAGTTGTTGTTCGCCTTGACGATCTCTGTGATCTCGTCCAGAGAGAGCGAATTACTTTTCGGGCGCCACGATTCCTTGGGGGGAGCCAGCGGCGCGGTGGCCGGCGGGGGCGGTGCGGGTGGGCCCGCCGGGGGTTCGCGCCGCACGTGCAGATCGCCCGTAAGCGCCTTGCTGGCGAGGGTGCCAAGGAGGCGGGGCATCGACAGCTGCGTGCCGCCCAAGGAGAGCGACTGCACCAGAAGCCCGAACGCCTGGCGGTTGGCGGGGATTCCCGCAACGCGTTCAAAAAACGTCCGCGCCGCCGTGGCGTTGCTAAAGCGCACCCCTGTTCCCGGTGTGCGCGGGGCCTTGCCGAGCACCACCGTGTAGCGGGCCGCGCCGTCCGTGAAGGCCAGCGGTTCTCCGGTCATCGCGACTCCCCTTTCTGCCCGCCGGAACCGGACGCGGCGCTTACGTGTGCAGGAACTTGAGGCGCGAGGCGCCGGCGAGGACGATCTCGTCGCCGTCGTCCAGGGGCTGGTGCTCGCCGCGCTGCAGGGGCTGGTCGTTCAGCCGGGTGCCGTTCAGGCTGCTGTCCAGCAGAAAGTAGTCGCGCCCCTTCCGCAGGATGGTGCAGTGGTAGCGGGAGACCAGCGCGGCCGAGTCGCTGATGACCAGGTCGTTCTTTTCGTCCGGCCGCTCGCCGTCGGCCGCGCCGATGCGGAACACCTCCTTTTCCACCGGCGCCAGCCTTCCCCGCCCCACCCCATCGATCACCTTCACGATCGCCTTCGGACCCGTCGCGCCGGGCTTTTCCGCGCCGGGCTTGCCGCCCAGCCTGCGCAGCAGCACCAGGATCCCCGCGCCGAACACCCCCAGCGCCCCTGCGGCAATCAGCATGCGCCGGGTAAAGCGGCGGGCGTCCTGCGCCTGGCGGATGGCGGCCGCCATGGAGCTGGCGCGCGGATCGTCGGGCGACTGCGAGAGCACGCCGGTCACGATCTGCTCGGCGCTGTTCAGGTCCCGCGCGTACAGGGCCCGCTCCGCCAGGTTCAGCTTTTCGCGGCGGTCGGCCGCCTGCTGCGCCTGCGTCTTTGCCTCCGCGTCCTGCTGCTGCTTCTGGGTGGCCTCCTGCGCGCGCGCCGTCTGCAGGTCGCCCAGCGCGCGGTTGTACTCCAGCTCGGCTTCCTTGTCGTCGGGGTCGATGATCAGCACCATCTTCCACAGGTCCATCCGCGACGTGGCGCTCTCCGTCGTCAGCGGCTGGGCGGAGGCGGCCCGCGCCTGGCCGGCCAGGCGACGCTTGTCCTCAAGCTGCGCCGGCGTCAGCGGCGGCGGGCCGGGCGGCGGCGCGGGCGCCACGGCGGCGGGCGCCTGTCCCGGGACCGCCTGCCCCGCGGCCGGCGCGGCGGGGTCCTGCGCGGCCAGGCGAATCGCGGAGAGCGGGACCAGCGCGGCGGCGCACAGCAGGATGCGGAAGTGCCGGGCACCCATCGTCACACCCCCGCCGGCGCGGCGGCTTCCGCGTCCGTCCGCGCGTCCGCATCGTCCCCCGCCACTCCGTCCCCCGGTCCCGGATCGGAAGACGCCGCCGTCTCCGCCGCGATCCGCTCCGCTTCGGCCGCCGCCGCCGCGGCCCGCTCCGCTTCGGCGGCCTCGGCGGCGGCGAGGGCGGCTTCCTCCGCCATCCGCCGCGCCTCTTCCTCCACCTCCTGCCGCGTCCCCGCCAGCAGCGCCACGCCGTCCCTGTCGCGGACCACGCGCACCAGCGAGCCCGCGGCCACGTCGCCGCCGATCACCAGCCGCGACAGGTCGCTCACCACCATCCGCTCCACCGTGCGGTCCACGGGGCGCGCGCCGTACGCGGGGTCGTACGCCAGCTCCGCCAGCAGCGCGATGGCCTCGGGATCGGCCTCGAGCGTGGCGCCGTACTCGTCGCGCAGCCGCGTCCCCGCCCCGCTCAGGTGCGTGCGGACGATGCGCTGCAGCACCGCGGGCTCCAGCGCGTCGAAGGCGATCACGTCGCCCAGGCGGTTGAACAGCTCGGGCCGCAGCGAGGCCTGCACCACCTTCAGGATGATCTCCTTGCGCTCCGCCGGATCGTCGCTCCCCGCCATCGCCTCGCGCACGCCCAGGTTGGAGGTGAGGATGATGAGCGTTCCCGTGAAGTCGCAGAAGCGGCCGCGGGCGTCCGTCAGCCGCCCCTCGTCCAGCACGCCCAGCAGGATGTCGATCACCTCGGGGTGCGCCTTTTCCACCTCGTCGAAGAGCACGATGGAGTGCGGGCTGCGGCGCACCTGCTCCGTCAGGAACCCGCCCTGCTCCGAGCCCACCAGCCCCGGCCGCGAGCCGATGAGGCCGGAGACGGAGTGGGCCTCCTTGTACTCGGCCATGTCGATGCGCACCAGCGCCGTCTCGTCGTCGAACAGCGCCTCGGCCAGCGCCTTGGCCAGTTCCGTCTTTCCCACCCCCGTAGGTCCGACGAAGAGGAACGAGGCCGGCTTGCGCCGCGCGCGCAGGTCCGCGCGCATCCGCCGTGCGGCATCGGCCAGCGCGTCCACGGCGGCGTCCTGCCCGTGCACGCGGGCGCGCAGCCGCTCCTCCAGCAGCAGCAGCCGCTCGCGCTCGCTTTCCATCATCCGCGACAGGGGAACGCCGGCGCGGCGCGCGACCACTTCCGCCACGTCGTTGGGCCCCACCTCGCGCCCCAGCGACACCCCGGAGGCGGCCAGCGCCTCCGCCCGCCCCTCGAGGTCCGCCCGCTGCTCGCGCAGGTACTTCAGCGTGCCGTAGCGAAGCTCCGCCGCGGCCGCCGTGTCGCCGCGCCCCTCGGCCGCGGCCAGCTCCGCCTCCTTTTCGGCGATGGCCGCGTGGGTGGCGCCCAGCCCGTCGGCCACCTCCTGCTGCTCGCGCCAGCGGGCATCCAGCGCGTCGCGCTCCCCCCGCAGCCGCTCCACGCTGGCCTGCAGCGCGGGGCGGTCCGCGTCGTCCCCCGCCCCGGCCAGGCGCGACTCCGCCCGGGCCAGCTCGCGCTCGGCCGTGTCCAGCGCCTCGGGGCGCGACTCCAGCTGCATGCGTAGTCGGGCGGCGGCCTCGTCCAGCACGTCGAACGCCTTGTCGGGGAAAAAGCGGTCGCGCAGGTGGCGGCGGGCCAGGCGCACCACCGTGTCCAGCGCCCCGTCGCTCACCGTGACGCCGTGGTGGCGCTCGTAGTGGCCGCGCGCGCCGTGCAGCATCTGCAGCACCGTCTCGTCGTCCGGCTCGTCCACCGTCACCTTTTCGAAGCGGCGGGCCAGCGCGCCGTCCTTTTCGATCGTCTCGCGATACTCGTCGTGCGTGGTGGCGCCGATGCAGCGCAGCTCGCCCCGGGCCAGCGCCGGCTTGAGGATGTTGGCCGCGTCCATCCCCCCGGCGTTCCCCCCCGCCCCCACCAGCGTGTGCAGCTCGTCCAGGAACAGGACCACGTCCTTCTGCGCCTTTACCTCGTCCACGACCGCCTTGATGCGCTCCTCGAACTCGCCGCGGTACTTGGCGCCCGCCACCAGCGACGTCAGGTCCAGCGCCAGCAGCCGGCAGCCGCGCAGCGAGGCGGGGACGTCGCCGGCGGCCATCCGCAGCGCCAGCCCCTCGACCACCGCCGTCTTTCCCGTCCCGGGATCGCCCACCAGCACCGGGTTGTTCTTGGACTTGCGCAGCAGCGTCTGCACCACGTGCCGGGTCTCGGCGTCGCGCCCCAGCACCGGCGGCAGCCGCCCCTCACGCGCGTCGGCGGTCAGGTCGCGGGCAAAGCGGGCGAGCACGCTCCCCGCCGCCGGAGCGGCCTGCTCCGCGGCGGGCTGCATGACCTCGGGCGAGTCCAGCGCCGCCGCCAGCCGGTCGGGCGACCAGCCGGCGTCGCGCAGGGCGCGCGGCAGCTCGCCCTGCGCGGGCTCGGCCGCCGCCAGCGCCACCTCCAGCGCACCCACCGTGTGGGCCCCGCGCCGGTCGGCGCGGGCAAAGGCGCGGTCCAGCAGGTCGCGCAGCGCGCGCCCGGCGATCGGCTGGCGCCCGGGCTCCAGCCGCGCCGCGCCGTCGTCGCCGGCGGTCTCCACCGCCTCGCGGGCGGCGCCGGCGTCCAGCCCCAGCGCGGGGGCCAGCTGGGCCAGCGCGCCGCCGGGCTCCAGCAGGGCGGCCAGCAGGTGCCGGGGCTGGATGTAGCCGGCGCCGCGGCGGGCGGCGTGGGCGCGCGCCTGCTCCAGCGCGGCCGAAAGGTCCAGGGCAAGGCGAGTGAGGTCCATGACGGGGTCCCGCGATTCAGGGCTTGCGCAGCCGGATGCGCGGCGTGCGCGACTCGGCCGGGGGCGAAAGGGGGGCGGGCGCCGACGGCGCCGCGGGGACCGGCTCCGGAACGCTCACCGTGCCGGAGACGGGCGGCGGCGGCGCGGGGGTCGCCTCGGAGGCCAGCCCCAGGCGGCGCTGGTAGAGCACGGCGGCGCGCACGCGGTAGCCGGGCTGCACCGTCACCTGCAGCCCGCTGACGGTGGCCACCTCCGGCGGCGTGTCGAAGTTGACGGCGAAGTTGCGCTGCCCCGGGATCTCGCACTGCACGCTTCGCGAGATGGGGCGCGAGGGGCCGGCGGCGGCGTTCACCCGCAGGTCCACGCGCAGCTCCTCGCCCACCTGCCACTCGCTGATGCCGTGCGGGTCGCCCAGCAGCACCACCCGGTACTCGTGGCGCCCCGTGAGGCTCATGTGGCTGAAGACGAAGGTGAGCAGGTCGCCGTCGCGCTGCGGGTGCCCGGGGGTGGCCACGGCGATGTAGAAGTGCTCGCCGCCGCGGTCCAGCAGGAACTTGAGCGTGTCGAGCGCGCGGTTCACCCGGAAGTCCAGGTACTTGCCCTCCAGCGCGTCGCACAGCCGCCGCAGCCGGGTAAGCGTCTCGCCCGCGCGCTCCAGCGCCGGACGCAGCTCCTCGCGGGTGCGCCGCTCGCGCCCGCGGGCCAGCGCCTGCCGCTCCTCCTCCAGCAGCACCGCGTAGCTGGCGTCCGCGCCGGAAAGGGTCTGGAAGAAGTGGCGGGTGGCGGCGGACAGGTCCAGCGCCACGGCGATGCGCCGCCCCGCGCGCTCCACCTCGCGAAAGAGCTGGTCGGGGGGGATGGCGGGGTCCAGCGTTTCGTACGCGCACCCGTCCAGCGCCAGCACCGCCCGCTCCACGAACGCCAGCACCTCGCGGTCGTCGTGCGCGTCCACGCCCCGCTGCGCCACCTGCTCGGCGTACCAGGCGATGGAGCGGTGCAGCTCGGCGTAGCGGCCGGCCAGCTGCACCACCTCGTTGTGCAGCCCCGCCCACCCCGCGTACAGCTCGCTGTGGGCGAGGACGGTGGCGCAGGGGGGGATGAAGCGGGCGTCCGGCTCGAACGCCAGCGTTTCCGAGGCGCGGCGCAGCCGGCCCACCGCCAGCGCGTGCGCCGCCGCGTCGCCGTCGGCCCCCAGCGCCACCCGGTAGCTGGCCCGCCGCAGCGCCGCCTGCGCGGGGTTGGCCGCGTCGGCGCCCACGCTGGCGGGGTCCTCCTCCTTTTCCGCCCCGCGCACCAGGTAGACCAGGACGTCCGTCAGCCCCGCCAGGTCCGCCTTGCGAAACTCGCCGCGCGCCGCGTCGCCCCCGCCCACCTCCACGAACTCGCCCGAGGGGGTGATCCCCCGCGCCTCCAGCACCGCCACGCGCACCGTCTCGCCGTCGTCGGCCACCTGCAGCCGCGGGTCGTGCCCCGCCAAGCCGCGCTCCGTCTCGCCCAGGCGCACGCCGCCCCCCACCAGCCCCGTCCCGGGAACGCAGTAGCGCAGCACCCACCCCACCAGCGCGTCGGCGTAGGCGTCCTGGATGCGAAAGTGGTCGGGCGTCAACAGCATCCCCGTGGTCCAGTTGACGGACCGGGGGGCGGGGGGGCGAGGGGTCACGCGGCACTCCTTTCGGGGATGTCGATCTCGGGAACGGCACCGCGCGGGACGGCGGCCGGGGCGGCGACCAGGCGCGCGTTCACGCCCAGGACGGGCGGGTTTTCGGGGTCGCCCGGGCGGGCGCCGGCGTCGGGGTCGCCCACCGCCCACGCCTCGCGCACGCCGCGGTGCAGCGCGGCGGGGACGGCCAGGCGGTAGAGCGCGTCGCGCTGGGCACGGCGGACAGGGGTGTCATGCTCGCGCCACTGCGCCAGCGTCAGGGGCGGATCGTCCGTCCGCTGTCGCCCCAGCGTCACCTCCAGCACGCAGGGCGCGGCCACGCCCTCGCCCGCCACGGTGTCGATCCCCAGCCGCGAGGCGGCCTGGCCCAGCCGCGTGCGCCCCTCCGGCGGCAGGGGGACGATGCCGCGGACCGCGCGCACCCGCGCCACGGGAAGGCCAAAGACGGTCCCCAGCGCCAGCCGCACCGCCGCTTCCGTCCCCGCCACCTGGTGCAGCGCGGGAAGCAGGCGCGCCAGCGGGTACCAGCACTCGCGGGGAAACAGGGGCGTCGCCGGGGTGTCGCCCACGGGGCGCAGGTCCAGGTCCAGGCCGAAGATCTCCTGGATCCAGCGCAGGGTGACGGCGTCGTCGTCCGGGTGCAGCGCCAGAAAGCCGCCGGCGCCGCGCACGTGCAGCGCCAGCTTCAGCAGGGGGTTGTCGAACAGGGCCATCAGCGCGTCCACGCCAAAGCCCTCGTCGCCCCCGTCGCGCAGGGGATAGGGGAGCACGTCCACCCCGCCCGCCCCCGCCACGGCCAGCGTCACCCGCGTCCGGGCGGTGAGCTCCGTCCCCGGCTCCGGCGACTGCCGCAGCACCGTGCCCCGCGCCCAGCCGGGCCCGGCGGAGCGCACCCCCACCCGGTCGGCCTCCACCCCCAGCCGGCGCAGCGTGGCCACGGCGCTGTCCAGGTCGTGCCGGAACCCGCGGCGGGGGGTGCACAGGTCCGGCATGGTCCGCGTCACCGCGCGCCTCCCGCCAGCGGCTGCACGCAGACCCGCACCACGTGCCCCAGCGCGGAGCGGCCCTGCAGGTGCGCCTCCAGGGCCGCGCGCAGCCGGGGCAGCTCGCCCTCGGGGTCGGCGAACTCCGCCGGGCGCACCCACGCCGTCACCGCCTCGGTGCGGACGACGCCCTCCGGCCCCGCCTCGGCCCGCCCCTCCACCTCGACCCGGGCGATGCGGACGTCGAAGGCGCGCGCCGCCGCCTCCACGTCCGCCGCGGTCACCACCCGCTCGCGGGTGCGCAGCAGCTCGGCGAAGCGCACCCGTGCCGGGGCGTACGCCGGCGGGGCCGCGCCGCCGCGCGAGACGGTAAGGTTGGCCACCTGCAGCGTCACGTTGGCCAGCTCCGCGTCCACCCGGCAGACGGCGCCGATCTCCATCCCGTTGGCCCGCTCGCCGTCGCAGTATAGCAGCCGCACCATGGCGTAGTCGTCGCCCAGCCCGGTGGCGTGGCGGGCGGGGCGCAGCTCCAGGTGCCCCTCGCGATACCGCCAGCGCCCGGCGCCCGGCGCGCCCTCCACCGCCGACTCCTCCGCGTAGCGGGCGCCGCGCTGCCCGGTCACGCTCAGCACGCCCATCACGTGGCGGGTGCGGCTTCCCTCCGGGCACAGCCGCACGGCGGTGCCCATGCGGTCGAAGGTCACCTGCTCGCTCGCCACCTCCACGTTGCTGGCGGTCACGCAGTGCGGCTCCACCCGGTGCAGCGCGTTCGGCACCCCGCGCGTTCCCGCCGGAAGCGGCACCTGCACCCAGGCCAGCGGCCGGTCCAGCGCGTGCGGGGCGCTCTCGGGAAGAAGCAGGGGCGCGGCGGCGCGCAGGGGCAGGGGCACGGCGCAGCGGTGGCGGCGGTCCGCCGGAACGGGGGGAAACACCCAGACGCGGGCGCCGTACGGGCCGTCGGCCAGCGGCACCACCGCCGCGGCGCCGTCCCCCGCGCCCCGTGGCGCCGCCTCGTGAAACCAGGCCAGCCGGCGCACGCCGCCGCGCCCCGGCGTGGGCCGCAGCATCCCGTCCTCGCGCACCGTCCCCTCGGGCCCCAGCAGCTGCCAGGGGGAGCGGGCCAGCGCCTCGGCGGCGGCCCCCTCGGCGTCCAGGAACACGCCCAGCCCGCCCAGGTGCCCCTCGTCCGCGTCGAACGCCAGCCACAGGGTGGGCGCGGCGCCCGGCAGCGCCAGCGGCACGCTTCCCGGCGGCACCACTGCGCCGCCGGGGACGCGGGCGCCGGGAATGGCGTGCAGCCGGCCGGCCTCGTAGACCGCGGCAAAGGCCAGCGTGGTGGGGGAGACGTCGATCGGCTCGTCCGGGGCGAAGCCCACCTGGCTTCCCGTGCGCGTGAACCCCCACAGCTGCGTCTCGGCCGAGACCGTCTCGCGCTGGTCCATCCCCGCGAAGCGCACCACCGCCTGCGCCGGCGACGCCAGCCGCGGCTCCATGGCCAGCCCGGCCACCAGGTCGTCCAGCACCGTCACCGGAAAGACGCGCTCGGCCTCTTCGTAGACGCGGGCCACCTGCACGGCGAGCGCGTGGAAGACCGTGGCGAGCACGGGGTCCACGGGCGGCTGCGTCTCGTAATGCGCCTCCATCGCCAGGGCGAAGTCGCGGCGCAGCTCCGCCGCGATCTCGCCCGCGGTGCGGGTGCTGCTGGCCAGCGCGCGGTGCACGGTCTCGCTCACGGCTCAGCCCTTCCGGCGGGGGGTGGGCGCGTCGGCCGTGCTGGTTCCCGGCCCCGGCTGCGGCACCGGCTGCGCCTTCCAGGCGGACCCCCTGGTCTTGGGAATGACGGCACGGGGGGCGCGGGCGCCGCCGCCGGGCGGGTTGATGTGCACCATGCTCCCCACCACCTTGGTGATGGCGCCGCCCACGGCGTCCAGGTTGGCCCCGGCGGTGAAGACGGCGTTGGTCCCCGCCGCGATCCCCACGCTGCCCCCGGCCGACTCCACCAGCGCGCCGGCGACTTTCACCGTGGCGTCGCCCCCCACCTCGCGCGCGGCGTCGCCCTTCACCTTCTCCACCAGCTTTTCGCACGACAGGCGGATCTCGCCCTTCGCCTCGATGGACAGGTCGCCCTCCGAGTGCAGGGTGAGCGTGGGGGTGCCGTCGTGGTCGTTGGTCAGCTGCACCAGGCACTGCCCCTTCGCCGAGAAGATCTCGATCGTCTCGCGGCCGCCGGTGTCGATCATCTGGATGGTGTTGCCGCTGCGGGTGATGATGCGCTTGACGTCCGGGTGCTCGTCGGCGTGCGGCCCCACGTCCTTGCCGTTCCACAGCGAGCCCAGCACGTAGGGGCGCTCGGGGTCGCCGTGCTCGAACGCCACCAGCACCTCGTCCCCCACCTCGGGGGCGAACAGCTGGCCGCGCCCGTTCCCCGCGTGCGGCGCCGCCACCCGCACCCAGTGCGTCTGCTTTCCCGCGTCCTGCCAGCGGTAGCGCAGGCGCACGCGCCCCATCCGCTTGGGGTCCCGGTTGTCCGTCACCTCCGCCGTCACCAGCCCCTCCACCGTGCGGCGCGGGGGGCGGCGGGCGGCGGTGTAGCCGGACCAGGGGGTGGCGGTGAACTCGTTGCCGTACTGCTGCCCGTCGAAGCGGTGCGTCACCCGCACCAGGCCAAAGGCGCCCACCATGGGGAGCTTCCAGCTTTCGCCGCCGGATATGCGCACGGTGTCGCCCGCCGTAAGCCCCAGGTGGCTGCTGGCGCCCTCCACCAGCACCGCGCCGCCCAGCGCCCGCTGGCTCTCGCGCTCCAGCGCGTCGCGAAAGGCCGCCAGCCGCGGCGCCCGCGAAGCGGTCTCGTCCACGTGGGGGTCGCCGCCGCCCGCCAGCTCGCGCGACAGGCGGCGCGCGGCGCCCACCAGCGCGCCCGCTCCGCCCGTGGTGGGCGGGTCCTTGCGCACGCCGTGAAAGCGGTGGTCCTTCTTGTCGGCCACCTGGTACGCGGCGCCCTTGAACCCCGCGTTCACGGGGCGGCAGTGCGAGGTCAGGGCGAACAGGTTGGTTCCCCAGGCCAGCTCCCACCCGGCGTCGTTGAACCCCGTCCGCACCTCCACCCCCTCGGCCGTGGCGCGGACCAGGCAGCCGTGGTCGTCGGCCACGCGCACCAGGAAGTCGAAGTCGGACTCGCCGTGCTGCACGTAGTCCAGCGGCCCCCCCGCGGCGGAGCCCACCAGCGTCGCGCCCACGGCCGAGACCACGTCGGCCAGCGTGTGCTCGGGATAGTAGGCGGTGGCGCGGTGCGCCTGCATCCGCGCGGAAAGCGAGACCGCCTCCAGCGAAAAGCGGGCGGACTCGTGCGCCAGGTGGCTCTGCGACCCGGCCGCCACCTCGCCCTGAAAGGCGGTAAAGACGGCGCCGTCGTCCCCCGCCAGCGTCACCGTCAGCGGCTCGCCCAGCAGCCGGTCCAGCGACACGGGGACCAGCCCGGTGTCGCGAAAAAAGTCCAGGAAGCAGACGTGGTGGCTTCCCACCTCCTGCTGCACCTCCAGGTGCTCCACCTCGCTGGACTTCAGGACCAGTCCCCCCACCTGCACGGTGACGGTCACGCGCATGGCTCAGCCGCCCCTTTCATACCGGATCCGGAGAAAGACCAGTGTCTGGAACCGTGCCGCTCATCTGGATCGTGTGGTGGGTGGATGGTTCTCAAGATCGCGCATCAGGGGGTGCGAACCGCACGATTCCATGCGCCGCGAAGATCGCCGGCCGATCCGCATCCCTCCCCCCGGATCGTGGAGTGGCGGATGGCTCTCGGGATCGCGCATCAGGGGGTGCGAACCGCATGATTCCGTGCGCCGCGGAGATCGCCGGCCGATCCGCATCCCTCCCCCCGGATCGTGGAGTGGCGGATGGTTCTCGGGATCGCGCATCAGGAGGTGCGATGGGCTGGATCCGGTGCGCCGCGGAAGCGCATCCACCGATCCACGTCCCTCTTCAAAAAAACGCGGATGGCCCCCTGCCGCATTCCATCTGCTTCCCGTTCCCGACACCTCACCTCAACGCGTCGCCGGCCGGCCATCCGCCCCCCGTCCGCCCGGACTTCCCGCCGCGAAAGCAGAGGAACCGGCACGAGAAAACTCTGCTGACTCTGCTGACTCTGCTGACTCTGTGTGAGCCCAATCTTTTTGCGGACCCGGCACGCCCCCGGCGGAACCGGCACGAGAAAACTCCGTTCCCTCCGTTGACTCCGTGTGAGTTCCCCACCGGCTGCGCTCACGGAACCCGGGCCAGCGGTAGCGGCATCCGACCCCACCGTTGCCGGCTATTCCCTATTCCCTATTCCCCGAATCAAGCACTCAGCGTGCGGTGCACCGCGCGCCCACCCGCCAGCTCCAGCGTGAGCTCGAAGCGCCGTACGCCCGGCGCTTCGCCGCGCACCAGCCGCACCGGGCCCACGCTCACCCAGGTCACCCCCAGGCCCGCCAGGCCGCGGTTGAGCGCGTCCTGGATGTCGTGCTGGTCCTCCCGTTCGGTGTTGGCGCTCTCGAACACCTCCTGCAGCCCGAACCAGGGCGCGTGCGCCCAGGTGGAGCGCGGCGAGGACGCCATGGCGCGGATCACCGAGAGCAGCGCCGTCACCGGGTCGTCGCGCTCCAGCAGCCCGTTCCGGTCGACGCGCAGGGGAAGGGCCAGGGTTTTCACGCGGGCTCGCTGAGAAGGGAGAGCGGCCCCCGGACGCCGCCCGGGGGCCGGGGCGTCACTTGGTGAGCTTGTGCTTGGGCACGTTGGGATCGTCCAGCGCCGCCACCAGCTCCATGTACAGGATGTTGTTGTAGCCGGAGCTGAACTGGCCGTTCTCGGACGTCACCGGCGCGCTGCCGAAGTTGCCGCGGCCGAACGAGGCCCCGTTGGACTGCGGGTTGAAGGTCTCGAACGCCGCGATCCACCCCATGAACTCCACGTTGCTCAGCACCCGGTCGCCGTCCTCGTGGTAGTAGGTGATCGACACCTTCTCCGGCTCGTCCTTGGCGTCCGTGGCCTTCTTCCACAGCTGGATCATGTCGTCCTGCGACAGGCGCGAGGTGTCGTGCACGTCCATCCACACGTACGCCCGGGCCCGCATGGACTCGCCGATCCGGCGGCCCACCTGGTTGGTGTCGCGCGTCACCGAGTAGCGCGCCTCCTGGGGAAAGAACTTGATGCTCCCCACCTCCACCTGCACTCGCTTGTACGTCGCGGCCATTGTGTCCCCCTGGTTGAAAGTCGGCGGTACAAAAGAAGAAACGTCCACACCCGTCCAGCAACGTCCGCCGGGCGCTCAGCCCAGCCCCAGCCACCTCAGCAGCCTGCGCAGCGGCGAGGGCGCCGCCGCGGCCGCGCGGTCCGGCTCCGCGGCCTCCGCCTCCTCCTCGGCGGCAAGGGAAGGAGCCTCGGGCGCTCCGTCCGCCGCCTCCGCCCCGGCGGGCGGCGCGGGACGGCCCACGGAGCGCAGGCGCAGGGTCGAGAACCGGGTTTCGCCCCCCCGCGCCAGCCGGCCGGAGCCCGTCAGGTCGCGCTGCACGGCCACGCCCAGGTCCTGGTGCGTCCCGGTGCCCGGCCCGGCGGCCCCGTCCGGCGCGCTCACTCCTTCCCGTCCGTTTTTGGGCGGAAGTCCGGGGTGTCGATCTTGAGCAGAAAGGTCTCGGCCGGGCCCACCGGCAGCACTTCGAGCGAGATGTCCAGGACGCCCTGGGCGAACTTGCTCTCGTCCATGTCGATGTCCAGGTCGTAGCTGTAGATCGTCCCCTTCTTCTTTTCCCCCTCCAGGAAGTCCTCGATGGGGTTGCGCACCTGCTCCTTCACCAGGTCGCGGGTCAGGCGCTGCTCCGCCACCCGCCGCAGGTACACCGCCATCCGCCGCTCCAGGTAGCGCAGCACCCGGTAGCTGCTGAAGAACTTGAGCACCCCGTTGGGATCTTCAGCCTGCGAGCGGCTCCCCACGAAGCACAGGTCGTTGTCCTCGTTGCGGATGATCGTCACGATCTGCCGCTCCATGGACAGGTGCTCCATCTGGCTGATGCGCGGCTCGATGCGGGCGCGCTCCACCCCGCGCAGCTTGCCGAAGATCATCCCCACCGGCCCCTGGGCGATGCCGCCCCCCGTGGTGCGGTCGGTGCGGGCCAGCGCGCCGGCGAACAGCATGGACGCCGGGCCGTACAGGTCCGCGTCGGCGTCGCCGTTCTCCGGCTGCTCGAACCAGTGGCGGTCGCGCAGCTTCACGAAGCCGGCGAGCACCACGTCCGACGCGGCCTTGTCCTCGGGGCGCTTGAGGAACTCGTACGCGCCGCCGTCGGTGCGGAACTGGTCGCTCAGCTGGCGGAAGCTCTTTTCGTCCTTCAGGTCGCCCACCAGCAGCATCCCCCACTGGCTGGCGATGTCCTCGAGCCGCTTGCGCACGTTGTCGGGCACGTAGCCGGGAACCACCAGGTTGCAGATGAACTGCCGGAAGTTGAACGAGTCGTTGCGGCTCTGGACGAACTCGTCCAGCGCCGCGATGGTGGTGCTTTCCGCGTCGTTCCGGATCGCCGCCGTGTCGGCGTTGAACACGTAGAACTCCACCGGCGGCCGCTGCACGCTGTCGCGCGGGTCGGCGTTCTCGAAGAACAGGTGGATCTGCCGGTAGCTGCGCTCGATGGGGCGGATCTTCCGGTAGATCTCCTCCAGCACCTGGTCGCGCACCCCCTCGGCCTGCTCGATGGCGGCGTCCAGCTTGGCCAGCGCCTGGTCGTACCCGTCCTCCGCGCTCAGCAGCGCCGAAAAGCGGGCCACCCGCTCCAGGAACTGCTGCGCCGTCTCGGGGGTGAAGATCTCCGCCAGCTCGGTGCGCGGGGGGGCGGGATGGAAGACGTTGAAGATCTCCTCGATCGCCTTCCCCGCCGTGCGCTGGCCGATGATGTCCTGCGCGCTCCGGATGGCCAGGGCCGGCACGGCCAGCTGCTCCTCGGTGGTGCTCATCCCTCACCTCCTTCGGCGATGCGGCGCAGCTGGTTCTCGAACTCGTGCACGGCGGCGATGATCTCGGCGCGCTGCTCGGTGTTGTCCCACGCCCGCTTCACCGGGAGCACCGTAAAGCGCTCGCGCATGCGGTGCAGCAGGTCGATGCGGCTCTGCAGGTCGGCCAGGTCGTTGCGCTTCCCCGGCTCGCGGGTGCGGATGCGCTTGGGGTCGAAGTCCGCCAGCCCCTTGAACTCCAGCTCGGCCACGAACTCCGTTCCCTCCTCGCCCACCTGCGTCCTGAAGTCCAGCTTCGGCTGAAAGGCGGAGAACGCCTCGGCGACACTGCTCACGCGCGTGGGCGTCTCCGTCTCCGGCGCCTCCTGGCCCACCCGGTCCACCGTCATCGGCAGGATCGCCGTGGTGGTGTCGGTGGGCACTTCACGGGGGGCGGGGCGAACGCCCGCGCGTTTTACCTTTACGACTGGCATGGCCGGGGCTTCTCCTTCTCTGAGTGGACCCGCGCTGCGCGGGGGTGGGGGATGAAAAGAGCTCAGGTAAACCGGCGGGCCGCTACGTCCGCTGCACGGGACGGCTGACCTTGGCCGTGACGTCGGTGGGGCGCCGCGGCGGCGCCTCGGCAAGGCCGGGGCGCAGCCCGTCGGCCGCCACCGCCGCCACGCCGGCCAGGGGAATGGCCGCGCCCCCCGTGCGCAGCTGGATCCGCCGCCGCACGCCCGTCCCCGCCGCCGGGACGGGGTCCGCCGCGGGGGGGGCGAAGGCCCGCGCGGGCGGCGCCGGGGCGCGAAGGAGCGGGGGAACGGCGGTCCACAGGATCAGCAGCACGCCGGCGAAAAAGGCGAGCACCGCCGCGCGCCGCAGCAGCCAGGGGTCCGCCGCCCCCGCGCCCTCCACCCGCGCGGTGGAGCGCCCCTGGAAGGCGGGAAGGGCAAAGACCGGCGGCACCCACACGCCCCCGGCCGCGGCCTCGCCCGCGCGCGCCTCGACGCGCGCCGGCCCGGGCGCCAGCCGCGCCTGCGCCGAGCCGCCCACCGGGAGCAGGAACTCGCGGCCGGTGAAGATCCACCCCTGGATCCCCTGCAGCGCGCGCCGCAGCGCCACCGCGTCCTCGGCCACGATGAACGACGCGCCCCGCGGCCGGCCCAGCGCCCGCAGCTCCGCCGCGTCCAGCCCCGCGCCGATCCCCACCATCCAGGCGTAGGCGCCGCTGGCGCGCACCGCCTCCACCGCCTGCCGCCGCCCCTCCTCCCCCGCCAGCAGGCCGGGGTCGTCGCCGCGGCGGCCCACGTCGTTGCGTCCGTCGGTCACCACCAGCAGCGCGTTCCACGCGGTGTCGCCCGGCGGGGGCTCGGCGCCCAGGCGGGCCAGCCCCTCGCGCACGGCGGAGTACAGCGCGGTGTTGCCGTCGGGCGCGGGGAGCGCGTCCACCTGCGCCGCCGCCTGCGGCCCGGGGACGAAGCGCGCCGCGCGGATGCGCTCCGCCACCCGGGCGCTGGCGAAGGGGACCACGGCGGCGCGCACGGAGCCGGCGGGAAGGTCGGCCAGAAAGCCGCGCAGGGCGCTGCGGGCCGTCTGCAGCCCGCCGTCGCTCATGCTGCCGCTCACGTCCACCAGCACCAGCAGCCGCAGCGGCGGGGCCGCCACGCGGGGGACCGCGGCCGGCCGGGCCCGCAGCTCCGCGCCGCCGTGGCGCAGCCGCCAGGCCCCGCCCGCGCTCTCCGCCGGCGCCAGCGCCCCCGCCCGCTCCGGCGCCAGCGTCGTCCGCACCCGCAGGCAGGCGGAGCGCGCGTCCGGTCCGCAGCGCACCAGCGTGGCCGTGCCGCCGGACTGCGCGGCGGCGGGGGCACCAGACGCCAGCAGGGCGGCCAGCACGAGGGCGGCGCGGCGGCTCATGCGGCGGCCAGGCGGCGAAAGCGGAAGCGTGCGGAGCCCAGGTCGATGCGGTCGCCGTCGCGCAGCTCGGCGGGCTCGGCCAGCGTTCGCCCGCCCACCACCACCGCCTCGCCCTGCATCACCGGGCCGATCCAGCAGCGGCCGTCGGCCAGGGCCACCACGGCGTCCGTGCGCCCGGGTCCCGCGCCGCGGACGTGGACGCGCGCGCCGTCGGCCAGCGCCCACTCGCGGTGCCCCAGCAGCCCCGGCTCGCGCCCGGCGACCGACTCGGTCTCGATCACCCCCGCCGCGCGCCGCACGGCCGGCCAGCTCACGCCGCCGCCCGCCGCCGCGCCCACCAGGGCAAAGGCCAGCGCCTGCCAGAAGTCGCCCGGGCCGGAGAACGAGAAGGCCACGCCGCCCGCGACTCCCCCCAGCGCGCCCCACGCCGCGGCCTCGGCCACGGGGCGCGGGGTCCGCCGCGCGCCGCCCAGGGCGACGGCCGCCGCCAGCACCGCGCCCAGCACGGTCCAGGCGAGCACGCGCCCCGCCCGAAATCCGCTCGCCCCCTCCGCGGCCAGTCCCGAGGCCGCCAGCCCCAGCGCCGCCCCGCCCGCGCCGCCCGCGATGCCCAGCAGCACGCCCAGCACGGCCGCCGGGAGCACGCGCTCCTGCCGCCGCAGCGCCGCGCCGCCCAGGACGGTGGCGCCGACGATGGCGCCGAGCACCGCGCCCACGAACGTGTCCAGCCGGGCGTAGGTGGAAAGCAGCGGCCCCAGGTCGCGCACCCAGGCGGACGCGCCCCAGCCCAGCAGCCCGCCGGCCATCCCGGTGAGGATGCCGGCGCAGGCGCCGCGGGTGAACCTGCGAATGCGGACGGGGACGGCGGCGGGGGGCGGAGCTGGGGCCGGGCGGACGCGCGGGCGCATGCGGATCTCCAGCGCCCGCTGGGGGGTGACGCCCAGCGCGGCCGGCGTGGCCCCCGTGTCCAGCTCGCGTCCGTTCCACACCACGGCGAGCTCGTCCTCGGGCCCGCCGGCGATCACCACCCCGTGCTGCCGCAGCTCTTCCAGCACCTGACGCACCTGCGGGCCCAGCTCGCGCTCGGGATCGAGCGTGAACTGGGCCCGCCGGGGACCCTCTGCCGTCAGGAACTCGACCGCGAAAGCTGGCATTCTACAACGACCGGCGATGAACGGAGGAGAAATCACGAGCCAGGATGTCGCGTGGGTCAGTTCCTGGCGAACGATGAAGGGCTGCGGATCCGGAACCGGACCCGTTGGGATCTAAAGGGAGACTGGGTAAGGGACCGCGATGATCTTTTCCGCGCTGACCCGACCACTCTGGTGCCTGGGAGAGGCGAGAGCGAGCTTCAGGCAAGGTGCGCGAGGCCGCTCCGGCGGGGTTCTTCACAAGACCCTTTTCGGACGCGTCGTGCGTTGCTACCATATAGTGAAGCAGAGGTCCGCCTGAGTCAAGGATTCTGTTTTCGGGGAAGGCCAGCGCTCCCTTCCACCCGTGTGAACGGCCGCATCCGTCGTGACGCCGACCCGTCGTCCCCTCCCCCCGGCGCGGCCGTGGCCGCCGGGAGCGGGCGCGGAGCTCCCGCTTCGACAGCGCAGTTCCCCCCGCACCCCGCAGCCGATGCTCCCTGTCTCTCCCGGAGGCCGCGCGTGAAGCCGGCCGCGCGCATCGGCGACATGCACACCTGCCCCATGGTGAACGGCACGGTGCCGCACGTGGGCGGGCCGGTGCTGCCCCCGTGCGCCGTGACGGTGACCATCGGCGGCATCCCCGCCGCGCGGGTGGGCGACATGGCCACCTGCGTGGGCCCGCCCGACGTGATCGCCATGGGGTCGATGGGCGTGTTCATCGAGGGCAAGCCCGCCGCGCGCATGGGCGACACCACCGCGCACGGGGGCGTGATCGTCGCCGGCTGCCCCACCGTGCTGGTGGGCGACATCTGCGGCGGCGCGGCCAGCATGCAGGGCCTCACCATGAGCGCCGCCCGCGCCGCCGGCGCGCCGTTCACCAAGGCCAAGTGCGACCTGGCGAAGTGAGCGCCCCCGCGACCTCCAACCCGCTGCTGCAGACGCGGCCCGCGTCGCTGGAGGAGCTGCGCGAGCTCGCGGCGGCCGGGCGGCTGTACGCGGTGATCGACGCCTGCGACACGCCCGTGGTGCCGGAAAAGGCGCGGGAGCTGGGGGAGACGCGCGCCGTGTCCCTCTATCGTGGAACCGCGGACGAGCAGTACTGGGCCTTTGCGCCCTACCTGTTCGCGGTGGATGGCGACCTGCTGGACTGGATCGCCGCGGATCTCTGGACGGAACCCTGGGGCATCTTTGCCGTCGCGGACGGCGACATCGAGGCGGTGCGCCGCCACTTCCGCCGCTTCCTCCTCGTCCAGGCCCCCGACGGCGAGCAGTGGTACTTCCGCTTCTACGATCCTCGGGTTCTATCCACCTTCCTGCCGAGTTGCTCCCAAATCCAGCTTAACGATCTGTTCAGCGATGTGGCCGGTTACATCTGCACGGATTCAACGGGCGAATTGCTCTTTCTGTCCCTGGCAGAAGGCAGCAGTTCTCGCAAGCCACCGATGCGTATCAGGATCTGGCCACAACGAGGACGCTAGTTCATCTACTTCCCTTACGGCTCCCTCCACCACCGCACACGCGGCGTTTTCATGCTTCAGATTGATGCACGACAAGCTGGCAAGTTGAGGAAGCATGCTGCCGGTGAATGGCTGCGCCGCAGCTTCTCGGGTTCACCGCAGAGTGCCAGCGTGGATCCGGGGACGGGGGACGTGCTGGTTTCGGATCCGGCGGGGCATGCCACGCGCTTCGCCTTTGACCCACATGGATTCATCGGAGCGATTCGAAGCCCGCTTGGACGTACCTGGCAATTCGACAATGACGCAGAGGGAAAACTACTCAGGCTTAAACTTCCGTCCGGTTCCCAGGTTCAGAATGACTACGATGCTACTGGGCAGCTTTCACGTGTCTCCCGTGACTCCGTTCCGCAGTACGATCTCTCCTATGATGCCAGCGGTCAACTCAGGCAAGTCAGCTTCCCCGACAGCACTTCCGTTCAATTCGACTATTCGGCCACTGGGCAGCTAATCGCCTCGAAAAACCGCCTGGGCCACCTGGAACGCTACGATCGAGACGAAGATGGCGTCCTCGTCTCGCTCCAGGACGCGAACGGAAACCGGACGACATTCGAGTATGGCGAATTGGACAGGCCTGAACGAGCGGTCTTCGCGGATGGAACCAGCGAAGCCTATGAGTACGACGAGAATGGATACGTGTGCCGAATAGCGGCGGCGGAGGGAGTTTCCCTGCAGATCACAAACGATGCGAATGGACATCCTGTATCCGTAAGCGATGGCAATGGCGAATACTCCGAATTTGAATACGACTCCGAGGGCCGGATCAAGCGCGCGACTAGCCCCGAACTGACGATTTGTTACGAGTACGACGGCGCGGGACGTGTCCTCAGGGAAGTGCAGGGAGAGCATGCGATCGAATACAGCTACGATCCTGCCGGGACCCTGATCGGCATCCGTTATCCCGACGGTGATTGGGTCCAGTTCGGGTACGATCCAGACATGCGTCTTGCCCACCTGCGCGACTGGAGTGGCCAGTCACATCCTATCACGTACGCGAAGGAGGATGGTCGGGGGTACCAAATCCGACTTGCGAATGGACTCATAACGTCCGTTCGGCAAGCGTCCACGGGATTCCCGACGTCTATTTCAGTTCTCCGCGCCGGGCGTATCCGGCGGGAAGTGATGTCGTTCACGTACGTCTATGATAGTGAAGATCGGATAAGGCGGTTCTCTGATTCGGATCTTGGAACCCGCGACTACGAGTATGATGCGGCGGGCCGGCTTCTGGAGGTAAAAGCCGGTGGCAACCCGGAACTCAATGAGAAATTCACATATGACGCCGCCGGAAACAGGACATACCACAACGGCAGGCGCAGCGCATACGACAATGTGAACCGCCTCATACGGAATGGCGTCACGCCTGTCACATACGACGGGCGGGGCAATCTTCTCACCCGCGATGGATGGCACTTTACGTACGACTCTCGAAACCGGCTGGTGGCTGCGAACCGGGACGGAAGCGAGAGAATGTCGTTTGGGTACGATGCGTTCGGCCGGCGAATCTGGAAGCGGAGCGGGTCCGCTATCACGCGCTACATCTGGTCTGGAGAACAGCTGATCAGAGAAACGACGGTCACGGAAAGCTCTACCCGATCCCAGGATTTCCTCTACTTCCCAGGCACGTACACACCGTTCGCTACACGCATCGACGGCGATGTCTATTTTTATCATACTGATCATCTTGGTACCCCCCGCCGACTAAGTGACGCCGCCGGGCAAATCGTCTGGACCGCAGACTTCGAGGCGTACGGAAGGGCACGCATTATCTCAGAAATAATCGTAAATCCGCTTCGTTCTCCGGGCCAGTATTATGATGAGGAAACAGGGTTACATTACAACCGGTTTCGGTATTACGCTCCAGAACTCGGCCGCTATATTTCCCACGACCCACTTTCTTTTCTTGCTGGCCTGAATACTTACGCCTACTGCAGCAATGACCCAATCAATTTCGCAGATCCACTAGGGCTCATCAATTGGAAAACTGTAGCGTCAGTCGCGGCGGCGGTTGCAGTAGGTATAGCAGTCGTGGCATTGGCACCTGTGGCCGCTCCACTTGCAATAATCGCTGCAGGGGTTGCCGCCGGCGCAGTAGGAGCGGGACTGAATGAGGCACTGAATCAGGAGACCCTGTGTATCCCATGCATACTTCGCGCAGCCGGCAAAGGCGCGTTGGTCGGTGGGATCGCGGCACTCCCCTTCGCTATCCTACCTGCGGCTGCAGGCGTCGCGGCGTATGCTGCGACTGGTGCAACAAGCGGAGGATTGGGGTACGTTACCGATCACCTGCTAGGCTATCCAAACAGCCGGTGGAGTTGGAGTTCGTTCGGGGCGGCAGTTGGGATCGGTGCGGCTACCGCCGGCCTAGGACGGTACATCAGTGTGCGATATGGCACGCACACGACAAGCCCTGCAGCCAGGCAACTTGCACGAAATCGGCAGGCCGGCATTCAGGGTGAGTTGAAGTCTGGGCTGATCAAAAATACTCAGCGAATTCCGTCTGCCAATCCACCGCCTACGTACCGGATTCCAGACGGCCTAAGCCAAACAACGATCAGCGAAGTAAAGAACGTTGCGAAACTGAGCTACTCCAAGCAACTTAGAGATTATGCAGAATTCGCGAGGAAAACCGGACGCACCTTTGAGCTGTACGTGCGCCCTGGAGCAAATGGAACCAAGCTGTCCGGACCACTCCAAGACGCCGTTCGCAAGGGCGTGGTAACTCTAAAATTCATCGGCAAATGACAAAGAGGCCGTGGATCAGCGCTGAAGAACTGATGGCTGATTTGCAGAGGGACTCTGCTTATCTGGAACAACAGAAGTCGCTCGCAAGAGAACGGAGTGCTCGTCAGGAGAGAATCCGAGCTCTTCATGCGCCGATCCTGGAGGACTACCGCCGGATCGGAGTAGTAGCAAATTCCATTGAGGACTTAGTTGCCCGATATGCACCATTGCCAGAGAACATTGTTGACCGACTGCTTGCGTGGATCTCGGCATCTCAAGAGCCTGACGTTCTCGAGCCGCTGGTGAGAGCTTTGGCAGCGACCACACTCCCGTACGACGGACGCCCCGTTGTGGATGTATTCTCCAAAACTGATTCCGAGTTCGTCCAATGGGCGGCTGCAAACACCTTAGCAACCACTTCGCCGACCGGCGTAGCAGCGTGGGTGGCGGACGCAGTCCGGGATCCAAGGTATGGCAGAGCGCGCGATATGCTTGTCATGGCATTGGCTCGACTGGCCAGCCCTGCCGAAGCGAATAGGGTACTCGTCTCCATCTTTGACGAGATTCCAACTCAAGTGACAGACGCGCTGGCGATCTCTGGAGGGCCAAGCGAATTGGCGTTTCTCCAAAGTAAGCAAGGTGACTATAGGGGAGCGACGCGGAAACAAATTGACAAAGCGATCCGAAGACTGCAGAAGAGACTCGCCCGCCCATAAATACATTTGAGCTTAGCTACTCACCCTCTGGTTTAGCTCCGCATGAGCAGCTCAGCATATTCAGCTGCTCGGTCACCCCACATACCCCGTGAACAGCCGCTCCAGCTCAGCCGCCGGCTCCTCCGTAAGTCCGCTGTGGACGCGGCCGGTTTGCAGGACGTCGGAGCGGGGGGCGGTGAGCCAGTGGAAGCGCTCGGAGGTGGGGAGCAGGGCCACGGGGCCGGCGTCTGACGCACCCTCGGCCACGGCGCGGAGGCCGTCCAGATAGCGGCAGAGGAGTTCCACGTCCACACCGGGTGCGCGGGCCGCCAGCTCCGCGGGGTCGGTCAGCACGCGGATGCCGATGAACTGCGCGGTGCGGGCGTGCAGGATCACGCCCACGGGGATGGCCGTGCCCAGGTGCGGGTGCGGCACCACGCACAGAACCGCGAAGCTGTACGCGATCCAGCGCGGGGAATCGGGCGCGTCGCTCATCGGCGGCTGTGGACGCGGCGGGGAGGCTCGCTGGCGGCCTTCGACTTCGCCGCGATCGCCTCGGCGACGAACGCGCGCGGCGACTGGATGCGCGTCCGCAGGTAGCCCAGGTAGCGCTCGCGCGCGGCGTCGGGCGTGGCGAAGTCCGCGGCGACTGCGGGGTCGGCCAGCAGCGCGTCGGGAAGGCGGCCGACGACGTCCGCCAGCACGCTTTCCGTCAGCAGCGCCGACATCTCGGCATCCGCCGCCTCGAGGTCGCCGCTCATCCGCAGCAGCACGTGGTCCTTGATGAGCGGAAAGGGCGTGCGGGTGCGCGCCTCGTCCACGGTGGGCCAGTTGTGCTGCGCGTACAGCGCCGCGCCGTGGTCGATGAGCCACGGCTTTCGGTTCCACACCATCAGGTTGGGATTGCGCGCGGTGCGGTCCGGATTGGTGGTGAACGCGTCCAGCCACACCACGCGCGCCGCCAGCTCCGGCGTCACAAGGTCCCCCGCCGACGCCACCTGGAAGTTGAACGCGCCGTCCAGGTAGCGCATCCCCACGTTGATCCCCACGCTGGCCTTCAGCAGGTCCTGGATCTCGGGATCGGGCTCCGTCTGGCCAAAGTCCGGCAGCAGCTCGATCAGCGCCAGCTCGGGCACGGGAAGGCCGGCGGCGTCCGCCATCATCCCCACCAGCAGTTCGGCGATCAGTGCCTTGGCGCCCTGCCCTGCCCCGCGGAACTTGGCCACGAACAATCCGCGGCCGTGCGTCTCTACGACGGCCGGCAGCGTGCCGCCCTCGCGCAGCGGCTGCACGTAGCGCGTGGCGATCCAGACCGGCAGCTGGGTCACGTAGTTGGCTCCAACTCTTTAGGGTTCGATGGTGAAGCCATGAGCAGAGATAATCTCTTCAAACTCCTCTAACACAACTTTGAAAACGTCTGCGAAATTAGAACACGCAGAGATAAACGCTTTTCCAAGTTCCTCAGTGGTGAACTCCGGCTCATCGCCTGTACCTATTAGGCCCAAGAATCGCTTGTTGCCCGAAGTTTTCCAACGTTTGCGACGATGATACACAATTCCGAGGCCACGGATTGTAGGCGGCTGGTTGTGCACCCAAGCGCCGCGATAGCGGATAGCGAGTCGCCAATCAGGATTTTCGGCGAGTGAAGAGAACGCGCGGTGGAGACGTGATTGCGGCGACGTCGATCTTATGTAGGCTGTTAGACGGGCCCACCCACTAGCACCCTTTTTCTTAAACGGTTCGAGTTGACTAGTAGAGATCTCCAGCATCTTCACCACCGCATCCGCCAGATGCTCCGCTGCGGAATACAACCGAAGTGCTGCATCATCGAGATAGTACACCTCGCGCGACGTCGCGAGCAGTTCGTCTGCGGGCTCTACTCGGTAGCGAAAGTAAATCCCACATGCGAGATACTCATGTAGCGCAAACCGGGTGGCAAAAAGCGTGTGAACACAATCGTGCAGAGAAACAGCCGCAATCGGAATTTCGCTCTCATGTGGGAAGCCGATAGAGAGGAAATCAGGAATGTGCGACATTGCCTGCTTCGCCCAGCCGTCGAAGCGAGGTAGTTTGTTGGCTATCTCGGTAAGAGTTTGCAGATCTAATTCACCACGTGACATAGTCCCCTTCGATCGGTGGGTATGCTGCGCCCGTACTGGTGGAAGTCAGAAACTCTGGATTTTGATCGTGCTTTAGTCCTGCGGCCCCAGCGTCCGGCGCAGGTGCGCGTCGAAGACGAAGGGGCCAAAGGGAAGCACGGCGGCCACCAGCGCGGCGAGCACCCGCCGCGGCGGCCAGCGCATCGACACGCTCACCCCCACCACGGCGGCGACGTAGAGGACGAACAGCAGGCCGTGGATCATCCCCACCACGCGCACCGCCTGCGGAAGGCCGGCAAGGTACTTCAGCGGCATGGCGATGCCGAGCAGGACCAGGAACGAGGCGCCTTCCATCATCCCCACGATGCGAAGGCGGTCCAGCGGGTTGTTGAGCACTGCGTAACGTCCGGAACGGGAAAACAGGTCGATTTCGCAGCCCCAAACTATCCCCATCCCCCGCCCGCGCCAACCCGTCCCAGAAGAAACGACAGAGAGGGTGCCGCGCAGAGGATGCGGGACCTGCGATCTCCGGTTGCCGAATTCCGTGACGCCAGCGACTGACTTCCCGAGGGAGCGCACCACGTGTAATTGGAAGCCACACAGCCGGTTGCGCGCAACCGAAGAATCTACTCCCGGACGCTGCGAGGCCAGACCCGGAGTTGGGGTCCGGCCCATTCGTACTGCCGGCGAGATCCTTCGGTCGGCGCCAGGCTTCTTGAGTAGCAGCAGGTCAGGCGCGGCGCCCCCCTCAGGCTCAGGAGGTGTTTCCAAACCTCCCAGCGTGATTGACTTCCTGAGGGAGGCGCCGCGCTGTAACTCACTTGTACACTGCACCTTGGCGCCGACCGAAGGACCTCGCCAGCGGAACGACGGGGGCTGGTTCCGTGCTCTGATCTGGCCCCTGCGCCGCCGAGACGAGATCCTTCGGTCGCGCGCAGGTGGTTGTGTAGCTTCTGGTTACTCGTGGTGCGCTCCCTCAGGAAGTCACCGCTTCGTTGTGAGTCTTGAGGATTTGGCAACAGCCCTCTCAGGAAGTCGAGCGCGTGGGCTGGTTCTCAAGCACACTCTCAGGAGCGGGCGGGCACCACGCGCGCCTGCGCCAGCCGCATCAGCCCGATCTGCGCGTAGACGAACAGCGCCAGCAGCATCACGATGCGCACCAGGTTCAGCCGCATCCAGGTGAGCGACATCGACGTGATCTGGGCGTCCGAGAGCGCCGCGTGATTGCCCAGGCGGATGAGCGTGGGGACAAAGTAGACGCCTGTGGCGACCAGGATGATGAACACGCTGGCGAGCACCACCAGCACCTCGCGCCGTCCCGGCCCCCGGTGCCGCACAAAGGCGCCGATGGCGATCAGCGTGAGCAGCGCCAGCACCGCCGTCGTCAGCGGCCACGGGTTCATCATCGGCACCGCCGGGTCCGGCGCGCGGATGTACGCCACGGGATCTTGGGCCCACACGGGATGGCTGGAGAGGGAGTGGAACACACCCCCGCCCGTCCACACGGCAAGCGCCACGACAAAGGCGATGTAGATGGAGATCCTGGTTCTGCCGGGCATGATCGGCTCCGGGAAAAGGGGAATCCGGATGAATGCTCAGTGCCCCGCCGCGGCCGGGAGCGGCGCGGCACGGCGGACGGACGCGGCGGCGCGCAGGGGCCAGACGCCCGCGAGCGCCATCCACAGCGCAAAGACGACGATCCCCGCGAACAGGATGCTGAAGGGCTCGTAGCCGGTCAGAATGCGCAGCGGCGCCGCCGCGCCGTGCGCCGACGCGCCGATGATGCCGATCCACGCGATCCACCACGAGCCCAGCACCCGCTCGCGCGCCGCCGCCACGATGAAGCCCACCACCGCCGCGCCGAACAGCGGGTACAGCACCACCGCCATCGCCAGGTGCGTGGTGAGCACCGGCGTGGCGCGTCCCGCCGCCAGGTTGCCGTGGTCCACCATGGCCGCCGTGTGCAGCACCGCCTCCACCGTCTGCAGCGCCGTGGCGATGACGGCCCAGCGCAGCCAGCGGGCGGTGCGCTCCGGCAGCGCCTCCCCGCGGCGAAGCAGCACCAGCGCAACGCCGAACAGGATGAACGAGGCGGTCATCAGGACGTGCGAGGCCAGCCAGTCGGCGTGGCCCAGCATCTGGAGCATGGTGCTGCCGCGGGGATGCTTCGGCCCCGCCAGGATCAGGACGCCGGCCAGCAGAACGGGAATGCGCCAGCGCAGGGAGGACGTGGTGGACATGCGGATTTTCACTCGGCAAGGGTTGGATGCAACGCGCCGGTGAGGCGCTTCGCCGAATGTATGCGGCCCCGGGCGGGGCGCCTTGTACAAAACGGACCTGTTTCAGTCCGCCGCGTACAGGTGGCCGGGAACGGGGCCGTTGGCGCGGTCGCGGTACTCCTGGGGCGTCATTCCGGCAAAGGAGCGAAACTCGCGGCAGAAGTGGGCCTGGTCGTAGTAGCCGGCCGCGTGCGCGATCTCGGTCAGCGTGCGTCCCGGCGCCGGCACCTGGTGCATGGCGCGGATGAAGCGCGCCAGCCGCACGTACTGCGCGGGCCCGATCCCCACGTGCTCGTCCATCAGCCGCCGCAGGTGCCGCGGCGACACCGCCAGCGCCTTTGCCGTGGCGCCCACCCCGTCTTCCGTGCGCGACTGGCGCAGCAGCGCGCAGGCGTGCCGCACCGCGTCCGTGCCGCGCAGCGGGCGCAGGCGCGCCGTAAGCCACCGCATCAGCAGCGCGCACTGGTCCGCGAAGCTGGCCATGCCGTGCAGCTGCTCGCAGAGCATGCGCAGCCCGGGGGTGGTGGGCAGCTCGCGCGCCTCCAGGCTCACCACCTCCGCGGGCGAAAGCGGCAGCAGCCCCGCGCATGCATCCGCGCGCATGGTCACGCCCAGCAGGTCCACCCTGCCCTCCCAGAGCACGTCGTACGGACGCATCTTCAGCCCGCCCACCCACGCCGCCCCTTCCTCCGCTCCGTACGCGTCCGAGGCCAGCCCCGTGCCCCGCACCGCCTCGCCCAGGTTGAAGAGCAGGTCGACGTTGCCCTTGGGAAGGATGATCTCCCGCGGAAAGGGGTTCTGCTGGCGCACCCGAAAGATGTACTGAACGCAGGGCTCCAGCGGATGCCCCGCGGGCGGACGGTAGATGTCGAGGCCGGAGGATTCCATCACTCGTGTTCCGTGGATGACGGAAGGGCGAGGCGGCGGAGCGGCCGCCCGGGGGTGGGGATGATCGGGCCGGATCAGGCCGCCTGGATGCGCGCGGCGGATCGGGACCTCAGGCCGTGGTCGAGCGCCGCGGCCAGCGCGATTCCGGCGGCGTAGCAGGCCAGGTCGCTCCACAGGAACCCGAAGCCCAGCACCAGCCCGCCCATGCGCGTCTGCCGCACCGCGGTGATCCACGGCGCATGATAAAGCTGCGACAGCTCGATGGCGAGAGAAAAGATCGCCGCCCCCGCCGCCACGCGCTGGACCGGTGCCCGGTTCCAGGCCGCCGCGATCAGCAGGTACACCATCGCCGCCCACAGCACGTCCCCCGCGTACGCGCCGATCGCGTCCGGAAGCACCCCGCGAAACGCCCGCGTCGCCAGCCCCGCCACGATCGTCGCGATGGCGAGAAGCAGGTAGCGCACGCGAGATCGATGCATTGGGGCGGGCATGGAGGATCGGGACGATGCTGGACGGGATTGTCGCTGCAGATTGCCCGCGGAGGGCCCTACCCCGCCCGCCGCAATTTGACTTCCTGAGGGAGGCGCCGCGCTGATCCTGCCGTGCCTCTGCGCCCGTGCGCCGACCGAAGGACCTCGCCGGCAGGACCGAGGGACTGGACCTCTGCCGCGGATCATGCCCCTCGCGGGCCGAAAGCAGGTCCTTCGGTTGCGCGCAGGCCACGGTGCGTGGCTTCTGGCTCCACGTGGTGCGCTCCCTCAGGAAGTCATGCTCTCGCGTGAGGTTCTACCTCCGCAAATTGCTGAATCACACGGAGGAATCTACCGTCGGCCTGCACGAGGCCGGACGCGGTAGCCCGCGCCATCGCTGCGGCGGCGAAGCCGCCGGACAGGGCCAGTCCAGGGCTTAGCGACACGCCACGAGGAAGCGGAAAGTAGATTCCTCGGTCGCGCGCCGGGTGTCGAGATTCGGACAGGTTCGCGCGGCGCTCCCTCGGAATGACAGTTCGCGGTGTGCGGCCGGTGACGTTTCGATGCGCTGCTGCCCACCCTCCGCCGCAATTGACTTCCTGAGGGAGGCGCCGCGCTGATCCTGCCGTGCCTCTGCGCCCGTGCGCCGACCGAAGGACCTCGCCGGCAGGACCAAGGGGCTGGACCTCTGCCGCGAATCATGCCCCTCGCGGGCCGACAGCAGGTCCTTCGGTCGCGCGCAGGCGGTTGTATGTCTTCTGTTTACACGCGGTGCGCTCCCTCAGGAAGTCAATCATCTGTGTGATATCCTGAGTCCCGTCGCCACTTCACACGTACTGCTCTCCCTGCGGATCAAAAATCTTCCGCGACTCGCTGGGCTCCTGAAGCAGTTATTCCTGCGCCAGGAACGCGGCAAGCGCCGCGGGGTCCGTGGCGCGCACTTCCTCCATGGAGGCTTGGCGGATGATGCGGCCGCGCCTGACGGCGAGCCACGCGTCATCGTGCAGGCGCACGGCCCAGCGGGGCTGGCCTTCGGCCGTCATGAAGGAGTGCACCCACCGGCTTCCGTCCAGGGTCATCACCAGCTCGGGAAGCCGCCCCTCCACGCTGATGTCCAGAACGGTGTGCCCCACCAGCGCTGCGACCCGGTGCTCAATGCGGCGCTTTCCGCTCCAGCTGCCGAACTGGACGGCGCCCGTGCTCTCCACCCGCCAGCTCCACTCCAGCATCACCGTCACCTCACCGAAGGTGGACGTGTACTCGCCGCGCGTCCGGGACGTCCGGGTGACGGTGGTGAGGGCGCCCAGCTCCAGGAAGATGGCTGAGCCCGCCCCGCGCCAGGTGTGGGAGACGGGCATGCCCACCAGCGGACGCGTGAGCGCGTGGAACCGCTGGCGGCTGACGGGGGTGCGGCCGAGCGTGCGCGGCATCGTCCGGCGGCTCAGCGCCTGGTCACGATGCGCATGCCGTTGGGCGCGACGCCGGGCTTCGGCGGCTCCGGCGCTTTCGGAGCCGACGGCGCGGGCTTGCGGTCACGGGGAGCATCCTTCTGCTGCGCGGGCTTCCCCGCCCCGCCCTGCTGCGCGGCCGCGGGCTTTCCGCCGCCGGACGGACGCGCGGCGCCGGGCTGCGTCTTCATCGACAGGGCGATGCGCTTGCGGGGGATGTCGACCGCCATCACCCGCACCGTCACGCGGTCGCCCACCTTTACCGCGTCGTTGGGATCGCGCACGAAGCGGTCGGAAAGCTCAGACACGTGCACCAGGCCGTCCTGGTGCACCCCCACGTCCACGAACGCGCCGAACGCCACCACGTTGGTCACCGTCCCCTGCAGCGACATCCCCTCCTTCAGGTCCTCGATGGACTGCACGTCGTCGCGGAAGGCGGGCGCCTCGAACTGCTCGCGCGGGTCGCGGCCGGGCTTCTGCAGCTCCGCCACGATGTCCTGCAGCGTCGGCAGGCCGACCCCATCGCCCACGTACTTCGTCAGGTCGATGCGCGACACCGCGGCCTCGTTCCCCACCAGCGTCGTCATGTCCACCGACAGGTCCTTGGCCATCCGCTCCACGAGCTTGTAGCGTTCGGGATGGACGGCGGACGCGTCCAGCGGGTGCGCGCCGCCGCGGACGCGCAGGAAGCCGGCGGCCTGCTCGTACGTCTTTGGCCCCAGCCCCGGCACCTTCTTCAGCAGCTCCGCGCGGGACCTGAACGGCCCCTCGCCGTCGCGCTGCTGCACGATGCGCTGCGCCACCGTGGGCCCGATCCCCGCCACGTAGCTCAGCAGCGCGGGCGAGGCCGTGTTCAGCTCCACGCCCACGCGGTTCACGCAGCTCTCCACCGTCTCGTCCAGCCGCCGCTTGAGCCGCGTCTGCGACACGTCGTGCTGGTACTGCCCCACGCCGATGGACTTGGGGTCGATCTTCACCAGCTCCGCCAGCGGGTCCTGCAGCCGCCGGGCGATGGACACCGCCGAGCGCATCGTCAGGTCCAGCTCCGGGAACTCCTCGCGGGCGATGTCGGACGCGGAGTAGACGGAGGCGCCCGCCTCGTTCACCATCACCACCGCGGGCCGGCGATCGCCCGGCAGGTCGCGGACGGCGTCCTTAGCCAGCTTGTCGGATTCGCGGCTGGCCGTGCCGTTGCCCACGGCCACCAGCTCCACGTCGTGCTTCGCCATCAGCTGCGCCAGCTCGCGGCGGGCCCGCTCTTCCTGGTGCAGGTAGACCAGCCCCGTGGCCACCAGCGCCCCCGTGCGGCTGACGATCGCCAGCTTGCACCCCGTGCGGTATCCCGGATCCACCCCCAGCACCGTCCGTCCGCCGGCGGGAGGCTGCAGCAGCAGCGCCTCCAGGTTGCGGCCGAAGATGGCGATGGCCTCCTCGTCCGCCCGCGTCTTCAGCTCCATCCGCACCTCCACCTCCACGGACGGCGAGATCAGGCGGCGATACGCGTCTTCCACCGCCGCCCCCATCGTTTCCGGCGCGCGGTGGCCGTCCAGGAAGCGGCGGCGCAGCGCGGCCACCAGGTCTTCGTCGGGCGCCACGATGCGCGCCGTGAGGAACCCTTCCGTCTCGCCCCGGCGCACGGCCAGGATGCGGTGGCTGGGCATGTCCTTCAGCGGGCCGCTGAAGTCGTAGTAGTCCTGGAACTTGCTGACCTCCTTCTCCTTGCCGCGCGCCGCCTTGCTTTCCAGCACGCCCCGCAGCCGCACCTGGTCGCGCACGTACGCCCGCACCGACGCGTCCTCGCTCACCCGCTCCGCCGCCACGTCGCGCGCGCCCGCCAGCGCATCGTCCACGCTCGCGACGCCCTTTTCCGCGTCCACGAACGAGGCTGCGCGCGCCCGCAGCTCCGCGTCCGGCGTCTGCCCCGCCCACAGCAGCTCGGCCAGCGGCCCCAGCCCGCGCTCCAGGGCGATGGTGGCGCGGGTGCGGCGCTTGGGCTTGTAGGGCAGGTACAGGTCTTCGAGCACGGACTTGGTCTCCGCGCGCTCGATGGCGGCCTTGAGCTCGGGGGTGAGCTTGCCCTGCTCGTCGATGGACTTGAGGATGGCGGCGCGGCGCTCGTCCAGCTCGGCCAGGTACTCGTGGCGGTCGCGGACGTCGCGCAGCTGCACCTCGTCCAGCTCGCCCGTGGCTTCCTTTCGGTAGCGCGCGACGAACGGGATGGTGTTGCCGGCCAGCAGCAGCTCCAGCGCGGCGGACACCTGCGGCGCGCGGAGCCCCAGCTCCGCGGCGATCTTCTGGGCGTAGACGGAAGACAAAGTGCGTCAGTGCGGTAGTGCGTGAGTGCGGCAGTACGAGGGGACAAAAGTACGACGTGGCGGGGGTGTGGTCTATCCTTGCGCGATGGGGGTGAGGCTCATCCAGGCGGGGGCTGCGGATCGCGATCAGGCCAAGCAACCGTGCCGCCGGCCTGCAAGGGCGAATGATGCTCGTTGCGATTCTAATCCGGTAACGTGCCGTCCGCCCGCTGGAGCGAATGAATTCGCCGCTGGAAAATCGCAAAGTCCGCCTTCGCGGACTCGGCGGCCCGACCGCGTGCGGCGCTCCGCGCACCTGCGCGTCCGCAACCAGGGCGAAGGCCGCGTGGAGCATTGCGCGGCCCCCGGATGAGCGGGTAAACCCGCTGCTGGGAAAGCGACAAGCCCCGTCCCGGCTCGCTCACGCTCACCGGACGGGGCTTCACCTGCGGGAACGGCGCGGAGATCCTGCCGTGATGCACTCACTCGCCCGCGGCACGAGTGGTCCGCGAAGGCGGACATCACGTTGTCTCAGCCGCGATTTCAATCGCCATGGCCGGAATCGCCCCGGCGGAGGGCGGTGTGTTGAACCCGACGCCCCGCGGGGATGAGCGGGTAAAACCCGCTGTTGGGAAAGCGACAAGCCCCGTCCCGGCTCGCTCACGCTCGCCGGACGGGGCTTCAACTGCGGAAATGGCGCGGAGATCCCGCCACGATGCACTCACTCACCGGCGGCACGAGCGGTCCGCGAAGGCGGACATCACGTTGTCCCAGCCGCGATTTCAATCGCCATGGCCCGAATCGCCCCGGCGCCGGCGGCACATTCCTACAGGTTACGGGCGCCCCGTTCACCCGTTCACCCACTCCCGCACTAACGCACTCCCGCACTAACGCACTTCCCTCACGCACTCAACCGCTGCCGCCAGATCATCGCCCCCGCCGCATCCCCCGGCACCGGGTGCGAAAAGCGATAGCCCTGCGCGTACTCGCACCCCATCCCCCGCAGCCGATCCGCCTGCTCGGGCGTCTCCACCCCCTCGGCCACGGCGCGCAGGTTCAGCGTCTGCGCCAGGACCACGATGGTGCGGACGATCTGCTCGCTCTGCGCGTCCGCGCCCAGGCGGGTGATGAACGAGCGGTCGATCTTGAGCGTGTCGATGGGAAAGCGGTGCAGGTAGCTGAGCGACGAGTACCCGATCCCGAAGTCGTCGATGCACAGCTCCACGCCCAGCGTCTTGAGCTCCTCCAGCGTGGCCGCCGCGCCCCCCGCGTCGCCCATCAGCAGGTTCTCGGTGATCTCCAGCTTCAGGAACGAAGCCGGCAGCTCCGTCTCGCGCAGCGCGTCGGCCACGTCGCCCGCCAGCCCCGCGTCGCCGAACTGGCGCGGCGACAGGTTCACGTTCACGCTGAGCGCCGCGCCGTAGCGGCGGTTCCACTCGCGCATCTGCCGGCAGGCCTCGCGCAGCACCCACCGCCCCAGCGGCACGATGAGCCCCGTCTCCTCCGCCGCGGAGATGAACTCGGCCGGCTGCAGCAGGCCCCGCACGGGGTGGCGCCAGCGCGCCAGCGCCTCGAACCCCGCGATGCGCCCGTCCGCCAGCGACACCACCGGCTGGTACGCCAGCTCGAACTCGTGCCGCTCCACCGCCCCGCGCAGGTCCGTCTCCAGCTGCAGCCGCTGCAGCGCCGCCGCCTGCATGGTGGCGTCGTACATCTCGATGCGCGCGCGGCCGCGGCCCTTGGCGCGGTACATGGCCGTGTCTGCGTCGCGCAGCAGCCCCTCGGCCGTGGCGCCCTCGCCCGCCGCCGCGATGCCGATGCTGGCGGAGGCGAACACCGTGCGCTCCCCCAGCGTGAACGGGGCCGCCAGCGCCTCGTGCACCCGGTCGGCCACCAGCCGCGCCTCGGCCGGGTCGCGCATCTCGTCGGCCAGCACCGCGAACACGTCGGCGCCCAGCCGCGCCACCGTGTCGGCCGAGCGCAGCGCCGACTCCAGCCGCCGCGCCACCGCCTCCAGCAGCAGGTCGCCCACCGCGTGGCCCAGGCTTTCGTTGACGGTCTTGAAGCCGTCCAGCCCCACGCACAGCACCGCGCAGCTGCGGCCGCTGCGCTCTCCCCGGCGCAGGGCCAGCCCCGCGCGGTCCAGCAGCAGCGAGCGGTTGGGAAGTCCCGTCAGCGTGTCGTGCAGCGCCGTGTGCTGCAGCAGCTCCTCGGCCACCGTGCGCTCGGTGACGTCGCTGATGCTTCCCGCCATCCGCAGCGCGCGCCCGTCGGCGCCGCGCACCGCCACCCCCCGCACGTGGGTCCAGCGGTAGCCGCCGTCGCGGTGCCGCAGCCGGTGCACCGTCTCGAAGTGCGGCCGGTCGCCCGCCTGCTGCTGGGCGCGCAGCTCCGCGCGCACCCGCTCGGCGTCTTCCGGGTGCAGGCGGCCCAGCCACTCCTCGGGCCCGCCCTCCATCTCGCCCTCGCCGTAGCCCAGGATGGCCTTGGCGCGCGCCGACACGTACAGCCGGCGCTGCGTGACGTCCCAGTCCCACAGCCCGTCGTTGGCGCCCTCCACCGCCAGCGCGTACCGCTCGTTGGCGCGGCGCGCGGCGGCGTCCTGCGAGTGCACCAGCACCACGGGGCCGGCCGTCCCCTGCACCGCCCGCAGCGTCTCGTCCACCCACGCCTCGCATCCGCCGGCGACCATCCGCCGCAGCGCGCAGCGCACCTCCGCTCCCGGCGCGGCCAGCGCGTCCGCCAGCGCCCGGGCGGCGGCGAGGCGGTCGTCGGGGTGGTACAGCGCGGTGAACTCGGTGCCCTGCAGCGGGGCAGGGTCGCGGCCCAGGGCGGCGGCGGCCGCGCGGCTCACCGCCACCAGCACGCCCGCGGGCGAAACGGCCGCCAGCATCGCGGGGCCGTCGGTGAACCACGGTCCCGCGTCGCGCAGGTCGGTCAGGGAATGGATGGGAATGCGCAGGCGGCGGGTGGCGGTCGTCCCGGTCACACGCACGTCCGCCGCACGCTCCGCGTCGCCGCCGCTGGACGCGGGGACGGGCAGGACGGGCGATTCATGGAAGAAGCGTCGTGGCACGAAAAAAGGGCTGATCGGCGGGCGATGACCGTACGGAGGCGACCGGAAATGTAACGATGGTTCACATGCGTCTGCAACGCGCCAAATTCGGCCAATCTACACGATATTGCCTCGGTTCCGGTGAACGGATTGCGCCCAACGGCGGTGCAGCGCGCGCCCTAGGGGACACGCGGTGCGGCAGCCGCCGAGTCTGGCGGATCGGAGGGCGTGATCCACCCGTCTGGAGGCCCGTCTGGAAGGAGGGGACGAAAACGGGCGGACGCCTTTAGCGCAGGGCGCGGAAGAAGAGGTCGAAGGCGCGCCGGGCGGTGGGCGTCAGCTTGCCGCGCCGCCAGCGGTCCGCCGCCTTGCGCAGCGCCTCGGCGGTGGTGGGATAGGGATAGATGGTGTCGCCCAGCCTGCCCAGTCCGACGCCCGCCGTCATCGCCTGCGTGACCTGGCTGATGAGGTCGCCCGCGTGGCCGGCGACGATGGTGGCGCCCAGGAGGGTGTCGGAGCCGGCCTTCAGGTGCACGCGGACGAATCCCTCCGTCTCGCCCTCCAGGCGCGCCCGGTCCACCTCCTCCAGCGGAACGGTGATGGTCTCCACCTCGTCCCCCGCCTCCGCCACCTGGTCCGGGGTGATGCCCACGTGCGCCAGCTCCGGGCTGGTGTACGTGCACCACGGCATCACCAGCTCCTCCGCATTCCCCCGCCCATAGAAGAGCGCGTTGCGCACCACCATCCGCGCCTGCGCGTCGGCCGCGTGGGTGAACTTGTAGCGCGACGCCACGTCGCCGATGGCGAAGATGCGCGGGTTGGCGGTGCGCATCCGCTCGTCCACCTCCACGCCCTTCTCGCTGAACGCCACGCCCGCCTCGTCCAGCCCCAGCCCCTCCACGTTGGGCGCGCGCCCCGCCGCCACCAGCAGGTGCGACGCGATGATCTCCGTCGTTTCGCCGCCGCGGGTAACGCGGACCGTCTTCCCCGCCCCGGCCGCCGCCACGGAGTCCACCCGCGCGTCGGTGAGCACCCGCACGCCGTCCCGGCGCAGCGCCGCCGCGACGATCTCCGCCGCGTCCGCGTCGTCGTGGGGGAGGATGCGGGGCCCGTTCTCGATCAGCGTCACCCGCGCGCCAAAGCGGACGAACGCCTGCGCCAGCTCGCACCCGATCGGCCCGCCGCCGATGACCGCCAGGTGCTCCGGCCGCTCCGTAAGGCTGAAGATCGTCTCGTTGGTCAGATACCCCGCGTCCGCCAGCCCCTCGACCGGCGGGACGGCCGCGCGGCCGCCGGTGGCGATCACCGCGCGGTGAAAGCGCAGCCGCTGACCGTCCACCTCCACCGCGTCCTCGTCCACGAAGCGCGCCTCACCCAGGAACACGTCCGCGCCCACCTCGTCGCGAAAGCGCGCCGCGCTGTCCACCGGGCTCAGGTCCGCGCGAATGCGGCGCATCCGCTCCATCATCGCCCCGAAGTCGCCGTCGCCCCCTGCCGCGGGGCCCGAAAAGCGCTCCGCGGCGGTGCGGGCCGTGTGCCAGGCGCGCGCGGCGGCCAGGATGGCCTTGGAGGGGACGCATCCCACGTTCAGGCAGTCGCCGCCCATCAGCGCGCGTTCGATAAGGGCCACCCGCGCCCCCAGCGCCGCGCCGATGGCCGCCGTCACCAGCCCCGCCGTCCCCGCGCCGACGACGACCAGGTGGTAGCGGTCCTTCGGCTGCGGATTGCTCCACGCGGGCGGATGCACGTTCTCCAGCAGCCGCCGGTTGTGCGCCTCCAGCGGCTGCACCGCGGGGAACGACGTGGGATCGTGCGCCATCAGGCTCCGTCGGGTGCGGGTAGAAACGTCTGGTGCCTTGCCGGGAGCGAGTGAACTCGCCGCAACAACAGCGGAAAGCCTCGCAAACTGCGCGAGGCTTCACCACCTTTTGGACACGCGACACACTGCATTCCGAGGGGCAGCTCGCTTCGAAACGCATCGCGCTGCGTCCGAGAGGCCCCCCTCCCCCCGGCCCTCTCCCCCGCTGTCGCGGGAGAAAGGGGAGAATGCGATCCCGTTCCGGCAGACACTCGCCTCCGGGCAAGGAGGATTGTCACTCCTAAGGAGCGCCGGGCCAGGTTATCCGCAACCGCTGACCCTGCGCGACTGAGAGGGTGTTGCCAAACCCCCAGCCTCACAAAGAAGCGATGACTTCCTGAGGGAGCGCACCACGTGTAACCCGATTCCACACAACCGCCTGCGCGCGACCGAAGGACCTGCTCTCCGGCGAGGCGGGGCCGGCTCCATGCCGCGGAACCAGCCCCTCGGTTGTGCCAGCGAGGTCCTTCAGTCGGCGCAAAGGTTTCTTCGTACCCGCAGATCGAGGGGCGGCGCCTCCCTAAGGAAGTCAATCACGCTGGGCGGTTTGGCAACACCCTCTGAGGAATCTACCGGCCAAACCGTCGCCCCCGTCGCCGCGCCCAACTCCCGGCCGGCGGGCAGCTTGCGTCGCGCCTTTACACCGTCTGCGCGGCCACCACGTTGATGCCGCGCTCCAGCGTCTGCTTTACGGGGCAGCGGTCCGCGATCTGGGTCAGCCGCTCGCGCTGCTCGTCGGTCAGCGGCCCCGCCAGCTCCAGCTCGCGCTCGATCTGGTTCACGCCTACGTGCTTGGTGGCGCAGTCCACGCAGTCCTTCGCATGGGAGCGCGCCTGGCGCAGCCGCACCGTAACGCCTTCCAGCGGCCACCCCTTGCGGTCCGCGTACATCCGCACTGTCATGGCCGTGCACGCGCCGATGGAGCCCAGCAGCAGGTCGTACGGTGTGGGCGCATCGCCGCCGCCCCCCACGTCCGCCGGCTCGTCGACCACGATCGTGACCCCGCCCGCGAGGACTTCAGTGCGGTACTTGTCCTGCCCGGCGCGGATCACCACTTCGTTGTCGGATGCCATCTTGAGGCTCCTCGGTGCGAGAACAGGCAGGCAGACACGTGCTACGATCTTGCGGCCCCGGAGGCCCGTCCTGGACGCGGCAGCCCCCGCACCCAGGAGCGAATGAATTCGCCGCTGGAAAATCGCGAAGTCCGCCTTCGCGGACTGTGGCTTCCAGCTCCCGAGCGCATCGCCGGCTCAGCGGCACGTCAGGGTTCGGCGTCCGGATAGATGGTGCCGTCGCGGTGATGCTCCTCCTGGCGAAGCACGTAGTTGCGCACGATCGGCAACACTCGCCGGGAGACGGACGATGCGCTGTATCCACCCTGCCACTTGAAGCCGCGCGGAAGCACCTCGTGGTTGGCCAGGTGCGACGAAGATCCCTTGAGCTGCTTTACGAGCGTCGCGATGGCGACGGTTGCCGGAAGCCTCAGCAGCACGTGGACGTGGTCCTCGATCCCGCCGATCGCGATGATCTCGGCTTGAGCCGCGCCGCCTCCTCGCGGATGCAGAGATACACGCGCGGACGCACGTCCCGAGATAGCAGCGGCGCCCGATCCCAGGTCGACCACACGACGTGAAGGTAAACCTCCACCCGGCTGGAATGATTGATCCCCATCGCGCCTCCCCCTCCCGGACTGCTCGATCCCAACTCGCGGAGTCGAACAATCTGGACGAAGCGCGCAGATGTCAAGGCCGCAGTCCGCGAAGGCGGACTTTGCGATTTTCCAGCGGCGAATTCATTCGCTCCAGCGCCCGACCCGATCACTCCCCCGCCCTCTCCTCCGCGATGCGCTCGAAGTCCTCGTCCGAGAGCTCCAGGCCGGCGGCGGCGACGTTTTCTTCCAGGTGCTTGACCTTGGAGGTGCCGGGGATGGGGAGCATCACCGGCGAGCGGCGCAGCAGCCACGCCAGCGCCACCTGCGACGGCGCCGCGCGCAGCCGCTTCGCCGTTTCCGCCAGCGGACCGCCGGCCTCCGCCAGCTCGCCCACGGCAAGCGGAAACCAGGGGATGAAGCCGATCCCCTGCTGCTCGCAGTGGTCCAGCACGCCCTCCCACTCGCGGTCCGCCACGTTGTAGCGGTTCTGCACCGTGGCGATGGGCACGATGCGCCGCGCGGCCTCGATCTGCTCGGTCGTGGTCTCCGACAGCCCCGCGTGGCGGATCTTGCCCTCGGCGATCAGGTCCGACATCAGCCCGAACTGGTCGTCCGCCGTCACCGCGGGGTCCACGCGGTGCAGCTGCCACAGGTCGATGGCCTCTACCCGCAGCCGCTTCAGGCTGGCCTCGCAGGTGGCGCGCAGGTGTTTGGGGTGGCCGTTCATCACCCACTCGTCCGGCCCCGTACGCTCGAACCCGCCCTTGGTGGCGATGACCAGGCCGGCGGGATACGGATGCAGCGCCTCGGCGATCAGCTCTTCGCTCACGTTGGGGCCGTACGAATCCGCCGTGTCGATGAGGTTGATGCCGAGTTCCACCGTGCGCCGCAGCACGCGGATGCACTCTTCGCGGTCCGCGGGCGGCCCCCACACGCCCTTGCCCGTGATGCGCATGGCCCCAAAGCCCAGGCGGTGCACCTCCAGCTCCCCGCCAATGCGAAACGTTCCGCTCGCCCCCGCCGGCGAGTCCCCGCTGAACCGCGTCATCCCATCCCCTCGCGTCGTTCTGTCCATCCCGGTCAGGCCCGATCGCCACCCACGCATCATGGCACCCGCGTGCGTGCGTGGAAAGAGCCGCGAGTTCCGGGCCGCCGGGCGTTGTGGATGATGTGGCCCGATCCGCCTGCGCCCCCTCCGCTCGCTCAGGCTCGCACCTCCCCCAAAACTGCTTGGGGAGGTTGGGGTGGCCGATGGATCAGGGTTGGCGACAGGGATCGAGCTGCGCCCGCCGGGGTGCCCCTCCCCCGGCCCCTCCCCGTTCGTTCCTCACGGAGAGGGGAGAATTCGATCCCGCGGCGGATGGATCACGCTGCGTCCGCGAGCGCCCCCTCCGGCTCGCTTAGGCTCGCCACCTCCCCCAAAACTGCTGGGGGAGGTTGGTGGATCGGAGAAGATTGGCGCGCGGCGAACGGGATCGAACTGCGTCCGCCGGGGTGCCCCTCCCCCGACCCCTCCCCGTTCGTTCCTCACGGAGAGGGGAGAATTCGATCCGCTGCGACGGGTGTTCGGGCCCGTCCGAGGGCGCACCCCAACCGGCCACGTGGCAGACCCTCAGCCCACCCCGAA
>NZ_DASWNM010000024.1:0-87876 GCF_036399255.1 Longimicrobium sp.
GGGCTGCCGCGTCCGGCCTCCAGGAGGCCGAGAGTAGATTCCTCGGCCCTGCAACCCGTGGCGCATTCGTCTGGTGGTGGCGTGGCCGGGCCTCGGAATGACAGCCTGGTTTTCATCCGGCATGCTGGCCATGCGCCGTGGGACCACGGCGGTCACGCGGAGGAAAAGAGAGAGAGGACGCGGATGAGACACTTATCGGCGTCCTCATCTTCTCCACCCGCGCCCCGGAGATCTGTCATCCCGAGGCCCGGCCGCGCCCGGACCATCCCCTCGCGCCGCGGGTCGCAGGGCCGAGGGATCTACTTTCGGCCACCTTGAACGTCGTCGCGGCAGCCCCGCCCGGCACCCGCGGCGACTCCGGGAGCATGACAAAGCCTTCCTTCGGAGGCAGCCTCGCATCCCTTGATACCGATTTTTGCGTCGTGTAACATGTGCCATGCCGCCGCGGCCCATCCGCGGCGTGCGCCGGTCACTTTCCAGGAGGACATCGTGATCCGCTCATTCTCCTTCATCCGCCGGGGTTTCCTCGGCATCGCCTTCGCCGGGGCGCTGGGCTTCGGCGCCACACAGGCGCTGGCCAGCCCGCAGAGCCGTGGACCCGACGGCCCGCACTACTGCCCCATCGATGACATCAACGGCCCGTACTACTCCGAGTACTGCGGCCAGGGATGCGCCGAGGGAATCGGCTACTGCTCGATGGAAGGGCGCTGCGTGTGCGGGTACCTCTGACCCGGTTCCCGTGCACATGCTGAACGCGCCGATCGGCACGCGAACCAGTCACTTCTCCAGGAGGACGTCATGATCCGCTCATTCTCCTTCATCCGCCGGGGTTTCCTCGGCATCGCCTTCGCCGGAGCGCTGGGCTTCGGGGCCACGCAGGCCCTGGCCAGCCCGCGGACGGCCGCCGGCCCCGACGGACCGGACTACTGCCCCATCGATTTCGTCAACGGCCCCTACTACTCCGAGTACTGCGGCCGGGGGTGCGCGGAGGAAATTGGCTACTGCTCGATGGAAGGCCGCTGCGTGTGCGGGTACTTCTGACGGCGACTCCGGCGCAGCACGCAGAACGCCGATCGGCGCGCCGACCGTCACTACATCAGGAGGACGTCATGATCCGCTCACTCTCCTTCATCCGCCGGGGCTTCCTCGGCATCGCCTTCGCCGCAGCGCTGGGCTTCGGGGCCACGCAGGCCCTGGCCAGTCCCCAGGCGGCTGGCGGACCCGGAGGACCGTACTGCCCCATCGACGAGGCCGGCCCGTACTACTCATCCACCTGCAGCCTGGGGTGCGCCGAGGGCGTCGGTTACTGCGGGATGGACGGCCGCTGCCACTGCGGCTACTTCTGAGCCCAGCCGCGGCTTTCGTGCAGTGAATCGGCCCCGGCGCTTCGAAAGCGCCGGGGCCGGTCCGCATCCATCGATCGACCGCCTTCGTCAGCCCGTCAGAACGCGGTGCCGTTGGCGCGCTTGCCGCCGGACGAGGTGAGCGAGCTGATGGTGTTGTGCAGCACCCAGCTGCCGGTGGCCGAGGTGTCGGGGCTGCGGTTCATCGACACGCCGTCCGTGCCGCTGAGGGCGGACGAGTAGGTGTAGCTGGTGACCGTGGTGGTGCCGTTCTTCAGGATCACCGAGTCGCCGCTGTTGCCCAGCGCCAGGGTGCCCGTGGATGCCGCCACCGCGTTGGTGAGGCCGGCCGGGATGCTCCCCGATCCGCCGTAGACCACGATGGCCTTGCCGGGCGCCAGCGTGGTGCCCGCCGCAAAGGTGTGCTTGACCCCCGCGCCGTCGCTGAGCGTCCATCCGCCGATGCCGATGGAGGTGCCGCCCACGTTCACCAGCTCCACGAACTCGGCCGCCGTGTTGCTGCCGGGCTCGTTGGCCATGATCTCGTTCAGGATCACCTGCGCCGGCGCGCTGCTGACGGTGATGGTGAACGCCCCGTCGCTCGCGTCCGTCACCGCGGCGTTGGCGGCGTCGGTCACGCGCACCTTTGCCGCGGTCGTCGCGCTGTTGGGCACCGTCCAGGCGTAGCTGCCGGCCGCGGCGGGGGTGCTGGCGGTGATCACGCTCCAGGTGGAGCCGTTCAGCGTGTACTCCAGCTTTACGTTGCTCACCGCGGACGAGGTCCAGGTGATGCTGCGCGCGCCGCCGCCCGCCCAGCTCTCGCCGCCGTTGGGCGAGGTCACCGTCACCGCCGGCGTGCCGCCGCCGCCGCCCGAGCCCCAGGTGTAGCGGGTCAGCACGGGAAAGTGGTCGCTGGTCGACGCGTCGTAGCTGCCGATGAACGAGTCCACCCGGTACACCTCGGTGCTGCCCGACACCAGGGTGGCGTTCAGCTCGTTGGTGTTCAGGTGGTGGTCGATGATGTCGGGGTAGCCGGTGGTGGACGACACGCCGGCCAGCGACAGCGCGCGGGTGGGGAACGCGTAGCGCGCCGCGTCGCTCACGAAGTTCTGGAACGGCGTGGGCTGCCCCGCGGTGATGCTGGTGTCCACGTCGTCGTTCCAGTCGCCCACCACGATCACCTTCTGCGTGGGATAGGTGGTGTCGAGGTACGACTTGAGCGCCACCGACGCGTTCTGGCGCCGCTGCCAGCTGGGCACGTCGTCGAACGCCTTCATGTGCAGCACGATGACGACGACGTCCTCCGTCACGCCGTTCAGCGTCACCCGCAGCGTTACCTCCAGCGGCGGACGCCCGGCGAAGTCGGTGTCGTAGGCGGTCAGGATGATGCGCGCGCCCAGCAGCGTCGCCACGGAGCTCTTGTACAGGACGCCCACCTTCTGCTCGGTGGATCCGTAGTACGTGGAGCCGCTGGTGACGGTGGATTCGCTCGCGATGAAGCCCGTGTAGCCGGTGAGCTGGCTTTCAAGGCTGTTCCACGCCGCCTGGTCCACGATCTCGGCCACGCCCCAGATGTCGAAGTCCGTCCCGGCGATGACGTCCTTGGCGTTGCTCATCTGCAGCGGCTCGTTGGTCGGCCCGTTGCCGGTGCTGCCGAACCACTCGATGTTCCAGCTGGCCACGTCCAGCGTGGCCGCCGTCCCCTTGGCGGGGATCACGACCATCGCGGGCGCGCCGGGCGCGGTAATGCCGCCGCGCGCGGCCACGGAGTGCGCGTCGCAGGCGGCCAGCGACGCGGAAAGCAGCGCGCCCAGCAGCAGGGCGGCGCGATGGCGGTGGATACGGATCATCCGGGCACCTCGTCAGGCGCAAACGTGCAGGGGCGGCACGGGGCGGAGTGTCCCGTGCCGCGGGATGGAGCCGGTCGTCGTATGTAGTGGCGGTTAAGGTAAGTAGAATGCGCCACTTTCGCCAGTCGTCATCCCTCCCGCACCGGCAACGGAATGGTCACGCGGAGGAAGCGTAAGGCCGAATCCTGAAAAAAGATGGAAGGGTACAGAGGAACGGAGAAAAAACCAGAGGAGCAGAGGCCATATCGTCGTCCTCTGTTCCTCTGGCGTTTCTCCGTTCCTCTGTACCCCAGATCTGTTTTCCCGATGCGTCAGGAAACCACGGGCTTTCGGGTCAGCCGTGGGACGGTGTGCCCTCGCCCACGCCGGTGAACGCGATGCCGGCCGGGCGCGGCTGCGGGCGGGGCTCCGCGCGCAGCCCAAAGCGCTCGCGCCAGTAGTCCGTCAGGAACACGTTGTTGGGGTCGCGGCGCCGGCGCAGCTCCAGGAACGCATCCCACCTGGGATACTGCGCGCGGAAGAACTCCGTCCACCCCTCGGGGTCGCCCTCGGGGATGATGGGCTGGAACTTGGCCCAGTGCAGGCGGAAGGGAACGCCGGCCGCGCGCAGCAGCCGCCAGTACTGGGGATAGAACGTCTCGGCCGGGTTGCCCGGGTTCTCGGCCCACCAGTAGATGTCCACGCGAAAGGCGCCGTCCTTCCACTCGTCGGCCCCGTCGGTGTGCGACGCGCTCATCCAGAAGGGCGTGGCCTGGGCCGTGTACAGCTCCCACCCGTACGTCCCCGTGCGGACGTACGCCTTGTCGTCGGTGGCGGGCGCGGTGAAGTAGTCGTTCAGCAGGTTCATCACCTGACGCGTGCGGCCCAGCGGCACCCAGATCTCCGTGAACTCGGTGGGTACCTTGTTGTCGGCCGCCTGGTTGTCCATCGGCAGCCCCTGCCACGACCAGTCGTGGAACGCCTGCGGCTCGCCCTTCTCCATCCCCTCCTTCGTGGAGTCCAGGGCGACGAACTGGCCGATGACCGCCTGAAAGATCTGCGGCACGTGCTTCTGGATCTGCGGCCCCAGCACGCGCAGCAGGGGGAACGCCAGGTCGAACGCCAGGTTCAGCAGCCCCTCGATCCCCATGGCAACCGGCGCGGGCAGCCCCTCGGCCTGCATCACCATCCGCAGCACCTTGGTAAGGTCGTCCCACCCCTCGTGCATCTGCTTCCGCACCCGGCCCAGGTCCTCGAGGTTGCCCAGGAAGGTGTAGAAGACGTAGATGAACGACTCGCCCAGCTCCGGGCGGCTGGTGAACTCCTCGTAGCGCCGCGGGATGAAGCCGATCTGCGGGCGGATCTGCTGGGCCTGCCACACCTGCACCCGCTCTGCCCCGCGCTGCGGCCACCAGGTGAGCCGCGCGTACTCGGCGTCGCGGAGGAACGCCTCCAGCGACGGCCGCCGCGGCGTTCCCTCGCCCAGCAGGTCGATGGCCGCGCCCTCGATGGTGGAGATGGCCTCCTGCCCGGTGATGTTGAACGAGGGCACGCACTCCAGGATCACCCGCGAGACGATCCCCATCAGCCCCATGGACGGCGACATCGAGTGGAAGAGCGCCAGCTTCTCGGGATCCCGGTCTTCGCGCGTGACCTCGGTGACGGCGCCGGTGCCGTCGATCACCCGGAAGCCGTAGAGGTTGGCGTTCACCGAGAACTGCACCGACCCGCCGGACGAGCCGGTGGCCGTAAAGCCGCTCACCGTCTGGTGGATGATGCCGCCGGTGTCGGACAGGGTCCAGCCGTACTCGTTGTTCAGCCGCCAGAGCAGGCTGTTCTCCAGGGTCGAGGTGCCCGTGGGGTCCGACGGGTCGCGGCCCAGGTGGATCCCCGCATCGGCGATAACCCGCCGGTTCTCGCGGTCGTAGACCGCCAGGCCGATGTACCGGTCCAGCATGATGTTGAGGTTGGGTCCCGGCGGCGGGCTCTGCTGCTCGACGTGGTTGCCGCCGGGCTGCTCGGGGTCGGTGTAGATGGCGTACGCCACGCTGTGCGCCGCGCCGCGGGCCCGCACCTGCAGGCCGTTGCGGTACGCGTGCGCCACCAGCGCCGCCAGCTCCTCTTCGCTGGCGGGATGGTAGAATCTGTCCGGGCCGATGGGGATGATGTCCTGCGCCATTGTGTGGTGCTCCGGGAAGGGGACGGGACGGGAAGGATGCCGGCGGAGAAGCCGCGGCGGCTCCCGGCGGGTATGCGGGAGCGGATCGCGCATGCGGGCCGGAAACGCACGATACCTTTGCGCCCCGTTCGTTGCAAGACGATTTGTGATATGAGATGCCGCCGGATCGCGAGGCGTGGGGAAAAAGAAAAAAAGAATGGGCCTCACACGGAGTCAACGGAGTTTTCTCGTGCCGTTTCCTCGGCTCTCATACCAGATTCTCGGCCCGATTGTGCATTTCCCACAGGCCGTCTCATCCTCAGACCAGATCCTGAAAAAGAATAATCGTACAGAGGAACAGAGTCAGACAGAGAAAGCGAGCCAGGATATCATCCTGGTTCCTCTGTCTGGGTGCACAATGGACTGCGGGATTCGGTACCACGGTCCGAAACGCTGATCCCTGGTGAGCGGAGGCATGGCGCGCCCGTCGACGAGGCACGAGCCGGCGTGGGCCATCGGGAACGTGAGAAAGGTGGAATGCGGCAGGGAGCCATCCGCGTTTTTTTGAGGAGGATGCGGATCACCGATGATTTCCGAAGCGCACCAGAGCAGGCCGTCACAACCACCTGATGCGCGATCTTGCGAACCATCCGTCCTCCACAAGCATGTGAGCAGCACGTTTCCGGAAGAACGAGCGTCCCGATCTACCGCCACTGCCGCGTTGTCGCATCCAGACGGCGCTCTGCGTGTGGTAAGGAGCGAGCGGGTCCGTGTTACGCTGCCTGATGCACCGCCCGCCCGATCTCGTGCAGAAACTCGGGTGCGAAGTCGGCACCGTTGGGCCACTCGATCGTCCCGGTCTCGGGGTTCACGGCCACACGCCGAAAGAAGCCGGTGTCCTTCAACGGCGCGAAAACCTCACCATCCAACTCGCCGGCGAGGTCCACGTCCTTGATCGTGCCGTCGTTGAACGCCAGCCGGAGCGTGTACCCCTCGAGCGCGTGCACCTGATCCACATGCAGAAACATCATCACTCGCTCCTTTACGCAAGCGGTGGAATGGGCGTGAGCGGAAGGTGCTGCCGCGCTCTGCTCCAATTCGCCCAGCAGTTCCTCGCGATGCTGCTCACCCCATGCAAGCAGAACGGATGAAAGCGGCACGTCAGTTCAGGAGCCACTCAGGAGGATCAAGCCTGCCGCGAAGGTAGCTCAGGGTTTCCTCGAAAAGCTCAACGGCGGTGGCTCTGAGCCTGTCCTCCGATGCATCCGGAGACCTTCCGCGCAGATAGATGCTCACCACCGGCTCTCCGCGTTGCGTCATCACGACTTCTCCGCCTACCAGGACGGTGTCGATCAACGTGTCCATGTGCTCTGCCGCTTCATCAACCTCGACGGTGATCATCTGCATCGGTCGCTCCGGGCTGGGGTTCGCTCCCAGTATAGGGCCGTAGCCGGAAAACCTTGCAACTGGAACCCGACAGCGCGCGGACCCACTTCCCGACAGGATCGAATTCACCCCAACTGCTTTGTCGTGAAGGATTTATGTGTTCGGCCCGTGGAGGGATTTTCGCCTGACCACCCGTGAATGGTGATCCCACGGGCCTGAAGCGGTACTCACGGGACACAGGTGGGAAAACGGCCTTTGATCGGCCACACACAAAAAGCGGAGCGGGGCACGCGGCCATGCCGCGTGCCCCGCTCACCCGTTCTCCGTCGCCTGCGTTACGCCACCTGCCGGATGGGTTCAGTCACCTCTACGTACGCAATGCGGGAGGTAGGCTGCGGAATTGGCTCCCCATCCAGCCGCAGTTCCTCCAGGTGAAGCTGGAGTGCCTCGAGGATGAGCTGCTTGACCTCCGTTTCCGTATCCGCGGCCGCGACGCAGCCGGGGACGTCGGGGAGGTATGCAGAGAAACCGGTCGACGTTGGCTCGATGATGACTGCGTATTCCATGGCTACTACCTCAGACCAGCTTGTTTCAGGATACTCAGGACTGTTCCTGGGCGAGATCAAGACTTGGTTTTCCTGCTACAGTAACTGTGCCCGGCTTGGTCGTGTGCTTGTAGTGACGGTGGCTGCCGCGTGTGCGAGAAAGGTACCAGCCATCGGCAACAATGATGGAAATTACCTCCTTGACTTTCATCAGCGCCAGCCTGTCGGGTGTCTGAACGGACTCCGGATCGATCGAGCGATCAACCTAACGCAGCCGCATTCAAAGCGTACAAACGCCACACGCCACAGCGCGGACCCATTATCCGCCCAATGCTCACCTCGGCTAACATGCACTATGGGTGGAACTTACCGTCCTTAATCCACCCTTACCCGTGGCGAATCACGCTCGCGAGCCGCCACGATACGGTTGCAGAGCAACCCGAACGGTACCCAGGCGCCACATGTGAGCCCTGGCGGTTTCCGGCCCAGGATAGAAACGGAGCGGGGCACGCGACGTATGCCGCGTGCCCCGCTCGTCATCCACCTCCGCCCGGTTCAGCGTGCCGGGGCGTCGTTCCGCACCGACTCGTACAGGCCGTTGAACAGGAAGCGGAAGGTGCCGTGCGGCTGGGCGCGGAAGGCGATCTCCGGGCCAAACAGGTACAGCGTTCCGCGTCCCACCGGCGCCGAGACGATGGCCGCGCCGCCGTTCAGGTGCTGCTGGCCCCACGCCCAGCCGCTGCGCAGCGGCGCCGGCGTGTCGAACCACGCGATGCGGCGGATCCCCGCCGCCTCGGCGCCGGCACCCAGGCGGAACACCGGCGAGTCGTCGAACATCACGTCCGCCTGCTCGGGCATCCCCCACGCCACCGGCGCGTCGTTGTCCACGCGCACCCGCAGCAGCGAGCCGGGGATGTAGTACTTTTCGCGCGGCAGGTGGCGTGGCTGGCCGTCGGGGCCCGCCTCGACCAGGTGGTCCTCGATGGGCAGCCCCAGGTGCCGGGCCAGCGCCGTCGACCCGCCGATGGTGAGCACCGTGCCGCCGTTCTCAAGGAACTCGCGCAGCTTCGGCACCGTGCGCTCGATGGTCACGTTCCCCAGCTGCCCGCGGAACTCCGCGGGGACCGCGTCGGGGCTGGGGAGGAACGCCATGCCGCCGCCGCGCGGGTCGCGCTCCGGGATGGTGCCGTCCACGAAGACCAGCACGTCGTACTTGGCGTTCAGGTTCCCCGCGTCCAGCTCCGGCGGAAAGACCACCGTGTGGGGAAAGCCGAACTGCTCGAAGATCCAGCGCGTCCAGCCGCTGGGCATGATGCCGCCGTAGCGGTCCACCAGCCCGATGCGCAGCGGGCGAAGCTGCGCGGCGCCCGCGGGCATGCGCCGCGACGCTTGCACCCGCACGCCCAGCGAGTCCGCCATGCGATTCAGAAGCTGGAACGCGTCGCGCCCCTGCACCCAGAAGTCGCCCGCCTGCTCCGTCCCCGCGTCGCGGGTTACGCGGTACACCGGGATCCCCGCCGCCAGCAGCCGGTTGACCGCCGTGAATGCGTCGTTCTGCCGCGGCGAAAGCACGTAGCCTTCCGGCGTTCCCCGCGGCGCGTCGATGCGCCCCGCAGGCGCCGGCAGGTTCCACGCGTCCACCACCTGCAGCGGCCCGTCCACCGCCTCCAGCACGCGGTCGAAGTGCACGCCCATCTGGTACGCCAGCGTCCACCCCGCGTTGTCGTACGGGGGGATGGGCGGGCCGCCCTCGTACAGGAAGTCGTTGGGATGGTCCTGCGGCTCGAACATGTCGATGACGTGCGGGCGGAACGCCTGGTCCGTCCGCACCACCAGCGACCCCGCCGGATACGTCCTGCCGCCCGCGCGCAGCGGCGCCGTCGCGCGATGCACGGTGACGCCGTTCTCCAGCAGCGCGTTGACGAACTTGGTCGCCGTGGGGAAGTCCGGCTGGTCCGCCGGGATGACGTACGCCCGCGGGTCGCGCCACTCCGGCCGCCGCAGCAGCGCCAGGTACCGCGCCGACTCTTCCGCGTTGGGCGCGCCGCCGAACAGGCCGCCCGCCGACATTACTGCGTTGCTCTCGGCGCGCTGCCCCTGCCGCTCGGCCGCGATCACCGCGCGCACCGAATCGACCCGGCGGGGATAGGTGGTCCAGGTGTCCCGCCGGCCGCGCTCCACCGAGTTGCGCCCCATCCGCCAGAAGTTCATCAGCAGCGTGGGCCGGTAGCGGCTGGCGTAGTCGAGCACCGCGTAGTTGGCCGTCACCGAGTAGTCGATCGACGACCGGAAGTGCCACTTCTGCGGCGCGATCGGCGACACCAGGTCGGCGCTGGGCAGCTGCCGGTTGGGGACGAAGGGGATGTCCATGGGCGTGGGATTGCCGATGGTCTCCGTCAGCAGCCCGATCATGTTGTGAAAGTACGTCGTGGTGCGCAGGCCGCCGTTCCACCAGGTGGAGTAGTTGGCCCCGCGCCGCGTGGTCACGCCCGGCTTCTCTTCGGCGATGAAGCGGTTGTGCATCGCCGATCCCACCATGTCGATGCCGGTGATGACCAGCGGGTCGTACACGTAGTTGAACGGGTCGCGGAACGGCGGCGCGAACATCACCGTCCCCGTGGGGCCCGTCTGGTGGTGGTTGTAGACGATCTGCGGATACCACTGACGGTACATCACCCGGTTCATGTTCTCCGTCTCGGCCTGGGTCGAGGCGTAGAAGTCCCGGTTGTTGTCGTGGCCGATGTACTTCTGGTACAGCCGCGGCACCCAGGCGATCGTGCGCGACTCGCGGTTGGGGTTGCGCGTGTACCAGTCGCTGACCAGGTCCATGCCGTCGGGGTTGGCGTGGACGAACAGGATGACCACGTCGTCCAGGATGCGGCGCGTCTCTGGGTCGTCGCGGCTCACCATCTGCCACAGCGTCTCCATCAATTGCTGCGCGCCCAGCACCTCGGTGGCGTGCAGACCGCCGTCGATCCACACCACCGCCTTGCCCTCGGCGGCCAGGCCGGCGGCGGTGGCGCTGTCCACCTGGCCCATCGCCAGGGTGCGGCTGATGTCGCGGTAGCGCTGCAGCCGCTGGTGGTTCTGCGGGCTGGTGACGATGGCCATCACCTGCGTGCGCCCCTCGGCGGTGCGGCCGATGTCGACCAGCGACATGCGGTCGCTTTCGGCATCCAGCTTTTGCCAGTACGCGACCAGCTCCTGGTAGTTGGGGAGCACGTAGTCGGCGCCGATGGGGTGGCCGAACTGCTGCTCGGGGGTCGTGAGCCGCTGCTGCGCGCCGGCCGTGCCCGCGTGGGCCACCAGGCCCAGGGCAAGCGCCAGCGCGCGAAGTCGGGGGGACGGGATCAAGGGCGAACCGCTCCTTCCGCCGGGTTCCGTTGAGGGCGCCGCCCGCGGCGGCCCCTCACACTGCTGTCGTGGGAACGGGTAGAATCGAACGGCCGTTCGGGTGTGTCAAGTTTTTAGCGGGGCAAATGCCGAATCTTCAAAACAGCAGCCTCACGCAGAGGTGGCCTTCGCGTGAGGCCTTGTCCTTACCAAACCCGCCCAACCTGTCATTCTGAGGGAGGCGCCGCGCGGTGCTTTCTTCCACCTGGGAGCATGGCGCCGACCGAAGAATCTTTGTCGGGAACGGCAGGATCTTTCCGCCACGGTGTGTTCCCGGGCGATGCCCGGGAGAGGGTCCCGCGCGAGGGGCGGGAGATTCTTCGGTCGCGCCATTGGCTCCGCGGCTTTTCCGTCAGTGTGGGGCGGGCGCTCTCTCAGAATGACAGGTGGGTCCGCAGGTTGGGGATGGGGAGGGTACCGGGCCCGACAAACCTGTCCGTCACGCGGGGTTCCCGGGCGATGCCCGGGAAGGGGTTCCGCGCGAGGGGAGGGAGATCCTTCGGTCGCGCTACTGGCTTCGCGGCTTTCCTGCGAACTCGGCGCGAGCGCTCGCTCAGGATGACAGGTGGGTCCGCAGGTTCGGTGTTACTCGGCGGCGACGCTGCTTACGAGGCCGCACCCGCCGCGAAAGCCGCCTCGTCCACCCAGCGGGGGCGCGGCGGCGGGGCCAGGCCCACGAAGATCACGATGCCGTCTCCGCCGGGGTTGCCCTCGTCCGTGGGAAAGTCGGTTCGGAAGCGCGGCTTCCAGTTGTTGACCACCCATACGTTCCCCGCCTGGTCGATCTGGCAGCTGGTGGAGCGCATCAGCGGCGTGTAGCACTCCGTTCCGTCCTCGTACACGGGGTCGCCGTTGTGCAGCGTCACCGGCTCGCCTGCGCTGGGGAGCGTGTAGCCGGTGGGGGGCGAGATGGGATCGCCGGGGTTCAGGCCGGCGGGACGGGTGTCGGGGTTGGCACCCGCCAGTTTGGTGAGCGCGCCGGTCGTGTAGTCGCTGGTAAGCCCCAGGCGGCCAAAGTTGCCCACCCACACGTTGTCGTCCCCATCCACGCAAATCCCCCACGGCGCGTCGATGCCGCCGACGCCGGTGTACGGGCCGGCCACCCTGCCGTCGCTGTGCAGCCGGTACACCGAGCTGTCGCCCCCCGACGCCAGCCACGCGTTGCCCAGCGAATCGGCCGCGATGGCCTTGCACGCCTTGCCCACCTTTACCTGCGGCAGCGTTTGCCTGAGGTTGCTGCCCTCCAGGCGGTAGCGGGTCACGCTGCCGTCGGGATTATCCGGCCACCCCAGCCCGCCGCTGTTCGACACCCACACGTGCTGGTCGTCGTCGATGGCGACGCCGAACGGGTAGCTGCCGCTGGGCAGCCAGCGTGCGTTGTCCGGGTTTCCGCCGATGAACACCGCCACGTTGCCGCTCTCGAAGGCCGCCATCCAGATGTTGCCCCAGGCGTCGGATTCCACGGCCTGGATGCGCTGCATGAAGTCGCCGCCGTACCCGTCGGAGCCCGAGATGGCCCTCCCATCCGGCGCGAACTCCGACACGGTGCCGTTTTTGGGATACTGGGTGTCGGGGTCGCCCCAGCCAAAGTTGCCCACCCACACGGTTTCGTCGGGCGCCACGGCGACGCCCCAGCCGGGCCCCTTGAGCCCGCCGCCGGAGACGGGCGACTTTGGCATCCCGCCGGTGCCATCCGCCGGCCTTCCGTCCGGTCGCAGCACCATGATGAACGGGCTGGAGTTGGGCGTGCCCTGCACCACGTTGTTGGGGATCCAGGCGTATCCGTGCCGGTCGAAGGCCACGTTGGCCGGCCCGCCGAACCCCCGGTTCACATCCCCCGAGTCGTTGACCTTCACGGCCAGCGTCCAGGCGTCCGGCGGGCTGAACAGCGGCGGCGAGTACAGCGTCTGCACCCCCTGCGACTGGTTGTACAGCGCGCCCGCGTTGTGCGCCGGGTTGCGCGCGATGTTCAGCAGCGCCTGAAAGGTATCGCCCGACATCTCCCCGCCCGGCGGCGTGCTGAGCTCCATGAACCGCGCGTTTATGCCCTGGTCTCCGCGCACCCCCGCCGCGGCCAGGTTGGCAAGCGAGCGGGTGGAGCGCAGGGTGTTGGTCTGGTCGCGGTTGGGCGGCGCCAGCAGCACCGGCGACGGCGCGCCGGTGAACACATCCACCAGGTTGTCGTTCATCCCCGCCGCAATCCGCAGCCCGCGCGGGTTCCCCAGGATGGTGCTGCCGCGGGCGAACTGCGCCATGCTGAACGCGGCCGCCACGGTGGTGAGCTCGTTGACGACGACGTCGCCGCGCACCTCCGTCCCCACGATGGCCATCAGCACCACGCTGTCGTTCACGTACGCCGTCACGTACAGGATGCCGTCCCCCGTGACGCCGCCGTAGCCGATCTTGAACCTGCCGTTCGCATCCGTCATCCCTATGCCCAGAGACCTGGGATAGTCTTCCGTGGTCTGGTAGAGCTCGACGGGCACCCCCGCCAGCCGCATGACGGCGTGTGATGCGCCCGACTGCACGGTTCCTTCGAAGATGTCGCTGGCCATGGGATGGGAGAGGAAAAGAGGGAAGGACGTGAACCGCAGGGATCAACAACGCGCGAATGATTGTACCTTCGCGGCGGGACCGGCAATGTTCGTGTAATCCGGCGATACGATGCGGCCAAACCCGGTGAGCCCCGCGCATCCGTGATCCATGGCCGTACGCTGCGAGCTTCTCTCGATCCGTCAGCCAGCGGGTGATTCGGCCCACTCGTCCGGATTCCACCCGTCGCTGCCTGGAAGCCAGAACCGCACCTCTGCGCTGTCGGGCGCAGCTCCGCCAAATCCGGACGGCCCTTCGAGGTTCACTTCCACGCGCTTGCTCCAGGGCTGGCTGAGGTTCAGCAGAACCTCGGCAAAGCGCCACGCCCCGATGTCGGAGCCAAAGCCCTGGATGGTGTCGCGGTCGTCATCATCCCCGAACCCGGCAACGCGTTGGGCCCGGTCCGTCAGGCGAAGGCTGGGCAGCGGGGGGGGCTGGTCCGCGAGCGGAAAGGCACCCACCACGCCCGGGTAGTAGACCGCCGCATGCGGCTGCGTGTGCAGACCCTCTCCCTCGTCGTCCAGGCTCCGGTAGCGGGTATCCACGCAAATGTGCCGCACTTCCGAGCCGGCGTGCGTGACCTGCAGCCAGAACTCATTGCAGCCGGGCTCCAGCAGGCAGGCGACGATCCAGAGCCCCAGGCACCGATAGACCCCGGGCGTGGCGAAGAGGTGTACGCTGTCGACCGCGAGCGACGGATACGTGTGCGTACCACGACGGATGTACATCCCGTTCGTGGAGAGCTCCGCCGGCGGCGAAGGCAGGTTGCCACGCCGGAAGATGGAGCGGTAGCGTGGCGCGTCGTCATCATCCTCCCATGCCGGCGTATCGGTGGAGGATGCAAGGCGGGCGGCCGCCCGCGAATACAGCTTCAGTAGATCGTGCACCGGGATTCTGAACACAGTCGGCGAAGGAGCCACGCCCTGCCTGCCACACCCCCTGGACGCGCCCCGGGTCACGCCGGCTGCGTGGACTGCCGGGTCCTGGCCATAACAGCGCGCGAGTTCGTGGTACAGCCCGGGGACCTCAGTCCGCCTCGTCCCAGTCGAGAATCGTATAACTCCAGAAGGAGCCCTCTTCCAGCGCGCGTGGATCCGACTTTCCAAGGAACTCGATGAACCGCGCCTTCTCGGATTCCTCCGCCTCGAACCCCGGATAGAATAGCGCCGCCTCCGCGAAAACGGAGACATCCTTGTTGATGTAGACTTCCTCGAACTCGTTGTCGTGGTTCAGGTAGGCGATTGAATCGTCGGGACAAAGAACGATCGGATCTCCCGAGCCATTGTTTCCGATTACCCTGTAGACGTCGAATTCGGGTGCAAGGTCCCACATTTCACTGACGGTTTCCAGAACCTCGGTACCGCTCGTGCCGATCGAGAGATACGGAGCTGCACCCTCCTCGGGCAGTCCCGCCACGCTCAGGAATCGCTGCGTCCGCGGGGACACGCCGGTCCCTTCGAAAACGGAGATGGGGAAGACAGAAAGGGGTTCATCGCTCACTTTCTCCCACGCACTCTTGAATTCTTCGGGCGTCATGGTTTCCTCACCAGTCGTAATGGGTAGCCGCGAGCGAATCGCGGGTCAGGTGCTCGCCGGTCGCGGTGAGCGGCGACTGCCGCGGAAATCCGGCGATCGGGTGACGGCAGCAAGGGCGAATGAATTCGCTGCAACAACCACACGAAGTCCGCCTTCGCGGACTGGAGGGTCCGGGGTTGTTCACGGGCCAGTGCGCGTGGAGGCATTCCCGTGTGCCCCGGCGCGTCGGCAGGCCTGGGTCGCCAGCCGGCCCGCGAAAGCTGGATGCCGGCTCACGCCGACGCCGATCCCTCCGCGGGGTCCTGGCCGTAGTAGCGGGCGAGCTCGTCGTACAGCTCGGGGTGGCGCGTGCGAAGCTGCACGGGGCGTTCGAAGAAGCACTCGCTGGCGACGGCAAAGAACTCGGCCTCGTTGGTGGCGCCGTACTGGTCCAGCAGCGTCTTGCGGCCGGTGCGCGCCGCCGTGCGCAGCGCCAGGTAGTGCTCGCTCAGCACCCGCGCCCACGGCGCGTAGAAGGCCAGGCGGTCCAGCTCCGGCGTGCCGTCGGCGGCGCCGTCTTCCTGGTCCAGCTGGTGCGCGAACTCGTGCAGGATCACGTTCTTGCCGTCGCGCGGGTCGGCGGCGCCGCGGCGGGCGCTGGTCCACGACAGCACCACCGCGCCGTGCCCCCACGACTCCCCCAGGTGCACCGCGTCGTCCTCGCGCACGATGCCGCCCTCGCTCTCCTTTCGCGGCACCGTGTACGCGGCCGGATACACGACGATGGATTTGAGCGCGGGATAGTAGTCGTCATCGTCCAGGCGCAGCAGAAGGATGCACGCCTGCGCGGCGATGGTGACGCGCACCTCGTCCGTCATCTCCAGCCCGCCCGCGCCCTCGAAGTTCTTTTCGTCGACGAACACCAGCACCCGCCGCAGCAACTCGTCCCGGTCCGCCTCCGAGAGACGTGCGTACATCGGCACGTTGCGCTCGATGATCGCCAGCCACTCCGCCGGAAATGGCTGTGCGCGAATCTCCTCGCGCCGGCGCTTCTTCAGGAATCCAAACACCATGATTCGTTCATCGGGTGGAGACGGAGGCAAACCTGCACTCCAGAGGTGCACCGTTCAGCCGTCCGAATCTAGCGGGCCAGCCGGCATGGGGTTGCGCCGCAGCCATTCGATGATGGTTTCACACGATTCCGCAAAGGTCATCCTCGTGCCCCAGAACATCCCTCTGATCGCATCGTAGCCAGCCTGGATCTGTCGGCGGAGCGCATCGTCGGGAAGTACAAAGGCTTCGTCGTCGGGTAAAACCAGTTTGCGGATCTGGTGCTCCGCGTACATCGTGCGCGCGAGTTCCGGGACGCTGCACTGGATCCCGGGGAGCGAGGACTCGGCACGGATGATCCGGGCGGCGTCCTCGTAGTGCCGGGCGAACGACGCGGCCTCAAAGCGATCTGCCGCACGATGGTATCGGCGTGTGATGGCGTCGAGCTTTTCGACCAGCGTTACGTAGGGGTGTACGCACTCAACCGCCCTGGCCCGGTTGTCGGTGAACGCCTGGAGCTCGCCCCGGGCAGCCAGCCATTCGTGCACCGCGGAGGTGACCGGCCGCGAAACCGATGGCGCCACCGCCGACCTCGCGTTGTTTCCGTACGATGTTTCCAGAAAGACGTAGGGCCGGAGCACCGAATCCTCGCCGCTCAACGCACCCACGAAATGCCCGGGGTAGCGGACTCGGTATGCCGGGTTCCGGAACGTCTCGTCATGCTGTCGATCGAGAACGATCTCTGCTCCGGGTACCTGCAGCGCGGGGAGCAACGCCTCCCAGAACTCCTGCCGCACCTTGTTGGGCCCAGGCGCCTCCCGCTTCCAGCTGCTGACGGGTGGAAGGTTGGCGATTGTTCCCGGCAGGACGACGAGATCGATGTCTTCTGAAAAGCGCTCGATCAGATTGAACGCCTTTGAGAGGGACGTGCCTCCTTTGAACCAGAACTGCAGCCCGGATTGGGAAAGCGCCCATAGCGAGTGGCAGATCCAGTAGTCCTTCTCGATCATGGCGGCCGAGGTAATTGGCCCCTCTGCCGCGACGGCATCAATGATGTCGGAGAACTCCGGATCCCCATGGACGAAGCTCACGCGGCCTCCGACACAAGCTCAAGTGCCTGCTCGACCAGCTTTTGCGTGTTCCGGGTGCCATACTCCCGGGCTGTCTCCCGGAGCCGGTCCCTGTCCAGGCCGCCCTGGCCGATGGCGTTTCTCATGCGCTTGATGAGGACCTCGGCGGCCAGTCCGACCGTATCCCGATGCTCAACGAGGTCCACCGCGTACCACTCCCGGGTTACGCGCGTGGGAAACGCCACCCGCCGCAGAAGAAACCGGCGGCCGCCAAGGTCGAACTCCCCGGAGCGCTTCGTGTTGTACACGAGCTGCTTCGGAAACAGTGCCGTGGATCCCAGGCCCAGTGCGTTCCAGTACTCCGGCCCCGTGAGCACGAAGGGCGTGTGATCGAGAAACGCCTCGAGAACCGCTTCCGCTTTTGGAGGTACTTCGCCGAACCGGGTTTGGCGCGGAGCCGCATACAGCCCCTGCGCCAGCGGTTTGAGCTGGCCCTGGGCCACGAGGCGCTTTGCCATTCGTGTGGGGTTCCCCGTCCACTGCCTGAGATCGCCTGTCCGGTACACGCATCCGGGCTCTGGCTGAAAACGGTTTCGGCGCCGTTCGTTCTCAGGTTGCGGCTTCATTCGCGGCCTCCAAGGTAAGAATTTCTCCGAAGAAAACATACCTTGTGGCGTTGCGCCAGACAAGCTCAGCCCACGATCCGCGCAACCTCTCCGCGCTTCGTGTGATGTGATGGTGGCAGCTGAAGCCGGGGGCGACGACCACCTCATAGGGCGCCGTCCCGCGTACGGCGGGAGAGAGCACGCGCTCGCCGCGAGCTTAGCTCGTGGTGGTTCTGCTCGTAGCAAGATCATCCCGCAGCATCCGCGCACCTGGTTACAAGGCTTCGGCTGACGGCGGAGAAACGAACGAGAACACCTGCCACCGTTTGTCGTGCAGCGCGATGATCCGCTGGGTGGCCGTGGAGCCGGTAAAGGCATCGATTGCGGCCTCCCAGAATGCCTGTGCGGGCTGATTGCCCTCCAGCACGGGTACTTCCCATGCTCCGGGAAAGCGCCGCCAGATCTCGTGCGCGACCGCCGCCCCAAGTCCGCGTCTGCGGTATCCACGCACGATGAAGAACTCCGCCATGTCCCAGACCCGCGGATCTGCGCTGATGCGCGAGCCCTTCGCGATGAGAACACAGCCGGCAAGCTGCCCGTCCACCCGCACCAGCAACGGAACGCAGCCCTCCTCGCGCCAGTAACGTGACAGCCCCGGGTACCCGAAGCGGCCGTCCGGCTGAAGCTGAAGGTCGATGAACTCGCTGAAGTCGTGCGCGTACAGCTCCAGCAAATTCGCCACCACCGGCTCCTGCGCAGCTTCGGCGAGAAACACTTCGACGCCGGACGGCAGTGACATCTGAGCGCTCATTGCACGGTGTCGGGGCTTAGTCAGCTGATCGTGCCATCGCCAACAACTCGGCTGTGTGCGGGCAGGGGCGGTTGTCGCAGAATTCGGCGATCTGGTGGCGGCAGCTGAGGCCGGGGGCGACCACCAAGTCATCGGCTGCCGATCCGCGTACGGCGGGAACTCCTCCAGCGTCACCGACGCGACGACCAGCGCCTTTGCAGCATCTTACTCGCGCCTGAGTGCGTTCATAGCAGACTTCAGCACCATCCGTCGATCTGCCGATTCATTAAGGTGTGATGTCTCCTCCAGCGCTCGCGAAATTACGCCATACAGAATCTCCCGCTCTGCGGGCGTGGCATTTCGTGCAGCGTTCAATAACGCAACTCCTGCGTGATAGGCAATGAAAGGCTGCTCATCCCTGTGCATCCTTTCTCCTAGCCATCTGAAATAGTCCTTGTTCGGGCGGGTCTGCAGGAAAACAATCGCTGCAAGCTGATCACCAGGGGACTGGCTCTGTACAAATTCGGACAACAGTGGGTACGCGGCCAACGAGAACGCGCGCATCTGGCTTGCGATCACCTCAAGTTTTCTAGTTCGCTCCGGACCACTCGACATAGCTGCACGTACGGCTTCATACTGAGTTGCCAAGGCACGGACCTGCTGACGCATGTGATCAAGCGTGAGGCCCGCGCTCGAGCTCACCGACTGAAGCCGTTGTGCTGCTTCTAGTTGCTCATCGGTAATCACTTGTCGATCGGGGGAGCGTTCTGTCAATCCTGGATCGCGTTGCGCGGCGGCTGCGATGTTCTGCAGGACAGCGGCGATCAAACGACGTGGATCTTTTTCAATAAAATCTCCCACCAACGCTAGTCGAGTCCAGAGATACCCGAGTAAAAATCCGATTACACCGAAATACACGACGAGACCTGCGGCGAAAGGCTGAGACCCCTTTGCTCCCAAACTTACTTCCCAATACCGACCGAGGGATTCGAGAGCATCAGGAACGCGTCCAAGCTGCACAAGTCCAACACCCACGAGCATTTTGGTCAACCAATCGGAAATTTCCTCCAGATTGGTGTTCGGCTGGTAGTCTCCTACGACGAGAGATGCACTCGAACCAGGTTCGATCTTTCGCTGCAGGGTTTTTGGGATTCCAAAAAGAAAGCCTAACAGTACCCCCGTAAACAGCGAAGCCCCCGCGAGCACAAAAGCCGCCGCTGTCGCTGATCGATCGGCCAAGTCTGCTTGATAAAGGACCGCAAGTGATCCTACAATGACGCCGAAACCGAGAATGCGGCGCCATTTTGATTGACTATCATCAGCTTGAAAGAAGGCTGTAAGCCAAGAAATGAGGCGATTCACGCTTCCTCCTAAGGACGGGAAACGGCACAAAGCCATGTGCCCCGCATGCGCGGGTATCCAGACGTGCGACTATGAAGCTACCGTTCTACTGATAAAGCAAGTCCTTGGTTGTAGAGCCTGTTAGTTCATCGCTCCTGTTGTGGCGCTCCCCCGAACCGCCACGGACAAAGTATTGCTGCGCCGTAACGGCGGACTGAAAGTGATCCCCCGTCGTCGCTAGCAACTCGGCGGTGTGGAGGCTGCGGCGGTTGTCGCAGAAGTCGGCGATCTGGTGGCGGCAGATGAAGCCGGGGGCGACGACCAGGTCATCGGCCGCGGTCCCGCGCACGGCCGGGAAGAGCACGCGCTCGCCGCAGGCCTGGCTCACCTCGTAGTGGCCCTGCTCGTAGCCGAATGAGCCCGCCATCCCGCAGCATCGGCTGTACAATATGCTGAACTCCAGCCCCTCCACCTTGCTCAGCACCTACCGCATGGGCTCCAGCCGACGAGCGCTTTCTAGTGGCAGTGGCCGTGCACGATGGCGCAACGCTCCAGGCGGCCCAGCTTCTAGTCCAACCGGATTCGTCCTTCTCAAGAAAAGCCATCAGGTCGACGGTGCGGCTCCCGGATTCGAGGGATCTCCCGAGCCGAGCGCCGGAGTACTAGCTGCGCCCTTACTTAGCCGGGTTGTGGACGTTTTCCCAGACCGAATTGCTTCCAGTTGACTCTCAAAAGTGCCAAACAGATGATCGCCCTCCCTCCCAAATACCTCGGGTGCGACTTCAAGCAGTTCATCATCGGTAAGCAAAGCAAGGTACTTATCTCGAGTCTTTCTCCGTTCCGACCGAATGACTTCTCTACGGGCGTACCGCATTGCTGCGACTGCAGCAACGACAGCAAATAACGAAACGAACCAGAGCAGAAAGGCTCCAAGAATCGTGAGTTGCTCGACGCCTGCGGGCCTGCTGAGCAGCGAAGGTCCTCTAATCGCGCTTTCCAAGATGAGCGAGCCGTTCAGCGCCGCGAGTGGGAGGAGAATGATCATTCCTACACGCTGTAGTCCGCGATACTTATGTGACATTTGTCTCATTCGCTCATGCTCTGAACGCTGAATGATTTCAGCTAGTTCGCGCATCTCAGCCATTTTTTCCTCCTGGCCGTAATACCTCTGCGAGGACATAGAACAGCAATGCACACAGTGTGAGAAGGAAGATATTTCCTAAGATCGCTATCATCAGAATTCCGGTCAGCTTATTCCAGATCGTAGGCAGAGCGGCTAGAAACCCGGTGAGCCCAATCCCTGCCAAGAGCCCAGATCCTTTCGCAAGTACCGAGCAAATAGAACTAGGCAATGTGTGGGTTATTCCGACGCCAGCAGGTGCCGCGGGTGCCGCAAATGCCGCAGGTGGAGCACCCGAGGCAGGTGGCGTACCCGGTGCAGGTGGAATACCTGTTGGCACTAACGCTGTTAGTTCCCCCGGGATAGAGAGCACAGGAGAGGGAGACGGTTCAATCGGTTCTGCGGGAGCCGACAGATGCTTTCTCCTTAATAAATCTCGATACCGCTGTTGCTGATCAGGAATGTCAGTCATCACGATGCCCTGGCTAGGAAACAGCACTCGTCAAAGATAAAACGATTACCTACTCGAAAGGCAAGACTTGCGGTGGAGGGGATCCCGCTCCCGTTCAATGATCGAACCCTCCGCCATCTGACCCCGCCATCGCCAGCAACTCCGCCGTGTGCAGGCTCCGCCGGTTGTCGCAGAAGTCGGCGATCTGGTGGCGGCAGCTGAAGCCGGGGGCGACGACCAGGTCATCGGACGCCGTGCCGCGGACGGCGGGGAAGAGCACTCGCTCGCCGCAGGCCTGGCTTACCTCGTAGTGGCTCCGCTCGTAACCGAATGAGCCCGCCATCCCGCAGCATCCGCTGTCCAGAATGCTGAACTCCAGCCCCTCCACTTTGCTCAGCACCTGGCGCGTGGGCTCCATGCCGACGAGCGCCTTCTGGTGGCAGTGGCCGTGCACCATGGCGCGGCGCCCTAAGCGGCCGAGGAGGCCGGCCGGCTGGCCAGGAACTCCTCCAGAGTCACTGACGCGGCGGCGAGCGCCTTGGTGCGCCCGTCGCGAAGGCAACTCGTCGCCCCGGCGTCCACCTGCCCCGCATTGATTAGCCAGCATACAGACCGTCAACGAAGGCTGCAAGCTCGCGCGGATGGGCGGTTCTGGTAAGCAGCAGCCGGAACTGGCGAGCGGTTTGGAACTTGGGAAACAGCTGGTGAATCAAATCAACCGTGGCTGACCAACTACTATAGAACTTCGGTACGTCGTGTCGACGCAGAAACATTTGTACAAACTGTGCGCCTGTAGAAATCTTTCCGCCTGACGATTGACGGGTTTCGGATGCGGTGTGACCCGCGAGGGCTACTTGGCGAATCAGGAACTCATCCTTTGCTTCCAGCGAAGCCAACATTCCCTTCGGGAGATGTGTGAAGAAGGATTTGAGGCGCTCATCTGTGCGGTACTGTAGCGGCAGGGGCTTCAGGGCAGGGCGGGCGAGTTCAACGCGTGCAGCTGAAGTATCGTTAAGATAGACGAACAGAAACGCCCGGGCGTAGCTCGTACAGGCAAAGGTGTATTCCGAGTGGTTGGAAGACTCCGATAGCTGATCGGACAGTCCAAGAATTTCAATGGCTCTGTCGCAGATCGCGTTTCTCTTGTCGCTCTCCGCAGGATCATACAGGCGAGCGAACGAGGTCATCGCCCAATCCAGAACATAATCGCCTTTTTCCTCCGGTGGAGTCTCGTAGAATCCACGTTCGTACTCACGGTCAGCAGCATCGCTTTCGCCGATCCGAGTGAAGGCATTCCCACGGAACCGGCGCAATTTGGCGTGTAGATGAGGACTGTTCAGAACGGACTCAGGAACCGGGATTGCCAAACTCTCTGCGATCGAGTTGGCGTCTCCATAGAGGATGGCGGCGTTATACAGGTCGACGAGCGCATGGAAATCGCGGTCGGCTGATTCTTTTTGCATTGTCGGAACTCGTGAATGTGATTACCCCGCCATCGCCAGCAACTCGGCTGTGTGCAGGCTCCGGCGGTTGTCGCAGAAGTCGGCGATCTGGTGGCGGCAGCTGAAGCCGGGGGCGACGACCAGGTCATCCGCCGCTGTCCCGCGCACCGCAGGGAAGAGCATGCGCTCGCCGCAGGCTTGGCTCACCTCGTAGTGGCCCTGCTCGTAGCCAAAGCTGCCCGCCATCCCGCAGCATCGGCTGTCCAGGACGGTGAACTCCAGCCCCTCTACCTCGCTCAGCACCTGCCGCGTGGGCTCCACGCCGACGAGCGCCACGGGTGGCAGTGGCCGTGCACGATGGCGCGGCGCTCCAGGTGCCGTCGTCACAGGCCGAGACATCAGTCCGCAGCCGCACTCTGCGGCGCGATTTATACTGTGACTCTCCGGATCCAACACAAGAGTAGGCGCCTAGATTTCTACTGAGCTAGACGCTGAGCCTTTAGAAGAAAGTAAAAGTCATTCAACTCCACGTCCTTCTTCGCATCCGCGTGACTGTCGACGGGGCCAAGGGCTGATAGTGCTGTGCCCAAGCCAGTTGCCAGGAGTAGCGGGTTACCTGTTAGAAGCCCACAGGCAGTGCTAAGCGCCCCAACTCCCACACGTAGCCCTGCCTTCCGCGCAAGCGCGCGCTCTGCAGCCTGCAAACGGCGAGACAGATCTAGGATCGCTGGCTCAAGGATGTCTGTTTGGATCTCTTTTGCGATCACCTCGGCCGAGGCGTCCACCTTTAACTTCTCAGTTGCAGCTTTACGAAGCGCTGTGCGGAATGCCTCAAAATGCATGCGCTCATCGTCCCTCAAACGCAAAAGTGTAGCTGTCGATAGCCCATCCACGACCGGTAACCGGAGGTGAAAAAACACCTGTTCGGCGGTAGGCGCAGGCGGTGAGGTTGCCATCGCAGTATGAAAATTAACCCCAATGCCCAACGAACTGTTCGTATCGGCGGCGGCCCGGATGTCCGATGACAGGTGGGCCGCAAAGCGCGCGGTCACCGCCTTGGCGACTACTCGCAACAGATCGGCAGAACTAAACGAAGAAGCCTCCCCGCCTACAGCACCCCACGTTGTGTGCTCCATATTGGGGTGATCGAACCTGTAGTGAAAGTGATCTCCGTGTTGCACAACGTCAGAAAGGGTACCACGGTCCATTAACCATGTTAGATAAGCCTCGTTGTTAATTGCTTGACGGACGAATGGCGTTTCGGGCGTAAACTCTTCGGTGCCAACATCAGGCTTCTGGACGAAGAAGACCAGTCGCTCAGCGCCGATATGCCGCAGATGAAGGATCAACCGTATGAAAATAAGGATCCGTTCATTGAAGTGCTCGGCGTCTTCCCACTCGGTGGCGTAATCTCGGGCTTCGGCACCGACGATCAGAACGTGATCGAAATAATGCCACACCTTGTGGAACAACTCGTCCACACGGTGCTGCAGAATATCCCACGCGTAAACATCGAGCGTGCCAGACAGATCCAATCCGCGTCCTGCCATAATCGAGGGTGCGGATTGGTTACCAGGCTTACCGGGCTGATACGAAGCAGCATGCAGGACGAGGTCGTCGCGGATAGAGCGAGTAGCAAGTGCTTCCCGAGCCCGGTTCATCGTGGTGACACCGTGCTTCTCCATCCATCGGGCTAACCAATACGTCTGGATAGTATCCATATTCGCCAGAAGGGATACACGTTGGCTGCTGTGCTCACCCAGCCATCGCCAGCAACTCGGCCGTGTGCACCGAGCGGCGGTTGTCGCAGAAGTCGGCGATCTGGTGTCGGCAGCTGAAGCCGGGCGCGACGACCAGGTCATCGGCTTCCGTCCCGCGCACGGCCGGGAAGAGCACGCGCTCGCCGCAGGCCTGGCTCACCTCGTAGTGGCCCTGCTCGTAGCCGAACGAGCCCGCCATCCCGCAGCATCCGCTGTCCAGGATGCTGAACTCCAGTCCCTCCACCTTGCTCAGCACCTGGCGCGTGGGCTCCATGCCGACGAGCGCCTTCTGGTGGCAGTGGCCGTGCACGATGGCGCGGCGCTCCAGGCGGCCGGGGCGGTAGTCCGGCAGGCTGGCCAGGAACTCCTCCAGCGTCACCGACGCGGCGGCCAGCGCCTTCGTCCGCCCGTCGCGCACCAGGTCCGGCAGCTCGTCGCGCAGGGTGAGGATGCAGCTGGGCTCGATGCCCACGATCCACGCGCCCGCCTCTACCTCGGGCGCCAGCGTGTCCAGCAGCGTGGTCTGCAGGTCGCGCGCGTGGTCCAGCAGGCCCTTGCTCACCGCCGCGCGGCCGCAGCACACCTGCTTGCGCGGCAGCTTTACGGTAAAGCCGGCGCGCTCCAGCACGGTGACGGCGGCCTGCAGCGGGCCGGGGCCAAAGAAGCCGTTGAAGGTGTCGTCGAACAGGATCACCGTCGGCTTCTCGTAACCAGGGACCACGCGGCGCTTGCGGAACCAGCGGCGAAAGGGCTCGGGCGCGAACGACGGCATCTCGCGCCGCGGGTCGATGCCGCCCGCCGCCTTGATGGCGCCGGAGAGCATGCGGTTGCCGAAGTTGGCGAAGCCGGGCGCGACGGAGGCCGCCTTGGCCACGTCGTGGATGCGCCCGAAGAACTGCGCCTTGCGGTCCGTGCCGTGCTCGCGGTGGTGCTGGGCCAGGAACTCGGCCTTGTAGCGCGCCATGTCCACGCCCACGGGGCACTCCGTCTTGCACGCCTTGCACGCCAGGCACAGGTCCAGCGCCTCCAGCACCTCGTGGCTGCGCATTCCCGGCAGGTTGCCCTTCATGGCCTCGCGCAGCGCGTTGGCACGGCCGCGGGTGCTGTGCTGCTCCTCCAGCGTCACCATGAAGCTGGGGCACATGGTCCCCGCGTCCAGCTTGCGGCAGACGCCCATCCCGTTGCACTTCTCCACCGCCACGGCAAAGTCGCCGCCGTCCTCCGAATAGTCGAACCACGTCTGCGGGGGATGGGCGCGATAGTCCTCACCAAAGCGCAGGTTTTCGCTCATCCGCTGCACGGGCGGCACGATCTTGCCCGGGTTCATGCGGTCTTCCGGATCGAACGCGTGCTTTACCCGGCGGTGCAGGTCCATGATCTCCGGGCCAAACATGATCGGCAGGAATTCGCTGCGGCTCAGCCCGTCGCCGTGCTCGCCGCTCAGCGACCCGCCGAACTCCACCACCAGCTCCGCCACCTCGTGGGCGATGCGCTGCATCCGGCTCACGTCCTCGCCGCGCTTCAGGTTCAGGTCCACGCGGATGTGCAGGCATCCCTGCCCCGCGTGCCCAAAAAAGCCCAGCGACGTCCCGTTGCGCGCGACGATCTCCTCGAAGCGGCGGGTGTACGCGCCCAGCTTTTCCGGCGCGATGCCGGTGTCTTCCACGAACTCCTGCGGCTTGATGTCGCGGTGGCTGGTCGTTCGGTACAGCAGCCCCGTCGCCGCCTGCCGCAGCGCCCACGCCGCGTTCTGCTCCACGGCGGATAGAAAGACGCCGGCGACCGGATTCCCCGGCAGCGACGGCGCGCGGCGGGCAAAGTCGTGCGCGCGCTCCGACACCTCGTCCGCCGTCTCGCCGCTGAACTCGCAGAACAGCACGCCCATGGCGTCCGCCGCCACCAGCGCGGCCGTCGCTCGAAAGTCGAAAAGCTCGCGCGCGCCCTGCATCACCCGGCTGTCCACGATCTCCAGCGCGGAAAGGCCGGGCTCGGGAAGGATGAAGGGCGTGGCATCCATCGAGGTGAACCGCTCGCGGAAGCTCAGCAGCACCAGCGCGCGGTGTGCCGGCACGGGAACCAGCCCCAGCGTCGCCTCCACCACCGTCGCCAGCGTGCCTTCCGATCCCACGATCAGGTGCGCGAGGTTCAGCTCCGGCGCCTCGAGCATGGCGTCGAAATTGTAGCCGCTCACCCGCCGCGGCACCTTGGGATACCGATCGATGATGCGCGCGCGCTCCGGCTCCAGCAGCGCCATCACCCGCCGCGCCAGCTCGCCCTCCACTCCGGCCATCGTCGGAATTCCATCCCGATCCACCGCCCCGAAGTGCGCATGCGCGCCGTCGCCCAGAATGCAGTCCAGCGTGTGCACGTGGTCGCCGGTCTTGCCGTAGACCAGCGAGCGCGCCCCGCACGAGTTGTTGCCGATCATCCCGCCCAGGCAGCACTGGCGGATGGTGGCGGGATCGGGCCCAAAGTGCAGCCCGTGCGGCGCCGCGTGGCGGTTCAGCCGGTCCAGACGAAGCCCCGGCTGCACCCGCGCCGTCCGTCGGTCGGGGTCGATGGACAGCACGCGGTTCATGTACTTGCCAAAGTCCAGCACCAGCGCGGGCCCCACCGTCTGCCCCGCCAGCGCCGTCCCGCCGCCGCGCGGAAGGACGGGGACGCCGTGCTCGGCCGCCAGCCGCGTCGCGCTCGCCACGTCGTCCGCGTCCCTGGGGACGACGACGCCCACGGGGAGGATCTGGTACAGCGACGCGTCGGTGCTGTAGAGCAGGCGACTCTTGGCGTCGAAGCGCACCTCGCCCCGGATCTTTTCCTTGAGGGCGCGCTCCAGGCGGGCTCCCTTTGCGTCGGGCTGAATGACGAGCATGTGCCGTGGCTGCCGGTTGCGTGCGGCGCGCGGGACCCTGCGGACAGTGCCGCGCCCGTGCGCCGGGAAATTTCGGAACTTGCGAGACGGAGGGTTGCCCGGCACGCGGCGGGCCACGGCGAAAGGCAGGGGGCCCCTCCCCCGGCCCCTCCCCGTTCGTTCCTCACGGAGAGGGGAGAATTCGATCGCGCTGCTACGGGGCTTCGAGCGCGTCGGCGGGCGCCCCCTCCGGCTCGCCTAGGCTCGCCACCTCCCCCAAAACTGCTGGGGGAGGTTGGATTGTTCCCCACGATCCAACCGCAGGGCTTCTTGTGTAGTGCGCGCGATGGCGCAATTGCGTCGCCTGTTGCCAGCGGCGTAGCTTGATCCGGGATTTTCCTTTCCCGATTCTTTTCGCCTGCAGGAGGAAGCCGATGAAAAAGATCAGCCTCGACGTGGAGACGCTGAAGGTCACGACCTTCGCGACCGAGCCGGAGCCCGACGTCACGCGCGGAACGGTCGAGGCGCACGCAACGCCCGGGTGTGGCACGACCACCTGCGCCACACGCCTGTACGGGACCCTCCCCTGCGCCACGTGCGAGGCGGCAAGCTGCGCCGAGACGTGCACCAATCCGTACAAAACCCAGTGCTAGGCAGGCTCGGCGGCTGAGCGCGCCGAAACGGACTTTCGAAACGGGATCGAATTCTCCCCTTTCTCCCGCTCCGCGGGGGAGAGGGGCCCCGTCGGCGCCAGCTCGACCTCCTTCGCCGATCCGCGATCCCAGCCCTACAGTCCGCGCAGGCGCAATCCCGTTCATCTAAGCACTACAACGTGGGCGCAAGGGACTTTCTGGCTCCTGTCCGTTCGCCGTTTTGCTGCGTACTTGCTCTGCTTGCGCTTCACGACGCGCTTTGCCTGACGCGACCTTCGTGGCCCGACGTCCTCCTCGAGGATTTGGGCTACCACCATCGCGTGCAGCTCCGCCCAGTCCTGAGGGGGAAATGGCCGCGAAGCGCGGCAGGGTTCGGCGGACTACTCGCAGTGTATGCACAAACGAGATTCGGTCCGGGTCTCGTCCGGCGCTCAGCGCCGCCTCGTGCATCAGCCCACGAATCGCGAAGTGCGCCAACAGCAGGCCATAGCACTCCTGCCGCACCAGTTCCGGCGTCTGGCTGCGCAGCACCGTCCTCGCGCCGCGCATGTGCGTCTTCAACTCGTCCAGCGCCGTCTCGAACTCCCACCGCTCGTGGTACACTTCCGCCAGTTCCTCCGCGGGTGCCGCCTGCCAGTCCAGGATCGAGGTAATGATGCGGATTGTTTCTTCCTTCCGCTTCGGACCCTCCACCTGATAGTCGATCACCCGCACCGGGATCGGCTCTCCCCTCGGCTCTCCCTTCTTTGCCCGCGGCGGACGGAACCAGCTCAGGAAAGAGCCGTCCGGAAACCGCTCCACCACCGGAAAGTGGATCACCTGCCGGACACGCCACACCAGCTCCGCGCCCGTCTCGGTCGCCTGCTTCCAGAGAGGGTACCCGGGAAAGTAGCGGTCCGCCAGGCACAGCATCCCGGGCCGCAGGTGCCGCACCACCTCGCGCGCCAGCGTGACCTCACCCGTGGCGTAGCTACCCAGGACCGCTCCGAACAGCACGTGTGTCCCCACCTCCACCAGTCCAACCACACGAATCAGAGGATACGCGCTCTGCCCACCAGACGGTGACGGCGGCCGCCCGAATGCCTCCTCGTTTGCCGGGGTGTCCGGCGCCTCAAGCGTGGAGCCGTCCATGGCCACTGTCTGCCAGTCGCGGTAGAACGCCCCTTGCGTCTTCGGTGTGGCGATCGGATTCACCGCCTGCTCGTAAAGCCGCTTCAACGGCTCCTCCCCCAGCCGGCTGCGTGCCTGCGAGATCCCCGACTTGCCCGCGGCCTGCAGCCGGATCCCAAGTCCCAGGACGATGCCAAGGCCTTCCAGCAGGACCCGCAGGACCTCTCGCATCCCTTCCTGGCGATACAGCGCCATCGTGATCACGTAATACATCATCACGTGCGCCGGCAGATCCCGCTGCCGCTTGCTGCTGCGCCCCGTTTCCTCGAGAACCCTTTTGATCTCACCCAGGGGAAACTGCTTCGTCAGGACCCCGACGTTGATGAGATCGGTCAGCCGATCTCCTTCGTGCCGAAGCTTGCTCGTGCGCGCCATGGGCTCTCCAGAAGCTGGTGGTGAGCCCAATATAGCACGTCAGGTAAACAAAGTGAACGGTATTGCGCGCAGGCGGACTTCGCGCTTTTCAGCGGCGAATTCATTCGCTCCTGGGAGGTGGGCGAGTAATGCGAGCCCGGAGGGGGCGCCCGCGGGTCGCACGTAGCCCCGCCTCATGCCTCCGCGGCCGCGGGGAGAGGGGCCCCGTCGGGCGTAGGCTCGATCTCCTTCGACGATCCTCCACTCCCAGCCTCACACCCAACCTCCCCCAGCAGTTTTGGGGGAGGTGGGCGAGTAATGCGAGCCCGGAGGGGGCGTTCCCCCTCACGCCTCCGCGGCCAGCGGCGGCGACACGGCCTCTTCCTCCGCCATCGCACGCGGGGGGCGGGCGGCGCGGTGCACCAGCAGGGTAAGCGCGCCGGCGATGGCCACGGTGGTGGCCAGCGAGCGCGGGGTGTGGTCGTAGAAGGCGCCCACCAGCGCGCCGGAGATGGCGCCGCCCGCCGTCTGCACGCTGCCGATGAGCGACGAGGTCACGCCCGCGATGCGCCCGTGCGGCGCCAGCGCGGCCGCGGTCGCGTTGGGCTGCACCAGCCCCATCCCCACCATGTACGCCATCATCGGCACCATCACCCCCGCCACCCCGCCGATGCCCAGCCACGCCAGCGCGCCCAGCGCCACCCCGGCGCCAAACACCAGCCGCACGCCGCGGCGCAGCAGCCGGTCCGGCGCCAGGCGCACCACCCAGCGGCGGTTGAGCGTGGCACCCGCCATCAGCGCCAGCGCGGGAAGCGCGAACAGCACGCCGAACAGCCCGCGCGGCACGCCGAACCCGTCGATCAGCACGAACGGCGAGCCGCTGATGTACGCGAACATCCCCATGTACGAAAAGCAGATCGTCAGCCCGTGGCGCAGGCTCTCGGGGTGCGTGGCGACGGTGACGTAGCTGCGCAGCAGGGCGGGGCGCTCCGCCTGGCGCACGGCGGTGGGAAGCGTCTCGGGCAGCCGGCGCCAGCAGATCAGCCACAGCAGCACCCCCGCCCCCGCCAGCGTCATGAAGATCGCCGGCCACCCCAGCCACACCAGCAGAAACCCGCCCAGCGTGGGCGCCACCAGGGGCGCGGCGATCATCACCTGCGTGATCTGGCTGAGCACCCCCGACGCCTGCGCGCCGCTGAAGCAGTCGCGGACGATGGCGCGCGCCAGGATGGGTCCCACGCTGGCGCCCAGCCCCTGCACCAGCCGCCCGGCCAGCAGCACGGGAAGCGACGGGCTGAACGCGCACGCCAGGCTGGCCACGGTGAACAGCGCCAGCCCCGCCAGCAGCACCGGCCGCCGGCCAATGCGGTCCGCCACCACGCCGCACGCCAGCTGGCCGATGGCGAAACCCGCCAGGAACAGGCTCAGCGTCAGCTGCACCGCGCCCACGCTTGCGCCAAAGGTGCGCTGCAGCTGCGGCATGGCCGGCAGGCTCATGTCGATGGAGAGCGCCGAAAGGCCGGTGAGCCCGGCCAGAATGAGAACGGAGGGCGCGCGCACCCCCCGTGAAACCGCGGAATCGGACATCTGCACCGGCGGAGCGGGATTGGATCGATGGTCGGATGATGCGCCTGCCCGAATCGTGCCCCCCCGGCTTCATCGCGACCCGCGGCGCCCCTCCGGGCTCGCATGACAGGGATCGAACTGCGTCCGCCGGCGCCCCCCTCCCCGGCCCTCCCCCGCAAACTGCCCGGGGGAGGGTGACGCGACCCACAGCCCGTGGGAGCGGGATCGAATTCTCCTCTCCCCCATGCAGTTCATGGGGGAGAGGCTGGGAGAGGGGGGCCGCCGGCGGACGCGCCCGAACACCTGTCGAAGCGGCATCGAATTCCCCTTTTCTCCCACTCCGCGGGGGAGAGGGGCCGCGGGAGAGGGGAGCCCCGTCGCGCCGGCTCGATTTCCTTCGCCGATTCGCGATCCCAGCCTTACAGTCCGCGCAGGCGGACTTCGCGCTTTTCCAGCGGCGAATTCATTCGCTCCTGGGAGGTGGGCGAGTAATGCGAGCCCGGAGGGGGCGCCCGCGGGTCGCGCGTAGCCCCGCCCACACGCCGTTGCCGGGTCTGTTATCTTTCCTGGATGAAGATCCACGTCCTGAGCGACCTGCACTGCGAGTTCGCGCCGTTCCATCCACCCGCGACGGACGCGGACGTGGTGGTGCTCGCGGGCGACACGTGCACCGGCACGCGCGGCATCCAGATGGCGCGCGAGTGGTTTCCCGACCGGCCGGTGATGTACGTGGCTGGAAACCACGAGTACTACGGCGAGTCCACGCCGCGCCTGAACCGCAAGCTGGCCGAGGCGGCGCGCGGCTCCGGCATCCGCTACTTGGAGAAGGGTGAGGCGGTGGTGGGCGGCGTGCGCTTTCTGGGATGCACGCTGTGGACGGACTTCGAGCTCTTTGGCGAGCGGCAGAACTCCATGCACGCCGCGCAGGCCGCCATGAACGACTTTCGCCTGATCCGCGTGGACCCGGCGTACTACCGCTTTCGCCCGGCGGACGCGCGGGCGACCCACGCGGCGAGCCTGAGCTGGCTGGTGGAGCGGCTCGACACGCCGTTCGACGGGCCCACGGTGATCGTCACGCACCACGCGCCCAGCCTGCGCTCCGTGGATCCCCACTTTCAGGACCACCCCGTCACGCCCGCCTACGCCAGCGACCTGGAGTGGCTGCTGGACGGCCGCGCCGTTCTGTGGATCCACGGCCACACCCACGTCTGCGTGGATTACGAGATGGGCGGCACGCGCGTGCTCAGCAACCAGCGCGGCTATCCCGAAGAGCCGGCCGCGGGGTTCGATCCCGCCCGCGTGGTGGAGGTGGGATAGGCGTTCTCAGCCGAGTCGTCTACAGCGAGAGAGCCGACAGAAGCGCCGTCGCGGTGACGCCAAAGACCAGCAGGAACGTGTACGAAATGCCCAGGATGACGTACTTCGCGAAGGTGCGCACGACCCCCTCTCCGTAGACGCGCTTGAGCGCCAGGAACAGGTAGAGCACGAACCACCCCGCCAGCACCAGGTTCAGCGCCCCCAGCCGCGCCATCATCATCACCCCCGCGGTGGTAAAGGCGAACGCGTGCACGTGCAGCGCGAACACGAAGTGCTCCACGTAGAACCGCTTTCGGCGCACGTACAGCAGCTTCAGGATCAGCGCGAAAAGCGGCATCATCACGAACACGCCCACCGGCGCATTGTCCTCGAACGCCGCGATCATCGTCCGCAGCGCCTCGCGCCGGGGCATGGCGTTCAGCCGTTCCTCCGCGGCGTCGATGCGGCGGATGAGCGGCTTTACGAACGCCGGCACCTTCGTGGTATCCGCACCGGCCAGCTGAATGCCGCTCCCGGGGTCGGCGGAGCCGGAGCGCCGGGCCGCCGCCGCCAGCCTGACCGTGTCCTCTCCCTTCTGCCGGGCGTGCGCCAGCAGCACCGAATCGGCGATGCGGACGATGCGGACGGAATCCTCGTTCGCCTCGCCCACCGCCAGCACCGACATGTCCGCCGGGTCCGCCACGAACGACAGCGCCACGAAGAACAGCAGCGAGGTCACCAGGTACAGCCGGAACGGCGGGATGTAGCGTACCACGTGCCCCTGCACGTACTCTCGCGTCAGCCGCCCGGGGCGAAACAGCAGCGCCCCCAGCGTGCGGGGCAGGGTAGAGTTCACCGAGAGCTGGTCGTCCATCACCTCGCGCAGCATGCGGCGCAGCGAGACGCGCACGTCCACCTTTCGCTGTCCGCAGGTGGGGCAGAACTGGCCCACCGTGGGATCGCCGCAGTTCAGGCACGGCCGGTCCGGCGTCTTGCGCGAGTCCGGCCTGCGGTGCCACCAGCGTTTCCGCGCGATCGGCACCGGCGCGCCTGGCACGGACGAATCGGGCAGCACCGGCGCGCCCCACAACCCGGTAGAAGCGGATCGATCGGGATTCGGCGGGCCGGTGGGTGGATGGGGATCGGTCACGATGTTCGGGTGCGGCGGGGACGGCGGATGGAGATGCAGACGCGGAGGCTCATCCACCGGATGAGCCCCCGCGCGTCCGGCGCCGCTACTGCTTCAGCCAGAGCACCTGGCCGCCCTCGGCGTCCACGTGCGTGGTATCCACGTCGTACACGTCCGTATCCAGCGAGCCCACGCGGCCGGAACCGCTGGACTGCACCAGCTGGTAGCCGCGCGGGTGCGGCGTGGAGACGCCGTCCACGTTGTACGCCGCCCAGTAGTGGCTGAACGGCAGGTCGTACAGCTGCTGCCCGGTAAGCCCCGGCTGCCAGCCGATGTAGACACCCGGCACGTACCCGGCGCCGGCCACCTGCGCATACCAGTTGTGGCAGTACGCGCTCACGTCCGACTCGGACGCCTGCGTGCTCACGCTTTCCAGGTCCAGCCACACGTTCACCCCCGGCGGAAAGCCGATCTGCTGGCAGAACGTTGCCGCGTTGGCGCCGTATTCGGTGCCCAGGTCGCCCGTGGCCATCCACTCCCCGCCCAACACGTGCTGCACGGGCATCACCCCGAACCCCTTCGACAGCAGCATCTCCGCCTCCGCCGCCGTCAGGTCGTGCGAGGCCATCTGCGTGCGCCCCACGTAGCGCAGCGCGAAGCGGAACCCGGCATCCCAGAACGACTGCGCCTGGTCGGAGGTGATTACGGTGTTGGCATCGAAGCCCTTTACGCCCGCGGGTGCGGGCTGCGCGCTACCTGACAGCATGGGGACGGCTCCTGGTGAGGAGAGGGGGAGGGACGGAAGTGGTCCCACAGGGTAGCCCCCGGGAGGGGTCCCCGCAATCCAGAAGCACGATGGGCAGGCCGTCCGGGCGGCCCTGGATTGCCGATGGAAGGGGGATGATGCGGATCTCGCCGCGGGGAATGGATTCCCCTGGAGAGGGGATGATACGCGGCAAGGGCGAATGAATTCGCTGCAACAAACACATAAAGTCCGCCTTCGCGGGCTGTAGGGTCCGGGGTGTGCCTCGGGCCTCGTGCACGTGGCGGGGCTCGCCGCAAAACCGGAGGCGCGCACCACCGCCCGTCCCACCTCCACATCCGACAGTCCGCGAAGGCGGCCTTCGTGAACTCGCTGCAACAAACACATAAAGTCCGCCTTCGCGGGCTGTAGGACCCGGGGTGAGCCTTGGGCCTCGTGCACGTGGCGGGGCTCGCCGCGATACCGGAGGCGCGCACCGCGGCCCGCCCCACCTCCACATCCGCCAGTCCGCGAAGGCGGCCTTCGTGTAGTCGTTGCAGCGAATTCATTCGCCCTTGCAGGCCCTGCCGACATACATCAAGCGGCCCCGGTCCGGTGAGGGATCGGGGCCGCTCGTCATCTATCCCTCATCCGCCGCGGGCTCAGGGGGCGCGCTGGCCGGAGAGGGAGCCGCCGTCGCCGGCCAGGGCCCAGCTGCCGGTAAAGCTGTTGGCGGTGAACGTCATGTTGATGGACAGCGGCCCGTCCGGCGTGTTGCCCGTCACGATCATCTCCTGCCCCATCACCCGCACGCCGGTGATGGGGATGTCGGGGGTGATGCTGGTGCGGATGCGGCCGCTGTACGCGCCCTCCGTGCCCGTGACCTCCACGGCGCCGGTCACCTCGCCGCCGTTCACGGTCGTCCGGAAGTTGAAGACGCCCACGGGGTTCAGCGCGGCGGATGCGGCAGGCGCCGTGGTGGTCCCGGACGGCATGGGGTCCGCGGGCGGCGCGGCGGGGGTGCAGGCGGCGGCAAGCAGGGTCAGCGCGGCGGCAAGCGTTCGCTTCATGGACGGAACTCCGGGCATGGGGGGTACGACGGGATCGCGGAAGTCGGCATCCGTACGCGCCGTCAAGGTCGGGGTTTCAGCCGCCCGCCGCAATCATCCCGCGCGTTCGCCGCGGCCTCGCCCGCTCGCCGAACGACGGGTGCTCGCGCACGTAGCGGCCCAGCGCGTCGTCCAGCGGCGGCAGCGGCCACCCGCGCTCGCTCCCCAGCACGTTGTACAGCGGGCGCGGCGCCACCAGCCCCATCTCGTGCGTCGGCCGCGCCTGCAGCCGCCGCGCGTCCACCCCCGCCAGCGCCGCCGCCCGCCGGGCCAGCTCCGCCCAGGTCACCGCGCCCGGGCTGGCCAGGTGCCACAGGCCGCCCTCCCCGTCGATCAGCAGGTCAAGGCAGGCGTGCACCAGGTCCGGCACGTACGTGGGCGAAACCACGGCGTCGTCCGCGGCGGTGAACGCGCGCCCCTCCCGCAGCTCGCGCAGCGCCACCGTCACGAAGTTGTACGCGTCCCACGGGCCGAAGAACGCGCTGGTGCGGACGACGAGCGCGCCGGGATGGGCATGGAGCACCCGCGCCTCCGCCTCCGCCTTGCTGCGCCCGTACGCGTTGCGCGGCGCCACGGGGTCGCTTTCCACGTACGGCGCGCCCTTCGCTCCATCGAACACCAGGTCCGACGAAAACGTCAGCAGCGGCAGCCCTCGCGCGGCGCATTCGGCGGCCAGCAGGGCGGGGCCGTCCGCGTTCTCGCGCATGCAGCGGTCCGGCTCTGCCTCGGCCTCGTCCACGCGCACGTAGCCGGCGGCGTTCACCACCGCCCACGGGTGGATGCCGTCCAGCGCCGCCCGCACCGACGCCGCGTCGGCGATGTCCATCTCCCCGCGTGAAAGCAGGCGGTGCGCGATGCCGCGGGCGGCGCACAGGCGGGCGAACGCGCGCCCCAGCGTCCCCGTGGCGCCGGTGATGGCCAGCACGCGCGGCTCGCCGCGCACCCCCGCCGGGGGACGTGCGCGCCCGGACGGCGGATACGCCAGCCGCTCCGGCCGGTGCCACCAGCCGGGCCCGTCCAGCACCGGGTGCGCCTCCCCCTCCCCCGTCGCCAGCCGGCGCGCCATCGCCGCCAGCGCGGTGGGACGAGGCGCAGGCGCGCGAAGGTCGAAGGGGCCGGGCTCGTAGTACCCGGCCTCGCGGGTGAGCAGCGAGTTCCAGTCGAAGGTGCCCAGCAGCGCCCACACCGTCACCGCCCGCACGTCCACGCCGCGCCCGGACAGCGACCGCGCCGCGTCCCACACCTCCGCCAGCCAGCGCAGCTGCTCTTCGCGGGTGGAGTCCAGGTGCACCTCCGTCACCGCCAGCGGCAGGCCGTAGCGGCGCCACGCCTCCGCCAGCAGCGCGCGCGGCCCCGCCAGCCCGCCGCGGCGCACGTACACCGCCTCCACGTCGGCGTAGCGCTGGTACGCGTTGCCGCCCCGCTGGCGCGGCAGGTAGCGGCGCACCCGCGTATCCAGAAAGCGCTCGCTGGTCAGGTAGTGGTTGATGCCGATGACGTCCGGCGGCATCGGGTTCTCGCGAAAGAACGCCAGCTCGCGCGCGTCCGCCCCCCAGCGCAGCAGGTCCGGCCAGAGCGGATGATGGTCATCCACCCGCCCGCACAGCAGGTCCCAGGTCAGCCAGCGGCGCTCGTTCTCGAAGCGCGCCTGGTAGGCCAGGCTGCGCGTGGCGTGCGTCTTTCCCAAGTCCTCCGTCTGCACCAGCCGCGCGCCGGGATTGACCTCGCGGATGGCGCGCATCGACAGGACGGTGGCGCGCAGCTGCTCCAGCAGCAGGCGGAGGAAGGTGGGCTCGTCGCGGCCGTGCGGATGCCACAGGCCGTACAGGCCCGTGAAGCGCGCGGTGGTCAGCGGCTCGTTGACCGGCGTGTAGTCGCGCACGTGCGGATAGCGCCGCGCGAAGGCGCCCGCGTACGCCGCCAGCCCCTCGGCAAAGCGCCCGCTCTCCAGCGACGCGCCCGCGGGCCCGCTGCCGTGGTGCACCAGCCCCGCGACCGGCGCCATCCCCAGCGCGTCCAGCCGCTCCATCCGCGCGTCGGCCCAGCGCCAGTCCGCCCGCTCCGGCCCGTCCGGGGCGATCCGCTCCCAGAGAAAGGGATAGCGGAGGGTGCGGATCCCCAGCGTGGCGAAGCGGTCCAGGTCGCCGATGCGCTCCGCGTGGCCGCCGCGGTCCAGCTGGTCCAGCCAGCGGTCGCCGACGCGGTTGCGGGTGCACTCCACGCCGGCCCACAGCTCAGGTGGCCGCAAGCTCCGCGTCCGGGACCCGGCTGCGCCCGTTGGATCTGGCATTCTTGCGGCCCATGATTTTTTTGTACGTCGTCAGCGCCTGCGCCACCACCTGGTCCATGTTGTAGTAGCGGTACGTCGCCAGGCGCCCCACGAACCACACCCCCTCCGTCTCCTCCGCCAGCTCCCTGTACTGCCGGTAGATCTCCGCGTTCTCCGGCCGGGGGACGGGGTAGTACGGATCGCCTTCGTCGCAGGGGTGCTCGTAGACGATGCTCGTCTTGGGATGCTCCTGCCCCGTGAGGTACTTGAACTCGGTGATGCGCGTGTACGGGTGCTCGTTGGGATAGTTGACCACCGGCGCGGGCTGAAACACCTCGCGCCCCACCGTCTGGTGCTCGAAGCGCAGCGAGCGGTACGGCAGCTTTCCGTAGCGAAAGCCGAAGTACTCGTCGATCGGCCCCGTGAACACCACCTCGCGGTAGGGAATCAGCCCCTCCACCTCGCGGTAGTCGGTGTTCAGCATCACCTTGATGTTGGGGTGCGACAGCAGGTTCTGGAACATCCGCGTGTAGCCGTGCAGCGGCATCGCCTGGTACGTGTCGGTAAAGTACCGGTCGTCGCGGCTGGTGCGCGCCGGCACCCGCGCCGCCACCGCCGCGTCCAGCCGCGAGGGGTCCATCCCCCACTGCTTTTGCGTGTAGCTGCGAAAGAACTTTTCGTACAGCTCGCGCCCCACCTTGCTCACCACCACGTCCTCGCTGGTGCGGATCTCGTCGCGCGGCTCGGCCACGGAGCGAAAGAAGTCTTCCGCCTGCATGGACGTAAGCGACAGCCCGTACAGCTGGTTGATGGTGTCGAGGTTGATGGGGATGGGCAGCAGCATGCCGTCCACGCTGGCGCGCACCCGGTGCTCGTACGGGCGCCAGGGGGTAAAGCGGCCCAGGTAGTCCCACACCTCGCGCGAGTTGGTGTGAAAGATGTGCGGGCCGTACCGGTGCACCAGGATGCCGTCGTCGTTGTACTCGTCGTACGCGTTGCCGGCGATGTGCGGGCGCTTGTCCACCACCAGCACCTTCTTGCCCGCGTCCGCCGCCAGCCGCTCCGCCAGCACGCTCCCCGCGAACCCGGCCCCCACGATCAGGTAGTCGAACATTCAGTCCCCCGCCGAGGCGGCCATTCCACCGCGCTCCGTAGCGCGCTCCATCTCCATCCCGCGCTCCGCCGCGCGCTCCGTCTCCATCTCCCGCGCCGGCTCCGCGAGCCGCCCATCCGCCGCGCCGTCGATCAGCGCGTCCATGGCCGCCCAGGTGCTTTCCCACGACGCCCGCCCCAGCCGCGCGTCCACCCGCGGCAGCCACGCGTCGCGCCCTTCGTCCGCCAGCGCCTCCTCGATCGCCCCCACCCACTCCTCCACGGTGGAGGCGATGCGCACCAGCCCGTCCTCTCCCCAGGTGCGCACCACGTCGCGCACGGGCGACGAGACGGTGCGCTTGCCGGCGGCCAGGTACTCCGGCGTCTTGGTGGGGCTGATGAAGCGCGTGGACTCGTTCATGGCGAAGAACAGCGCCGCCACGTCCCACCCCGCCAGGTAGCGCGGAAGCTCGTCGTAGGATTTTGGCCCCAGGTAGTGCAGATTGGGACCGTGGGGCAGGTCGGCCAGCTCCACCTTGGCCGTGGGGCCCACCAGCACCAGGTGCCAGTCCGGCCGCGCCGCCGCGATCCCCCGCACCAGCTCCGCGTCGAACCGCTCGTCCAGCACGCCGAAGAACCCGATGCGCGGGTGCGGGATCTCCGCCTGGTCCGCCGGGTCCGGCTGCGGCGCGCGGGCGGCGGCGAAGTGCGGAACGTCGATGCTGCTGGGGAACAGGTGCACGCTGGCGTGCCGGTCCCGCCGCGCCTCGTACAGGCTCTGGCCGCCGGTGAACACCAGGTCCGCGCGCCGCATGAGCTCCGCCTCGAGCGCCAGCAGCTGCGGGGGGGCGAAGCGAAAGGCGGAAAGCTCGTCCATGCAGTCGAAGACGGTGGCCAGCGGGTCCAGGTGCCCGGCCCATCCCAGCGCCATCGGCGTGTAGAACCACGCCACGAAGCGGCCGATCCCCTCGTCCTCCATCCACCCGTCCAGCAGCCGGCGCTGCACCGCCTCGGCTTGGGCCCCGTCCATGTGCGGCAGGTGGGGAACGATGACGGTCACCGCCTCCGCCCCGCGGTTGATCTCCAGCGACGGCTCGGCGGCGCCGAACACCGGCTCTTCCCAGTAAAAGACGCGGCGGTCGCGGGCAAAGCGGCTCATCAGGTGCTGCGGACGCTGGTAGACGAAGTTCCAGCGCAGGTGCGAAAAACACAGCAGATCGGGCGTCCGCGCGCGGCCGGAGCCGCCGGCGCGGAGGGAGGAATCAGGCATGATGCGGCGTGTTCGAGAAAGAGAACCGGCGGCGGCATTTCACACGGAATGGCCCATGGAATGCGCCCTGGTGGCAAGCCTTGTTGTCGCAAAGCACGTGCCCGGAAGAAATCAGAATGCACGCGCCACAAGGGCTTGCGCAGTGAGAGTGCACGAAGAGCACATCCGCTGGCGTATTGGGAATGATACGTGACGAATTCCCGGTCCACGGGCCAGGTTTTCACGGGAAGCCGGACGCGTGGATCCGCCGGGGAGCACCGCGCGAGCCGCCGCCGCGACTACAGAAGTTCCGGCATTCCGGTTGCGGGACCGGGCCGGCGGGCGGCGTGGAACCCATGGGCGGGGCGGGCTGGTAGTACGATGTGAGGAACCACACCCGATTCGCGGAGAAGCGCAGATGATCAAGCCAAACGTGAGGGCGTCGTTCGGCCGGCGCGAGGCGGAGATGCTGCTGGCGCTGGTGGGGCCGGGGGGCGAGGAGCGGCTGCGGGAGCAGGGGCTGGACGCGCTGCTGGACGAGCCGGCGGTGCTGCGGGCGCTGGTGCGTGGCCCCGGCATCAGCACGGCGCCGGCGCCGCTGGTGTTCTACGTGATGGTGCGCCACGCGCTCATGCAGCGCGAGATCCACGACCGGCAGCTGGCCGACTACACCGCCGCCGTGCTGCTGGACTTTGCCCTGGCGGGCCGGGCGCACCGGGTGGACGGGGGGCAGGGCGAGCCGTTCTTCTACATGGCCGACATCCTGGCCGAGCTGGAGCGCGCCCGCGGCGAGCGCGAGTTTTTGCTGCGCGTGCACCTGGGCAACTTTGCCCTCTGGCTGGGCGGCGTGTTTCCCGACCACATCACCCACCGCGTGCAGCGCCGCGGCGCGCCGCCGCTTTCGTACTACGACGAGCTGGGGGCCGCCGGGTACCGCATGGCCGCCGGCAGCGACCTGGCCCTGCGCCACGGCCTTGGCGACCTGTTCATCCGCGCCGCCGACCGCTTCCAGGACGTGCGCGGCGCCCTGAACTCGCTCTCCGACACCCTCTTCTTCCCCGCCTCGCCCGACGCGGTCGAGCGCCTGCTGCGCCAGGTGAGCGACGACTTCCGCCGCCACTACCCGTAAGCGGGGCAATGGCGAATGAATTCGCTGCAGCAACCACACGAAGGCTGCCTTCGCGGACTGGAGGCCGTGGAGCGGGGGCGAGTGCCTGCGACGTAGCGGGTTGAGGGGAAGCCGCCCGCTGGTGGCTCGTCGAAGCGGGATCGAATTCTCCCCTTTCTCCCGCTCCGCGTGGGAAAGGGGCCGGGGGAGAGGGGGGCCTGTCGGACGTCAGCTCGATCCCGTTCGTCGAGCCTGGGACCCATCCCCACCCCCAACCTCCCCCAGCAGTTTTGGGGGAGGTGGGCGAGTCATGCGAGCCCGGAGGGGGCGCCCCGCCGCCGCCCCCACGCCAACCGGAGCGCGATCGAATTCTCCCCTCTCCGTGAGGAACGAACGGGGAGGGGCCGGGGGAGAGGGGGCTCCGTCGGGCGCCAGCGTGATCCCGTCGTCGAGCCTGGGACCCATCCCCACCCCCCAACCTCCCCCAGCAGTTTTGGGGGAGGTGGGCGAGTCATGCGAGCCCGGAGGGGGCGCCCGCCGACGCCCCCAAGCCAACCGGAGCACGATCGAATTCTCCCCTCTCCGTGAGGAACGAACGGGGAGGGGCCGGGGGAGGGGCCCCTTTCTGTACGCACCGCGTCGCGAAGAGAACGGCTTCGGGCGCGTCCACGCCGCCCTTCATCTGCGGCGTCCTCCCGTCGCAGCCGTCTGCGTTCCGGGAATGGCGCGTTCTTCACCTTGTCCAACGCGCCGTTCTGGATGATATTTGGGCGCAAGATACGATGCGCACGGTGCGTGGAGACGCGTGCCGTGCCTTTTGTCCGTCGGCAGCACCCCGCCGCGGTCCCCTGCCCGCGCGGCGGCCACTCCCCTTCGCCTTTTCTCTCTGGAACGCAGTCTTCCCATGCGTTACGCAGCTTTTGCCTGTCTGCTCGCCGCCGTCCCCGCCGCGCTCGCGGCGCAGGGCACGCCCGCGGCCCCCCCGTCCGCCGCCGACCCGCACGGCGGCGCCGTGCTGGGGGCCGTGCGCGCCACCGGCCCGGTGCGCGTGGACGGCCGCCTGGACGACGCCGCGTGGAGCGCCGCCACCCCGGCCACCAGCTTTACCCAGCTGGACCCCGCCGAGGGCCAGCCCGTCAGCGAGCGCACCGAGGTGCGCGTGCTGTACGACGACGAGGCGCTGTACGTGGGCGTGCGGCTGCACGACACCGGCGCGGTGACCACGCGCCTGGGCCGCCGCGACATGAGCATGGAGGCCTCGGACTGGCTCACCGTCATCCTGGACAGCTACCACGACCACCGCACCGCCTTCGGGTTCGAGCTCAACCCCTCGGGCGTGCGGCGCGACCAGACCCGCTCCGAAGAAACGGGCGAGGACGACTCGTGGGACCCGGTGTGGACGGGCGAGACCAGCGTCGACAGCGGCGGGTGGACGGCCGAGATGCGCATTCCCTTCAGCCAGATCCGCTTCAACACGGCCGCGCAGCAGACGTGGGGGATCCAGGTGGAGCGCCAGATCGCCCGCAAGGGCGAGTTCTCGGTGTTCGCCTTTACCCCGCGCAGCCAGCCGGGCGGCATTCCCCGCTTTGGCCACCTGACGGGGCTCACGGACGTGCGCACGGGCAAGCGGCTCGAGGTGCTGCCGTACACGCTGATGAAGGCCGAGCACGTGGAGCGGGGCGACAACCCCTTCCGCGACGACCGCGAGTACACCCCCGACTTTGGCGCCGACCTCAAGTACCGGCTCACGTCGGACCTTACGCTGGACGCCACCATCAACCCCGACTTCGGGCAGGTGGAGGTGGACCCGGCCGAGGTGAACCTGAGCACCATCGAGACCCGGTTCCAGGAGCGCCGCCCCTTCTTCGTGGAGGGCGCCGACATCTTCAACTTCGGCACGGGGGGCGGCAACAGCGCCTTCTACTCGCGCCGCATCGGGCGCGCGCCGCAGGTGCCGGCCAACTACTCGGTCGCCGACGTGCCGGTGGAGACGCGCATCCTGGGCGCCGCCAAGGTGTCGGGGCGCACCCGGAGCGGCTGGTCGGTGGGGCTGCTGAACGCCGTGACCGGGCGTGAGGAGGCGCGCTTCCTGGACGTGGGCACCGAGGGCGACTCGCTGCGCGGGCGGCAGACGGTGGAGCCGCTGAGCAACTACTTCGTGGGCCGCGTGCGGCGCGACCTGCGCCAGGGGCAGACGGTGGTGGGCGGGATGTTCACCGCCGTGAACCGCAACCTGGACGACGACCTGCTGCGCAGCCGGCTGCACAGCTCCGCGTACAACGGCGGCATGGACTTTCGCCACCAGTGGAAGAACCGCCTGTGGCAGCTGCGCGGCTTCGTCTCGGGGAGCCACATCCAGGGCGACCGGCGGGCCATCGCCCGCACGCAGCTGCTGCAGTCGTACCACTACTTCCAGCGCCCCGACCAGGACGAGGTGCGCTTCGACAGCACGCGCACCTCGCTCACCGGCGCGTCGACCGAGGTCCAGCTTTCGTACCGTCCCGGCCGCAACTGGCGCCCGGCGCTGCTGGTGGGCACCACCACCCCCGGGTACGACGTGAACGACATGGGCTTTCAGTACCGCGCCAACCGCGCGGACCTGCAGGGCACCCTGGCGTACGTCGAGAACCGGCCGGGCAGGACGTTCCGCAACTACCAGCTGGACGGCTACGCCCGCAACGAGTGGAACTACGACGGCGAGCACATCTACAACAACTACCAGCTGCACGGCTACGGGCAGTTCCTGAACTTCTGGTTCGCCGAGTTCACGGCGGGCACCACGCTTCCCGGCACGGTGGACGACAAGCTGACCCGGGGCGGCCCCCTGGCGCGCCGGCCGGGCTCCTGGCGCGTGATGGGCGCGGTGGGCTCGGACGACCGCAAGGCGGTGATGGGCTTCTTCCAGACCCAGTACACCAACGACGACGAGGGGGGATCGGACCTCGTGATGGTGGCGCAGCTGCAGCTGAAGCCCTCGCCCCGCTGGAACCTGTCGCTCACCCCCATCTACCAGCGCACGCACGTCGCCGCGCAGTACATCACGTCGCGCGCCGACGCGGCGGCGGTGAACACCTTCGGGCGGCGCTACGTGCTGTCGGAGCTGGACCAGGCCACGCTGGCGCTGGAGACGCGCCTGAACGTGACGTTCACCACCGACCTGTCGCTGCAGGTGTACGCGCAGCCCTTCCTGGCCAGCGCCGACTACGGCACCCCGTCCGAGCTGGCGCGGCCGCGCACGTACGACTTCGGCGTGTACGGCCAGGACGTGGGCGACCTGGAAGATGCGGACGGCGGCTACTTCGTCTATCCGCAGGGCTCGGGCGAGGGGCAGCCGCGCTTCTTCGTCCCCAACCTGGACTTCAACCTGCGCAGCCTGCGGGGCAACGCCGTGCTGCGCTGGGAGTGGCGGCCGGGAAGCACGCTGTACCTGGCCTGGCAGCAGGAGCGCAGCGACTTTGCGCCGTACGTGGGCGACTTCCAGATGGGCCGCGACCGCCGCGCCCTGTTCGCCGCCCAGCCCGACAACGTGCTGGTGCTGAAGGTGAGCTACTGGCTGAACCCCTGAAGAGTGCGGGAGTGCGTGAGTGCGTGAGTGCGTGAGTTGATCCGGCGCGCTTCCGGATGATCCACACCGGGGGGATGGACTGAAACGCGCACCGTGGCCGAGGCCGCGGTGCGCGTTTGCGTTTGCTTTTGCAGGGGCTGCAGAGGCTGCCGAGGGGCTGCAAGGGCGAATGAATTCGCTGCAACAACCACACGAAGGCCGCCTTCGCGGACTGGAAGGTGTGGCGCGGCGGAAGGATCGTCCACGTCGCCGGGTTCGGTGCTCGCCTCCGCCGGCCTGGCGCCTCGGACCTTCCCGTGCGAGCAGGCGAAGCCCCGTTCGGCGAGCGTAGCGAGCCGAGACGGGGCTTCTGGCCTTTCTAGCCGCGGGTTTCAACCCGCGTGCTATGGCGGGCGCGCTCCACCGTCTCCGAAGACGACGCCACCGTGCTGCGGGGTTCGATCTCCCGCGCCCCGCGTGCTGTTTCAACCCGCGTGCTGACGGGGCCGGATCCGCCCCCGCCCCCCCTACCGCGACTCCGTGTCGGCCCGGCGCTCGACGGGGGCGTTCTCGGGCCACATGCGGTGGCGGCCCTTGAGCATGGGGGCCAGCGCGGCCAGCATCCCCGACACCGTCTGGTACCGCTCGCCCGGGTCGGGGTGCAGCGCGCGCATGATCACCGACTCCAGATCCTTCGGCAGCCCCGACACGTGCGACCGGGGCGAGAACGGCGGGTGCTTGATCTGGGGATAGCGCTTCTCCAGCTCCGCCAGCGTCAGGTCGCGGTCCGCCGCGGCCGTGCGCTCCACCACGCGCGCCGCCGGCAGGTCGTCGTCCTCGTCATCCCAGTCGTTCCACTCGTCCTCGTCCTCCTCGACCGGCTCCTCGTTGGGCCAGCGCCCCGTCACCAGCTCGTACAGCAGCGCGCCCAGCCCGTACACGTCCGTAGCGGCCGTCAGCGGCTCCTTGAGCACCTGCTCGGGGGCCATGTACGGCGCCGTCCCCAGGCGGTCGGCGGGGCGGCGGATGGGCTCGATCTCGCGCACCACGTCGAAGTCCAGCAGCACCGGCACCCCTTCGCGCAGGTGGATGTTGCCGGGCTTGAGGTCGCGGTACAGGTAGCCGCAGCGGTGCAGGTAGTGGATGGCCGCGCCCACGTGCATGATGGCGCGGATGGCGTCGGGCGTGTGCAGACGGCGCTTGGGCAGCCCCTCCAGCACGTCGAACAGCGAGGGGCCGGCCAGGTACTCCATCAGGATGTACGGCCGCCCCTCTTCTTCCTTGCTGCCGAACAGGCGCACGATGTTGGGGTGGCGCAGCTTCTCGAGGACCTCGGCCTCGCGGCGAAACGCCACGGGCACCACGCCGTTGGTGTAGTGCTCGGGGAGCAGCACCTTGCCGGTGAGCGCGCACCAGTGGCGGTTGCTCCACACCTGGTACAGCTCCGACATGCGCCCGCACGCCAGGTGGCCGATGATGGTGAGCTCGCCCAGGCGGTCGCCCACCTTGAGCGAGAACTTTTCGCGCGGGCGCGCGGGATCGTGCGTCCACCTGCGCGCCGCAGCCAGCCCCTGGTAGCGTGCCCGCGCGACTGCCGCTGGTGCCATTGGAAGGTCTTGTAACGAGTTGCGGAACAGGATCGCGTCCCGCCGGCCTGCTGGGGGAATTTCCCGGTTCCGCCTACGCAACGCCCGTACCCCGGACGATTTTTCCCGCCGTCCGCAAAAAGATTGGCCTCACGCATGAGGCGCGGAGACGCGTAGAGGAACAGGGGAGTCGTTCTCCTTGCGCCTCCGCGTTTGTGCGTGAGGCCAGGTCCTGAAAAAGAATGAACGTACAGAGGAACAGAGTCAGACAGAGGAGCCACGATGATGTTTCCCTCTGTCTACTCTGTTCCCCTGTACTCCATCTTTTTGTGTTCAGCCGCTGGAAGGCGCGGGGCCGGCCGGGTACAGCAGCGGCAGGCGGATGATGAACGTGGCGCCGGCGCCGGGCTCGCTCTCCAGGTCCAGCTCGCCGCCCATCTCCTGCACCAGCGCGCGCGAGATCGCCAGCCCCAGCCCCACCCCCGGCGCGTGCGCCGTCCCCTCGCTGCGGTAGTACGGCTGAAAGATCGCCGCCCGCTCGTCCGCGGCGATCCCGGGGCCGCTGTCGGCCACGCGGATCTCGCCCCAGCGCCGGCCGCCGCGCTCGGTGACGGCCGTGGTGACGCTCACGGATCCGTCCTGCGACGTGAACTTGACCGCGTTGCCGATCAGGTTCACCAGGATCTGCCGCACCCGCGCGTGGTCGGCCGTCACCGTGGCGTCGGCCATGCGGCCCAGCTGCAGCGTCTGCAGCTTGGCGTCGGCGGCGGGGATCAGCATGTGCACCGCCTCGCGCGCCACCTCCTCCAGGCTCACCGGCTCGGCGCTCACCTGCACCACGCCCGCGTTCAGCCGCGCCATGTCCATCACGTTGTCCAGCAGCGACAGCAGGTGCCGCCCGCTCATCCGCACCCGCCCCAGCGTTTCGCGCTGCCGGTCGTTCACCGGGCCGTAGATCTCTTCCTCGAGCAGCTCGCAGTAGCCCTGGATGGCGCCCAGCGGCGTGCGGATGTCGTGCGCCAGGGTGGCCAGGGCGCGGTCCTTGGCGCTGGTGGCCCCCTCGCTGGCGCGCAGCCGGTCCTCCATCTCCAGCCGCACCTCGCCCCCCAGCCGCGCGTTCTCGAGCGCCACCGCCGCCTGGTCGGCCAGCGCCGAGAGCAGCGTCTCGTCCGCGCCGGTGGAGGCCCGCCGCGTGGCCACGGCCACCAGCCCCGTCACCGCGCCCCCCACCACCAGCGGCACCGCCACGAAGCAGTCGTCCGGCACCCCCAGCAGCCCCTGCAGCCGCCCGAACACCTCGTCGCTCAGCGGCGCGCGAAAGCGGGCCACCAGCGCGTCGTCCACCCCGTGGGCGGCGCGCACGTGCAGCAGCCCCTCGCCGTCGGCCAGCATCAGCACCGCGGCGGCGGCGCCCAGCAGCTCGGCGCCGCGCTCCACCGTCAGCCGCGTCACCTGCTCCAGCGACGTGGTGTAGGTGAGCGCGCGGCTGATCTCCGTAAGCCGGCGCAGCTGCGCCAGCGCGGGGTGGCCGGTGTCGAACGGCGTCCCGTCGGCCGCGGCCGTCATTCCAGGATGCCCAGCCCGGCCGAGGTGATCTCGACCTCGCGCACCCGGGTGTCGTGGGCGCTGCCGCGCGTCTTGAGCACGCGCAGCTTGCGGCGCGTCCGGTCTTCGCCGTCCACCGTCAGCAGCAGCACGTTGTCGGACAGGTAGCTCATGGCGTTCTGCATGCCGCCCCCGGCCAGCACGTTGCCCGTGGTCTCGAAGTTCAGCATGCTGGTGATGGTGCTGACCGCAAAGTGCTGCACCAGCGCGTACAGGTAGTCGTGCAGCCGCTGCGGGTCGGTGGCGGCGCTGGCCAGGTCGCCCACCGCGTCGATCACCAGCCGCCGCACCCCCCGCTGCTGAATGCGGCGAAACATGTCGACGATGATGCTGTCGATCTGCAGCTCCACCGGCGAGGCGTAGACCAGGTCCAGCCCCTGCGCCTGCGCCTCTTCCAGGTTTACCCCCAGCCCGCGGATGGTGCGCATGAGCTGCGTGGGGTTTTCCTGGAAGTTCATGTACAGGCTGGGCTCCCCCTGCCGCGCCCCCTCCAGCGCGAACTGCAGCCCGATCGTCGTCTTTCCCGCGCCCGCGGGCCCGGCGAGCAGCGTCGTGGTCCCGCGCCACAGGCCGCCGTCCAGCATCTCGTCCAGCCCCGCTACGCCGGTGGAGATGCGCTCGCTGGCCGGCTCGTACCCCTCGGGCATCTGCGGGCTCACCAGCCGGGGGTAGATGTCGAGCCCCGAGTCGGTGATGCGAAAGGCGTGCGCCCCCTCGAGGTAGCGGCTGCCGCGCAGCTTGTAGACGCGAAAGTAGCGCTCGTCGCGGTTGCCCAGCCGGCGCCGCGAAAGCTCCACGATGCCGTCGGCCACGGCGAACTCGGGGTACAGCAGGATGTCGTCCTCGGTGTACTCGCCCAGCAGAAAGGCCGTGGTGCCGTACGCGGTGAGCAGCGCCGTCATCTCGTACACCATCCTGCGCCGCTCGGCCGTGGTGGGCGCCAGGTCGTGCACCGCCTTGAACGAGTCGATGACGATGACCCTGGGCGAAAGCGTGCGGATGGCCTCGCGCAGCAGGGGGATGAGCGCCGAGGCGCCCTCCTGGGCCAGCTGCGGCCCCACGTCCTCGTAGATCACCTGCGTTCCCAGCTTCTCCTCGTCGAAGAAGGTGAAGCCCTGCAGGTAGCGGACGACCTTGGCCAGCGGCTCGGACAGGGTGGTGAAGTACAGGATGGGACGGTCTTCGGCCGCGTTGTGAAAGATCAGCTGCTCGGCGAAGATGGTTTTTCCCGAGCCGGGGTGGCCCATGATGATGTTGATGCTGTTGGCCGGAAACCCGCCGCCCAGGATGTAGTCGGCCTCGGGGTTCCCGGCGCACATGCGCTCCACCCCGTCGGGTTCCGGGTCCCGGGGCTCCGTGCGGCGGTCGGGAACGATGATGGCAAGCGGCATTACTCCTCCAATCGGGCGGCGGGGGGCGGCGCGAGCAGGTCCTGCACCGCGCCCACGAAGACCGTTTCAACCAGGGGTTTGCGCAGGAACGCGCTTGCGCCCGCCTCGGCGGCGCGCGCCGCGGCGGACAGGATGCTGAAGACGATGACGGGGACCTCGCGCGTGGCGGGCTCCTCGCGCAGCCGGCGGCACAGCGCCAGCCCGTCCAGCCTGGGAATCAGGATCTCGGTGACGACCAGCGCGGGCGGCGCTTCGAGGGCGCGCTCCAGCGCGGCCTGGCCGTCGTCCGCGAACTCCACGGCAAAGCCGGCCCGGTCCAGAAAGAACTGCTGCAGTGCGCGGACGTTCTGGTCGCGCTCGGCGATCAGGACCACGCGGTTTTCAGGATGCGTGCCCTGCATCCCACCTCCTCCGGGCGTGAACGGTGCGCGGTCGGCTCGGACGAGCGGAAGAGCGCAGAACGGGAAACGCGGGTGTACAGGGACCCCCGCGATGCAACATGCGAACCCTCCCCGGCACGCGACGAGGGTCGCGGCCGCCCGCGCACGGCGGCCCCGCCGCGGCGAAGGTCCGGCGAAGGACGCGCGCCGGGCGGCACGCGCCACTCCCGGTGGAGCGCCACGGCGGCGCTCCGGGCGCGGGGGCGGCATCCGCGGGTGCCGCCCCACCCTCTCCCCCGCGATCGAATTCCCCTGAGAGTGTGTTTAAGAATCCCCTGCGCTCGCCCCCGTCTGTCATTTCGAAGGAGGCGCCACACCGTACCATCGGCTCGCACGAAATCCGGCGCGCCGACTGAGAAATCTACTGTCTGCTGCTGGTGCCCCGTCGCACCGCTCCGGCACTGGCCCTGTCCGCCCCTGTCGTAGCCGCGAATCAAGCACGGGCTACCGCGTCTGCCCTCCAGCAATCCGAGAGTAGATTCCTCGGCCCTGCAACCGCTGGTGTGAAAGCAGGCTACGGCGTGGCCGGGCCTCGGAATGACAGCGCCCGTAGAGATTTGCCTGGAGGTGCAGCGTCGGAATTTTAAAACACACTCTGAGGCGCCGCTCCGCGGCCTGCCCGCACGACGGACGCTGTCGCGGAATCGCGGACCTCGCCGGCGGAGCCGGGGGCCGGCTCCGCTACGCCGGGCCGGGCACCTCCGGTGGAATCACCAGCACGCTGCAGGCGGCGTCGCGCACCACCGCTTCGGCCACGCTTCCCAGCAGCGCCCGCGCCGCGCCGCCGCGGCCGTGCGTTCCCACCACCACCAGGTCCGCCGGCCACTCGGCCGCCTCGGCCACCGCCTCGCGGGCGGGAACGCCGGTGCGCACCCGCGGCTCCACCCGCGCGCCGGGCGGGAGCGCCGCGACGAAGGCGTCCAGCCGCTCGCGCGCCGCGCCGGCCAGCCGTTCGTGCACGCCGGGAATGGGCAGCTCCAGCTCCAGCGCCACCACCACCAGCACGCGCGCGTCCACGGCCTGGCCGGGCGCCAGCGCCTCCAGCACCCCCAGCCCCCGCCGCACCGTGTCGGCCGCGTGCTCCGAGGCCAGGTCCACGCAGAACAGCACCCGCGGCGCGGGCGGAAGCTGGCTGCGCAGCACCAGGACGGGAATGCGGGTGCCGTGCAGCACCCGCTGCGCCGTGGTCCCCAGCAGCGCCGCCCCCGCGCGCCCGCGGCGCGTGGGCCCCACCACCAGCAGGCAGCCGGGATCGCCGGCGGCGGTGCCCAGCACCGTGGGCGCGGTGCCCCCGGCGGCCCGGCAGTGCACCTCGCCGTGCCCGGCCAGGCTCCCCACCTGCCCCTCGAGCCGCGCCTGCAGCCCCTCGCCGTAGTGACGCAGCGGGTCGCCGGGAAGGACGGAGGTGTGCAGGTAGTTGTCCACGAAGGGGTCGGACAGGTCGAACGCGTGCACCAGCTCCAGCGGAAGCCCCACCCGCCCGGCCAGCGCGGCGGCCAGGGGGATCAGCGGGTCCATCTCGCGTAGCGAGCCGACCCCCGCCACCAGCTTCTGTATGTGTACGGTCATTCACAAATCCGGCGTTACGGGACGCGCGCGGCCGCTGGGACCCCGCGCAGGATGATCGGCGGCCCTACTCGCAGCGCGGCAGGCGCACGGTGAAGGTGGTGCCGCGCTCCTGCGACGAATCCACCGCGATGCTGCCCTGGTGCGCGTGCACGATGCGGTCGGCGATGTACAATCCCAATCCCAGGTTTCCCGTGGGGCCGGTCGCCGTGGGGCTTCCCGGCTCGCGCGGCTTCATGGGGTTGAAGATCCCGTTCAAGCGCTCGCCGGGGATGGCGGGGCCGCGGTTGTGCACGGCGATGGTGATCTCTTCGTCGCCGCCGCCCACGGTGACGGTGACCTCGGCCCCCTCGTCGCCGTGCTCCAGCGCGTTGCTCACCAGGTTGGTGAGCGCCTGGGCAATGCGGGCCGCGTCCCACTCGCCCCGCTCGTCGCCGCGCGCGTCGATGCGGATGGTGCGCTCGGGGTGCAGCGCCATCAGCTCGTCCACCATGTCGTGCACCACCTTGCCCATGCTCATGTCCTGGCGGACGATGGGGATGCCCCCGCCCAGGCGGCTGCGGGTAAAGTCCAGCAGGTCGCCCACCATGTGCACCATGCGCGTGGCGCTGCCGGCGATGCGCTGCGTAAGCGTTAGGTGCGGCTCCGCCAGCTCGCCCGTATCGAGCATGAAGCGCGCGGAGGTGAACACCACCCCCAGCGGGGTGCGCAGGTCGTGCCCCAGGATGGCCAGGAACATCTCCTTGGAGTTGTCCAGCTCCTCGGTATAGCGCGACACGGACTCGGCCAGCGACTGGTCGATGGCCTCGTTGAACCGCGTCAGGTCCTCCACGTCGCCGGGGGTCAGCGCGCCCTGCGCCCGCGTCCACAGGCGAATCACGCTGGCGCGCAGGGCACGGTACTCCGAGACCATCTGCTCCATGGTAAAGCCGCTCTCGGCCCGCCCCGCGCCGTGCTCCTCGGCCGCCGTGGGCTCGGCGGAGGCGTCGGCCGCGGGCGCGAGGCCCTTGGACTTTTCCGCCTGTGCGCTTCCGCCCTGGGCCGTCCGGAGGTCCGCGGCGATCACCGTCAGCATCTCGTTGGCGTGGTCGCGCAGCGCCGTGATGTCCATGGGCGCGCTGGCCGGCGTGCAGGTGCGCGCGAACGCCTCCCACTCCGCCAGGATGGGCTCGCGGTTCCGCACGATGAACTCCGCCAGCCGCACCGCCTTGACCGTGCCGGACGGCGCCGGGGACGCGCCGGGCGCCGGAGTGTCGTCGCCGGACGGCGTGTCCGACGGCTTCGCATCGGGCGCGTCCGACGAAGCGGCCGACGCGTCGGACGACGCGGCGGACGACGCGGCGGAATCGTCGGACGGCGAGGATGCGGAAGCGTCCGGCGGCGATGCGGGCGTGTCGGACGGGGCGCCGGACGGGGCGGCGGAGTCTTCCGGCGACGCTTCGGCGGCGCCCGCGCGCGGGGCGTGGACGCCGGTGAAGTTTTCCTCCAGCAGCGACAGGATGCGGTACCCCGCGGCGCTCACCTTCTGCAGGTCGGGGACGAGGGCGTGGCCCTCGGCCGCCTGGGCCTGCTCCACCAGCATCTCGGTGTAGCCGATGATCTGCCCCAGCGGCGTGCGCAGGTCGTGCAGCAGCCCCGCGGGAACGGGAAGCCGGGGCGCGTCGCCGGACGTCGTGCCGGTCATGGGGGCGACTCCGCCGCGGCGCCGCCGGCCCCGGCCAGCAGCGCCTCGATCTTCCCCAGCAGCCGCGGCAGGTCGATGGGCTTGGTGTCGTAGTCGTCGCAGCCGGCTTCCAGCGCCTTGGCCCGGTCGCTGGACATGGCGTGCGCCGTAAGGGCGATGACGGGCACGTGGCGCGTTGCGTCCGCCGCCTTCAGCCGGCGCGTGGCCTCCCAGCCGTCCAGCACGGGAAGGCTCATGTCCATCAGCACCACGTCGGGCGCCTCGGACAGGGTCATCTCCACCCCCTGCTGCCCGTCCACGGCCAGCACCACCCGGTAGCCCTTGCGCTCCAGCCGCCGCGACAGCATGTCGCGGTTCATCTCGTTGTCTTCTACCAGCAGGATCTTGGTCATGACGTCACCGGAACGGCCGCGGAGCGAAAGTCCGCGCGCCGTTCCTCCCTTCTCACGGTCATGGTGCGGGGGGCGCCGTAGTCGCCCAGCAGGTCGCGCACCTGGTTCAGCAGCGCCTCGGGCGAGTCGCCGGCCTTCTGCAGGATGGTCTCCACGTAGCCGTTCAGCCGCCGGCGCTCGGCGCCGGTCAGCTCCTGCGACGTCACCACCACGATGGGGATGGAGCGCCACTCGGGGTGGCGGCGCACCTGGTCGGCGAACTCGTAGCCGTCCATCACGGGCATCACCAGGTCCAGCAGGATCAGGACCGGGCGCTCGCGCTCCAGGCACTCCAGCGCCTCCTGCCCGTTGGCGGCCTCGGCGACCTTCCACCCTTCCTTTTCAAGGATGATGCGCGAGCGGGCGCGGGCCGCGTCGTCGTCGTCCACCACCAGCACCGGGCAGGGGGGGCTGCCGCAGGTGTACTTCTTCAGCATCCGCGACAGGCGCCCGCGGTTCACCGGCTTGGTGGCGTACTCGGCCGCGCCCAGGGTAATGCCGCGGGCCGGGTCGTCCACCATGGTCACCATGATGACGGGGATGTCGCGCAGCGCGGGATCCGCCTTCAGCGCCGCCAGCACCGTCCAGCCGTCCATTCCCGGCATCATCACGTCCAGGGTGATGGCGGCCGGCTGCACCTGCCGGGCCAGGCACAGCCCCTCTTCGCCCCCCGCGGCGGCCAGCACGTAGAACCCCTCGCGCCCCAGGAAGCGCTGCATCAGGTCGCGCTGCACCGGGTCGTCGTCGATCACCAGCACGTAGCTGGTGCCGGGCGCCACCGGCCCCGTCCCGTCCCCGCACTCGACCGTGGGAAGGATCCCCGCGCCGTCCATCCCCGTGCTCTCGGGGCGGATCTCGTGGACGCGGGCGGGAAGCTTGATGGTGAACACGCTTCCCTCGCCCGGCGTGCTGTGCACCGTCACGTCGCCGCCCATCATCTGGCAGAAGCGGCGGGTAAGCGCCAGCCCCAGCCCCGTGCCGCCGAACTTGCGCGTGGTGCTGGCGTCGGCCTGGGTAAAGTCCTGGAACAGCTTCACCAGCTGCTCGGCGCTCAGCCCGATCCCCGTGTCGGCCACGCGAAAGACGATCCACTCGCGCCCGTCCATCCGCTCGCGCCCCGCGTCCACCGTGACGGTGCCGTCGTGGGTGAACTTGGCCGCGTTCGAAAGCAGGTTGAACAATCCCTGGCGCACCTTGGTCTGGTCGGCGTGCATGGTGCCCAGGTCCGGCGCCACCACCACCCGCAGCGTGTTGGCGTTGGTCTGCACCAGCGGCTGGATGGTGGAGGCCACCTCGTCGATCATTCCCGCCAGGTCGAAGCTTTCCAGGAACAGCTCCATCTTGCCGGCCTCGATCTTGGACAGGTCCAGGATGTCGTTGATGAGCGCCAGCAGGTGCTTGCCCGCCGAGCCGATCTTGTCCAGGTCGGCGCCGAACTCGTCCAGCCCCCGCTCGTCGGCCTCCTCGTGCAGCATCTCGCTGTAGCCCAGGATGGCGTTGAGCGGCGTGCGCAGCTCGTGGCTCATGTTGGCCAGGAACAGGCTCTTGGTGCGGTTGGCGTTCTCGGCCGCCTCGCGCGCCTTGGCCACCTCCTCCTCGGCCCGCCGGCGCTCCGTCACGTCTTCCAGCCCCAGCACCAGCAGCTCGCCGTGGTGCCCCGCCTGCAGCTTGCGGGCGTTCAGCAGCATCACCCGCCGGCCGATGGAGGGAAAGTCGTGCTCCAGCGCGAAGTCGTTGAAGACCGATTCGGCGGGGATGATGTCTTCCAGAAGCGTGCGCAGGGCGGGAATGTCCCACTGCCCGTTGCCCAGCCGGTAGATGAGCCGGTTTTCCGTTTCTTCGGCGCTGACCTGGAAGGTCTGGTAGAAGGCGCGGTTGCCGCTGCGCACGCGCAGGTCGGGGTCCAGGATCAGCAGCGGCTTGCGCACCGTGTCGACGATGTCCTGGGCGTAGGTCTCGATGGCCTTGACCTCGGCCTCGGCGCGGCGGCGCTCGGTCACGTCCTCCATGGCCAGCACCAGCAGCTCGCCGTGGTGCCCCGCCTGCAGCTTGCGGGCGTTCAGCAGCATGATGCGCTGCCCCAGGACGGGAAAGTCGTGCTCCAGCTCGAAGTCGTTGAACACGCTGCTGGTGCGCATCACCTCGTCCAGCAGGGTGCGCAGGGCGGGAATGTCCCACTGCCCGTTCCCCAGCTGGTAGATCAGCCGGTTCTCCGTCTCCTCGCACGTCACCCCGAAGGTGGCGTAGAAGGCGCCGTTGGCGCTGCGCACGCGCAGGTCGGGGTCCAGGATCAGCAGCGGCTCGCGCACCGTGTCGACCACGTCCTGCGCATAGGTCTCGATCTCCTTGACCTCGGCCTCGGCGCGGCGGCGCTCGGTGACGTCCTCCATCGCCAGCACCAGCAGCTCGGCGTGGCTTCCGGCCAGCAGCTTGCGCGCGTTCAGCAGCATCACCCGCCGCCCGATGGCGGGAAAGTCGTGCTCCAGCTCGAAGTCGCTGAACGCCGAGCTGGCGGGGATGATGTCCTCCAGCAGGGTGCGCAGGGCGGGAATGTCCCACTGGCCGTTCCCCAGCTGGTAGATGAGCCGGTTCTCGGTTTCGCCGGCGGAGACGCGGAAGGTCTGGTAGAAGGCGCGGTTGGCGCTGCGCACGCGCAGGTCGGGGTCCAGGATCAGCAGCGGCTCGCGCACCGTGTCGACCACGTCCTGGGCGTACGTCTCGATGGCCTTGAGCTCCGCCTCGGCCAGCCGCCGCTCGGTGACGTCCTCCATCGCGAGGACGAGCAGCTCGGCGTGGCTCCCCGCGCGCAGCTTGCGGGCGTTCAGCAGCATCACCCGGCGCCCGATGATGGGAAAGGTGTGCTCGAGCTCGAAGTCGTTGAAGACGCTGCTGGTGCGCATCACCTCGTCCAGCAGCCGGCGCAGGGCGGGAATGTCCCACTGCCCGTTGCCCAGCTCGTAGATCAGCCGGTCTTCGGTCTCGCCGGCGGAGACGCGGAAGGTCTGGTAGAAGGCGCGGTTGGCGTCGTGCACGCGCAGGTCGGGGTCCAGGATCAGCAGCGGCTCGCGCACCGTTTCCACGATGTCCTGCGCGTACGTCTCGACCGCCTTGAGCTCCGCCTCGGCCGCGCGCCGCTCGGTCACGTCCTCCATGGCCAGCACCAGCAGCTCGGCGTGGCTGCCGCCGCGCAGCCGGCGGGCGTTCAGCAGCATCACCCGGCGCCCGATGCTGGGAAAGGTGTGCTCCAGCTCGAAGTCGTTGAACACGCTGCTGGCGGGGATGATGTCTTCCAGCAGCGTCCGCAGGGCGGGGATGTCCCACTGCCCGTTGCCCAGCTCGTAGATCAGCCGGTTCTCCGTCTCGTCGGCCGAGACGCGGAAGGTCTGGTAGAAGGCGCGGTTGGCGCTGCGCACGCGCAGGTCGGGGTCCAGGATCAGCAGGGGCTCGCGCACCGTCTCGACGATGTCCTGCGCGTACGTCTCGACGTCCTGGACCTTCTTGGGCTTGCGCTTCAGCATCGGACCGGCCTTCCCCTCGCGTGTACGCGGGCAGCCGCACGCGGAAGGGTTCCCGCGGCCTGCCCTCGTCCTCTTTCCTCCCCGTCCTCTTCCTCCCCCGTCCGCCCGCACGCGGACCGCCGGCGGCTCGCCGTTCTTCCGTGGGGGCAGGGAGCGGGCCCGGTCGCCGGAGGCGGGCGAGGGTGGCGCATCCCATGATTGTTGACCAAATGGTCAATGCAAGCTATTCTATATTGAACACATGGTCAATAGCGACGACGCGGGCACCGGGACGGGACGGGCCCTCCGGCGGATACCGGGTCAGGAGAACGAGGAGCGAGGCGGATGCCAGGGAAGCGGGCTTCGGAAGAGGAACGGCGCGAGCAGATCCTGCGGGGGGCGTTCGAGGTGGCGTCGCGCGACGGGATCGGAAGCCTTACCATCCGCGCGGTCGCGGCGGAGGCGAAGGTGAGCCACGCGCTCGTGCTGTTCCACTTTCAGCGCAAGGAGCGGCTGGTGCACGCGCTCCTCGACTGGCTGATCGACACCACCTCGGTGCTGCACGTCTCGGAACAGATCGCCCGCCTGCCGCGCGCCATGGACCGGCTGCACGCGCTGCTGCGGCAGGAGATGGCGCGCCTTTCACACCAGCCGCGGCACACGCGCCTGTTCTTCGACTTCTGGGCGCTGGGCGCGCGCCACGAGGAGATCCGCGTGCGCATGAGCGCCGAGATGGCGCGCTACCGCGCCGCCTTCCGCGCCATCATGGAAGAGCTGGTGGCGGCGGAGCCGGCGGCGTTCGACGGCGTGACGGCCGAGGCGCTGGCCGCCGTGGCCGTCAGCTGGATCCAGGGGTCCGCGGTGCAGGCCATGATCGACCCGGCGGACTTCGACACCGGGCAGTACCTTGCGGCCGTGCGCGGCCTGGTAGGACGCTTTGCGTAAGGGGGCGCCGCACGCCGCGGCGCCGGGCGGCACCCCCCGGGCGGACGCCGGCCCCGGGGCACACGAGGAAAAGAGAGACACGGTGGATGCCACGAACGAGGCGGGGGCACGGGCGCTCGACGCCACGGTCCTCCTGGTGGAGGACAACCCCGACAACCAGGAGATCTACCGCATCATCCTGGCCCACCACGGCTACGAGGTGCTGCAGGCGTGGGACGGCGAGGGGGGCGTGCGCATGGCGCGGCACCACCGTCCCGCCGTCATCCTGATGGACCTGACCATGCCCAACGTGGACGGGCTCGAGGCCACGCGCAGGCTCAAGGCCGACCCCGCCACCGCCGCCATCCCCGTGATCGCCCTTACGGCCGACGTGGAGAAGGCCGCGCGGGCGGCCGCCGAGGCCGCCGGGTGCGTCTCGTTCCTTTCCAAGCCCGTGGCGCCCCGCCAGGTGGCCGAAGAGGTGGGGCGCGTGCTCACCCTGCACACGACCGGCCGCTGAGCGCCGCTCCGGAAAAAGGACGCCGCGCGGCAGCGTTCTCGTGTGCATTGATGAACCGGCTCGCGCACGGCGCCTGGAACAGCACTATTGACCAAATGGTAAATAAGTGCTATCCTCATATCTACCAATGGATAAACAAGGCCGTGGCACGGCTCGGGTTCGGCTGGACGATCCCGGGTGCCGCGTTGTCGTGAGTCCCCCCGGCATCACGGGGGCACTGTTGTCATCAGACCACGCTCGTTTCAGGTCAAATCGTTTTCGCGGTGCGGCGACGGGCCTCGGACGGGAGCACGGGATGTACGGCAGGGGCGGGTTGCGCCGCCGCCTGCTCCACCACGCGCGCCGGAGCAGGTCATCATGGGCGCGGGGAATGAAGTTCCACCTCTTGAGAGGACAGTCATGTTGAGAAGAAGTCTGGCCGTCTGCGTGATGGCGGCCGCGGTGACGGGATTGTTCCTCGGCGAACCGGCGGCGGCACAGTCGCCGCGCGCCGGAACGGTCGAGATCGGCGCCTTCGGGCAATGGACGAGCTTCGACGAGAACGCGGGGCGCGTGAACGTGGTCCCCGAGGACGGGTTCGGCTACGGCGGGCGCCTGGGGTTTTTCCTTACCCCGCGTTTTCAGCTGGAAGCCGACGGCTACTATTCGCCGCAGGACCGGGATCCCGATGAAACGTTCTGCTGCACCGGAGCGCAGCCCACCGGGATCGACGCCTCGGGGTTCGCGCTGCGGCTGAACTACAACGTTCCCATCGCCAGCCTGATGCAGCTCGTCGTCGGCGCCGGCGGAGTGCGCACGAACTACGCGTTCACGGGCGGGAACGACGCCGACGCAGACAGCGCCATCACCAGCTGGGGCGCCAGCGGCCTGGCCGGGCTTCGCTTCGCCATCGCGGGCCCCGTGGCGCTGCGCGTGGACGGCGTCGCCGACTACATGCCGAACCACGAGCCGGAGGCCAACCTGAACCTGCACGCCCGTGCCGGCCTGAGCCTTCTGCTGGGCGGCGCCCGTCCGGTGCCGCCGATGGTTCCGCCGCCACCCCCCCCGCCTCCCCCCGCCGCCCTGCCGCCGCCGCCTCCCGCGCCGCTGGCCGCGATGCCGGCGACGATCAACGTGTGCGTGGTCGAGAACGGCATGCCGAGAAACGTGCAGGCGCAGTTCTCCTCGGCCACGGGTGACACCACGGTCGCGGGCCGGCCGTTCGGACAGGCCTACCCGGCCACGGCGCCGGCCTACGCCGCGGGCGCGGCCTGGTACATCCAGGGCGACCGGATCACGCTCGACGGGCGCCGCTACGTGAAGTTCGGGCTGCCGCGCGTGCTGGGCGTGAACGACGTGGCGCGCACCGGCGAGTACCAGGGCGTCCCGGTGTTCGCCGAGGCGGGGACGGCGCGGCCGGACGTGGTCTACGTCGCGATCCGCCCCGGGTGCGAGTTCCAGCCGTACCAGACCGAGGTGAAGTCCGGCGCCGTTCGAGGCGAGTGATCCCATCGCGGCAGGCAGGCACGCGGGACACGGGGGGCGCCCACCGGCGCGCCCCGGGACCCGCGGACGTTGAGCATCTCCGCGAATCACGCGCATCCGCGCGCAGCCGCGGTCACTCGCATCAGGTCAGAGGGATTGAATGAAAAGCTTCATGAAGGGCCGCACGGCGCAGGCGCGGACACCGCGGCGGATGGCACGGGCCCTGTGGGCGCTCGCGTTCGCCGGGCTGGCCGCGGCGTGCAGCGACTCGACGGGGACGCAGAACCTTGCGACGCTCACCGCCTCCCCGGCCACGGCCACCGTGGCGGTGAACGGGACCGTGCAGCTGGGCGCCAGCGGCACGCGCACCGGGTTTGACGAGACGCGGATCGAGGGGGAGACCTGGACCGTGGCCGGCGGCGGCACCGTCAGCGACGAGGGGCTGTTCACCGCCGGAACCACGCCGGGCACCAGCATCGTCACGGTGGCCTGCGGGGGGCTCACGAGCACCGCGACCATCACCGTGACCGCGGGCCCGCTGGCCACCATCACGGTTACGCCCAACCCGGCCACGCTGGCCGTCGGCGCACGGCAGCAGTTCACGGCGGTGGGCAAGGACGCCGGCGGCAACGTGGTCGCCATCACGCCCGTCTGGTCCACCACCACCCCGCCGGGCACCATCGAACCCGCGACGGGGCTCTTTACCGCGGGCACCACCGTCGGCTCGTTCGCCAACGCCGTCCGCGCCACCTCGGGCGCGATCTCGGGCACGGCGACGGTCAACGTGACCCCCGGGCCGCTGGCGACCCTCACCGTCACCCCCGATCCGGCCACGCTGGCGATCGGCGAGCAGCAGCAGTTCACGGCCGTGGGCAGGGACGCCGGCGGCAACGTGGTCGCCATCACGCCCATCTGGTCCGCCACCACCCCGCCGGGCACCATCAACGCGGCCACGGGGCTGTTCACCGCGGGGAACACGGCCGGCACCTTCGCCAACGGCGTCACGGCCACCTCGGGCTCGCTCTCCGCCACGGCGACGGTCATCGTGACCGCCGGGGGGCTGGCGACCATCACGGTCACGCCCAACCCGGAGACGCTGGCCGTCGGCGCCCAGCAGCAGTTCACGGCCGTGGGCAGGGACGCCGGCGGCAACGTGGTCCCCATCAACCCGGTGTGGTCCACCAGCAACCCGCCCGGCACCATCCACGCCGGCACGGGGCTCTTTACCGCGGGGAACACGGCCGGCACCTTCGCCAACAGCGTCCGGGCCACCCAGGGCGGGATCTTCGGCACGGCCACGGTCACCGTGACGTCCGCGCCGGCGGCGCCCCTGGCCACCATCACGGTCACGCCCAACCCCAGCACGCTGCGGACCGGCGGCCAGCAGACGTTCACGGCGGTGGGCAGGGACGCCAACGGCGTCGTGGTCCCCATCGATCCCACCTGGTCGGTCACCAACGGCGGCGGCACCATCCCCGCCGGCACCACGGGGCAGACGGCGCTGTTCACGGCGGGGAACACGACGGGCACGTTCACGAACACCGTCCGGGCGACCCAGGACGGGGTGTTCGGCAGGGCGACGGTCATCGTGACCACCACGCAGGCGGCGCCCCTGGCCACCATCACGGTCACGCCCAACCCCAGGACGCTGGAAACCGGGGACCAGCAGACGTTCACGGCGGTGGGCAGGGACGCCAACGGCGTCGTGGTCCCCATCAGCCCCACCTGGTCCGTGACCAACGGCGGCGGCACCATCCCCCCGGGCACCATGGGGCAGACGGCGGTCTTCACCGCGGGCAACTCCACCGGAACCTTCAACAACACGGTGCGGGCCACCCAGGGCTCGGTCTTCGGCACGGCGACGGTGATCGTCACCGCGCCGCCGGTCAACCCGCCGCCCCCGACGCCGCCCTCTCCGTTCCGGGTGCTGGCCAACACGGCGGTGGCCTGCACCAGCGGAAGCATCAGCGGCGACGTGGGCACGCGGCAGGCGCCCCCCACCGGGTCGTTCGCGGGCGTCAACTGCGTGGTCAGCAACGGGACGGTGCAGCTCGGCACCCCCGCCTCGGTGGCGGCCTACAACAACTTCGTCACCGTGTACAACCAGCGCGAAACGGTGCCGTGCGGGACGGTGCTCACCGGCACGCTGGCGGGGGTCACGCTGCCCCCCGGCGTGTACTGCTTCGACAACGCGGCGGCGCTCACCGGGGTGCTGACGCTCAACGGCCCGGCCAACGGGACCTGGCTGTTCAAGGTGGGCACCAGCGGGGTGGGCGCGCTCACGGGCACCGGCTTCTCGGTGGTCATGGCCGGGGCCGCGTCGGAGTGCAACGTCACCTGGTGGGTCGAGGATGCCGCGACCATGACGGACTCCAACCTCCGCGGCGCCATCCTGGCCGGCGGGAACGTCACCACCACCCGCGGGACCCTGCACGGCAATGCCTGGTCGCAGGGTGACGTGACGATCACCAACACGGTGCTCACGGCCTGCGCGCCGTGAGAGGGAATAGGGAATAGGGAATAGGGAATAGGGAATAGCCGGCAACGGCAGGACGCGGATGAAGCTTTCATCCGCGTCCTCTCTTTATTGGTTCTTCGTCGATTTCGTTGCGGGGCGGCAGGATCATCTCCCGGCCGGGGTGAGCACCCGATCCATCGGTGCAGCGCGGTGCCCGGTCAGGCGAAGCGGAGGGTCGGCAGAGGGGTGGGATGTGGCAGGGAGCCATCCGCGTTTTTCGAGGGAGCACTCCATGGCCCCGGAGCGCCTTCGGAGCCAGCCGTCACCGATGCCCGCCACGCGATCTCGTGGACTTCCGGACGCACGAAAGGTGGAGCGACGTCCCGGTCCAGCGGAGGCACCCGTACTCCCTTCCGGCTCGACGGCGGGGCAGGCGCGTGAAACAGACGCGCGGCAGGTGAAGGTCGCCGCCGGCTGCAGCGGACACACGGCGGGAAGGTGTCTGCGGAAGATTCAGCGATACTCACCGTTGCGGAAGCTTGCGACGGCACGGCGGCATGCCCTGCCGCGCGAAGGACCCGCATCGTTGCCTGCAACCCAATCCGCGATGAACCCCAAATACTTGCCTCACGCGGAGAGAAGGGATGAAGCGATATTCTCCGCTGCGTCTCTGCGTGAGGCAAGGTAGTCTGGGTGGCGGCGAACGCCGCCGGCGCTCCGCGCGTCGCGGTGAAGCCGCGCGTTGTCGATCGCCATCGCGCAGCGCGCGCCCAGGTCCTCGGCGAGCTCGAGGTCCGCCGGCGCGTACGGGTGTCCGCTGTCGGCGCTCACCAGCGTAAGCGCCCCCAGCACGCTGCCGCGCGCGATGAGCGGAACCACGATGACCGAGCCGATTCCCAGCGCACGCAGGACACGGAGGTTGTCTTCATCCCGGGCCCAGGGGTTCGCCAAGCTCACGCGCGATCTCACCGCGGCCCATGCGGTGGAGGCGGCGCTGAAGGCGGCGAAGGAAGCAACGGAAACCGGAAGAAAGGTGGTCGCGGAGAACCGGGCGAAGGGCGCGTTCCTGGCCGCCATGTCGCACGAGCTGCGCACCCCGCTGCAGGCGATCATCGCCTACGCCGACCTGCTGGACATGGAGATCGCGGGCCCGCTGAACGAGACGCAGCGCACGCAGCTGGGACGGATCCGCGTCAGCAGCAAGCACCTGCTGGGGCTCGCCTCGGAGGTGCTCGATCTCTCCCGGCTGGACGTTGGAGGGCTGCCGGTCAGGCCCGGGGCACATGGGCTTGGACCCACCGCCGAGGAGGCGCTGCTGCTGGTCGCGCCCCAGGCCGATGCCAAGGGCCTCACGCTGACGAGCGCGATCAGCGGCTCGGCGGCGGAGCTGTGCTACTGGGGCGACGAGGGCCGCGTGCGCCAGATCCTCGTGAACCTGCTGGCCAACGCCGTAAAGTTCACGCCCAGCGGCGGCCGCGTCACCGTCAGCGCCGGGGCAACCCAGCAGGCGCCGCCCGACGCCCAGCTAGGCGCCCTGGGGCCCTGGGTGTACATCCGGGTCGAAGACAACGGCGAAGGGATCCCGGCGGACCAGCTGGGCACGATCTTCGAGCCCTACGAGCAGCTGGGGAACGCGAGCGCCGAGGGGGCGGGTCTCGGGCTTGCCATCAGCCAGCGGCTCGCCAGGCTCATGGGCGGGGACCTCACCGCGACCAGCGTGGCCGGCGTTGGCTCGAGCTTTTTTCTCTGGCTGGAGAACTCCGCCACGCGCCCCGCGACACCGCCCGGGTAACCGGGGCACGGGGCGAGTACCAGCGCTCGTTCCTGGACGGCGGCCGGGGAACGCCGGCCGGGTCCACGGCGGGCCTTGCCCGCGCATCCTCGGCGATCCGCCATGGCGCCCCACATGCAGTACTCCCTGCGCCATCCGCGCGCCGGGGCTTCCGATTACCGGGACCAGCGAGACTCCCCCTCCGGTGCGCAGCTTTTCCCCAGGACTGAATCGTGAGCGAGAACGTGCCGCCGGAGGTGCCCCGTGCGTCCACGGGGATCGAAGGGCTGGACCGGATCTTGGGAGGGGGCTTCCCCACCCATGAGATCTACCTGATCGAGGGGGAGCCGGGCACCGGAAAGTCGCTCATCGGACTCCACTTCCTGCGCGCGGGTGCCGATCTGGGCGAGAAGTGCCTGCTGATCACCCTGAGCCAGAGCAAGGAGGTCATCCGCCGGCTGGCCGCTTCGCACGGCTGGACGATGGACGGCATCGAGGTCTACGAGATCTCGGCGGAGAACCTCGTCCCCGGCCTCGGCACGGAGCAGGTCCTCTTCCGCACGGCCGACGTGGAGCTGGGTGAGATGATGGCGGCCGTACGGGCCGTCATCGAAGAGGTCAGGCCCACCCGCGTGGTGTTCGACGCCGTTTCCGAGCTTCGCCTCCTCTCCAACGACCCGGGGCGCTACCAGCGGCAGCTGTTCATCCTCAAGGACCTGTTCGCCAACCGGGGCGCGACCGTGCTGTTCCTCGACAACCAGCCCGTAATGCCAGGGGGCAGCGAGCTCCAGCACCTGGCTTTCGGGGTCATCCTCCTCAACCACACGCCCACCTCGTACGGCAACGAGCGCCGCCAGCTCCGCGTCCTGAAGGTGCGGGGGATCCGGTACGACGACGGCGTACACGACTTCCGCATCTGCACCGGCGGCGTGAAGGTGTTCCCGCGGCTCCGGACGGGTGAGCGGCTGCACAACGCGTGGGGCGCCCACGAGAGCGGGATCGAGGAGATCGACCATATGCTGGGCGGCGGGCTGGCGGAGGGGAGCTCCACTCTGTTCCTGGGCCCATCGGGCACCGGGAAGAGCTCGCTCGCTTCGCACTACGCCTTCGCGGCCGCGGAGCGCGGCGAGCGCTCGATCATCTTCCTGTTCGACGAGCGGCCGGAGACCTTTGTCCACCGCACCGAAGGCATCGGGATGAAGATCCGCCCGCACCTGGAGTCGGGGATGATCACGCTCAGTGAGATCGACACGGGCGAGGTGTCGCCGGGCGAGTTCGCGGACATGGTGCGGGCGCAGGTGCAGGAGCGGGCGGTCCGGATGGTGGTCATCGACAGCCTGACCGGCTACATGAGCGCCATGCCGGACGAGCGGATGCTGATCACCCAGATGCACGAGCTGCTCACCTACCTCAGCAGCCAGACGGTGCTCTCCATTCTGATCGTGGCGCAGCACGGCGTGCTCGGACCCACGCTGGGCGGCCCCGTGGACGTGAGCTACCTCGCCGACACCGTGCTCCTCCTGCGCCACTTCGAGGCGGATGGCGCGATCCGGCGAGCGATCTCCGTCTTCAAGAAGCGCTATGGCGGGCACGGACACGGGATCCGCGAGTTCCAGGTTACCCCTCAGGGAATCGAGGTGGGGGAGCCGCTGACCGGCTTCCGGGGGGTGCTCTCGGGGAGTCCGACGTTCGAGGGCCCCGACGCTTCCCTGATGGAGCTGGCCGATGCACCGCCCGCCAACTGAGGCCGCCACTCCGCATGCTGCGCCGGCCGGGATCGCGGTGGACGTGGATTTCGGCGCGCCCGAGTTCCGCGTCCTGATCTTCGCGCCGGTGGGCCGGACCGCGGAGCTGGCGCGCGACACGCTGCAAAAGGCCGGGCTCGCGGCCAGCGTGTGCGTGGCGATGGACGAGTTCTGCGCCGGGCTGCGGCAGGGCGCCGGTGCCGCGCTTCTGGTGGAGGAAGCGCTCTCCTCGGCGGAGGCGGTGCGGCTTCTGGCCGGCACGCTGGCCGGGCAGCCGGCATGGTCCGACTGCTCCGTGCAGGTGTTCGTGGCGAACTCCGAGACTCCCTCACCGCCCCTGGCCGCCCTGGCGAGCATGAGTGCCGGGCGAAGCGTCGTGCTGCTGGACCGCCCGGTCCCCCCCGCCTCGCTCATCTCCGTGATGCGGGCGGCGCTGCACGGCCGTGCCCGCCAGTACGCGCTCCGCGACCTGCTGGGCCAGTACGAGGAAGCACGCGCCGAAGCGGACGCCGCCAACCGCGCCAAGGGCGAGTTCCTCTCCGTGATGAGCCACGAGCTGAGGACCCCGCTCAACGCCATCGGCGGCTACACGGAGCTGATCGAGATGGGGATCCGCGGGCCGGTCACCCCCGAGCAGCGGGTGGACCTGGAGCGCATCCGCCTGAGCCAGAAGCACCTGCTGGGCCTGGTGAACGAGGTGTTGAACTACACCAAGCTCGAGACCGGAACGGTCACGTACGACATCGAGGACGTACCCGTGCGGGAAGCGTTCACCGCCGCCGAGTCGCTGGTGGTGCCGCAGGCCAGGGCGAAGGGGCTGGAGCTGATCACGGGTGAGACGGAGCCCTTCCTGTCCGTACGTGCCGACGCCGACAAGCTGCGGCAGATCCTGGTCAACCTGCTGTCGAACGCGGTGAAGTTCACCCTGCCCGGCGGCCGGATCCACCTGGAATGCGAGCGCGGCGGGGAGTGCATCTGCTTCTCGGTGCGGGACACGGGGGTGGGGATCCCGGCGGACAGGGTCGCGGCGGTGTTCGAGCCCTTCGTGCAGGTGCGCTCCGACCTGACGCGCACGGAGGAGGGAACCGGACTGGGGCTCGCGATCAGCCGCCAGCTGGCGCGCGGAATGGGCGGCAGCCTGGGGGTCGAGAGCACGCCTGGAGTGGGAAGCGTCTTTACGCTCAAGCTTCCTGCCTGACCGCGGCCCCTTGCGTCGCGGGCGCAGAGACGGTCAACCACCGTTCCGCCCTGCTTCGGGGCAGCGCTGGTTCCGCGGCTCGTACCGCCCGCAGCGGTGGTTCGTCCGGATCACTCCAGCGAGAGACCGCTCACCCGGGCGCCGGCCCGCGGCTTTCTTCCAGGTTCAGCCGGATGAGCAGCTCCAGCAGCTCGTCGGCCGATTCCGGAGAGATCATGGGCTGGTCGGGGAACGAGCGCGGCAGGGGAAGGTCCGACAGCTGGCTGCGGGCGGCCTCGGACACCAGCACGGGGAGCGACGGGTCCAGCCGGGCGACCTCCTCGCGGTTGGAGGCCAGCACCGTGCGCACCCGCTCCGGATGCTGGTCTCCCACGAACATCTTCAGCCGCTCGGCGTAGAGCGGGTCCGCGCACACCACCACCATCTCCTGCTCGGCCAGCGTCCGCTGCACCTCGCGCATGAACATGGGGTTCAGGCGGATGACGACCAGGGGCACCTCCAGCATGGTGGCCGCCCCCTGCATCTCCTTGGCGTGAAAGGCGGTGGTGGCGATGAAGTCGGCCTCGCGCAGCTCGGCGGGAAGCCGGGGCCGCGGGTCTTCGTCCTCCACGGCGACGGGCGCGAAGCGGTCGGCGTGCACGGGCGCGACCTCGAAGCCAAAGTCCTCGCGCAGCTCCGTTCCGATCGAGGCCACCTGGTCCACCGTCGATTCGACGAAGGCGCAGCGCACCACGCGCGACGCCGTGCACTCGCGCATGAAGTCGGGAAGGTCGGGGACGCGCAGCCGGCGCATCCACGCCTCCCGCCCCACCGCGACCAGCCAGCGTGCGGTCTCGGCCAGCAGGCGCCCGCCGACGCGCTTCTGCTCGGCCAGAAAGACGCCCGAGCGCCCGCGCACCTCCACCAGCCCCTCCGCTTCGAGCACGGCGTACGCGCGCGCCACCGCCCGCAGGTCGTCGCCCGTCTCGTCCGAGACCTCGCGGTAGCTGGGCAGCCGGCTGCCGGCGGTCAGGCGCCCGGTGTGGATGGCGGCGAGCAGGCGGCCGCGCAGCAGGTCGGCCAGGCGCGCCTCGGCCCGGCGGTCGAGTGTACGGCTCATTCCGTTCTCTCAATGGCGATGGAAAACCAGCGCTCGCACCCTCCCCGTGTGCGCGTCCCCGGTCCTGCAGAAACGGAACCAGCGGCACCTCAGAGAAGGCACCAGGGCGCCGGGCGGATGCGGCGGACCACGCCGTCCGGAAGAGGACGCCGATGGTCGCGGCCCCCGTAATGCAAGTGCTTGCTTCACGTCCCTGGCCCAACTGCGACAGTTGCTTTCAAGGCCCCTGAATCTGTCGCATATTTCGCGACAGTTTGGGTATGTCTTTTGCCTCCCAGCCGTTTCGGCGTCCCGCGCGATCAGCGGCGGGTGCTTCGCGGCCCCGCGCCGGCATTCGCCGGCGGCACTCGGTCCCCGGCGGATACGCATGACGAAGGACGTAGATGGCGCATCAGGGCGTGACGCACGAGTTCTTCGGCATGGGCGCCGTCGTCAGGAATGCGGGCACCGCCGTTCAGCAGGCGGCGGCGGGGCTGCGCGGCGCGTTCGGGAGGTAGCGGGATGACCGGTACGGGAATGATTCCGTTTCCGCCGCCGCGTACGTCTTCGCGGCCGGACGCCGAGGCGGAGGGGGTCCAGCTGGTGGCGAGGTTCCTGAGCGCGACCGGCGCGCTCTCGTGCGAAGCCGCGGCAACGCTGGCCGGCGTACGCCCGGACACCATCCGCAGGTGGCGCGGCCGCCTGCCGCGGGCGCTCAGACGGGCGACGTCGCGGCGCATTGGGGCACACCTTGCCGGAACCCCGCCCCCCGCCCCCGACGACGGCCTGCAGCGGCTGTTCAGCCGGGTGCTGCGCAGCGTGCCGGACACCCAGGCGGGCGGGCGGGTTCGCGGGAGCCGGTCATGACTGTCGCGCCGACGAGGGACAGTCCTGGCGTCCACCATGACAAACCGGTGACCGTCATGGCCAACGAGAGGGAGATGGAGCAGGGGGATGCCGAATGGGCCGAGGCGCTGGCCCTGCGCATCCTTCTGGCGCGCGTGCGGCCGGAGCGGCACGCCGAAGCCGCCGAGCGGGTCCGTTCCATCGTCCGGGACTGCGAGGCGCCCCGCGCGGCCGGCATCCGCCGCCTGCCCCGGATGATCGGGACCTCGCGGCGGCGGGCGTAATCCCAGCTCCGGCAAAAGAATCGTCGCACCCAGAGGCCGCAGAGTGACTTCCTCTGCGGCCTCTGGGTTCTCTGGGTGAGACGATCCTTTTTGCGGATTGGGCATGACGCCGATCACCGCGCCCCCCTGGGTGCCGACGGGCGAGATCGAAGCGGGCCCGCCGTGGGAAATCTCCCGGCGGGCTTTTCGCATCTGCCGCGATCGGCCCGATGGCGGTACGTGCGCGAGCCGCCAGTTTGTTTGTTTGGCTGCAACAGGTTACGTTCACTGGTCCTCCCCGGCTGCAGCCGGCGAGGAGCCGGTACCTCCCCGCGCGAAGGAGCGCATGAGCACGCTGAGCCCGGAAGCGCGGACCGACGACGGATTTCCCGCCGAGGCCGATCCCGCCCTTCCCGACGGCCGCACCCGCTTCGCGTTCCTGGCCGAGACCAGCCGCGTGCTGGCCAAGTCGCTGGACACCGAGACCACCCTGGCCACCGGGGCCGGGCTGGCGCTGCCGCACTTTGGCACCTGGTGCATGGTGGACGTGGTGGAGCCCGACGACACCATCCGCCGCGTGGCCGTCATCCATCCCGACCCCGCCAAGCAGGTGCTGGCGCGCGAGTTCTACGACGCGCACCCGCCCGGCCGCGACGACCCGCTGGGCGCCCCGCGGGTCATCCGCACGCAGGAAAGCGACTTCGTGCTGGAGAACGACGGCGTGCTGGAGGGGATCGCGCAGGAGGAGCACCGCGCGCTGCTGCGCGAGCTGGGGGCGTGCTCGTTTCTCATGGTGCCGATGTCGGCGCGGGGGCGCACCATGGGCGCCATCACCTTCGTTTCCGACACCCGCCGCGAGTACGACGCCGCCGACCTGCTGCTGGCCGAGGACCTGGGGCGCCGGTGCGGAATGGCGCTCGACAACGCGCGCCTCTACGCCGAGTCCGAAGAGGCGCGCCGCGCGGCGGAGGAGGCCCGCAAGGCGGCCACCCTCACCGCCCGCCGCGCCGAGGAGCTGCTGGACGAGGCCAACCTGGCGCGCCACGAGGCCGCGTCGGCCGAGCGGGCGCGCAAGAGCTTTCTGGGCACCATCTCGCACGAGTTCCGCACCCCGCTTACCGCGGTGCAGGGCTTTACCGACCTGCTGACGGAAGAAACCGCGGGGCCGCTGAACGAAAAGCAGCGCCACCACGTGGAGCGCATCCGCCGCGCCAGCGACCACCTGCTGGAGCTCATCGAAGAGATTTTGACTTTTGCCCAGCAGCAGTCCGGCCGCTTCGAGCTGCGGCTGCGCGAGCTGGACATGGCCGCCGTGGTGCGCGACGCGGCGGCCATGGTGGAGCCGCTGGCCGCCGCCAAGGGGCTGGGCTTTCCGCTCGCGATCCCCGAGGGGCCCCTCCCCTTTCGCACCGACCCGGGCAAGGTGCGGCTGATCATCCTGAACCTGGCCGCCAACGCCGTAAAGTTCACGGAAGCGGGCGAGGTGCGGCTGGCGCTGGAAATGATGAAGGACGGCGCCGTGCTGCTGCGGGTGGGCGACACGGGGATCGGGATTGCCCCCGAGCATGCGGAGCACGTGTTCGACGCCTTCTGGCAGGTGGACCAGAGCAACTCGCGGATGGGGGGAACGGGGCTGGGGCTGGCGGTCACCCGCCAGCTGGCCGGCATGCTGGGGGGCGACGTGACCATGGAGAGCGAGCCGGACGGCGGAAGCGTGTTCACCGTGCGGCTTCCGCTGCTCACCCCGCCGGCCGTGGTGCCCAGGAACGACGCGCCGGTTGAGCTTTCGCCCAGCGAAAAGCGGGTGCGGGGGCGCCGCGGCCAGCCCCGCCGCGGGGCCCGGGCCATTCCGCGCGACGAGCACGGGGAGGGGTGATGGCGAACCCCACCTTTTCCGAGTCCATCCGGCTCATCGCGCGCGGGCTGCGCGACGACGCGCCCACGCACGTGCGGCTGAACGGCGCCGCCGCGCGCATCGACCACCTGGGGCGGCGGCTGCACGGGCTGGGGTGCGTGCGCGACCGCGAGATCGCCGGCTGCTTCGTCGCCGCCATCGCCGAGCTGGACGCGTCGCACGCCCTGGCCGAGGACGCGCGCGCCCAGTCCGTTCTCCGCGCCGCCGGCCAGATGGACGCCGCCTTCGCCCACGCCGCCGAAGGCTTCCTGCCACCGACGCCCTGATCGCGATCCTTCCAGCTCCACAAGGTTGGGGTACAGAGGAGCAGAGGAAAAATCAGAGGAACAGAGGCCCACACAGGTTTCCTCTGTTCCTCTGATCTTTTTCTCTGTTCCTCTGTACCCCCAACCTGCTTCAGTCCGCCGGCTCCGCGGAACGATCGGGGATCACCTGGATCCGCTGGACGCCGGTCCACCCCGCGCCGGGCTCCAGCGTGACGGGCGACCCCACCTGCGCCGCCTCGACGCAGATCATCTCCAGGTACTCCTCGTCTTCCATGTCGTCGAGCTTCGCGGCGCCCGCGGCCCACGGGTTCCACACCACCGTGTCCGCGAAGCCGGTGGACTGCACGCGAAAGGTGCGGCCGTTGGCGCGGTCGTGCACGCGCAGCTGGGGCGGCGTGTCCAGGTAGACGCGGTCCACCTCCCCGCCGGCCGTCACCTCGCGCGCGTCATCCACCTTCAGCTCCTCGCCGCTCTCCCGGTCGCGGTAGCGCACGCCGTGCAGCCCCTCGATCACCATCTCGCGCACGTCACCCACGCGCAGGTACGTGTGCAGCGCGGCGCTGAAGGTGAAGGGCGCCGTGTCGGTGTTGCGGATGGAAAGCGTCAGCGCGATGCGGTCGGCCCCCAGCTCCACCGCGAGCTCCGCCAGAAAGGCGTGCGGCCAGATGCGCTGCGTCTCGTCCGAGTCGCGCAGGCGCAGCCGCACCGACGTGGCGTCGCCGCCCTCCACCCGCTCCCACGGCAGCGTGCGCGCAAAGCCGTGCTTGGGGAGCGGGCCCAGCTCCGCGAACTGCGGAAAGACCACGGGCACGCCGCCGCGAATGGCCGTCCCCGGCTGGAACTTCGCGGCGCGGCTGACGAACAGCGCCTCCGCGCCGCCCGCGGGGGTCCACGACGTCACGTGCGCGCCCTGCAGGTACGCCTCCGCCGTGGCGCCGGAGGGGTGCGAGAGGCGCAGCTTCCCGAGGTCCGCCGATTCGCCCGTCACCAGCCCATCCGTTCGCGCAGGTGGGTGACGTGCGCCACGTGGTGGCGGCCGTGCCACGCGTACAGCGCCAGCATGTTCTCCAGCCGCATGGGGCCGTGGTCCGGGTGCTGAATGGTGCGCGCCCACTGTGAGTCGTCCATCGACCGCAGCACGTGCACCCAGCGAACGTGCAGCGCCTCCAGCAGCGCCAGCGACGTCTCCACCGGCGTGGCGCGCGTGTCTTCCAGCAGCGCCCACGCGGCCTCGTCGTAGGTCTTGATCCCCGGGTTGTCTTCCGTGAGCCCCAGCTTGAAGCGCGTGTAGGCGTTCATGTGGCTGTCGGGCACGTGGTGCGCCAGCTGCCGCACCGTCCAGCCGCCGTCGCGGTAGGGCGTGTCCAGCTGCGCGTCCGTCAGCCCCTGCACCGCCGCGCGGAACCGCTCCGGCGTTTGCGCGATCTCGTCGATCCACTCGGCGCGGCGCTCCGGCGTCGGCTCCACGCCGCGCTGAAACCTGCCGACGGGGTACCGCGGATCGGTCGCCGTGTCGCTCGTCGTCATCCCACACGTCTCCGGGGCAAAAAGGTACGAGAGTCAGAACGTTCGCGGAGAAGCCGCATCTCCGCGTTTCCGCCGCGAGACAAGGTAAGCGGGAACGGATGGCGGGCGAGAGGGCCGCGCGCGTGACCGGCAAAGACCATTCTCACCCAGAGGCCGCAGAGGCCACAGAGAACATGCCTCTGTGGCCTCTGCGTGCCGATCTCATTTGCGGATTGCGACGAGGGCCGGGCGCGTGCCGGCCCCCGCCGTCTCACCTGCTCAGCAGTCGCACCAGCACTCGTTGTTCACACAGGTTCCACCGCAGCCGGTCCCGCACATCGCACGGCACTCGTACGGCTCGCACCACCCGGCCCCCTTCTGCGCGCCCGGCGCGGCGAACGCCTGCGTGCCGCCGAACACCAGCGACGCCGCCGTGACTGCGGCAAAGCTCCAGCGCAGAATCCCGTTCCTCTTCATCGCTCCTCCTTCGTGGATGTGGTTCCAACGGCGGGAGCGGGGAATGTAGCATCGAACTTCGCGGCGTGAAAGGAATGCGCTTCCTCCACACGCCAAAGTGCCCCGCACCTTCCGGCGCCGGGCACTCGATCCCTGGCACTAGGTACTTCTTCTTCCCTATCGCCGGTACCCCGCCAGCAGGTTCCCCAAATTCGTCTGCACGCCGCGCGCGCCCGAAGTATTGCGTCCGTTGTACAGGAACGAGAACACCACGTTCTCGCCGCTGGCCGTCTTCACGTAGCCGCTCAGCGTGCGCACGTCGTTGATGTAGCCCGTCTTGGCGTGCAGGTTCCCCGCCGCCGGGCCGGTGTTGAACATGCGCGCCATCGTCCCCCCGCGGTCGCCCGCGATGGAGAGCGACTCGTGGAACTTGGCGGACCACGGCTGCTTGTGGGCGTAGATCAGCGAGCGCACCAGCGCCTCGGCGCTGGTGCGGTTCTGCGCCGAGAGCCCCGAGCCGTCCGCCTGCCAGATCTGTCCCCAGGGAATCCCCGCCGCGTCGTGAAAGAACACCGCCGACGCGCTGCCTCCCGCCGCGTAGGTCCCGCGCCCCGTGGCCTTGGCCACCGCCGCCTTCCACAGGTGCTCCGCAAAGAAGTTGTCGGAGTGGCGGCCCAGCTGGAACACCATGTCCATCAGCGGGATGGAAAAGTGCCGGTGCACCAGCGTGGCGCCCTGCGGCGTCTGGGCAATGCGCAGCGGCCCGCGCACCTGGATTCCCGCCTCGCGCAGCGCCTGGCGAATGGCGCCGCCCGCCAGGTACGCCGGCTCGTACGCCCCCACCCCAAAGCGCCCCTGCCCGCCGCCGCGAATGCGGATGGTGTCCTCGTCCGGCTGGCGCACGGCGTACGCGTTGCCCCCGCCGCCGCGCGAGCGGTTGACGATGGGGATCTCGGGGACGTCCGGCTCGCGGATGTAGCCGCCGGGCGTCATGCGCACCCACAGCATGTTGCGGTTGAAGGGCAGGCCGCTCACCGTGGGCGCGTACCGCGCCGCCCCGTTCCCCGTGTCGCGGGGCCAGTCGGGCCCGTAGTTCTGCCGGTCGTGCACGTACGGGTCGGCGATCACGCCGCCCTCCACGGACGTCACCCCCAGCCGCTTGAGCCCCGCCGCCATCCGGCGCGGGCTGGTCATGGGGTCCTTGTCGTACTCCGCGTACCCGAACGCCGGGTCGCCCGAGCCGCGGATCACCACGTCGCCGCGCACCACCCCGTTCTGCACCGGGCCGGTGATCAGCAGGTCGGTGGGAAAGCGGTAGTCCGGGCCCAGCTCGGCCAGCGCCCAGATGGCGCTGTACACCTTGTTGTTGCTGGCCGGGATGATGGGCTGGTCGGCGTTGATGGCGAACAGCGGCTCGTTGCGGTCCAGCGACCAGGCGAACACGCTCCACTCGCTCTGGTTGGGGACCAGCGCGCTGGCCTGGGCCTGCAGGGCGCCGCCCGCGGTCTGCGTGGCGGCGCGCACGGCCAGAAAGCCGCCTCCCACCGCCAGGACCAGCGCGGCGGGGACGGCGGTGCGTTTCAGGAACTTCATCTGCGTGCTTTCGGTGTCAGTGCGCGGCGGCGGGCGGAACCTGTGCCTCCGCCTCCGCCGCGGCGGGCGCATCGCCGCCGGGGCGCGTTTCCATCCCCTCCAGCATGCGCTGCTGCATGCGGAACGACGAGCGGGTGTTTTCTTCGATGTCCATCATCAGCACGAACATCCCCGCCAGCGCGAACAGCGCCACGGCGACCACGATGCTGCTGACGAAGACGATGGCGCCGTTCAGGTTCGACGCGCCGTCGTCGCCCAGGGTGCTGAAGAAGACCAGGCCGCCCAGGGCCAGGACCATCACGCCCAGAAAGCGCAGCACCGCCAGCAGGGTGCGCAGGCTGCCGTAGCGCGTCTCGACGCCGGCCAGGCGCCGGGGCGCGCGGCGCTCCTTGAGCAGGTTGCCGCAGGTGGGGCACTTGTCGACCGTGGGATCGTCGACGACGGTGCCGCACCGGGTGCACTGGACCGGGGTGCTGAACAGGTGCAGGGACATGCGTGCCGCCGGGTTTCTGAAAGCACCGCCGGGTGCCGTGCGTGGCCCCGGCGGCGCGGTTCCGAGTTCGAGTGTCGGGTCGGACTGGCCGAGCGCAACGCGCGTGCCATCCGGGGAAGTGCGAAAGTGCGGGAGTGCGGGAGTGCGGGAGTGGATGTGCCTTGCTCTCGCACTTTCGCACTTCTGTTCCTATTCCTCGTCTTCGTCCTCGCGGCCCTTGCGGCTCACCAGCTTGTTGAAGCGGTCCAGCTCGCCGTCGTCGCCCTTGATGTCGCGGTGCAGAAAGGCCAGCTCGCTCTCCTCGAACTTCTCGAAGAACTCTTCCCAGCCGATCTCTTCCAGCGAGCCCTCACCGGAGTAGCCGGGAAAGTCGATGCGCAGGATGCCGGGGTCGTCGCCGCCGCCGGTGCGCTTTACGTGCGTGGGCCTGCCGCCGCGCTCTTCCACCCAGCGGCGGATGAAGTCGTGGTCCGTCGTGGTATGCGCGCTGCGCTCGCTCTTGCTCATCGTCTTCATCTCCGTCCACACGGGTCAGCCAGAACGGCCCCGGCGCGCATGGCACCGGCCGCCGCGCGCCCTGCAAGCACGGAGCGTACCGCGGCGCATTCCGTCCACCTTGCTGCAGATGGAACAAGGACCGCCATGCCCCATCACCTGTTCGTCTACGGCACCCTGCGCGCGGACGCGGCCGGCTCCGCCCACGCTCGCCTGATGCGCGGCGTGCGGCGCGTGGGCCGCGCGGCCATCGGCGGCGTCCTGTACGATGCCGGCCGCTACCCCGCCGCGGTGCCGTCGGCCCATCCCGCGGACCGCATTGCCGGCGAGCTGTACGTGGTGAGTGCCGGCGCGGCGGATGCGCTGCTGGCCGCGCTGGACGACTACGAGGGCTACGACGCCGATGCGCCGGACGAATCCCTGTTCGTCCGGCGCATCGTGCAGGCGGCGGGGGAGGATGGCCGCTGCGCCGCCGCGTGGGCCTACTTCTACAACCGCCCGGTGGACGGGCTGCCGCGCGTCGTTTCGGGCGACTGGCTACCGGGCGCGTGAGGTGCGGGTGGTGGTGATCAAGATCATGTCCGGCCCACGCCGTCGCGGAGCCCCGCCTTGCCGCGGACGATCTGGACGTCCGCGATCTCCGTGGCCATCAGGTGCGGCGCCTCCTGCTGGATTACGCCGTCGACGATGATCAGCGCCTCGGGGCCCAGCGGGTTGATCCACACCTGCTCTGGGCCACGCTGGGTGGCGGAGGCTGGATCATCCGCCCGTGCGGCGCTGGCCTGCATTTCGGATACGGGGACGGCCTGCGGCCCCGTCACCGAATCAAGGGTGCAGGCGGCGGTGGCCAGCAGCGACAGACATACGAGTGTGTGATGGTGGCGTCTCATGATGCACCCCCCGGTTCCGGTTCGTCTTCACCCGCCAGAAAGGACAACGCGCACTCCCTGTGGATGTGGACGCCCCTCCTGTAACACATCCGTCCACGCCATTGCGCGCGCCGGTGGCGTGGCCCAGAATGCGCGACGGACCTTATATCGTGGAGGGGGGGATGATGACGAAGAACGATCAGCGCGAGGTCGCCACCCTGGGCGGCGGCTGCTTCTGGTGCATCGAGGCGGTGTTCGATGAGCTGCGGGGGGTGGAAAGCGTGGTGAGCGGATACATGGGCGGGCACATGCCCAATCCGTCGTACGATGCCGTGTGCTCCGGCATTACCGGCCACGCCGAGGTGGTGCAGGTGACGTTCGATCCGGCCGAGGTCTCGTTCCGCGAGATCCTGGAGGTGTTCTTCACCGTCCACGACCCCACCACGCTCAACCGCCAGGGCGCCGACGTGGGGACGCAGTACCGCTCCGCCATCTTCTACCACTCCGACGCGCAGCGCGACACCGCCCGCGAGGTCATCCGCGACCTGGAGGCCGAGGGCGTGTGGGAAAACCCCATCGTCACGCAGGTGGTGCCGGCCACCGAGTTCTACCCCGCCGAGTCGTACCACCAGGAGTACTTCGCCCGCAATCCGCGGCAGGGCTACTGCCAGGTGGTCATCGCCCCCAAGGTCAGCCACTTCCGCAGTAAGTACCTCACGAAGCTCAAGCGCGCGTAGGCGTCACCCCTCACCCGTTCGCTCAGGCTCGCACCCTCTCCCACACGTGGGAGAGGGTGCGAACGTCACCCGGCCTCTGCGGCGTTACCGCGCGAGCCGCACGTGCCTGGCTGCGGACGCGCAGGTGCCCTGGGCCGCCGCAAACCGCCAGGCCGCCGAGTCCGCGCAGGCGGACTTTGCGCTTTTCCAGCGGCGAATTCATTCGCTCCTGGGGTGGAGCCGGCCAGAATTACCCCCCCCGTTGCGGACGCGCAGGTGCCTGGAACGCCGCAAACCGCCGGGCCGCCGAGCCCGCGCAGGCGGACTTTGCGCATTTCCAGCGGCGAATTCATTCGCTCTTGGGGCGGGCTTCGCGATGTCCTTGCATCGAATTCGTCCGCTCCTGGGGCGGACTTCGCGATGTCCTTGCATCGAGTTCATTCGCTCCCGGGGCGCACCTCGCGATGCCGGCGTGAACTGATCCACCCCTGCTGGCGGACTTTGCGGTGCCCCGGCGGCGAACGGATCCACCCCCTGCTGGCGGACCTGCGTGAATGCCGGCCGAAATCACACCTGATCCGCCCCCGACCCCGTCACCCGCCCGCCAGGTACGCGCGCGCCGCGGCCTCCAGCACGTCGACGGCGACGGGCATGCAGTCTTCGCACAGGTCGAAGCGCGGCGAGTGGTGCGGGTGCGTCATCCCCTTTTCCTCGCTGCGGCCGCCGACGAAGAAGTAGCAGCCGGGCACGCGCGCCAGCACGTCGCCAAAGTCCTCCGCCGCCATCGTCCGCACGTCGGGGTCGGTGCGCACCCGGTCCGCGCCCACGATGCGCTCCGCCTCGCGGCGCACGATCTCCGCCATCCGCGGGTCGTTTACCGTCGGCGGGCCCTCGATGCGAAAGCGGAACTCGTAGGTGGCGCCCAGCGCGGCGCACACGCCGGCGATCACCCGCTCCACGTGGTGCGGAAGCTGGTGCAGCAGCGCGGGATCGAACGCGCGCACCGTGCCCTTGAGCGACGCCGTCTCGGCGATCACGTTGTGCGCCGCGCCCGCGTGGAAGGCGGCGATGGTCACCACCGCCGGCTCCAGCGGCGGCACCGTCCGCGACACCACGCTCTGCAGCGCGACCACGATCTGGCTGGCGGCGTACAGCGCATCCACCGTCTCGTGCGGCATGGCGCCGTGCCCGCCGCGCCCGCGCACCTCGATGCCGAACTCGATCGCCCCCGCCATCTGCGGCCCCTGGACCACGCCGACCACCCCGCTGGGCAGCCCCAGCCACACGTGCAGCCCCAGTGCGGCATCCACGCCGTCCAGCACGCCGGCCTCGATCATCCCCACGGCCCCGCCCAGCCCTTCTTCGGCCGGCTGGAACATGTACTTCACCGTGCCGCGCCACTGGTCACGCGTGCGCGCCAGCCGCTCCGCCACCGCCAGGCCGATGGCCACGTGCGCGTCGTGCCCGCAGGCGTGCATCGACCCGGGGAGGGTGGATACGAAGTCGTGCCCCGTCTCTTCCGTGATCGGCAGGGCGTCCATGTCCGCGCGCAGCAGCAGCGTGGGCCCGTCGCCCGCGCCGCCGCGCAGCGTGCCCACCACGCCGGTGACCGCGATCCCCGTCCGCACCTCGTAGCCCGCGGCCCGCAGGCGCTCCGCGGCGATGCCGGCGGTGCGGTGCTCGTTGAAGCCGATCTCCGGGTGCCGGTGCAGGTCGCGCCGGGTGGCGACCAGCAGCTCCGTCTCGTCCACCATCGTCATCCCGCCACCTCCGCCTGCAGTGCCTGCTCCATCATCATCCCCGCAAAATTGCTGACCTGGTCCATGCCGTGCGCCGCCAGCCGGCGCGCGGCCCGTGCGGCGTCCCGCTCGCCGCGATCCGTCTCCCACTGCGCGTGCGACGCCAGCAGCGCCACTTCCAGCGCGCGCCCCAGCGTCAGCGCGAACCGCCGCGCGCCCGCCTCCACCTCCGCGCGTCCCCCGCGCATCGCATCCTCCAGCCACGCCTCCGCCCGCTCGGTCGCGCGCGCCGCCGCCTGAACGAGCGGGACGAGCGCGGGATCGGCGACCTGCGCGGCGCACCGCTCCACCTCCGCGCGGACGGTGCCGACGCCGCCGGCGGAGTCCAGCGCGCGGAGCGTATCCAGCGACAGGACGTTGGTGGTCCCCTCCCAGATGGAGAGCACCTGCGCGTCGCGGAGGATCATGGGGATCCCCGTGTCTTCCACGTACCCCGCGCCGCCGAACGACTCCACCACCTCGCTGGCCACCGCGACGGCCTGCCGGGCGGTGGTCAGCTTGGCGAGCGGGGTGAGCACGCGGAGCAGCGCGCGGCCGGCGTCGTCCAAGTCGCCCGCCTCCTGCGCGCCCAGCAGCTCCGCGACGCGAAAGGTAAGGTGCAGCGCGCCCATCCACTCCGCCCGCAGGCCGGCCAGCGTGTCCGCGTGCAGCGGCTGCTCCGCCAGCAGGGCGCCGAACGCCGTCCGCCGCCGCGCGTAGTCGTCGGCCAGGGCCAGCCCGCGGCGCATCAGCGCGACAGCGCTCACCGCGTTCCAGGTGCGCGTCACGTTCAGCATGGGGGCGATGGAGCGCACGCCGTCGGAGAGGCCCAGCACGGGGATGGCGGGGGTGCCGTCCAGCGTGAGCTCCGCGGTGGGCAGCTTGCGGGTGCCCAGCTTGTCCTTGAGCCGGTCGATGCGGATGCCCCTCAACGATCCGTCCTCGCCGCGCGTCTCTACGTAGAACAGCGCCAGGCCGCGCCCGCCGGGCGGATTCCCCTCGGGCCGGGCCAGCGTGAGCGCCATCTGCGAGGTGGCGGCGGAGGTGAACCACTTGCGGCCGTGCAGCCGCCAGCCGCCGTCCGCGTCCCGCCGGGCCTCCGTCCCCGTGCCGCCCACGTCGGAGCCGCCGACCGTTTCCGTCATCCACTGCCCGCTGGTCCAGAAGGCGGCGGGGTCGCGGCTGGTGAGGTGCGGGACGGCGCGATCGATGAGCGCCCGGTTGCCGGAATCGGTCAGCACGCGCGCCGCGCCGTCGGTCATCGCCAACGGACAGGCGTAGATATCTGTCGATGGTGTGAAGAGATACGCCAGCGCGAACTGGTGGATGCGGCTGAGCCGGCCGTGGGCGCGCTCGTACGCCGTGGCCACCACCCCGTGCTCCGCCGCGATGCGCTCCGCCGTGCGCCACAGGGGCGTGAGCTCAATGCGGTCCACGCGGCTGCCCCACGCGTCCCACTGCGTCAGCACGGGCTCGCTCAGCCGGTCCGCCAGCTGGGCGGGGTACAGCTCGGCGGAAATCCCGCCCATCCGCCGCAGGCCGGGCTCCACGCCGGCCAGCACGGGCGGGGGAAGCAGCCGCGCCAGCAGGGACCGCAGGGCCGGGTCGTCGTCGTACTGGTTGCCCAGCGCGGGCGGCGCCTGGACGAAGCTCATGAGCGGGCAGGTGAGGGGTTCGCGCCGGTGCGGAACGATACCGCACCGGCCCCCGCCCGGGCAATCGCGGCGGACGGGCGAAACACGCCGATCCCGTTGCCGTGCGGACCGATGCCGTCACAGCAGGGTACATGGATGCAGTTGCTGAAGCGGCCCTGCCCGGTTCTTGCATACGTTCCATCGTGCACGCCATTTCAGCCTGACCGGACCAAACATGAACTCAGTCGCCGTCCTCCTGGTGGAGGACAACGAAGACAATCGTACCATATACACCACGATCCTGCGTCACTGCGGTCACGAGGTGGCCGAAGCCGGCACGGGCGAGGAGGGCATTCGCCTTGCGCGCGAACTGCACCCCCTGGTGATCCTGATGGACGTGGCCATGCCCGGGATCGACGGGTGGGAAGCCACCCGCCGCCTGAAGGCCGACCCGACCACCGCGCACATCCCGGTGATCGCGCTGACCGCGCACGCCATGGCCGAAGACCGCCAGCGGGCGACGGAGGCCGGGTGCGAGGGCTACCTGGCCAAGCCCATCGAGCCGCGCCGCGTGGTGGAAGAGGTGGAAAAGCTTCTTGCCCGCGTCGCCGCCGCGGCGGCGGCCGCAGCTGCGACGGCGGAGACAGCCGTCGTGGTGGAGACTGACGCGGCAGGGGTGGAGCCTTCCGCCGCGGTCGTGGAGTAGAGCGCACCCGCGCCCTTCCGCATGCCGGGAGCCCTCCCGCCGATCATCCGGATCGGCGGGAGGGCTTTTTGTGCGCTTCGGGGTGGTTCGACCGATGGTGCGCTGCGCCGGCGGGGCGCCCCCTCCGGGCTCGCATGACTCGCCCACCTCGCAGAGCGAATGAATTCGCCGCTGGAAATTCGCAAAGTCCGCCTGCGCGGACTGCAGGGCAGGGATGCGGGTGATTTCGATTGGGATCGCGCTGCGTCCGCCGGGCCCCCCTCCCCGGCCCTCTCCCGCAAACAGCGCGGGGGAGGGTGACGCGCCCGACGAAGTATCTGGATCGCGATCGAATTCTCCCCTCTCCCCGAGGAACGAGCGGAGAGAGGCCGGGGGAGGGGCCCCCAGCCAGCCAGTCCGCAGCCTGCCAAGACGAGATCGAATTCTCCCCTTTCTCCCGCGCAGCGGGTGGAGAGGGGCCGGGGGAGAGGGGGCCCTGTCGGGCGCCAGTTCGATACCCTTCGTAGAGCCCCGATCCCTCGGCTCACCCAACCTCCCCCGAAGTTGGGGGAGGTGCGAGCCTAAGCGAGCGGAGGGGGCGCCGCGTCGGACGCAGCTCGATCCCTGTCGCGATCCCGATCTCCCGGCGATCCCAACCTCCCGGGCGTGGCGGCTCAGCCCAGCAGGGCCAGCACCGGCGCGGCGGCGATGATGCCGAGGAGGGCGAGCAGCCAGCCGGCGATCACGTCGCCGGGGTAGTGCACGCCCAGGTAGCAGCGCGACAGGCCCACCACCATCGCCAGCACGACGAGGGCGGCGGAGGCGGGGACGGGGAGCACCGCGGCCAGGGCCAGCGCCACGGAAAGCGACGACGCGGCGTGGCCCGAGGGAAAGCTGAAGCGGTCGGGCGGCTGCACCAGCGCGGCGAAGCCCTCGGGCATTCGCGGACGCGCGCGCGTGACGGTGCGCTTGAGCAGCTGCACCACCGCGTGCGAGGCCACCAGCGCGAATGCCGCGCGCAGCCCCGCGTCCCGCAGCGCCGGCACCGCGCCCATCGCCAGCCCCAGCGTTACCCCGATGGTGACCGCCGCGTCGCCCAGGTGCGTGACGGCGTGCATCGCGCGGTCCAGCCGCGGGTGCCGGCGCAGCACCATGGCGTGCAGCGCGCGCTCGTCGTGAAGGTGCAGGCGGATGATCCAGGTCGTCATTGGCCGAGTCTCCGGTTGATCGGATTTCCCGGCCTGAACTTCACCCGCCTGCTTCTCGCCAAGACGGCGGCGCCGTAACGATTTGCAAGCGGAGCAGGGACGGTCGTGTGATGCCGGAACTCCCAAGATGATCGCTGTCATTCCGAGGAAGGCGCCGCGCGTACCCGTCCTTCACGCACCGTCGCCCGTGCGCCGACCGAAGAATCTCCTTCGGTAACGGGCGGCCCTCGCACCGAAACCCGCCGTAGCCGACGAGATCGTGCGCCCGTCCAACGAGTCCAGGAGGATGAGAGAAGGGGCACGAACGATTTCGCCGTGCCCCTTCGCGCGCCGCCGGTCGGCTATGTCCGGCTCAGTCGTGGCCGAGGCTGTCGCGCGGGCTGCCGCGTCCGGCCACGCGCGATCCGAGACTGGATCCTTCGGCCCTGCGACCCGCAGCGCGAGAAGAAGGTTCTGCGTGGCCGGGCCTCAGGATGACAATCTCCTGGGTGCGACGCAGCTCAGGCCGGCGCGCAGGAGCCCGTGGATGCGCAGCCCCGCGCAGTTTGCGGGGCTTCCCGCTTTTCCAGCCGCGGGTTCACCCGCCCGGGAGGATCCCGGCGGGTGACATCCCCTTCACCCCTTCACCCCTTCACCGCCTCACCCTCCGATCACGAACTGCGTGCTCCCCACCCGTCCGCCGCGCTCGAAGTACATCACCACGCTCCGGCCGCCCAGCTGCTGCAGCGCCTGCGCCGCGCTCTCGGCGCTGGTGATGCGCAGCCGGTTGATCTGCAGCACCAGGTCACCCTCCTGCAGCCCCAGCCCGCGCGCCGCGTCGGAGAGCCCCACGATCAGCGCGCCCTGCTCGTTGGTCAGCCCGCGCTCGGCGCGGATGGCGGGGGTCAGCGTCACCAGTTGAAAGTCGCGCAGGGCCTGGATGCGCTCGGCGTTCACCGAGGGCAGGTCGCCGGGCTGCACGCGGACGGCGCGCTCGCGGCCGTTCTCCATCACCCGCACCTCCAGCGGCTCGCCGTACGCCGCGTTCAGCAGCCCCGCCTGCCAGTCCAGCGGCGTGCGCACCCGCTGCCGGCCGATGCCCACGACGCGCATTCCCGTGCGCAGCCCCGCCCGCTCCGCCGGCGAGCCGGGCGCGATGACGGAGATGCGCACCTCCGCCAGCCGCCGCGGCCCCTCCGCGCGCACCGGCTCCACCTCGGCGCCGATCCAGGCGCGCCGGTACTGCCCGTCGTCGGCCAGGTCCAGGGCAATGCGGCGCGCGCGGTTGATGGGGATGGCGAAGCCCAGCCCCTCGCTGCCGCCCGAGTTGCTGAGGATGGACGAGTTCACGCCGATCACCTCGCCCAGCGCGTTGACCAGCGCGCCGCCGCTGTTGCCGGGGTTGATGGAGGCGTCGGTCTGGATCATGTCCAGGCTGTAGCTGCGCTGGCCGTCGCCGCCCAGGATGTTGCGGCCCACGGCGCTCACCACCCCCGCGCTCACCGACGGCTCGGGGTTGCTGAGCAGGAAGCCGAACGGGTTGCCGATGGCGATCACCCACTCGCCGATCATCAGCCCGTCGCTGTTGCCCAGCGGCGCCACGGGAAGCGCCGGCTCGCCGCGCGGCAGGCGGATGCGCAGCAGGGCCAGGTCGTTCACCTCGTCGCTCCCCACCACGTCCGCGTCGAACTCGCGCCCGTCCGGCAGCGTGACCACGACCTCCGACGCCGCGCGCACCACGTGCTCGTTGGTGATCACCAGCCCCTCGGCGGTGATGATGAAGCCCGATCCCAGGCCGGCCGTCTCGCGCTCGGCGCCGGGGGGCAGCATCATCTCTTCCCACAGCGTGCGCGGCACCACCCGCTCGCGCCGCAGCACGTTTACGCTCACCACCGCCGGCGCCACCCGCTGCGACGCCACGACGATGGCCGTGCGCCGCGAGTCCTGCGCGCGGTCGCTGGCCTGCGCCGCCACCGGCGCGCGCGCCGCGGGAACCTCTTCCAGCTGCTCCCGCTCCCTTTCGCGGGCGGTCTGGCTTCCTGAAGCCGCGCCCCCGCACGCCGTGGTGAGGGCGAGAAGGGCGAAGACCGGGATCAGTGACGTGTGTTGCATCCTGGACGTCGGGTTTCGGTGGATGTTTTTCGTCCGTGGGATCGATGACGGTGCGTGTACCCCGCCGCCGCGCCGCCGGTTGCGGAAAAATAGGCGCCGCGGATTGAGATGCGGAAGCCCGCCCCACCGTTTGCCGCCCCGCGTCCGCATCCTCCCAATCCGCCGGATCCGTCTGGGCGATTGCCGCCGAAACCGCTGGGGCGGGGCGCACGTACATCGGCCCCGTCCACGGCGGATGTTGCGAATTCCGCCGGGGGCCGCAACCTTTCACGGCAGCCCCGTACGGCCCCGATCAACCCTCCCGTTCCCTGATCCACAGATGACCAAGCGGTTCCTTCTGCTCGTTTCGGCGGTGGCGCTCACCGCCGGCCCGGCGTCCGCGCAGCGCTCCATCGTTCCCGGCGAGGTGACGCGCGGCGGGCTTAGCTCCGGCGACCCGCGCACCGACGACGACAGCTACTACGACGAGTGGACGTTCGACGGGCGGCGCGGCGAAACGGTGATCGTCACCATGGAGTCCGGCGCGTTCGACACCTACCTGTACCTGGGCACGCGGCGCCGCGGCGGCGCGTTTCGCGAGATCGCGCGCGACGACGACGGCGGCAACGGCACCAACTCGCGGGTGGAGGTGCGGCTGCCGGAAGACGGCACCTACGTCATCCGCGCCAGCTCGCTGCGCCAGGACACCGGCCCGTACACGCTGACGCTCAACGGGGGCCGCGCCAGCTACGGCGGCGACTACGGCGCCACGCCCACCGAGCCGGTGTACGGCGGCGGGTACGAGTCCAGCGGAGGCCCGCTGCAGGCGGGGCGGCGCGTGAGCGGCCGGCTGCACTCGTCGGACCCCACGCTGGACAACGGCGCGGCGTTCCACCTGTACACGTACCAGGGCCGCCGCGGCGAGCGGCTTACCCTTACGCTGCGCTCCACCGACTTCGACGCCGAGCTGGTGATGGGCACGCGCGGCGGGCGCCACGGCATCGGCAGCGTGCTGCAGCGCGACGACGACGGCGCCGGCGGCCGCGACTCGCGCATCGACGTCACGCTGCCCAACAACGGCGAGTACGTGGTGCGCGTGAACCCGCTGCTGTCGGGCACCGGCGAATACACGCTGGAGGTGGAAAGCAGCCTGGGCGGCGGCGCCTACGACGGCGGCCCACCCTACCGGCCCGGCGACGACTACGACTACGACGACGACGGCGCGGGTGTGGTGGACCGGCGGCTGGTGGGACGCTGGGGGCTCACCGAGCCCGGGATGCGCGTGGACCAGGACGACTGGAGCGACGTCACCGACAACGCCACGATGGGGATTCTGAACATCGACGCCAGCGGCGCCTACACCTGGCGCAAGAACGGCCGCGTGCTGCGCGGACAGCTGGTCCCGTTCACCCCGCGCCGCAACGCCGAGCCGGGGGTGCGCTACTTCGTGATCAACGACGGCCGCGACGAGTTCTACGTGTTCCTGGCCGAGTACGGCGGCGAGCGCTACATGCAGGTGAACGGCCGCGCCACCAACCGCGTCATCGCCCACGGCTACCGCGAAGGCGGCTCGTACTGATCCGGCATCGTCTTTCATGGACACGAAGCGGCCCCGGCGGATTTCGCCGGGGCCGCTTCGTTTCCGCACGTCGACCGCGAATCCACAAAAGATTTGGTATCACCCAGAGGACGCAGAGGCCACAGAGAAACCTTCTCTGCTTCCCCTGTTTCCTCCGCGTGAGACGATCTTCTGCCTGAGCCTCGAATTCAGCAGATGCAGATGTGCGTGGCGCAGGTTTCTTCGCACGTGTAGTTGCAGGTCTTCTGCGCGGTGCAGGTGTACGCCAGGGTGCTGTTGGCCATCACGGTGCCCCGGTCCGGCGCGGAGCTGTTCGCCTCGAACGATTCCACGCGCAGGCTGTCGGTGTCGAGCACGAGCTTCTTCATCTTTCGCTCCTTTGTGGGGGATCGGGAAAACGACGCGGTCTGTCCGATACTCTTATAATGCCTCAGACACCGAATTCATTACCGGCGAAAGATCAAGATTGGCTCGCGCAGGATCGCCTGCACCGCGCGACTCCGCGTCCGGCAGGTGGAGCATGAGAAATCCCAGTGCTCAAGCCCGACTCTACCATTGAACCGCCGGCCGTTCTCCCACACGCTCTTCCAGGCTCCCATGCAGATTCGCTTCATCGCGCCCGTCATCCTGCTCCTTCTCCCGGTGACCGCCGCGACCCAGCCGGTGAGTGAGCAGCAACGGATTCGTGAAGAGATCCGCGCAGAGGTGGGGCGGTTGATCACCGCCACCAACTACGAGCCGATGGAGACGCTGCCCCTGTACGTGCCGACCTCTCGCGTCACCTCGATCAACGATGCACAGATTCTCAAGGGGTGGAGTGCGTTGCGCCAGCAAACCGAAGCATTGGCCGGAGCGCAGGGAAGCTTCTTCGTGAGGCTTGGGACGGTCGACGTAACGCTCATGGGTCCGGACCACGCGCTGGCCTTTGCGCCCATGACCATGGAGTATCCGACGCAGTCAGGTCCCGTGCGTGTGCCGGGGAGCATGACGCTCGCCTACGAACGCACGCAGATGGGCTGGAAGATCGTCCATGAGCACTACAGCACGGGCCTGACGCAGGAGAGCATGGCCAAGATGGCGAATCAGGCGAGCGCCGACGGAGAGGGACTCGCTGGGTTCTTGCGCCTTCTGCTTGCCGGGCTCAGCGGGGACCTGGTGGGTGTCGGGACCGCCCTCCTCGATCAGTATGCCGGAGACACCTGCCCGCGCTACTGATTCCGCTTGCCGGCAATGCCCGATGGAAGCGCAGGCGGTCTCTGGCAATCTCGACAAGGGCCGCGTCTTTGCTCAAAGGTGGTTTCCTGAGGGAGCGCACCACGCGTAACAAGAAGCCACACAACCGCCTGCGCGCGACCGAAGGATCTCGTCCGCCTTCGCGAAGGACTGTCCTCCGGGCGCGGCAGCCGGCCCCTCGGTTCTACCGGCGAGATCCTTCGGTCGGCGCCAAAGTCCATCGTACCCGCAGGTTGCGTAGCGGCGCCTCCCTCAGGAAGTCAATTGCGGGGCGAGGTTTAGCAACACCCTCTCAGGAACCGTGAACCACGGCTACCACGAGGACGGCTGTACTGATCGGCCTCGTCTTCGATGGATGCGGCGCGGCCCCGGCGAGTGTTCGCCGGGGCCGCGT
>NZ_DASWNM010000025.1:0-10125 GCF_036399255.1 Longimicrobium sp.
ACGGGTGCACATGCCTGTGTCTTCCCCGCCAGTACTGGCTTCACCATCTCTGAAAGGCTGGCCGCTCTCGGTAGCGTAACGAGGCTGAACCGGGTTCGCTTTCGCTACGGCTCGCACCGTGCGCCTCACAGGTGCTTCAGAACTCCGGTTACCCGGTTACCCCGCCTGCTCGGCTACATGTGTCACAGGCATTTCACATGGTGAACTCCTTTCAGTTCACAAGAAAGGTCAGGCTTAGCCTGACGCACCAGAGGAAGCGGAGTCGTTCCTCTGCTTCCCCTGCGTGACACGATTCTCTTTCTGGAGCCGGGACCACCCCGGATGAAGAGCGCCCCCCGCCGGTGCCGCGGCGGGGGGCGCTCACGTCCGGCGGCGGCCGGTTACGGCGCGGAAGCCGGCGCCGCGCCGGTGCCCTCGATCAGCGGGCGGCCTCGCTGGGCGTAGAGGGCGGCTTCCATCACGATGGCCGCGGTGTTCACGTTGCGGCCGCCGGACACGCGCCCGTTCTCCTCGAACACCCCCGCGCCCCAGCCGGCCGGGCTGCGCGCGCCCTGCACGCGGTCCAGCGCCAGGCGCGTGTAGTCGCTGGGCAGCAGCGCGTGCCAGCCGTGCGCCGCCTTTACGCTCACCGTGCGCGGCCGGGGCCCGCGCGGGGCGCCGGCCGGCGCCTCAACGGCGAACGGGCGGCGGCTGGAGTAGACGGAGTAGTACAGAAAGTACGGCGGACCGGTCAGCGCGTCCTCGTTCACGATGGTCACGGTGCCGGTCTGCTTCCACCGCTCCTCCTGCGCCCGCAGCACGTTGGCCGCCAGCGTGCGGATCTCCGGCGTCCACCCCAGCTCCAGCCCCATCATCACGAACGGCTCGCTGGTCAGGTGCTCGTCGCCGCGGCGGTCGCCCATCACCGGCACCCCCAGCACGGGCACGGGATAGGTGTTGCGGCCCAGGTTCAGCGCCTCGGCCGCGGTGTGGCCCCACGCCGCGAAGCCGGCCGCGGCGTACTGCTCGTAGCCCACCCGCCCCTCCTGGTACTTCCGCAGCCGCCCGCTCCGGTTCAGGTCCTCGCCGCGCAGGTAGCCGCCCTGGATGAGCCGGTCGTAGTCCAGCCGGTTTACGATCTGCGTCATCAGGTCGCGGTACTGCGGCTGCGTCTGGTCGATCACCCGCAGCACCGCCATCAGGCGGCCGAGGTCCATGACGGACCAGCCGTATCCCCGCTCGCGGGTGGTGGACTCCTGCCCCGGGCGCCCCGCGATCTGCCCCGTGCGGGTGGAGTACATCTTGTTGAACGCCACGTCGTCGAACAGCCGCGCGTCGATCAGCGACTGCAGCGCGCGGCGCATGCGGCGGTCGTACTCGTCACCGTCCAGCAGGTCCAGCTGGTCGGCGCAGTACAGCGCCATCAGCCCGCTGGCGATGTCCCACACGGTGGCGTACTCGTACTCTTCCACGGAGTTGATCCACCCCGTGGCGGGGTTGTAGTTGGCGTCGGCGTAGACCCAGGCCGTGCGCGCCGCGTCCAGCAGCCGGTCGCGGTCCGCCTGCGTCAGCGCGACCGCGGCGGTCGCGGCCGCGGTATCCTGCGCGTCCACGCCCGGCGCCAGCGCCGGGCCGCACAGGATCGCACCCGTCAGGATGATTCGGTTCAGCATCGAAAGCAGGTCTCCGGGGGTGTGGCTGAAACCCCGGAGCGTATCAGCCGGGGCCGGACCGGGCTGGAGGCAAGCATCAGACCAATCGTTTCCCCACCTCGCGCCTGCCCACCTCGTGCCGCCGCATACGAACGACGCGCCCGCGAATGCTCCGCGGGCGCGCCGGTCCAGTTTCGTTCTGAAGAACGGACTACGCGGGACGTCCCTGCACGGGCGCCGCCACCTGCCGGGTGGCGCCGGCACCCGCCACCGAAGCGGCCACCTGCTGCGCCAGAGTGCCCGCGAGGTACGCCAGTCCGGCGGAGAGCGCCAGGTTGGTGAACGGTGCCTGCTCGAAGCCCGGCACCAGCCGCGTCACCACGAAGCCGGTGATCATCCCCGCCAGCCCGCCCACCAGCTTCCACGGCCACGGCCCCGGGGGACGCGGTCCGTCGTCTGGACCCGGATTGGGACCCCACGGGTCAGAGGGATCGAACCCGCCTCCACCAACGCCACCCCCTCCGCCGCCACCGCGAGGCGGCAGCCGCCACCGCGGCCACGGATCGGGGCACATGCCGGCAATGGCCCACACCGCCAGCGCCAGCCAGATCGGAACGATTTCCATGATGCGCTCTCCATCCAAAGAAGGTGCCTGAAAGGACGATCTCCGCAACGATCCACAGGTGCAAACGGAGCGCCGGAGAGTGGCGTAAAAGCCCCTGCACTCCATCACGTTGCGCTCAAGTTACTTACGCACGCACCACCTTCCGTCGCGGCACCATGCAGCCGGCTCGCTGGGGCGTCCGGGCACCAGCGCCGAGGCACCGATGTCCCGCGCTGCCCCGCCCGGTCACCCGGAACGCGCGCTCCGCAAGGGATCCGGATCCAGCCGCTCTCGCGGCGGTGGCTCACCACAAACAACAGACGGTCCCTTTCTCCGCAAGATCTTGTGAATCATCCGCTTGCGCCTGTGTTTCGACCCTGCTTTGCAGAATGCGGAGATCCCCTGCAAAACGCGGCGGAGGGAGGCCGGACGGACATGGACAACGCTCAGAAACCCCAGCAAACACAACGATTTGCGGAATGCGGCGCGGAGGTATGCAACCTGCCTTTCTCCCGCCCGATCACGTACCCGCCGCCGGGGTTCCCGCCCCGGCTTCGGGCACCGACGAGAAGTGGCAAACCCGCCGAAAGGCGGCGACGCAAAGCTACCGAGGCTACCGCAGGGCGCGCCCGCGCCCCGCCACGCCGGTCGAGCCGCCGAACCAGGTGTCTACCGCCATGCAATTCTCCGCCGTACTCCGCCGCCCCCGGGCGGCCGCACTCCTCATGGCCTCGCTTCTTGCAGCGTGCAGCGACATGCCCACGCACGCCGAGACGCCGTCCACCGCTCCCGACCCCGTCCCCGCGGCCGACGCCGCCGCGCGCCCCTTCTTTTCGGGCGCGTTCCTGGGCGACGCCAACAGCACGCCGGAGCGCATCGGCCCCGCCGTCCGCGAGTTCGCCCAGCGTTCGGGCAAGCACCCGTCGATGGTGAAGACCTTTCACAACCTGGACTGCGACTGGTCCGCCGGCGCCTGGTGCGGGCAGCTGCTGCGCGCGGTGCGCACGGCCGGCTCGGCCAACTTCCTGGCCATCGACCTGCGCTGGACCGGCGCGCCGGAAAAGGGGCTGCTGGACGCCATCAACGCCGGCGCGGCGGACGCGCGGCTGGCGGCCATGGCCCGCGGCTTTGCCCAGTTCGGCGACCCGGTGCTGCTGGAGCCGGCGTGGGAGATGAACGGCAACTGGGCGTACGCCTGGCAGGGGATCGAGAACGGCGGCGACACCCGCGCCCCCGCGAAGTACGTGGCCGCCTGGCGCCGCATCGTCGACATCTTTCGCCGCGAGGGCGCCACCAACGTCCGCTGGGTGTTCAACCCCAACGTGGGCAACCCGGTGCAGGCCGGCGCCGGGCAGGGACACTGGAACTGGTACGGCAACTACTATCCCGGCGACGCGTACGTGGACTACGTGGGCGCGCACGGCTTCAACGCGCCGCGGGTGTGGGGCGGCGCCTGGCAGAGCTTCGGCGAGATGTTCGACGGGGCCCGCGCGGACCACATCCTGAGCGACCTGGTGCGCCGCTACCCCGGCAAGCCCATCATCGTGGGCGAGTTCGCCACCGACGAGGGCGCGGGCGGGGCCAAGGCGCAGTGGATCGGCGACGCGTACCGGGCGCTGCTCAGCCACCCCAACGTGGTGGGCGCCGTGTGGTTCAACATGAACAAGGAAGCGGACTGGCGCATCGAGTCGTCGCCCGCCGCCGAGGCCGCCTACCGGGCCGCCATGGCCGAGCCGCGCATCCGCACCGCCTTCGACGTGGCCGCCAGCACCTCCCTCGCGCGGCTCGCCTCGAACTGACGCCGGTCCGGACCGCAGCAGCAGAAGGATCGGGCGCCGCATTCCTGCATGGATGCGGCGCCCGGTCCTTTTTCGCGTCTTTCCCCGGACACCAGAAAAGACGATTTCTCGCGCAGAGGAAACAGGGAACGCAGAGACAGGCAACTCTGCTTCCTCCGCTTCCTCTGCGTGAGACCGGATCCCTGCAGGGGGGAGCGCAGGGACCGGACCCGCGGATGCGGCAGGGAGGCAGGCGACGGGCGGGCCCGGGCGGCCGTTAAACGCATGATCCCGTTCAAACCGAGGTATGACAAGGCATTGCGCCGGCTGCGACGAAGGGCTTTGCCGGGGGCATACTTCTCGCGTACGGCCCGCTTGCCGAACCGCTGGTGCGCGGAACGGTAGCAGCTTCCCGCCGTGTGCGGGGATTGCGACAAACGCGGCCAGCCGCCGTTCTCCCTGTGCCGGGAGAGCCGTGTCCGCTGTCCCAAAGCGCAGGTTTCTTCATGAGCAACACCAGGTCCCGCGGCGCCCCGGCGGCGCCGCATGCCGAGCCGCTCCGGCGGCGCCCGGCCAACGCGGTTCCCGACCTTCCCCAGTGGCAGGAACGGGGCATTCGCGCCATCGCCGTGGTCACCCTGGCGTACTGGACGTACTACATCATCTGGCGCTGGGGGTGGACGCTGAACCCCGACGCCCTGTGGTTCAGCATTCCCCTGGCGCTGGCCGAGACGTGGGGGCTGATCACCGCGTTCGTGATGATCCACTCCGTCTGGCGCATCCGCCACCGGCAGCCCGTTGAGGCGCCGGAGGGGATGAAGGTGGACGTGTACATCACCTGCTACGACGAGCCGCTGGAGGTCATCCGCCGCACGGCGATCGGCGCGCGGGCCATCCGCTATCCCCACAAGACGTACGTGCTGGACGACGGCTCGCGCGACGAGGTGCAGGCCATGGCCCAGGAGCTGGGGCTGGGGTACATCCGCCGCCTTACGCACGAGCACGCCAAGGCCGGCAACCTGAACAACGCGCTCAAGCACACCGACGGCGACTACATCCTGCAGCTGGACGCGGACCACGTTCCCCTCCCCCACATCCTGGACCGGGTGATGGGGTTCTTCGACGAAGACCCCCGGCTGGCCTTCGTGCAGACGCCGCAGGACTTCTACAACACCGACGCGTTCACCTACAACGTCGACGAGCAGTCGCGCCGCATCTGGGAGGAGCAGCGCCTGTTCTTCGGCGTCATCCAGGCCGGCAAGGACAGCCTCAACTGCACCTTCTTCTGCGGGTGCAGCGCGGTGATCCGGCGGGCGGCGCTCGACGACATCGGCGGCTTCTCGGTGCAGACCATCACCGAGGACATCGAGACCTCGCTGGTGCTGCACTCGCGGGGGTGGAACAGCGCGTTCTACGGCGAAAGCCTGGTGTACGGGCTGGCGGCGCACAACGCGGTGGCCTTCCACACGCAGCACCTGCGCTGGGGCCAGGGCGGCATGCAGGTGTTCAAGCGCTTCAACCCCATCACCTACCCGGGGCTCAGCCTGTCGCAGCGCATCAGCTACTTCGGCTCGCTCACGGCGTACGTGGGCGGCCTGCAGAAGCTGGTCTACTACGCGTCACCGCTGATCTTCTTCTTTACCGGGGTGCTGCCCATCAAGGCCATGAACTCCGAGTTCCTGGCGCGGTTCCTTCCCTTCCTCTTCCTCAGCTTCCTGCTGAGCGAGGCGTGGGCGCGGGGGCGCAGCAACACCTGGATGTCGGAGCGCTTCCACATGGTGAAGTTCTGGACGTACACGCGCGCCGTGATGTCCATCTTCAGCAGCAAGGAGCAGAAGTTCAAGGTGACGCCCAAGGGCGCGGGGCACGTGCCCTTCAAGACGTACTCGCCCCAGGTGACGGTGATGGCGCTGTCGCTGCTTGCCGTGGTGTGGGCCACCCTGGCGTACGAGTTCGGCTGGGTGGACTACCGGGTGCAGGGGTGGAAGAGCGCGGCGTTCCTGAGCAACGCCTTCTGGGCCTCCATCAACTTCGCCGTGGCCGCCAGCGTGGTGCGCATGAGCATGAAGGCGCACGGGCACCGCGCCGACCACCGCTTCCGCGACCGGTTCCCGGTCACGCTGGCCATCAGCGGCGCCGGCGGCCGCACCCGGTCGCGCATTGCCCTGGCCGAGGACCTGAACCCCGGCGGCATCGCCATCCGCACCCCCCAGCCGCTCCCCGAGGGAACGCAGCTGCGGCTGACCCTGCCGCTGAGCACGGCCACGGTGACGGTGACGGGAACGGTGCAGTACAGCGGCGAGGTGCAGGAAAAGATGAAGCGCAAGCGCAAGCAGGAAGAGGCTGCCCCCGCGGCCGTGCCGGCGTACCGGTCGGGGATCGCCTTTGGCGAGATGCCGATGAACGTGCGCGACCAGATCGAGCTGCACTGCACCAGCCACTCGGTGCCCATGGAGCAGCAGCAGTACAGCATCAACTCGTCCACGGTGTTCGAAAAGACCATGGACTGGATGCGCAACGCCCGCCGCGAGCAGCGCCGGCCGGTGCGCATGCCGGCCACCGTGCACGTCGGCGGGCGCGGGCGCAAGACCGGAAAGCAGCGGGTGGCGTTCCTGGAGGAGATCAGCGCGGGCGGCGCGCGGCTGATCATGGACGAGCCGGTTCCGCCGCACACGGTGGTCCGCTTCGAGGTGCCGGGGACCAAGGTGCACGGCACGGGCAGGGTGGTATTTGCGCGCGCCATCGAGACCCCGCTGGGGGTTCGCTTCGCGGTGGGCGTGCAGCGCAGACGGCGCATCGAAATCGGACCCGTGAAAAAGGTTGAGCGGATGCAGAGCAGCAAGCTGATGGGACGTGCGGGGAAGGCGGCGGTCGCGGCGATGACCCTGGCGCTGGCGGCGCCGGCCCTGGCGCAGGACCCGGTGGTGTACGCGGCCACGGAGTTCGACGCCGAAGACCTGCAGCTGTACCTGGTGGGCGCGTCGGTCAGCTCGCCGGGGACGGGGCTGGGATGGACGGCGGGGGTGAGCGCCTTTCACCTGGTCTACCCCGCCGGCGCGGACGGGACGAACACGCTGAACTCGGTGACGCCGGCGGCGGGGCTGCGCTACGGCTTCGAGGGCGGCGCGGTGGCCGGCACGGTGGGCTACGCGCTGGTGAGCGGCGGGGACGGCGGCGAAGATCCCGTGGACGTGGTGGGCGCCCCCGGTGGCGGCGAGGACGGCGTGGTAACGCAGCTGCAGGCCAACTACTGGGGCGACGGCTTTCGCAGCGGCCAGGCGATCGCGCTGTACAACTTTGGCGCCGAGTACTACTGGACCAACTTCCGCGGCTCGCAGCGCGTGCTGAGCACCGGCGACGCCACGGGGCTCAACCTGGGCGCCGAGGCGGGGATCCAGGGCGGCGGCGACGGCGGCTACCAGGCGTTCCAGGCCGGCGGACTGGTGGAGTACCAGCTCACCCCGGGGCTGCGCCTGGTGGGCGTGGTGGGCGGCAAGGCCGACAACCGCGACGACTCGCCCAGCGTGTTTCCCTACGTGAAGCTGGAAGCCGTGGCCCTCCCGCGCCTGTTCTGACCGGCGGAGCGGAAGATTGAAAAGCGCGGCGGGCGTGGATACTCTCCACGCCCGCCGCACTGTTTTTCATCCGCAGAAGATCACTGAGATTCCAGGAACCTGTCATTCTGAGGGAGCGCGCGCCCCGGACCTTCCGGAAGAGCCGCGGAGCCGGCAGCGCGACCGAAGAATCTCCCGCCCCTCGCGCGGAACCCCTTCCCGGGCATCGCCCGGGAACACAACGTGACGGAAAGATCCTGCCGTTCCCGAAAAAGATTCTTCGGTCGGCGCCATGGCCCCGGCACGTGAAGACGGGTTCGCGTGGCGCCTCCCTCAGAATGACACTTTTGTCGGGGTCTGGTACAAAAGAAGAATCTCCCGCCCCTCGCGCGGAACTCCGTCCCGGGCATCGCCCGGGAACACAACGTGACGGAAAGATCCCGCCGTCCCGAAAAAGATTCTTCGGTCGGCGCCACGGCCCGGTGCGTGAAGACGGGTTTGCGGCGGCGCCTCCCTCAGAATGACAGGTTGGGCGAGGTCTGGTACAAAAGACGCCTTGTGTCAGAAGTCGGCGCTGCCAGGGGTTCGGGGGTACGGCAGCACGTCGCGGATGTTGGCCATTCCCGTGGCGTACATGATCATCCGCTCGAAGCCCAGCCCGAAGCCCGCGTGCGGCACCGTGCCGTAGCGGCGCAGGTCGCGGTACCACCAGTACCCGGCGGCGTCCAGCCCCATCTCCTCGATCCGGCGGTCCAGCACGTCCAGCCGCTCCTCGCGCTGCGACCCGCCGATGATCTCTCCGATCCCCGGCGCCAGCACGTCCATGGCCGCCACCGTGCGCCCGTCGTCGTTCAGGCGCATGTAGAAGGACTTGATGTCCTTGGGGTAGTCCGTCACCACCACGGGCCCGCCCACCAGTTCCTCCGTGAGGTGCCGCTCGTGCTCCGTGGCCAGGTCCACGCCCCACTCCACGGGGAACTCGAACTTCTTCTTCGATTCCTTGAGCCGGCGCACCGCCTCCGTGTAGTCCATCCGCTCGAAGGGCGACTCCACCAGGTCCCGCAGCCGCTTCAGGACGCCGGGCTGGATGCGCTCGTCGAAGAACTCCAGGTCGTCCAGCCGCTCGTTCAGCAGGTCGCGGCAGATGGACTTGATGAAGTCTTCCGCCAGGTCCGCGTCGTCGTTCAGGTCGGCGAACGCGATCTCCGGCTCGATCATCCAGAACTCGGCCGCGTGGCGCGTGGTGTTGCTGTTCTCCGCCCGGAACGTGGGGCCGAACGTGTACACCTTGCTCAGCGCCATGGCGTACGCCTCCACGTTCAGCTGCCCGCTCACGGTGAGCGACGCCGACCGCCCGAAGAAGTCCTTCCCGAAGTCCACCCCGCCCTCCGGCGTGCGCGGCAGGTTGGCCAGGTCCAGGGTGCTCACGCGGAACATCTCCCCCGCGCCCTCCGCGTCGCTGGTGGTGATGATGGGCGTGTGGATCCAGTAGAAGCCGCGCTGGTCGTAGAACCGGTGCACGGCCATGGCCAGCGCGTGCCGCACCCGCGCCACCGCCCCGAACGTGTTGGTGCGGATGCGCAGGTGGGCCACGGAGCGCAGGAACTCCATGGAGTGCTGCTTGGGCTGGATGGGGTACGTCTCCGGGTCATCCACCAGGCCCACGACCTCCACCGACGTGGCGTGCACCTCCACGGGCTGCGGGCGCCCGGGCGTCTCCACGACCGTGCCGTGGACGATGGCCGACGCCCCCGTCGTGAGCCGCTGGATCTCGCTTTCGTAATTGGGCAGGTCGCGCTGCGCCACCACCTGGATGGGCGCGAAGCCCGATCCGTCGTGCAGGTTGATGAACGAGAGGCCGGCCTTGCTGTCGCGGCGCGTGCGCACCCAGCCCTTGATGGTGACGGCCTCTCCCGGCGGCACGCTGCCGCGCAGGAGGTCTGCGATCTGGTGGTGGGGCATCGACTGGCTTCTGGTCCGGGTGTTCGTCAGGCACGGATGCAGACGCCCGCGCACGGTGCGCGGGCGAATGGAGCAACAAAAGTATGCGCCCCCCGCTCAAAAGGAAACGGCGGCCCGCGCCGGAACTGGCGCGGGCCGCCGCTACGGCCGGTCAGCGATTCAGCACCCCTCGTAGGTGCACCCCGCCTGCTGTGTGAAGAAGCAGGGGGAACAGTACGACAGGCTCCCCGCCACGTTGGCGTGGCCGTCCACGGTCCCCTGACCCACGTGTGCCGCGGCGGCGTCGAACGATTCCACCCGCAGCGAATCCACCTCGAGCGTCAGCTTTTTCATCGTTCCGTCTCCAAGGTCGTGGTCCTGTCTGGCGCAGGAGGCGCCTCAGAGGGTGTTGCCAAACCCCCAGAATCACCAAGAAGCGCTGACTTCCTGAGGGAGCGCACCACGCGTAACCTGACTCCACACAACCGCCTGCGCGCGACCGAAGGACCTGCTCTCCGGCGAGGCGGGGCCGGCTTCATGCCGCGGGCCCAGCCCCGTCGTTCTGCTGGCGAGGTCCTTCGGTCGGCGCGAAGGTGCAGTGTACAAACGAGGTACGG
>NZ_DASWNM010000026.1:0-227700 GCF_036399255.1 Longimicrobium sp.
CTTCACCCCTTCACCCCTTCACCCCTGTCCCCTGTCCCCCCGCCGTACCACCCCGCCATTTCCCTTGCGCACCGCACACCGCCGCATCCAACTTGCCTCACCACCCCCGGTGCCGTTCGCCCGCACCCATGCCGGTCCGGCCGACATGTCCAGCGATCCCGCAGACCTCCTTCGCAACCCCGCGCGCCTGGCGGCGCTCGGCGCCACCTCGCTCGCCGGCACCCCGCCCGAAGAAGCCTTCGACCGCCTCACCCGGCTGGCGGTGCAGGTGGGAGGGGCGCCCATCTCGCTGTTGTCGCTCATCGACGGCGAGCGGCAGTGGATCAAGAGCGCCGCCGGCCTTCCGCCCGGCGCCGCGCCGCGCAGCATTCCCCTGGACGGCTCCATCTGCGGGCAGGTCATCGCGTCCGGCCAGCCGCTGGTGGTGCCCGACCGCGACGCCGGCCCGCCGGTGGGCGCCGACGCGGCCATGCGCGCGTGGGGCGTGCGCGCGTACGCCGGCGTGCCGCTGGTGACCGCCCAGGGCCACGCGCTGGGCGTGCTGTGCGTGGCCGACACGCAGCCGCGCGCGTGGACCCCCCAGGCGCTGGCCGCGCTGGACGACCTGGCCGCGCTGGCGGTCACCGAGATCGAGTGGCGCCGCGCGCAGGGAGAGCGCGACCGCGCCGCCGCGGCCGTACGGACCACCGAGCAATGGTTCCGCGCCCTGGTGGAGCAGTCGCTGGTGGGGATCTACGTCATCCAGGACGGCCTGTTCCGCTACGTGAATCCACGCTTCCTGCAGATCTTCGGGCTTCCCGCGGGGTGGCTGGACCAGCCGCACGGCATCCTCGAGGTGGTGGTCCCCGAAGACCGCGAAACGGTGAGCGAGAACGTGCGCCGCCGCATCGCGGGCGAGGTCGAGACGGTGCAGTACTGCCTGCGCGGCCAGCGGTCGGACGGAGAGGTCCTTCACCTGGAGGTGCACGGAAGCCGCACCGTCCTGGACGGGCGCCCCGCCGTGATCGGCGTGGGGATCGACGTGACCGAGCGCATCCGGGCGGAGCGCGAGCGCGAGCAGGCCATCCTGGCCCGCGACCGCTTCTACGCCATGATGAGCCACGAGCTGCGCACCCCGGTGAGCGCCGTGATGCTGTACAACGACCTCCTCCTGTCCGGCGTCTACGATCCGCTTACCGAGCAGCAGCGCGAGGCGGTGGACCGCTCGCAGAAGTCCGCGCGCCACCTGCTGGACCTGATCAACGACCTGCTGGACCTGTCGCGGCTGGAGGCCGGCCGGCTGGAGACGCGGGTGGAGGACGTGGAGACGGCGGAGCTGGTGGAGAGCGTGGTGGACGGCCTGTCGCCGCTGGCGCTGGAGCACGGGTGCTCACTCAACGTGCGGGTGGCCCAGCGCCCGCTGACCGTGGCCGGCGACGCGCGGCGGGTGCGGCAGATCCTGCTGAACCTGCTCTCCAACGCCGTCAAGTTCGGCGCGGGGCGGCCGGTCGAGGTGCGGCTGGGCCCCGTGCCCGACGGCGTGGTGCTCGAGGTGACCGACCACGGCCCCGGCATCCCCCCCGACGACCTGGACCGCATCTTCGAAGAGTTCGTCCAGCTGGGCGAGCCGGGGGTGGGAACCGGCCTGGGCCTTCCCATCGCGCGGCGGCTGGCGGAACTGCAGGGCGGCACCCTGGACGTCCGCTCGCCCCCCGGCGAGGGAAGCACCTTTCGCCTCTTCCTTCCCACCGGGGTGCCGCCGGCGGCCCAGCCCCCCGCCTTCCCATCTTTCTTTTCTTCGGCTATTCTTCGGTGAGGCGTGCGGCGTAGGGCGGGCGATGTGCACCGCGTCGTCCGTTGCGCACGGGACGAAGACCGCGCGCGCCGAACCGGATCCGGGGGGCAGGGGTAGGGAGCGCGGCGGCGGGAGGTTATCTTTCCCGGTTCCGCACAAGACACCGTGCAGCACCCCTGGTCCATCGGATGAACCCGCACGCCCTGAACGTCCTGGAGTACCGCGAGGCGCTGGACCTCGTGGCGCGCTTTGCCTCGTCGGGGCTGGGCGCCGACGCGGTGCGCGCGCTTTCGCCCAGCGCCGACCTGGGGTTCATTCACCCCGAGCTGGCGCGCGTGGACGAGATGCGCGCCTTTCTGCGCGGCGACAGCGGCTGGTCCGTCCCCGCCATCCCCGACGTGCGCGAGGGGCTGCGCAAGCTGCGGGTGGAGGGCTCGGTGGTGGACGGGCCGCAGCTGCGCGACGTGGGCGTGCTGCTGGCCTCGTCGCGCACCACGCGCCGGGCGGTCATGCAGAGCGCGGGGACCCTGCCGTACCTGTCGCTGATCGCCGGCGGGCTGGTGGAGCGCGAAAAGGACGAGGCCGAGATCGTCCGCACGGTGGACGACGCGGGGCTGGTGCGCGACGAGGCCTCGCCCGCGCTGTACCGGCTGCGGCGCGAGATCAAGGGCGCCCGCAACCGGCTGGTGGAGCGGCTGGCCTCGTTCATGGCCTCGCTGCCGTCGCACCACCAGGTGCCCGACGCGTCGGTGACGGTGCGCGAGGGGCGCTACGTGATCCCCGTGCGCCGCGAGGGGCGCGGCGAGGTGGGCGGCATCGTGCACGACGAGTCGGCGACGGGCGCCACGCTGTTCGTGGAGCCGCCGGCCGCGGTAGAGATGATGAACCGCCTGCGCACGCTGGAGGCCGAGGAGGCGCGCGAGGTCACCCGCATCCTGCGCGAGCTCACCGCCCGCCTTCGCCCGCTGCAGCCGGAGCTGCTGGCGTCGCTGGACGCGCTGGTGGCGCTGGACTCGCTCTTTGCGCGCGCCCGCTACGCCCTGCGCACCGACGGCCGCGCGCCGGCCATGCTCGAGGCCGGGACGGAGGAGTACGTGGTAACCCGCGGCTACCACCCCATCCTGCAGGCCCGGTCGCAGGAGGTGGTGCCGTTCGACCTGGCGATGGACCGGGGAGAGCGCACGCTGTTGATCTCCGGCCCCAACACGGGCGGCAAGACAGTGCTGCTCAAGGCCATCGGCCTGATCTCGCTGCTGGCGCAGAGCGGCATCGTGCCGCCGGTGGGCCCGGGGACCCGGCTCCCCGTCTTCCGCGACGTGTATGCGGACGTGGGCGACGAGCAGAGCATCGAGGCGTCGCTCTCCACCTTCTCGGCCCACCTCAAGAACCTGCGCGAGGTGCTGGACGGGGCCGACTGGCAGGCGCTGGTGCTGACGGACGAGATCGGCAGCGGCACCGACCCGCAGGAGGGGGCCGCGCTTGCCCGGGCGGTGCTGGTGGAGCTGACGCGCCGCTCGTGCTTTACCGTGGCGACCACGCACCTGGGCCAGCTGAAGCTGCTGGCGACGGAAGAGCGGGGGATCATCAACGCGTCGCTGCAGTTCGACGCCGAGCGGCTGCAGCCCACGTACCGGCTGCTGAAGGGGATTCCGGGCCGCTCGTACGGCCTGGCCATCGCGCGGCGCTTGGGGCTGGAGCCGCGGCTGCTGGAGGAGGCCGAGGCCACCCTTCCCGCCGGCGAGCGCGACATCGCCAAGCTGCTTCTGGAGCTGGAGGCCAAGGAGCAGCGCTTCGCCGACCAGACGGACGAGCTGGCCCGGCAGCTGGCGAAGACGCAGGCGCTGCGCGAAACGCTGGAGCGGCGCGAGCGCGAGCTGAAGGAGCGCGAAAAGGACGCGGAGCGGCGGGCGCGGCAGCAGGCGCGCGACCTGCTGCTGCAGTCCCGCGCCGAGGTGGAGGCCGCCATCCGCGACGTGCGCGGCGCGGCGGACGCCGACAAGCTGGAAGAGGCCGCCCGCGCCGCCCGCCGCCGGGTGGAGGAAGCCGCCACCCGCCAGCGCGAAAAGCAGCCCGCGGAGCGCACCGGCCGCCCGGCGAAGGGCAGGGGGGGCGCGCGGCTGGAGCTGGAGCCGGGGCTGCGGGTGCGCATCGAGTCGCTGGGGCGCACGGGGACGGTCGTGGACGTGCGCGACGGCAAGGCGATGGTGGAGGCCGGCGCCATGCGCCTGCTGCTGCCGCGCGAGGACCTTACGCCGCTTTCCCCCGGTGACCAGCAGTCGGACCCGCGGCCGCGCCCCAGCGCGGGGTACGTGAACGCGGGGTCGGACGCGCGGCCGGAGGTGGACCTGCGGGGAATGCGCCCCGACGAGGTGGACGTGTTCCTGGGGCGGGCGCTGGACAGCGCCATCATGGCGGGGCTCCCGTCGTTCCGCATCATCCACGGCAAGGGGACGGGCGCGCTGCGGGCGCACGTGCGCAAGCTGCTGGAAAACGACCGCCGCGTCTCGGTGCAGCGCCCCGGCGAGCTGTTCGAGGGGGGCACGGGGGTGACGGTGGTGGAGTTCGCATGAAGAAGTGCGTGAGTGCGTCAGTGCGTGAGTGCGGAAGTCTGTTCACTCGTGTCCTTTCCACTCCCGCACTCACGCACTTAACGCACTAACGCACTTCCCTTTGCCCATCCCGGACCACCTCGTCGAAGAGATCCGGCAGCGCGCCGACCTCGTGGAGATCCTCTCGGAGCACACGCGCCTCAAGCGCACCGGGAAGACCTGGCGAGGCCCGTGTCCGCTGCACGGGGGCGAGGGGCCCAACTTCTCGGTGGACCCGGCCAAGGGCTTCTACAAGTGCTTCGTCTGCGGCGAGGCGGGCACGGTCTACAACTTCATGATGAAGCACCTCGGGATGACCTTTCCCGAGGCGGTGCGCTGGACGGCGGCGCGCGTGGGCGTGGAGGTGCCCGACGAGCGCGACCAGCAGCGCGACCGCGAAGAAGACCCCAACCGCGTGCTGTACGAGGTCAACGGCTTTGCGGCCAAGTGGTTCCGCGAGCAGCTGGCGGCGCCCGGCGGGCAGCGTGCCCGCGACTACCTCACCAAACGCGGCATTACGCCCGAGAGCATCGAGCGCTTTGGGCTGGGGTGGGCGCCGGAGGAGTGGGACGCGCTGGGAACGGCCGCGCGCAAGGCGGGCTTCCACACGGCCGACCTGCTGGCGCTGGGGCTGGTGAAGGAGGCCAAGAAGACGGGGCGCGAGCCGTACGACGCCTTTCGCGGGCGCGTGATCTTTCCCATCGAGGACCTGGGCGGGCGGGTGCTGGCCTTTGGCGGACGGGTGCTGGAGCAGGTCGAGGAGCACGTTCCCAAGTACCTGAACTCGCCCGAGTCGCCCGTCTACACCAAGGGGCGCACGCTGTACGGGCTGGGGTGGAGCCGCGGCTCCATCCGCAAGGAAGAAGTGGCGCTGGTCGTCGAAGGGTACATGGACTACGTGTCGCTGGCGGCGCACGGCATCACCCACGCGGTGGCGCCGCTGGGCACGGCGATGACGGACGAGCAGGCGTCGCTCATCGCCAACTACACCTCGCGCGCCATCCTGCTGTACGACAGCGACAAGGCGGGGCTCAAGGCCACCTTCCGCAACGGCGACCAGCTGCTGCGCGCGGGGGTCGAGGTGCTGGTCGCCACGCTTCCCGAGGGCGAGGACCCCGACTCGCTGGTGCGCGCCCAGGGCGCCGACGCGCTGCGCCGCTACCTGGACGACGCGCTGGACGTGATGGAGCGCAAGCTCCAGCTGCTGGACCGCAGGGGCGCGTTCACCAGCATCAAGGGAACGCGGCGCGCCATCGACGTGCTGCTGCCCACGGTGCGCGCGGCGCGCAACGAGGTGGTGCGCGGGCTGTACCTGAAGCGGATGAGCGACCGCACCGGCGTGCCGGTGGAGTCGCTGACGGCCGAGGCGGCGTCGGTCACCGAGCAGCCGCGCACCTTCAACGAGGTGCACCAGCAGCGGCGGCGCGAGGACCGCGAGCGTGAGCGTGACCGCCCGCGCTACCAGGCGGACCTCGGTCAGCGCTACGAGCCGCGTCCCAGGCCGGCCATGCGCGTGCGGATGGGCGCCGAGCGCAACCTGCTGATGATGATGTTCAACGCGGAGCGCTGGGTGGAGGAGTGCGCCAAGTTCGTGGGCCCGGACGACTTCCAGGACCCGGACTACCGCCGGCTCTTTCGCGTGCTCATCGAGACGGAGGGGCGGCGCGACCCCGAGGGGCGGTGGCTGCTGGAGTTTCCGGAGGACCTGGCCGGTGACGTGGAGTCCATCCGCCACGACACCGAGCACCACGACTGGACGGGCGCCACGGCGTTCTTCGCCGAGAACATGGACCGCATCCTGGCGCGCCCCATGGAGCGCCAGTTCCGCGAGATCAAGCAGGACGCGCCCAGCGACGACGACTTCGACCTGGACATCCTGGAGCGGATGAAGGACCAGCTGGCCTTCAAGCGCGAGAACAAGCACCTCAAGATGCGCCACGGCATCCTGGACCCCAACGACCCCATCCTCCGCGAGCGCCGCTGATTCTGGTGTAGCGGCCGGGCTTTACGGATGAAGGGCGCGGGGTGGGCGTGTCCCTCCGCTGCGCTCCGGGCCGGGCTGCGCGCGCCGTAGGCAACGATACAACTGTTGCCAACGGCGCCGAGCCCCCGGCGCTCACTGGTCTCCGATGCGTTTCCGACGCGCTCGTGCATGCGCGCCGGGTTCTCGGCCCTGCGGGCGCGCATCCCTCACGCAAACTGCAGGGGCGCTCAGGCCGAAATCCTCCCGGTCGGTTGAAGGACGTCGCGAGAGTCCGCCCTCAGCCCCAGGAGCGAATGAATTCGCCGCTGGGAAAACGCAAAGTCCGCCTGCGCGGACTCGGCGGCCCGGCCGTGTGCGGCGTCCCACGCACCTGCGCGTCCGCAGCCAGACGCGCCACGACACCCCAATTTGTCATTCCGAAGGAGCGCCGCGCGTCGCCTTCCGCAACCGTGATCCTGGCGCGCGACTGAGGAATCTACTGTCGGGCCCTTCCGCGCCCGTCGCAGCGCCCCACACCCGCGGCTACAATCCGCGCAGGCGGATTTTGCGCCTTTCCCGCGGCGAACTCATTCGCTCCCGGCGCGGACTCGCGCAATCCCTCAGCATCAACCACGTTTCACCCGTTCACCCGTTCACCCGTTCACCCGTTCACCCGTTCACCCGTTCACCCGTTCACCCGTTCACCGCCGCCCGTCGCGCAATCCGCCGTCCCACCGTACCTTCCGGAACACACCGCCCCTCCGGAATCCGAAGCAAGATGCCGCAAACGCCCCGCACCCTCGACGACCTCGACACGCCCGTCCCGCTGGTGGACGTGGACCGCATGCACGACAACCTGCGCCGCGCGGCCGAGTACTGCCGCGCGCACGGGCTGGCGTGGCGCCCGCACGCCAAGACGCACAAGAGCCCCGCGCTGGCCGCCGAGCAGGTGCGCGCCGGCGCCGTGGGCGTGACGGTGGCGACGGTGCGCGAGGCGGAGGTGATGGCGCAGGTGGTCGACGACCTGCTGCTGGCCTATCCGCCCTTCGGGCGCGCGAAGCTGGACCGGCTGATGGCGCTGCCACCGCACGTGCGCCTGACGGTGGCGATGGACTCGGCGGAGGCGCTGCGGGGGCTGGCGGAGGCGGCGCGCGCGGCGGGGCGGCGCGTGGGCGTGCTGGTGGAGGTGGACGCGGGGATGGGGCGCGTGGGCGTGCAGTCCGCCGCGGACGCGGTGGCGCTGGCGCGCGCGGCCGCGGACGCGGAGGGGATCGAGTACCGCGGCGTGATGTTCTATCCCGGCCACGTCCGCGACAACGTGGACCGGCAGGACGACGGGATCCGCACGGTGTCGGCGCGGATAGGCGGGGTGCTGCGGGCGCTGGACGAGGCGGGGGTGCCGGCGGGGGTGGTGAGCGGCGGATCCACGCCCACCTTCTGGCGCTCGCACGAGATCGCGGGGATCACCGAGGTGCGGCCGGGCACCAACATTTTCAACGACCGCACCACCGCCGAGATCGGCGCCTGCGGGTGGGACGAGAACGCGTACTCCGTGCTGGCGACCGTGGTCTCCGTGTCGGTGCCGGGGCAGGCGGTGGTGGACGCGGGCTCCAAGGCGCTCGCCAAGGAGGAGATCCGCGCCGACACGGTGGGCTACGGTGCGCTGCTGGACCGGCCGGAGGTGGTGGTGAAGTCCGTCTCCGAGGAGCACGGCCTGCTGGACCTGTCCGGCACCGACTGGCGCCCGCGCGTGGGCGAGCGCGTGCGCATCGTCCCCAACCACGTCTGCGTATCCGTCAACCTGCACGAGCGGCTGTACGGCGTCCGCGGGGATGAGGTGGCGCAGGTGTGGGACGTGGCGGCGCGGGGGCGCTGATCGCGCCGGCTACGGCGGGCCCGGGCTGAACACCGGGACCGTACGCCACCGGTCGCCGCCCCCGCCGCCGAACAGATTGCCCAGCAGCATTCCCACTGCGGCGCCGCCCACGAGGCCCAGCGTGCGAACGTGGTTGCATCCCCCGACGCCGGAACATTCGGTTGACATGAGGGCGTATCCGGCCGCCCCGCCCAGGACCAGGCCCCACAGGCCCGCCTCGTGGCTGCGTTGCTGCGCCACCTCCAGCCGCCGGATGGTAGCCAGCGGTACGTGCACCCCGGCCCGGCCGGACTCGGGCGCCAGCAGCAGCGCGGCAGAGTCGAACGCCACCACCGTGCCGGTGAGCAGGGTGTCCGCCGTGGCGGGAGCCAGGATGCGCACGCGCACACCGGGCTGCACCGTCGTCTGCCCGTTCAGGCACGGTACGGCGAGGAGGAGCGCGGCGCACGCAAGGCCGGCGGCGGCGAGACGGCAAAGGCGAATCGCAGGCATGGCGCTCTCGGGGGAAGGGTGACGTGCGGACGTGAACGGACGCGACCGTTGATTCAGGGCGCGGTGGGGATGGGGGGCACCGGCACCGTCTGCCAGCGCTTACTGCCCGTGCGGCGAGGACGAGCCCAGCAGCACGCCCACCACCAGCCCCACCGCGCCGCCGATGACGGCGCTGCCCACCTGCGCCGCGCCGCAGACGTACTCGCAGTCTCGGGTCCAGAGCAGCGCGGCGCCCAGTCCGGCTCCCGCGCCCACCACGGCTCCGATCACGCCGCCGGCCGTCGTGGACGCCCTGCCGCCCCGGCTCACCTCCAGGCGCTCCATGGTGGCGAAGGGGATGCGCACGAACTCGGCCGCGGGCTTGGGCGCGATCAGCGGCGAGGCGGAATCCAGCGTGACCACCGTGCCCCGGATGAGCGTGTCGCCAACGGTGGGCAAGATGCGGACGCGCGTTCCCGGCTGGACATCTGCCTGCGCGCGCAGGGCGGCGGGCACGAAGGCGGCGAGGAACGCCAGGATCAGCGGCAGACGGCGGAGAAGGTGGTGCATGGGAGGTATCGTTTTGCTGTTCTCGAACGGATCCAGGTAGACCGCTTTCGCGGCGATCCGCAGGCAAAGATAGCATTTCCGCGAGCGGAACGCCCCGGTTTTGGCGCCAGGTGTTCCAGATTTCATGTTGTCCCAACTGCCCCATCCGCGCATCCGGGGCTATATTCCGGACCACCGCCCCCCGTCCACCGCGCCATCGCATGAGCCTGATCTTCCGGCTGATCCTCGTTCTGCTGGGCGCGCGGCGCGGGCCGCGGCTGGGGCCGCTGGACGAGTCCGTGATCCACGCGCGCGTGCTTCCCACGGACCTGGACCTGAACCTTCACCTGAACAACGGCCGCGCCCTGACCCTGATGGACCTGGGGCGGGTGGACCTGATGCTCCGGATGGGCGTGGCGGGCGAGCTGCGGCGGCGCCGGTGGAACCCGGTGATCGCGTCGCTGACGGTGCGGTTCCGGCGCTCGCTGGGGCTGTGGCAGCGGTTCAGCATCCACACGCGGCTGGTGTGCTGGGACGACCGCTGCTTCTACATGGAGCAGCGCTTCGTGCGCGGCGGCGACGAGGTGGCGCGGGCGGTCGTAAAGGCGGCGTTCATCGGCCCCCAGGGGCGCGTGCTGCCACAGCAGCTGGTGGACGCGTCGCCGTGGCCGCTGGTTTCGCCGCCCATGCCGGACGGCGTGCGCATGTGGGTGGAGGCGGAGGAGGCGATCCGGTCCAACGCACCGAACAGGACGTATGAACCGATTGGATGACGACGCGCTGGAGGCCCGGCTGGAACGCCTGGAGCGCCTGGTCGAGGAGCTGGGCCGCCGCGTTCCGCCCCTTCCCGCCGCGGATGCGCCGGTTGCGTCGAAGCCTGCCGCCGCGTCCGCCGCGGTCTCCCGGGTGCCGGCGCGCAGGCGTGCGCGCGACTCGTTCTACGACCGTGCGCGGGAGTGGATGCCGGATGAAGGCGCGAGCCCGCTCTCGTGGGACGGGCAGACGTGGCTCAACCGGCTGGGGATCGTCCTGCTGCTGCTGGGGGTGGCGCTGCTCTTTCGCTACACCATCGACATGGGCTGGCTCACGCCGCAGGTGCGCGTGGGCTTTGGCGCGGCGGTGGGGGCCGTGCTCACCGCGCTGGGGCTGCGGATGGACGAGCGCCGGCGCTTTGGCTCGGTGCTGCTGGGCGGCGGCATCGCCACCTTCTACATCACCGGCTGGGCGGCGTTCAACCTGTACGGGCTCATCGGCTACGCGGCCGCGTTCGCGGGGATGGTGGCCATCACGGCGGCCGCCTTCGGCCTGGCGCTGTGGCGCAGCCAGCCGGCGCTGGCCATCGTGGGCGCCTTTGGCGGACTGGGGACGCCGCTGATCCTGGGGATCTCGTACGCGTCGCCGCGCGGGCTGGCGCTGTACACAGCCGCGGTGCTGGCGTGGACCGTGGTCCCCTACCTGCGCCGCGGCTGGCGCTCGGTGCTGTGGACGTCGATGGCGTTGGGATGGGTGCTGCTGGCCTCGTACGCCAACGCGTTTTCCGCCGCGCTGGCGGGCTCCGGCGCGGCGCGGGGGTGGATGCAGGGCGCGGCGGTGTTCGCGTGGATCGTGCTGGGGGTGCTGCCGCTGGCGCGCCGCGTGGCCGCGATCGATGCCGCCCGCCGCAGTTCCGCGGATGCCAAACCTCATGAGCGGCGCTGGCGCGACGGCGACTCGCTGCACTGGTACGGCGTCTCCATCGTCCCCCCCGCCATGCTGGTGGCGACCACGGCGCTGGTGTGGCGGATGGGCGCGGCGGAGTGGGGCGTGCTGGCTGCGTGCGCGGCGGGCGTGTACGTGCTCGCCGCGTGGGCGCTCCGGCGCGCGGATGCGCGGCTGGCGCGGGTGCTGCTCTTCGCCGCCGCGGTGCTGCTGCCGGTGGGGTGCTTGGGCGCGCTGAAGCGCGAGGCGCTGCTGGTGGCGCTGGCGGCGCAGGCGCTGGCGCTGCACGGGCTGGCCGCCGGCGGCGCGGGCCCGGCCATCCGCTGGCTGGCGCACCGGGGGTTCATGGCCGTGGGCGCCTGGGTGCTGTACCGCCTGGTGCAGAACGGGGACGTGGGCCCGGCGCGCGTCGCCGCGGACCTTGCGGCCATCGCGGCCGGGTTCGCGGCCTCGTACCTGGTGCGCAGCCGCGGCGGGGTGCTGGGCTACCGCGTCTGGGCGCACGTGGCGGTGCTGGGGTGGGTGTGGCGCCAGCTGGCGCAGGTGGAGGGCGGCCAGGGCTACGCGACCATGGTGTGGGGCGCGTACGCGCTGGGGCTGCTGCTGCTGGCCATGCGCCAGGCGTGGCCCACGGCGGAGCGCGTCGCCATCTGGACCCTGCTGGCGACGGTGGCCAAGCTGTTCCTGGTGGACCTGGAGCGCCTGGACCCGCTCTTTCGCGTGCTGCTGTTCCTGGGGTTCGGCGCCGTGTTCCTGTACTTCAGCTACTCGCTTTCCGGCGCGTGGAAGCCGCGCGCCGCGGCCGAGCCGGAGCCCCGCCCCGCGGGGCGCGACGCGTGAAGCAGCCGTACGCCCCGCCCGCCGGCCTGTGCGAGTCGTGCGCCAGCGTCCGCATCGTGGACACGCGCCGCGGCTCGCGCTTCTTCCTTTGCCAGCGCTCCGAAGTCGATCCCCGTTTTCCGAAGTACCCGCGCACCCCGGTGTACCAGTGCATCGGCTACACCCCCGCCGCCGCGCCCGTCATCGCGGAGACGGAGGAGGGGGGATGACCGCTCCCTGACGAACGCGGCCCGATGCTCGCCTTGCTGAAAGTGAACGGAGTGATTATCTATTTGTCAGATCCGGAGGTGACTTCGAGTGCGGCGTCCGTGGGGATGAGGAGGCGGGGGTGGCGGTCTATCTCTTCTTCGATGAATCGGGCAACCTGGACTTTTCCGAGAACGGCTCCCGGCACTTCTGCTTCGGGGCGCTGACGCTGCGCGATCCGGGGCCGCTGACCGCGGCCCTTACGCGCCTGCGCTACCGCTTCCTGGAGCAGGGGCTGGAGCTGCACTGCTTCCATGCCGCCGAAGACCGGCAGTCGGTGCGGGATGGAGTGTTCGAGGCCCTGCGGGCGGTGGGAGGGTTCGACTTCGACGTGCTGGTGGTCGACAAGCGCCTCACCCCCGACGAGCTGCGCGACCCGTTCGAGTTCTACGCCCACCTGGGCTACATCCTGGTCGACAGCGTCCTGACCCGCTTTCGCGAAGACGCGGAGCCTGTCGTCATCATCACCGACAGCCTGCCGCTGCAGCGCGACCGCAAGGCGCTGGCAAAGGCGTTCCGGACGGCGATTCGCGAGTCGCTGCGCGGGCGAACGTTCACCATCCTGCACCACACGTCGGCGGCGCACGCGGGACTGCAGGCGGTGGACTACTGCACCTGGGCGGTGCAGCGAAAGCTGAAGGGAGACAGCAGGCCCTACGAGCTGATCCGGCCCTGGATCCGGGCCGAGTGGGAGGCGTTCAAGCAACGTACATAAAAAAAGCGACCTCCCCAGCTACCCTTTGGTTAGAAGGGAGAGCCCCATGGGCTCTTGTCACCGGGGAGGTACCTTTATGCTTTTCCTGCTGCCCACCAGTATAACCGCACAAACCCCGAATCGCAAGGGCCACCTGTTCGCTTCGTTCACCGCCCCTGTTCGCCGGCCATTTTCGCGTTGAACTGCCGCGAACGGCCGCGCGGAATGCTGAGCGTGCGCCACTCCGCACCGGCGAAGTGCCTGGCCAGCAGCACGATCTGCCCCACGTGGTAGCAGGCGTGCGCCACGCCGCGGTCCACCGCGCGGATCACCGTCTGCGGCTCGCCGCGGATGTGGACCGTGCGGCCCAGGTCGTCCGCCGTCAGCGAGTCCAGCGCGCCCAGGAAGATCGCCCAGCCGCGCTCCCACGCCTCCAGCAGCGCCGCGCGGGTGTCGCCGTGCACCTCGAACTCCGCGTCGCGGTCGCGGTCCGGCTTCTCGCCGTCGGTGGTCAGGAAGTCCGTCCAGCGCGAGCGCAGGTTCCCCGCCATGTGCTTCGCGATCAGCGCGATGCCGTTCTCCCCGTCGCCCAGCGGCGCGAAGAACTGGCCGTCGTCCACCTGCGCCATCGCCTCGTCCGCCAGCTTCTTGTAGGTCGCGGCGGCGGCGCGCATGTCCTGCAGGTACGCGGTCGCAAAGTCCACGGCGAAGCTCCCGTCGAAGAGGCGCGCTACGCGCCGAAGCCGCGGTTCTCGGCGACGGCCGCGCGGTAGGCTTCCACCTGCGCGGCCGCCTCCGCCTCGCTCCAGCCGATGCCGGGCTGGGCGGCCATGCGGCGCGCGGCCTCGTCCGCCACGGCCAGCCCGCCGTCGGCCGCCTCGTAGAACAGGTGCAGGCGGCGGATCATCACGTCTTCCAGCGTCATCGCCATCTCGGCGCGGACGGCGTGCGCCACCTCGGCCCAGACGTACGGGTGCCCCTCCATCATCCGCCCCGCCAGCGCGGCGTCGGCGCGGGCGGCGGCCAGCACCGACGCCGCGTCCTCGCCGTAGGCGCGCGCCAGGTGCTCGCCGGTGTCGGCGCCCAAGCCGGCGGCCACGGCGTCGGAGACGATGCGGTCGCGGAACGGCTCCCACGGCTCGTGCGGGTCACCGGGGAGCGGCAGGTCGGCGGTGGGCGAGATGCCGCTCTCCACGCGGTGCGCGTCCTTGAGCGCGCGGGCGGCCACGTCCACCACCTGCTCGGCCATCACCCGGTACGTGGTCAGCTTGCCGCCGGCGATGTTCAGCAGCCCGCCGTCGTCGCGCCAGATCTCGTGCTCGCGCGAGGTGGCGCTGGCCGCCAGCCCGCCCTCGGGCCCGCGCGGCGACAGCAGCGGCCGGATCCCCGCCCAGGTGCTGACCACGTCATCCGCCGTCAGCCGCGCGTCGGGAAAGATGGAGTTGGCCGACTCCAGCAGGTAGCGCACGTCCTCCGCGTCCGCGCGCACCTCCGCGGGCGAGCCGGAGTAGTCCGTGTCCGTGGTCCCCACGTAGGAGAAGTCGCCCCAGGGCAGCACGAACATCACCCGCCCGTCCACCGGCGACTGGAAGGTGATGGCGTTGCGGTTCCCCAAGCGGTCGCGGCGCACCAGGATGTGCACGCCCTTGGTGGGCCGCAGGCGGGCCTTCACCCGTGGATTGGCCAGCTTGCGCACCGCGTCGCTCCACGGGCCGGTGGCGTTCAGCACCACCCGCGCCCGCACGTCCACCGTCTCCGCGCCTTCGACCAGGCAGTCCCGCACCCGCGCGCCCGCGAGCCCCTTGCCGTCCCTCAGAAAGCCGACCACCTCCGCGTGCGGCACCACCGCCGCGCCCGCCTCGTGCGCGCCGCGGGCGTTGGCCAGCGTCAGGCGCGCGTCGTCCACCGAGGCGTCGTAGTACACCGCCGCGCCCACCAGCCCCTCCGTGCGCAGCCGCGGCTCCTCCGTACGCGCCGCGTCGCGGGCCAGCATGCGGTGCCGCGAGATGTTGCGGAACAGCGAAAGGCCGTCGTACAGCCACATCCCCGCCTGCAGCTTGCGAAAGCCCACCGGGCCCTTGCGAAAGACGGGGAACAGGAAGGGAAGGGGATGGACCAGGTGCGAGGCCAGCGCCAGCAGCCTCCGCCGCTCGGCGCTGGCCTCGAAGACCAGCTTCAGGTTTCCCGTCTCCAGGTAGCGCAGCCCGCCGTGGATCAGGCGCGACGAGCGGCTGCTGGTGCCGCGCGCCAGGTCGCCCGCGTCCACCAGCGCCACCCGCAGCCCGCGCCCCGCCGCGTCGCGCGCCGCCGCCGCGCCCGTGATCCCCCCGCCGATCACCAGCAGGTCCCACGTTTCGCCGCCCAGCGCGCGCAGGTGCGCGTGGCGGGTCGCGGCGCTGAACGGAGCGAGGTCGTCGGCCATGGGCGGGGCGGGCGGCCGCGTCAGACGGCCGCGCCGCCCGGGCGCGCCACGTCGCGAAAGCCCAGGGCGGTGAGCAGCGACGCGAACGACACGTCGCTGTGGCTCAGGACGAAGACGCCCTCGAAGGTGGTGGCCAGGAAGGTGAAGTCCGTCTCGATCACCAGCCCGTGCGCCGTGGGGTCCTCGATCTCGTCGCGGTTGCCCACGAACATCTCCGGCGTGCCGATCATCACCCCCTTGCTCAGAAAGGTGCCCAGCACGCCCACGTACGCCGCGCAGACGATGTTGCCCATCTCCATCAGCGCCGAGCGCTCGAACGCGCCCACCTCCTGGTGCTGCGACGGGTCGCGGCGCAGCATCAGCGCCACCATCCGCAGCGCCGTCTCGGTGGCCAGGACCAGCGACGCGCGCTCGCCCCCCTCCTCGCTGACGCCGGTGATGGGCACGCTGATCAGCACCACGTCGCCCGTGCCGGGGAGCGCCGGGTTCGCCGGGTCCGCCCACTGAATGCGCGGCACGGAGATCATCACCGTGAGCCCCGTGAGGGCCGACAGGTTGGTCGCCGCGTGGCCGGCGCCGATGTTCACCACCTCGCGGATGGCGTCCATCTGCTCGGGGGTGACGGGGCTCTGCGTCATGGCTCTGCGTATGTCTCGGGCAGCCTCGGCTGCGTCTCTGCTTCGTCTGTGTCTGCGTCCGGCTCTGGAAACGCAAGGGACTGAACTGCATGGGTTGGGCGTGTCCCTCCGCTGCGCTCCGGGCCGGGCTCGGCGCACTAGGGCACGATACAACTGTGCCCAAGTGCGCCGAGCCCCCGGCGCTCACCGGCCTCGACGCGTTCCCTCTGCGCTCGTGCATGCGCGCCGGGTTCTCGGCCCTGCGGGCGCGCATCCCTCACGCGAGTTCGAAGCCGCGGCGGACGGTCTGCGTCGCGTCCGCCGCGTGAGCGAATGAATTCGCCGCTACGACTGCACAAAGTCCGCCTGCGCGGACTCGGCGTCTCGTGCACCTGCGCGTCCGCATCGGCCGCGCCGCGAGCCTTCCGATATCATCAACCTCCCCCGGCAGTTTCGGGGGAGGTGGGCGCGTGGTGCGCGCCCGGAGGGGGCGCCCGCCCTTCGCGCCGACCTCAGCCGGTCAACCCCACTCCCGCACTCCCGCACTTCTTTTCGTACCAGCAGGCTACAACCGGGGCGTCGTGACCCCGGTCTGGCCCTGGTACTTGCCCTTGCGGTCGGCGTAGCTCACCTCGGGGCCCTCGGGGTCGCCCTCGAAGAACAGCACCTGCGCGATCCCCTCGTTGGCGTAGATCTTTGCCGGGAGGGGCGTGGTGTTGCTGATCTCCAGCGTCACGAAGCCCTCCCACTCGGGCTCGAAGGGGGTGACGTTGGTGATGATGCCGCAGCGCGCGTAGGTGCTCTTGCCCACGCACAGCGTGATCACGTTGCGCGGGATGCGGAAGTACTCCACCGAGCGCGCCAGGGCAAAGCTGTTGGGCGGGACGATGCAGACGTCGCCCTCGAAGGGGACGAAGCTCTTGTCGCTGAACGCCTTGGGGTCGACGATGGCGTTGTTGACGTTGGTGAAGATCTTGAACTCGTTGGCCACGCGCATGTCGTAGCCGTAGCTGCTCACGCCGTAGCTGATGGTGCCCGCGCGCACCTGCGCGTCCTCGAACGGCTCGATCATGCCGTGCTCGCGGGCCATGCGGCGAATCCAGCGGTCGGAGCGTATGCTCATGGCGGCGGAACGGAGCTTGAAGGGGCGCGGAGGGCCTGGCGCGCGCGGCCCTGAACGCACCCGGTAAACGGGTGTACAGGGCCGTGCCGACCGCCTGGACAGGAGCGCCAAGCTACCCCCGCGCGCGGGGGGCGGCAAGGGGCCGCGAACGCGGCCCCGCGTCTGCTTGACCGGGGTTTGCCGGGGCAGTATCTTGGCCCGGCTCCGAGCAAGTGAACGTTTTCACAAACTCATCGTTCAGGCCAGGCCCAGGACGCGCATGCTCCGCCCTTACATCCCGGTACTGATCCTCCTGGTGCTGTCGGTGGCCCAGGCCATCGGCATGGTGGTGCTCAGCCAGGTGCTCAGCCCCGGACGCGCCACCAAGAGCAAGAGCAGCCCGTACGAGTCGGGAATGACGCCGCTGGGGAACACCCGCGAGCGTTTTTCCGTCAAGTTCTACGTGGTGGCCATCCTGTTCATCGTCTTCGACGTCGAGACGGTGTTCCTGCTGCCGTGGGCCGTGCAGGCGCGGGCGCTGGGGTGGGGCGGGTTCGCCGTGGTGGGGATCTTCGTGTTCATCCTCACCGTGGGCCTGATCTACGAGTGGAAGAAAGGAGCCCTCGAATGGGACTGAACGACCGCCCTTCGAGCAACGACATGACCGAGGGCCAGCCGCGCAACGCGGAGGGCCTCGCCGTTCACCAGGGGCTGCCGGGGACGCCGCAGCCGGCGACCCTGCAGCAGGGCAACATCTTCGACGGCCAGCCCGGCTTCCTTACGACGAAGCTGGACGCCGTCGTGAACTGGGCGCGCACCAACTCGCTGTGGCCCATGCCGTTCGGCACGGCGTGCTGCGCCATCGAGATGATGGCCACGGCGGCCACGCGGTACGACCTGGCGCGCTTCGGCATGGAGCGCATGAGCTTCAGCCCGCGGCAGGCCGACCTGCTGATCTGCGCGGGGCGGGTGAGCTACAAGATGGCGCCCGTGCTCAAGAAGATCTGGGAGCAGATGCCCAGCCCCAAGTGGTGCATCAGCATGGGGGCGTGCGCCAGCAGCGGCGGCGTGTTCGACGTGTACAGCATGGTGCAGGGCATCGACACCATCATCCCCGTCGACGTGTACGTGCCCGGCTGTCCGCCGCGCCCCGAGGGGCTGATGTACGGCATCCTGATGATCCAGGAAAAGATCCGCGGGTCCGCCGCCACCAGCGAGGACGAGTGGAACTCGGTGGACCAGCTTCCCGAGACGGGAAGCTACCTGCCGCGCGAGGTGGTGGACCGCATCACCCTGCCGTTCGGCAACAGCACCAACCAGAACCGCGCGAGCGGGCTGGTGAGCACGGGGGCGGTGGTCCGGGTCTCGGACCGCAGTCCGTGAAGAAGAAGTACCGAGTGCCTAGTGCCAAGTGCCGGAATCCTCTGGCACTCGGAACTGGGCACTTGGAACTCGGCACTTCTGTGCACCCGACATGAGCAACGACGGTTTCAAGAAGGGACTCGACTCCCTCGATCAGGGCCCCGCGCCCAGCGACGCGCCTGACACGGGCGCGCCGCCGCAGGCGGGCGACCTGCCGCCGCACCCCAGCGTGGACGCGCTGCGGGCGGAGTTCGGCGTGGGCGTGCTTCGGCACGAGCTGGTGGCGGGCGACGAGCACATCGTCTACATCCCGCCCGAGCGCAACGCCGAGATCCTGGGGTGGCTGCGCGACCAGCAGGGGTACGACTTCCTCCAGGACCTCACCGCGGTCGACTACGGCGGCGGGCGGATGCTGCAGGTGGTCTACCAGCTGTGGTCCATCGAGCGCAAGCTGAACCTGCGGGTGAAGTGCGAGCTCGCGCTGGACGCGCTGGAGATCGACACCGTCTTCTTTCTCTGGCGCGCCGCCGACTGGCTGGAGCGCGAGGTCTACGACATGTTCGGCGTGGTCTTCCGGGGTCACCCGGACCTGCGCCGCATTCTGATGCCGTACAACTACGCCGAAGGGCACCCGCTGCGGAAGGACTTTCCGCTCCGCGGCCGCTTCAGCCGCGCCGAGCAGACGCGCCGCGCGCTGAGCATGAAGACCGAGGACCACTACTCGCCGCAGGAGCTGGAGATGGCCCACGCGCTGGGCCAGTCCATCCCCGACCCGTTCAACCAGGCCGAGGCGGTGGAGCAGGGCGGGCAGTTCGGCGGCATGGGAGGAGGGGGCTGATGGCACTGCGCACCGTCGTCTACAACGTCACCCGCAACCCCGAGCTCAGCTCCGGGGGTGCCCTGGTGCACGCGCCCATCATCCCCGTGCAGGGCGAAGCCCGCGAGGTGCACGAGGACATCGCGGGCGAGCACATGCTCATCAACATCGGCCCGCAGCACCCGGCCACGCACGGGGTGCTGCGCCTGGTGCTGGAGCTGGACGGCGAGACCGTCGTCCGCTGCATCCCGCACATCGGCTACCTGCATTCGAGCTTCGAAAAGCTGGGCGAGTACCGGGACTGGAACCAGATCGTCCCGCTCACCGACCGCATGGACTACCTGGCGCCGCTCATCTACAACTGCGCCTACGCGATGGCCGTCGAAAAGATGATGGGCATCGAGGTGACGGAGCGGTGCAAGGTGGTGCGGGTGATGTGCATGGAGCTGGACCGCATCTTCAGCCACCTGCTGTGGCTGGGCACCACGGGCATCGACCTGGGCGCGTTCACGGTTTTCCTGTACACGTTCCAGCAGCGCGAAAAGATCTACGACCTGCACGAGAAGCTCACCGGCGCCCGCATCACCACCTCGTCCACGCGGATCGGGGGGATGATGGCGGACCTGCCGGCGGGGTGGGTCGAGGACCTGAGCCAGTTCCTGGACGGCTTCATCCCCGTGCTGGACGAGGTCGACACGCTGCTCACCAACAACGCCATCTGGATCGGGCGCACGCAGGACGTGGGCGGCATCAGCGGGGCCGACGCCATCAACTGGGGGCTCAGCGGCCCCAACCTGCGCGCCTCGGGCGTACCGTACGACATCCGCAAGGACCGTCCGTACTACGACTACGAGACGTACGACTTCGACGTGCCGGTGGGCCAGCACGGCGACATCTACGACCGCTACCTGTGCCGCATGGAGGAGATGCGCCAGAGCGTGCGCATTCTTCGCCAGGCCATCGACCGGCTTCCCGGCGGGCCCATCAACGTCGACGACCCGCGCGTCATCCTGCCGCCCAAGACGGCCGCGATGAACGACATGGAGTCGATGATCCACCACTTCAAGCTGGTGATGGAGGGCGTGCGCGCGCCGGTGGGCGAAAGCTGGTTCAGCGTCGAATCGTCCAAGGGCGAGCTGGGGATGTACGTCGTCAGCGACGGCGGATCCAAGCCGGTGCGCTGGCGGGTGCGCGGGCCCAGCTTCATCAACATCGCCGCGCTGCCGCACATGATCGAGGGGGCGCTGCTTTCCGACGTGATCGCGGTGAACGCGTCGCTCGACATCGTGCTGGGAGAGATCGACCGATGAGCGCCACCCCCATTCGCGCGGGCAGCGAGTACGACCCGTCGTCGTGGCCGGCGGCGCAGAAGAACCCCGGCTTTGCCGGCGACACGGGCGAGTTTCCGCAGCTGACGGACGACGAGGTGCGCGGCCTGAGCTACGTGGGCCAGCGCCCGGCCGACGGCGGCCACGCCTCCGTAGCCGGCACCCTGCCGTACCAGGTGTCGACCAGCAACCCGGAAGCCCCGCTCTTCGTGGGGCCGTACGAGGAGCGGCTGGAGAAGGTGCTGAGCCGCTACCCCGACCGGCAGGCGGCGCTCCTTCCCGCGCTGCACCTTGCCCACGAGCTGCGCGGATACCTCAGCCCGCAGACCATGGACGAGGTCGCGGAGAAGCTGCAGCTGCCGCCCGCCTACGTGCGCGGCGTGGCCAGCTTCTACACCATGTACAACCTGGCCCCGGTGGGGAAGTACCTGATCCAGGTGTGCACCAACATCTCGTGCAACCTGTGCGGGGGCGACGCGGTGCTGGAGTCGTTCCTCAAGCACACGGGCACGGAGCCGGGCGAGATGAGCGCCAACGGCCTGTGGACGGTGATGGAGGTGGAGTGCCTGGGCGCGTGCGGCTTTCCCACGGCGGTCCAGATCAACGAGCGCTACTACGAGAACGTGCGGCCCGACGACGTGCCGGCGATTCTGGAGAGGCTTACGTGAGGGCCGGCTTCGGAGCGACAGTGCCTAGTGCCAAGTACCTAGTGCCCAGTAACGGCGCGGGGAACGGGTACTCGGCACTAGGTACTAGGTACTAGGTACTTCCATGGCTTATCCGTATCGTCACGACAGCGAAGTCCGCCTGCTTTCCGAGCACTTCGGCAACCCGCGCGCGCGGACGCTGGAGGGCTGGCTGCAGCTGGGCGGCTACCAGGCGCTCAAGAAGGCGCTGGGGATGGACCGCGCGGAGGTCGTCAACGTCGTAAAGGCCTCCGGGCTGCGCGGCCGCGGCGGCGCGGGGTTCCCCACGGGGATGAAGTGGAGCTTCATGCCCAAGAAGGAGCCGGGCAAGCCGCACTTCCTGGTCTGCAACGCCGACGAGAGCGAGCCGGGGACCTTCAAGGACCGCGAGCTCATGCGGTGGACGCCGCACGCGCTCATCGAAGGGTGCCTGATCGGCGCGTACGCCATCAACGCCGAGCACGCCTACATCTACATCCGCGGCGAGTTCTTCGAGGCGGCGCAGATCATGGCGCGGGCGATCGAAGAGGCGTACGCGGCCGGCTACATCGGCAGGAACATCTTCGGCAGCGGCATCGACCTCGACATCACGCTGCACATCGGCGCGGGCGCGTACATCTGCGGCGAAGAGACGGGGCTGCTGAACTCGCTGGAGGGGCGCCGGGGCGAGCCGCGGGTAAAGCCGCCGTATCCGGCCATCGCGGGCGCGTTCCGCTACCCCACGGCGGTGAACAACGTGGAGTCGCTGATCGCCGCCGCGCAGGTGGTGCAGAACGGGGCCGACTGGTACAAGCAGTGGGGCACGGAAAAGTCCGTGGGCACCAAGCTGTTCTGCGTCAGCGGCCACGTGAAGCGCCCCGGCAACTACGAGGTGCCGCTGGGCTTCAACTTCAAGGAGTTCATCTACGACGTCTGTGGAGGAACCCCGTCGGGGAAGGCCATCAAGGCGGTGATCCCCGGCGGCTCGTCGGTGCCCATTTTGACGGCGGACGAGCTGGACATCGGGATGGACTACGAATCGATGGCGGCGGCGGGGACCATGCTGGGCTGTGGCAGCGTGATCGTGATGGACGAGGGGACCAACGTCGTCAAGCAGGTGCGGCGGATGGTGGACTTCTACGCCCACGAGAGCTGCGGGCAGTGCACGCCCTGCCGCGAAGGGACGGCGTGGAGCAGCAAGATCCTCCGGCGCATCGAGCTGGGCCGCGGCACGCCGGACGACCTGGACACGCTGCTGGACATCAGCGACAAGATGACGGGCAAGACCATCTGCGTGCTGAGCGACGCGGCGGCGGCGCCCATCGTCAGCAGCATCCAGAAATTCCGCGGCGACTACCTGGCGCTCATGGAGGCCGGGGACTTTGCCCTGGCCGGCGCGCGCTGAGCCGCGCACCGGAACGCATCCCAGAAAGACGGCCATGGCCGACCAAACGACCGCGGTAGAGAACGTCACCGTCACCATCGACGGGATGACGCTGAGCGTGCCCGCCGGAACGCGCCTGCTGGACGCCTGCGCGCAGGCCGGCGTGGACATTCCGCACTACTGCTACCATCCCGGGCTTTCGGCCCCCGCCCAGTGCCGCATGTGCCTGGTCGAGGTGGAGAAGAGCCCCAAGCTGGTGCCGGCCTGCGTGGGCACGGTGGCCAAGGACATGGTGGTGCACACCGAGAGCGAGGCCGCGCTCAAGGCCCGCGAAGGCGTGCTGGAGTTCTACCTGGTGAACCACCCGCTCGACTGCCCGGTCTGCGACCAGAGCGGCGAGTGCAAGCTGCAGGACTACGTGGCCGCCGAGGGGCCGGCCATGGGCCGCACCAAGGAGCCCAAGCGCGTCCTGGGCCGCGACGACTTTGGCGGCGACGTGCTGTTCTACGCGGACCGCTGCGTGATGTGCACCCGGTGCGTGCGCTTCATGCGCGAGGTGGCGCAGGACGAGCGTCTGACCGTCGTCCAGCGCGGCCACCGCGCGGTGATCGACACCTTTTTCGACGAGGGGCTCACGGGGAACCTGTGGGCCGACAACATCGTCGACATCTGCCCGGTGGGCGCGCTGGTCAGCAAGGACTTCCTGCACAAGGCGCGCGCCTGGGACCTGGACCGCACCCCCTCCATCTGCCCCAACTGCACCCAGGGGTGCAACGTGCGGCTGGAGACGCGCGACAACCAGGTGATGCGCATCAAGCCGCGCCCCAACCCCGAGGTGAACGCGCACTGGATGTGCGACTTCGGGCGGCTGAACTACAACTGGATCAACCGCACCGACCGTGTGGAGGCGCCGCTGGTGCGCGACGGCGGCCGGCACGTCCCCATGTCGTGGTCCGACGCGCTGCTGCGCCTGGCCGACGCGCTCAAGGGGCACGCGGGCGGCGCGGCGGCGGTGGTCAGCCCCTTCGCGGCCAACGAGGACATCGGCGCGCTGCGGCGGGTGATGGAGGCGGTGGGCGGCGGCGGCGGCGTGTTCCGCTGCGAGCAGGGCGAGGAAGTGACCCTGCCCGGCCATCCCACGCTGGCGCTGCGCACGGACCGCGCGGCCAACGTGGCGGGCGCCGAGCTGTTCGGCTTTGGCCGCACGGGCGGGGCGGACGGCAAGGGCGGGCTCGAGGCGGCCGCGGCGCACACGGGCGTGCTGTTTGTGCTGGGCGACGAGCTGGCGGACGCGCCGGCGGGCTTCGGCGCGAACGCGTCGCTGTTCGTCTACGTGGGGCAGCACCTGAGCCCCGCGGCGCGCAACGCCCACTTCGTGCTCCCGTCGACGACGTTCGCCGAGATGGAGGGCACCTTTACCAACGTGCAGCGCCGGGTGCAGCGCTTCTGGCCGGCGCTGCGCGCGCCGGGGATGTCGCGCCCCGCGTGGCAGATCCTGGGCGTGCTGCTGGCCGGCATCGGCGACGCGGGCGCGCCGGGCACGGCGGCGGACGCGTTCGCGGGCCTTGCCGCGGTGCGGCCGGAGTTCGGAATGCTTGCCTGGGGCGACCTGGGCGCGCAGGGCGTGGCGCTCCCCGAAGCGGTGGGGCAGGCGGGGGACTGAAGAAGGGAAGTGCGAGAGTGCGAACGTGCGGGAGTGCGAAAGTAACGGCACGGCGGCGCTTTTCGCGGACGGATAGACGGAACTACGGGCGGGGCGTGAGCCGCGCTTTCCATCCACGCGGGCCAAACGGACCAGGCGCGAGATGCAAGCAGGAGATGCGGTAGGAAACCTGAAGGAGCTTTCGGCGGACGCCTACCTGGTGACCTCCGTCATAAAGCTGCTGATCGTCTTCGTGGCGGTGCTGGTGATCGTGGCCATGCTCACGCTGCTGGAGCGCAAGATCAGCGCGTGGATGCAGGACCGCATCGGCCCCAACCGCGTGGGCCCCGGCGGTCTGCTGCAGCCGGCGGCCGACGGGCTCAAGAACATCCTCAAGGAAGAAAGCAACCCGGGCGAGGCGCACGGCGTGTTCTTTACCCTGGCGCCCATGCTGTCCATCATCCCGGCGATGGTGACCTTCGCGGTGATCCCGCTGGCGGCGCCGCTTCCCACGCCGTGGGGGGTGATGCCCATGATGATCGCCGACCTGCCGGTGGGGATCCTGTTCCTGATGGCGTTCAGCTCGCTGGGCGTGTACGGCATCGTGATGGCGGGGTGGGCCAGCAGCAACAAGTACGCGCTGCTGGGCGGGCTGCGGGCGGGCGCGCAGATGATCAGCTACGAGATCTCGCTGGGCCTGTCGCTGATGTCCGTCTTCTTCCTGGTGGGCAACGTGGGGCTGGACGAGGTGGTGTACACGCAGCAGCGCATGAACCTGTGGTTCGCGCTGCCGCTGTCGGCCTCGTTCTTCTTCTTCTGGATCAGCGCGTTCGCCGAGACCAACCGCCTGCCGTTCGACCTGCCCGAGGCGGAGAGCGAGCTGGTGACCGGGTACCACACCGAGTACAGCGCGATGAAGTTCAGCATGTTCTTCATCGCCGAGTACGCGCACGTGCTTACGCAGAGCATGCTGCTGGCCACGCTGTTCCTGGGCGGGTGGGACATTCCCGGCCTGGGCCGCGACGACATGCTGGGCTTCGTGAACGGCCAGTGGGTGGGCACGCAGCCGGCGTGGTGGATCACGCTGCTGACGCTGGGCGCGTTCCTGGCCAAGACCTTCTTCTTCATCATGGTCTTCATGCTGGTGCGCTGGACCGTTCCGCGGTTCCGCTACGACCAGGTGATGGACCTGGGATGGAAGATCATGCTGCCGGTGGCGCTGGCGGTGGTGGTGGTGACCGCGGCCACGGTGCTGGCGCTGGACAGCATGGGCGCGCCCTTCGTCGAGGTGGCGGCCAACGGCGCCCGCGGCTACTTCACCCTGTGGGGCGGCCTGGTGCTGACGGCGGTGAACGGGGTGATGCTGATGGCGGTGATCTGGCTGATGGACAAGGGCCACACGCTGGAAGGCACCGGCTCGATGGACACCAAGCGCCTGGCGGCCCAGGAGCGCGCCCGCAAGCGCGACGAGGCCATGCGCATCAGGCTGACCACTCCCCGCGCGGGCGTAAGGTAACGGACATGGCGGCCAACGTAGTCGTAATGAAGCGCCCGGTGCGGCAGTCGTCGTACATCCGGGCCACGCTCAAGGGGATGGCGCTCACGTTCCGGCACATGCGCAAGAGCGCCGGCGACCGCAGCGACGTGACCATCCAGTACCCCGAGCAGAAGAAGCAGCTGAGCCCGCGCTGGCGGGGGACGCACGTCATGGAGACGCACGAGGACGGACGTCCCAAGTGCGTGGCCTGCGGCCTGTGCCCCACCATCTGCCCGGCCAACTGCATCAAGCTGGTGCCGGGCGAGGACGACCAGGGGAACCGCTATCCCATCGTCTACGAGATCGACGAGTTCCGCTGCATCTTCTGCGGCATGTGCCAGGAGGTGTGCCCGGTCGAGGCGATCCACGTGGGCAACCACTACGAGAACGCCGAGTACACGCGCAACGAGTTCGTGTACGACCTGGACCGGCTGATGAAGCAGAAGCACCCGAGCACGCTGCTGTGGGACCCGGCGGATCCGGCGGGGGAGTAAGTGCGGAAGTGCGGAAGTGCGTTAGTGCGGGAGTGCGAAAGTAGGACGGTTCCGCGGCTTCCGAGGGTCTGGCGTGAAGGGGTGAAGGGGTGAACGGGTGACGGGGGCGTCGTCGGCGGGTGTCGTCCCGGGCAGGTAGAGGGGCGTCGTCGGCCGGCATCGTCCCGGGCGGGTGAACCCGCGGCTGGAACAGCGAGAAGCCCCGCAAAACGGCGCGGGGCTGCGCGACCGACACCCCGGAGTGTGACAACGCGCTGCGTACTGTCATTCCGAGGGAGCGCCGCGCAGAACGGTCCGAACCTCGACACCCGGCGCGCGACCGAGGAATCTACCGTCGGCGTGCTGGCGGCCGGCGGAGGCGTGACGGGACGGCGGACACGGTCCGCGCAGGCGGACATTGCGTTGTCCCAGCCGCGAATTCATTCGCCGGGTTTGGCGGCCTGCTGGTGGCCGGCGGTGACGTGACGGGGCGGCGGATACGGTCCGCGCAGGCGGACATTGCGTTGTCCCAGCCGCGAATTCATTCGCCGGGTTTGGCGGCGTGCTGGTGGCCGGCGGAGACGTGACGGGACGGCGGACACGGGTCCGCGCAGGCGGACATTGCGTTGTCCCAGCCGCGAATTCATTCGCCGGGTCCGTCGGCGTGCTGGTGGCCGGCGGAGGCGTGACGGGACGGCGGATACGGTCCGCGCAGGCGGACATCGCGTTGTCCCAGCCGCGAATTCATTCGCTTGGGCCATTCGCCGGATCTGTCGGCATGCTGGTGGCCGGCGGAGGCGTGACGGGGCGCGGATACGGTCCGCGCAGGCGGACATCGCGTTGTCCCAGCCGCGAATTCATTCGCCTGGGCCATTCGCCGGGTTTGGCGGCGTGCTGGTGGCCGGCGGAGACGTGACGGGACGGCGGACACGGGTCCGCAGGCGGACATCGCGTTGTCCCAGCCGCGAATTCATTCGCCTGGGCCCTTCGCCGGGTTCTCGGCGGGCTCATTCGCGGGTTCTTTCGGCCGGCTGGTGGGTGGCTGAAGGGCTCCGGGACCGCGGACACGGGGTCCGCGCGGCAGGAGAGAAAGACGGAATCGCAGTACCGCGGCGGGTGTGATCCGCCGTCGGGACTTCGTGTTTTCGGCGCCGGAGACGGCGCCCCGCGGGCCTGCGGAACGGCGCGGCCCCCCACGACGATCGAACCGCGATCGAATGGTAATCCAGGTCCTTTTCTTCTTCTTTGCGGCGTGCGCCGGCGGCAGCGCCCTGGCCATGATCACGCGAAGAAACCCGGTGGCCAGCGCCATGTGGCTCATCGGCACCTTCTTTTCGCTGGCGGCCATCTACACCCTGCTGGGTGCCTACTTCATCGGCATCATCCAGATCCTGGTGTACGCCGGCGCCATCATGGTGCTGTTCCTGTTCGTCATCATGCTGCTGAACCTGGGCAACGACTACGAGTCCGACATCCGGGGAACCGGGTGGAAGATCCTCGCGGGCGGGGCCGGGCTGGTGATGCTGGCCCTGCTGGCCCGCGTGTTCACCGCCGACATGCCCGCGCCGCTGGGCAACCAGGCCGGCGCCGCCCTGCTGGCCGCAAAGCAGGCCGAGCAGGGCTCCGTGGGAATGATCGGCATGCCGCTGTACCAGGAATTCACGGTGCCGCTGCAGGCCACCGCCATGCTGCTGCTGATCGCGGTGGTGGGCGCGGTGATGCTGGCCAAGAGAAAGGTCTGAGCCCGTGGACACCATACCGCTTTCGTACACGCTGGGGCTGAGCGCCCTGCTGTTCAGCATCGGGGTGGCGGGCGTCATCGTGCGCCGCAACGCCATCATCCTGTTCATGTGCATCGAGCTCATGCTCAACGCCGTGAACCTGGCCTTCGTGTCGCTCAGCGCCACGGCCGGGGTGCAGGGACAGGTGTTCGTGTTCTTCGTGATCGCCGTCGCCGCCGCGGAAGCCGCGGTGGGGCTGGCCATCATCATCGCGGTCTTCCGGCACAGCGAGTCGGTGGACGTCAAGAACTTCAGCCTGCTCAGGTGGTAGGGGTGATGCTCCTCCTTCAAGCCGCCGAACACGGGGCCCCGGCCGCGGCGCACGGCGCCGAAGCGGCCGCCCACGGCGCCGCGTTTCACCCGGTGCTTCCCTGGCTGATCCTGGGCCTGCCGCTGCTCGGGTTCCTGATCAACGGATTCGCCGCGCTGCTTGCCGCGCGCCGCGCCCTGCCGGTCGTTCCCCCCGTGGGCGACCCGCACTGGGACACGCACGGCCACGACGCGGCCCACGCGCAGGCCCCCGCCGGCGCCGCCCTGGCGCACGCCCACGCGGGCGCGCCCAGCGAGCAGGAGGGGATGGACAGCGGCCTGCGCCCCAACCCCGTCGACGCGGCCGCGGCCGACCACGCGAGCCATTCCCACGACGCGCATCATGCCCACGACGCGCACGGGCACGACGCGCACGGGCACGATGACCACGCGCACGATGACCACGCGCACGACGCGCACGATCATCCGGCCGGGCCCAAGCCGTGGACGCACACGCTGCCGTCGCTGGTGGCGCCGGGCGCCATCCTGGGGGCGTTCATCATCGCGGTGATGAACTTCCTGGCCATGCGCGGCACGGGCACGTTCGAGGCGATCCACGGCTGGAGCTGGATGCCGGTGAACGACGTGGTGAGCGGCAAGGACCTGCAGGTGGACTTCAGCCTGCTGCTGGACCCGCTGTCGATGCTGATGACGCTCATCATCACCGGCGTCGGGTTCCTGATCCACGTCTTCAGCATCGGCTACATGAAGGAGGACCCCGGGTACCCGCGCTACATGGCGTACCTGAACCTCTTCGTGTTCTTCATGCTCATCCTGGTCCTGGGCGCTTCCTACCCCGTGATGTTCGTGGGCTGGGAGGGCGTGGGCCTGTGCAGCTACCTGCTCATCGGCTTCTGGTTCAAGGAAAAGGCGAACGCCGACGCGGGAAAGAAGGCGTTCATCGTCAACCGCATCGGCGACTTCGGTTTCCTGATCGCCATGTTCCTGCTGTTCACGCACCTGGGCACGCTGAACTTCGCCGACTCGGCGGACGGCCAGGGCGTGATGAGCCTGGCGCCGCAGCTGGCCTTTGGCGGCGCCGTCGTGACCACCATCTGCCTGTTCTTCTTCCTGGGCGCGGCGGGCAAGAGCGCGCAGCTGCCGCTGTACGTCTGGCTGCCGGACGCCATGGCCGGCCCCACGCCGGTCTCCGCGCTGATCCACGCGGCCACGATGGTGACGGCGGGCGTGTACCTCGTCGTCCGCTCGTCCGTCCTCTTCGCCATGGCGCCGGTGGCGTCGCTGGTGGTGGCGGTGGTGGGCGCGCTGACGGCGCTGTTCGCGGCCAGCATCGGCCTGAAGCAGTGGGACATCAAGAAGGTGCTGGCCTACTCCACCGTGTCGCAGCTGGGCTTCATGTTCGCGGCGGTGGGGATGGGCGCGTACGTGGCCGGCGTGTTCCACCTGATGACGCACGCCTTCTTCAAGGCCTGCCTGTTCCTGGGGAGCGGCGCGGTGATCCACGCCATGCACCACGCCTTCCACGCCACGCACAACCCGGCCGACGCGCAGGACATGCGCAACATGGGCGGGCTGGCCGGGCCGCTGCGGTGGACGTTCATCACCATGGGCATCGCCACGCTGGCCATCTCGGGCGTGCCGCCGTTCGCCGGCTTCTTCTCCAAGGACGAGATCATCGGCGCGGCGTGGCTGGGGGCGGACGGGCACAACCCGCTGGCGCAGGGGCTGGAGAGCGTGGGGATGAATCCCACGCCCTGGATGCTGGCCATCGGCGTCATCCTGACCCTTACGGCGTTCATGACGGCCTTCTACATGGGCCGCATGATGATCTACACCTTCTTCGGCCGGTTCCGCGGCAGCGAGACGGAGCGCGGGCACCTGCACCAGGGTGACTGGACGCTCACCATGCCGCTGATCCTGCTGGCGATCCTGTCGACGATCGGCGGGCTGCTGAACGTGGAGAAGGCGGTGTTCGACCACGTGCCGGTGCTGGGCCCCCTCTTCAACGCCATCGCCATCGGCGGCGACGCCACGCTGCACCACTGGCTGCACCCGGTGATCTCGGGCGCCGAGACGGTGATGCGCGACAACGTGGGCGAAGCGGGCGAGGCGGCCCACGCGGCGTGGCCCATCTTCCTGGCCATCGCGATCGGCCTGGGCGGGCTGGCGCTGGCGTACGTGCTGGTGAGCCGCCGCAACGCCAAGCTGCGCACCGCCGACCAGGAGCCGGCGTACACGGGCGGGCTGCAGAAGGCGCTGTACAACAAGTGGTACGTGGACGAGCTCTACGACCGGGTGGTGGTTCGTCCCGTGAACGCCGTCTCGCGCGCGGAGTGGGGCTTCGACCGCGTGATCGACGGCACGGTGGACTTCTTCGGCCGCATGGCGCAGGCGCTGGGGCTGTGGGTGGGCCGTGCGCAGACCGGCTTCGTGAACACCTACGCCTTCGTGCTGATCCTGGGCGTGCTGGTGGTGCTGGGCAGCTTCGTGGCCTTCTGACCCGACGAACGGACATGCAGAGCTTCTTTCAGAGCCACGGCATCCTTACGCTGCTGATCGTGCTTCCCCTGCTGGGCGCGGTGGCCGCGTACCTGTCGGGCGAGCGCAACGCCAGGCACGTGGCGCTGTGGGTGGGCGTGGCGGAGTTCATCCTTTCCGTCCCCCTGTTCTTCTACTATCGCCCCGGGACCAGCTGCGGCATCGGCGGGCCGCAGACGGGGATGAGCAACTGCATCGACGCGCCCTGGTTCCCGGACTGGGGGATCCGCTACCAGCTGGGGATGGACGGCATCAGCCTGTTCATGGTGCTGCTGACCACCCTGCTGCTGCCGCTGATGGTGCTGGGCTCGTGGACGTACATCCGCGAGCGCGAGCGCGGCTTCTACGCCAGCCTGCTGGCGCTGACCAGCGGCGTGGTGGGCGTGTTCGTGGCCCTGGACATGTTCCTGTTCTACGTGTTCTGGGAGATGATGCTGATCCCCATGTACTTCCTGATCGGCATCTGGGGCGGGCGCGAGCGGGTGTACGCGGCGGTCAAGTTCTTTCTGTACACGGCGGTGGGCTCGCTGCTGATGCTGGTGGCCATCCTGTACCTGTGGCACAAGGCGCAGGCGGCGGGCGGGGCGCCCACCTTTTCGTACTTCGACTTCCTGCGGCTGCAGCTTACGGGGCGCGAGCAGTTCATGCTGTTCATGGCGTTCGCGCTGGCGTTCGCCGTGAAGGTGCCCATGTTCCCGTTCCACACCTGGCTGCCGCACGCGCACGTGCAGGCGCCCACGGCGGGCTCGGTGATCCTGGCGGGCGTGCTGCTGAAGATGGGCACCTACGGCTTCATCCGCTTTGCCCTGCCGCTGTTTCCCGACGCCGCGTCGGACTCGCGGACGGTGACGTGGGCCATGGTCCTCGGCCTCGTCGGCATTCTGTACGCGGCCATGGTGGCGGCGGTGCAGCCCAACGCCAAGAAGCTGGTGGCGTACACCTCGGTGGCGCACCTGGGCTTCGTGATCCTGGGGATCTTCGCCTTCAACCTGATCGGGCTGCAGGGCGCGCTGCTGGTGATGATCGGCCACGGCCTTTCCACGCCCATGCTGTTCTTTCTGCTGGGCATGCTGTACGAGCGCCGGCACAGCTACGAGATCGAGGACTTCGGCGGGCTGGCGGCGTCGCTCCCCGTCTTTGCGACCCTGCTGGTGTTCGCGGCCATGGCCTCCATCGGGCTGCCGGGGACGGCGGGGTTCGCCTCGGAGTTCCTGGTGCTGGTGGGCGCCTTCCTGTCGCGCCCGTGGATGGCGCTGGTCGCCGCGCTGGGGGTGATCTTCGCCGCGTACTACATGCTGCCCATGGTGCAGCGGATGCTCTTCAACCCGCTGTCGAAGCGTGAGAACCGCGGGCTGCCGGACCTGAACGCCCGCGAGATCGGCCTGCTGGCGCCGCTGGTGGTGCTCATCATCCTGCTGGGCTTTTATCCCAGGCCGGTGCTGGACCGCATGGAGCCCGCGGCCGCCCGCGTGCTGGAGCTGAGCCAGGCCTCGCGCCTGGCGCCGGAGCTGCCGGCGCCCCCGGTGGCCGCCGCGCCCGACAACCGATAAGGACCCCCGACCCATGGATCGTAGGCTGGAGCTGGTGAGCAACCAGGGCGACTACCTCTGGGCGCTGCTCCCCGAGATCGTGCTGGCCCTGGGCGCCATGGCGGTGCTGCTGGGCGACGTGATGCAGAAGGGCAACGCGTCGCGGCCCTCCGCGCGCTGGGTGCCCTGGGCGTCGCTGGCGGTGCTGGCGGCCACCTTCGTGGCCAACATCCCCCTGATCACGCAGACGCTGGCGGCCGACCCGCTGCGCGACGTGGAGAACGGCATGGTGGCGGTGGACGCGTTCCGCGGCCTGACCAACTGCCTGTTCCTGCTGTCGGGGGCCATGACGGTGCTGATCTCCGTCGGCTACCTGGACCGGCGGGGGATCAACCGCGGCGAGTTCTACGCCCTGGTGCTGTTCGCCGTGCTGGGGATGATGCTGATGGCGGGCGCGTCCGACCTGATGATGGTGTTCATCGGGCTGGAGGTGATGTCGGTGGCCATCTACGTGCTGGTGGGCTTCGACCGCATGGACCCGCGCAGCACCGAGGCGTCGCTCAAGTACTTTCTGCTGGGGGCGTTCACCAGCGCCATCTTCCTGTACGGGATCGCGATGGTGTTCGGCGCCACGGGGTCCACCAACATCCGCGGCATCTTTCCGCTGCTCCTTTCGGGGCAGCGCAGCGAGCCCATGCTGCTGGCGGGGATCGGGCTGGTGCTGGTGGGGTTCGGCTTCAAGGTGGCGGCCATCCCCTTTCACATGTGGACCCCCGACGCCTACGAGGGCGCGCCCACGCCGGTGACGGCGCTGATGGCCACCGGGGTGAAGGCGGCGGCGTTCGCGTCGCTGATCCGCGTGTTCCTGGTGGGCTTCAGCGGCAACTTCGGCGACTGGGCCCGGCCCATGTACCTGATCGCGGCCATCACCATGGTGGCGGGGAACCTGCTGGCGATGACGCAGGGCTCGCTGAAGCGCATGCTGGCGTACTCGTCCATCGCCCACGCGGGGTACCTGCTGGCGGCGGTGCTGGCGGGGTACGCGGGGGGCGGCGCGGCGTTCCTGTTCTACCTGCTGGTGTACACGCTGATGACGGCGGGGGCGTTCGGCATCATCATCGCCAACGCGCGGGGCACGGACGAGCGGGTGACGCTGGAGGACTACGCGGGGCTGGCCTCGCAGAAGCCGTGGCTGGCGGCCATGCTCTCGATCTTCCTGCTGTCGCTGGCGGGCTTTCCGCTGACGGCGGGGTTCCTGGGCAAGCTGTACATCCTGCGCGCGCTGGTGCGCCTGGGGGTGCCGTCGCTGGCGGTCATCCTGGTGCTGGCCTCGCTGGTGTCGTACTTCTACTACCTGCGGGTGATCGTGGTGATGTACATGCGCCCCGCCCGCTCGGCCGACGACCACGCCGAGGCGCGGCTGTCGGGGCCGGCGTTCGCGGGGGTGGCCACGGCGGCGGCGCTGGTGGTGCTGCTGTTCTTTACCGCCGGCATCAAGGGCGGGGTGATGACCTGGGCGGAGCACGGCGAGCGCTCGCTGTTCGCCTGGGCGCAGCAGGGGCTGCAGCCGGCGGTGCCGGAGCACCCGCAGCTGCAGACCAGTCCCCAGCCGGAGCGGCAGGTGCGGCCGCGGCCGGAGACGCAGACGCAGGCGCTGGCGCGCTGAACGGAGCCGCCGGGCGGCGGAGCGGGACGGATGCACGGCCCGGCGCGCGTCGCCGGGCTTTTCCGTTTGCACGGGGCTTGCACGGGTGGGATCAATGGACGGCAGCATGGGCGAAAGGGCCACGGGGATGGCGGACCGAGACGAGCGGGACGAGGGGCCGGGGGACGACGAGAAGGGCAAGAAGCCGCTGGTGACGCGCCGCCGCGCCGCCGCCGGCCTCGGCGCGGCCGCGGCCGCGGCCTACGCGGTGTACGTGTTCGGCGCCCGCCGCGCGCGCCGGCGCCCGGTGACGGAGCTGCCCAACGCGCTGGGGCTGCCCATCCAGTACGAAAAGTGGGGCGACGTCCACTACGCGTACTACGTGCGCGAGGGGACGGGGCGGCCGGTGGTGTTCCTGCACTCCATCAACGCGGTGGCCAGCGCGCACGAGATGCGGCCGCTGGTGCGCGCCTTTCGCAAGCACACCCAGCGCCCGCTGTACGCGCTGGAGTGGATCGGGTTCGGCCACAGCGACCGCCCGGAGCTGGCGTACGAGCCCGGCCTGATGGAAGACCAGCTGCAGCACTTCCTGGAGCGCGTCGTCCGTCCGGCGGGGGGCGCGGACGTGGTGGGCCTCTCCCTCGGCGCGGCGTACGCGGCCGAGGTGGCGCGGCGGCGGCCGGACCTGGTGCACGCGCTGGCGGCCATCGAGCCCTCGGGGCTGGGCAAGGACCCGCCGGCCATCCCGCGGCTGTGGTCTCGGCTGCTGTTTACCCTGCCCGGCGTGCAGCGCGCCTTCTACGACCGGCTCACCACGCCCGAGGCGCTGTACCGGTTCGCGGAGGAGAACCTGTTCACCCCCGAGTTCGGCGTGCCCGAGGAGTTCGTGGAGTTTGGCGCCGAGACGTCGCGGATGGACGGCGCGGCGTTCCCGGTGGACGACTTCCTGAGCGGGCGGATGTTCCCGAAGGACGCGGCCGAGACCTTTCGCCGGCTGCGCCAGCCGGTGCTGGTGGTGCACGGCACGGTCGAGAACCGCCGCCAGGAGAGCTACGACCGCCTGCCGGAGCTGGACGGGCGCCCCAACGTGCAGGTGGTGGGGCTGCCCACGGGGGGGCTGCCGCACTGGGAGCGCGCCCAGGAGGTGTGGGAGCGCGTCCGCGACTTCCTGGAGGGCGCCGGGCCCCGCGCCTGACGCCCGCCCGCCCGCACATCGACCGATCCCGTCAAAAATCACGTGGGGAGCGCAACCATGCCGAAGCCGATTCCGGGCCGTGCCGTTCGTCTTGCCGTGCTTGTTGCCGGGTGCCTGTGGGCGGGCGCCTGCCGGGGCGGAGGCGGCGGCGAGACGGGCGCCGTAAAGATGGATACGGCCAACACGCAGTGGGAGGACGGGATGTCGGCGCAGCAGGTGGAGACGGAGGCCAAGGCGCTCTCGCCCGAGGAGGCGGCGCGGATGGGGATCGCGGTGGATACCAGCATTCACCTGGAGCAGCTGGACCAGCGCGACACGCTGCCGGGCGGCGGCGCGGCGCCCACGCCGGCGCCGTCCGAAGGCGGCAGCGGCGCCACCCGGCCCGACAGCGTGCCGCCGGCCGCCGGCGCGCAGCAGCCCCCGGCGGCGGGCCGGCCCTAGCGCCTCCGCCGCCCGCGGATCCCCCGCACCCTCTCTCACGAATGCTGTGGGAGAGGGTGCTGGCGTTTCGGCGGGCTACGAGGCATCCTCCAAAGAACGGGCCTGACAGGAAATAGGGAATAGGGGACAGGGGACAGGGGACAGGGGACAGGGGACAGGGGACAGGGGACAGGGGACAGGGGACAGGGGACAGGGGACAGGGGACAGCCGGCAACGGCGGACCGGAGCCGCTACTTCCGGCCCAGCTTTCCGTGAGCAAGGGCTGTGGAGCAGGTGGAAACTCACACGGAGTCAGCGGAGTCAACGGAGTTTTCTCGTGCCGTTTCCGACGTTCCCTCAGAGGGTGTTGCCAAACCTCCCGGCGTGATTGACTTCCTGAGGGAGGCGCCGCTACGCAACCTGCGGGTACGATGGACTTTGGCGCCGACCGAAGGATCTCGCCGGCAGAACCGGGGGCCGGCTGCCGCGCCCGGAAGACAGTCCTTCGCGAAGGCGGACGAAATCCTTCGGTCGCGCGCAGGGGGGTGTGTGGCTTCTTGTTACGCGTGGTGCGCTCCCTCCAGGAAGTCACCGCTTGGTTGCGAGCTTGAAGGTTTAGCAACCCTCTCAGGCTCAGAGCGTGTTCAAGAATCCGACGCTGCGCATCCAGGCAGATCCACCAGCGCTGTCATTCCGAGGCCCGGCCGCGCCGCAGCCTGCTTTCACACCAGAGGTTGCAGGGCCGAGGAATCCCCTGTCGGATTGCTGGAGGGCAGACGCGGTAGCCGTGCCTGCTTCGCGGCTACGACATGGGCGGACAGGGCCAATGCCGGAGCGGTTCGGCGGGGCACCAGCAGCAGACAGTAGATTTCTCAGTCGGCGCGCCGGAGTTCGTGCGAGCCGATGGTGCGGTGTGGCGCCTCCTTCGAAATGACATACGGGCGCGAGCGCAGGGATTCTTGAACACCCTCTGACGTCGCGGCGGGCGAGGTCACCGGGGGTGATCCGGAAGGTGCACTGGCCGTCGATGCCGGCGAAGTCCGGTGGATTTCGCATGCGCTCCCTCGTCAGGCAGAGAGACCGGGCGCGTCCGGCGGCGGGTCGAGGTTTTTCTTGGCGATCGCATTGATGGTGGCCTGGTACTCCGCGGCCGGCACGCTGCGCAGGCAGGGCCATCCCACGATCCAGGCCGCGAGCTGGTCGTAGTACCACTGGATCGGATGGAAGGGAGAGAACCGGGCGTCCAGCGCCTCGAGGACCGGATCTTCCCACCAGTCGCCGTCCTCGAAGGACTGTGGATCGATGCGCGCCATGAACGCCTCCAGGTCGGCGAAGATGGCGCTGAAGCCATCGAATCCAAGCCGCCTCAGCCCTTCGCGTATGTCCGCGTTCAGCACCTCGTCCCAGCCGGTGCTGTCGATGAAGGTGTGGAGCCCATCGTGCTCGAACGTGCTGATGAAGTCGTAGACCGCCGCGGCGAGCACCGCATCCCGCGGTATGCCGCTCCGGGGATAGCGTCCGCTGGTGAGCATGCGATCCACGAACTCCCGGACGCGTTCGGCCAGGAACTGCGGATCGGTCTCGTAATCGTCGATCTCCTCGGTCCGCACGAAAACCTCGTCGAGCGGCACGTTGATCCTGGCGTCCGGATACTCCATCAAATACATCTTGCTCCCAGGGTTGTTCGACCAGGAAAGCCCGCCGGTCGCCGGCCGCCCGCCCAGGCGCCGCGATGCCTGGGTGCGGCGCCGCCGGCGTTCAGCGTACCTCGTCCGCCCCCATCCGGCAACCCGCCTGGCCGGCCGCGGGCTCGACCACCGGGGCGACGTGCCGGCGGATGGAACCGATGTCGAAATCCTTTCCGCTCGTTCGACGCACGGGTGAGCCACCGCCAACGTTCAACAGGGAGACAACGATGAAGATCACCGTGGAAACGCTCGTCAACGCCGCGCCGGACAGGGTGTGGGACGCCTGGAACACCCCGGAAGACATCCGGGCGTGGAATTCCGCGGGCGAGGACTGGCACACCACCGAAAGCACCGTCGACCTTCGCGAGGGAGGTACGTTCCGGTCGCGGATGGAGGCAAAGGACGGCAGCGAGGGCTTCGACTTCGAGGGCACCTACACCCGCGTCGTGCCGGGGCGGGCCATCGAGTACCGGATGAGCGACGGCCGCGAGGTCACGGTCGAGTTCGCCGAAGCCCCCGGCGGCGTGCGGGTCCGCGAGACGTTCGATGCGGAAAACGAGTTTCCGCCCGAGTTCCAGCGCCAGGGATGGCAGGCGATCCTGGACAACTTCGGCCGCCACGTGCAGGCGAAGGGCTAATGCTGATACCAGATCAGGAAAAACAACACCTGTAGGGTACAGAGGAACAGAATCAAACAGAGAAAGCGAGTGGAAGCATGGTCTCGTTTCCTCTGTCTGACTCTGTTCCTCTGTACGATTATTCTTTTTCAGGATCTGGCATGAGCCGGAGCGACGGCGCGGCGATCGGCTGGCCGCCGGCCGCACGGGCGAGCCGGCGTCAGTAGCCGTACCCGTCGAGCACGCCTTCGACCTTGCTGAAGTCGCGGCGGGCGAGGTCGCGGGGAGTGATCCAGAAGTCGCACTGGCCGCCTTCCCCGATGTACCACCCGAGCGCCCCGTCGGTGTCCAGGCTCAGCAGGCAGATCGTGGGGGCGCCGACAGGGCGCGCGACATGGGGGGCGGGAGAGTGGCCCAGCATCTGGGCAAACCGGAGGTTCTCCTCGTCGTAGCCGTAGAAGACGGGCGCGCAGGCGGCGTAGACGTGGTCGGGGATCCGCGCCGCGAGGGCGGGGTCGCTCGCCCACGACCAGATCGTGCGGACGGCGCTCCAGTAGACGAATTGGGCGCGGTCGTCGAGGCCTGCCAGCCACGTGCGCAGCGCCTGCCGGTCATCCTCCGCCACCGGGCGGTCCAGTGCGCCTTCGCGCGAGCGGCCCAGCCAGCGCTCGGCCTCGGCGACCCGCTCCCCGTGCTCCTTCCCGGAGATGGAGGGGGAGCGCGGACGGTCCAGGATCTCTCGGGCGAGGTGGTGAACGCAAGCCCAGTGCTGGGGAAAGCTTTGCGGGCCCGCGGGGGCGAAGTCGAAGATGGCGCCGCCGCCCTCGGCCGCCTCCCTTCCGTGCCTGGGCGCGCGTGGCGGCCGGGCGCCGGTGGCGGCGGCGAGGGCGGCGGCACGCCGGGCATCGAGCCGCGCGTCGTAGGCGGCGCGCACCTCCGCACCGATCTCCGGCGCCTTCCCGGCACGGGGCGCCAGACGTTCCAGGAGACGGCGCCACGCCCGCGGGTCGCGGTCGCTCGCCAGGGGCAGGGCGTCCTCGCCGGGAAAGCTGTCGAACTTCAGCGGCACGACAGGCCACGCGGAGTGGACGTTCTGCCCCCTGGACGGATGGCGGATCGGCGGCAGGTCCGCGGGCGGCTGCCGCGGCGGGGTAAGCGCCACGGCATCGAGCACGTACAGGACGCGGCAGGTGTCGGAGGCCGGCCGCTGTCCGTGCCAGGCGCCGTAGGCGTCGTCCCGGCCGAAGAAAAAGAGCACGCCCCGGTCCGGCAGGACGGTTTTGAAGGCGATGTCGGCGCAGTCGACCTGTGCCATGAAGTGGAGCGGCGTGCCGCGGGAGGTGCGCGGCCACTCGTAGCGCTCGGGCAGCCGGGGAAGTCCGCCGAACCGGCTGTTGGTCGGCGGCCCGGCGTGCGGCGGCCAGGGGCGGTGCAGGAGCACCGCCTCACGCCGGTAGCGGCGGAACAGGGCGTCGACCTCGTCGGTTTCAGCCATCCCGCCTATTCCATCGTCCGGAGGCGGGATTCGCCGCCTCTCCGACGCATGCGCTCGCTCATCGTGTCCCTCCGTCGTCACCGCTCCGGCTCCCGGTCCGAACCGCTCCTTCGCCATGTTATCCGCACTCGCCGCCCCTGACAACGCGCGGGGAGGACGAAGGCGGCCGTGCGCTCCAACCGGGCAACGGACGGGACGCCGATGCCGCCGCCGGACGCCGGCTGGATGATCGATACGGGCGCCGGTGTGGCCACGAGGGCGGTCGTGTTCGAAATCACCCCTTCCGGCTGGTGACGGCGAGGTTCGCTGAGAGTGTGTTTAAGAATCCGACGCTGCACATCAGGCAGATCCAGCAACGCTGTCATTCCGAGGCCCGGCCACGCCGTAGCCTGCTTTCACACCAGAGGTTGCAGGGCCGAGGAATCCGCTGTCGGATTTGCTGGAGGGCAGACGCGGCAGCCCGTGCTTACCTTGCGGCTACGACACGGGCGGACAGGGCCATTACCGGAGCGGTGCGGCAGGGCACCAGCAGCAGACAGTAGATTTCTTAGTCGGCGCGCGCAGGATTTCGTGCGAGCCGATGGTGCGGTGTGGCGCCTCCTTCGAAATGACAGACCGGCGCGACCGCAGGGGATTCTTAATCACACTCTGAGACGGCGGGCACATGACGGCAGCCGCCGGGGCTGTCGCTTCCCGCTGGGCGAGTCCACATTGTGGGCCACCCCTCACGCCCTGAACCGAGCCTTCGACGATGTCCGACGCCCCGACTGCCCACGGACTCCTTACGCGCAGGGAGATGCTGGCCGCCCTGGCGTCCGTCGCCGCGCTGCCGCTGGTCTCCGCATGCGGCGCCACCCGCATGCCGCCCTCGTCCGCGCCTACCGACGCCGACCGGAACGCCATCATGCTCCTGGACCAGATCGGCAACGATCTCCTCGATCTCTCGCCCGAGCTGGCGACCTCGCTTGGCCTGGACGTGGGCGCGCGGGCCGGTCTCCGGTCCCGGCTGGTGGACCGCTCCGCGGCGGGGCAGCGGCGGATCGCGGAGCAGCTGCGCGCGGACCTGGGCCGGCTCGCGGCGGTCGACGCCGGCCGGCTGTCGCACGCCGTGAGGACCAGCGTTGAAGTGGTCCGCAGCGCCTACACCACGGCGCTGGAAGGCTTTGCGCTCCCCTACGGCGACATCACCGTGGGCGGCTGGCGCAACTCGCCGTACGTGGTGATCCAGAACACCGGCGCGTATCTCGACATCCCCCGCTTCCTGGACAGCGATCACCGCGTGGAGAACGCCGCCGACGCCGAGGCGTACCTGGCGCGGCTGCAGTCGTACGCGCGGCAGCTGGACGGCGAGTTGGAACGCATCCGGGCGGCGCGGCAGATGGGCATGGTTCCGCCGGCCTTTCTGCTGGACAAGGCGCTGCCGCAGCTGCGCCTTTCCGCGCAGGGCGCGCGCGAGGGGGGCATGCTCGTGGAGTCGCTGGAGCGCCGGTCCCGGAACATCCCCGGGGACTGGGCCGGGCGCGCGCGGCGGATCGCCGCGCAGGAGATCGCTCCGGCGCTGGACCGCCAGATCCGCGAACTGGAGGCGCAGCGCGCCGTCGCCACCAACGACGCCGGGATTTCGGCGCGGCCGCACGGCGACGAGTTCTACCGCTGGGCCCTCAAGGCGTCGACCACCACCACGATGTCGCCGGACGAGGTACACGAGCTGGGCCGCGGCGAGCTGGCGCGGCTGCACGCGCGCATGGACGCGATCCTCAAGGAGATCGGCTACGCGCAGGGCACCGTGGGCGAGCGGATGAAGGCGCTGGCGAACGATCCGCGCTACAAATTCGCCGAGGGCGACGCGGGGCGCGCCGAGATCCTGCGCTTCATCGACGAGCGGCTGGCGTGGATCCGCGCGCAGATGCCGCGGGCGTTCAACACGGTGGTGAACCCCAACATGGAGGTAAAGCGCCTGCCGCCTGAGGAGGAGCCGGGCGCGCCGGCCGCGTACGGCGGCGCCGGGTCGGTGGACGGCGCCATCCCCGGCCGCTTCTGGATCAACCTGCGCACTACCGACCTGCACAGCCGGTACAGCCTGGCGGACCTTGCCTTTCACGAGGCCATCCCCGGCCACATCTGGCAGGGCGAGTACACGCACGACATGCCGCTGGTGCGCCAGATGCTTTCGTTCAACGCGTACTCCGAGGGGTGGGGGCTCTACGCCGAGCAGCTGGCCGACGAGCTGGGCGCGTACGACAGCGATCCCGTCGGCCGGCTGGGCTACCTGCAGTCTATCGCGTTCCGGGCCTGCCGGCTGGTAGTCGATACCGGCCTGCACGCCAAGGGGTGGACGCGCGAGCAGGGCGTGCGGTTCTTCGTGGAGGTGAACGGGAGCAACCCGCTGGAGGTGGCCAGCGAGGTGGACCGCTACTGCTCGTGGCCGGGGCAGGCGTGCGGCTACAAGGTGGGCCACAGCGAGATCAACCGTCAGCGCGAGCGGGCGCGGGCCGCGCTGGGCGCCGCGTTCGACCTCAAGGCGTTCAACGACACGGTGGTGCTGGGCGGCAACGTGCCGCTCGACGTGCTCGCGAGCAACGTGGACGAGTACCTGCGGCGGTAGCGCCAGATTCGGGATCGCTGGACGCCGGAGCAGCTGCCGAGCTCGGCCCTCTGAGAGGGTGTTCAAGAATCAGCCTGCCCGCTTTGACTTCCTCAGCCTGAGAGGGTGTTGCTAAACCTCACATCCATAACGAAGCGGTGACTTCCTGAGGGAGCGCATCATGTCCAACCAGAAGTCACACTACAGATTGCGCGCGACCGAAGGACCTCGTCTCGGTGGCGCACGGGCCAGATCAGGGCACGGGACCAGCCCGGTTGTTCTGCTGGCGAGGTCCTTCGGTCGGCGCCAGGGTACAGTGTACAAGCGAATTACGGGGCGGCGCCTCCCCCAGGAAGTCAATCACGCTGGGGAGGTTTGGCAACACCCACTGAGGAAGGCGCCGCTCCTCGATCTGCGGGTACGAAAAAGCCATGGCGCCGACCGAAGGATCTCGTTGGCACAAACCGCGGGGCTGGCCGCGCGCATGAAGCCGGCCCCCCTCGCCGGAGAGCAGGTCCTTCGGTCACGTGGAGGGTGTTGCTAAACCTCACATCCATGACGAAGCGGTGACTTCCTGAGGGAGCGCATCACGTCCAGCCAGAAGTCACACTACAGATTGCGCGCGACCGAAGGACCTCGTCTCGGAGGCGCAGGGGCCAGATCAGGGCACGGGACCAGCCCCGTCGTTCTGCTGGCGAGGTCCTTCGGTCGGCGCCAGGGTGCAGTGTACAAGCGAATCGTGGGGCGGCGCCTCCCTCAGGAAGTCAATTACGCTGGAAGGGTTGGCAACACCCACTGAGGAAGGCGCCCCCCCGAACCGTCCGAAACGCGCGGCATCTCTCCGCGCGGACCGAAGAATCTCCTCGGAAACGGGGGCTCCTCGCGCGGAACCCAGCCGTAGCCGACGGGATGGGCTCCGACGAATGTCCGGACACAATCGGCGCGTCCGGGGCACACGTAACGCCCACCCCGCACCACCGCGCCAATCCATTGTGAAAACAAGATCCTTGACACCCGGTGTGCCAGAGATTATTCTCGTGTCGAGACTGTTCTCGTGATGAGAACGTTCTCAGTAGAACGTGCAGTCGCGGAATTCGGCACAGGTCACTCGCAGAGGACGGAGATCAATGCCCGCCACCCTGGATACGGAAATCCCCATCACCGCCGAGGCGCTGCTCGCCATCCCCGCCTGGCAGCCGGAACGGCTGTTCAGCGGCGACGACGACGCGGACGGAAGGCTGTACCGCATGCTCGCCCTGGGCTTTCACCCGGACCGGCACCCGGCCGCCGCCGAGGCGTTCAAGCACCTGAGCGAGCTCAAGGCCGCGCGGGACCGGGCCATCGACACGGGCACGTGGCGTGGCGCGGGCGTCCAGGCGCTGGCGCTGGGCTCCGGCAAGCGCCTGAACATCCGCTTTCTGCGGCGGCACGAGTTCGAGCTGGGCACGCTGCTCATCGGCCGGCGCTCCATCACGTACCTGTTTCGCGAAGAGCACCGGGCGCTGTACGCGCAGGCCCTGCGCACCATCAAGGGCTTCCGCGCCGCCAGCCGGGACATGTGGGAAGAGGTGGAGAAGCTCCTTCCCTGCGTCCAGCTGGAGGCCGAGACCGCCGCCGGCCCCGCCCTGGTCGTGACCCGCGCGCCGGACGTGGTGCGGCTGCGCGACGCGCTGGACCACCTGGGCGGAAGGATGGATCCCCGGCACGTGGCGTGGATCCTGGGCACCCTGCACAACGCCGCCGCGTACCTGCAGTGGGCGGGGCTCACCCACAACGCCATCGACCTGGACAACTACTTCATCTCGCCCACCTCCCATTCCGGGCTGCTGCTGGGCGGATGGTGGTACGCCCGCGAGGCCGGGGAGACGATGACGCACCTGCCGGCATCCAGCGCCAGGGTGTGGAAGGCGATCACGCCCGCGCACGAGGCGGCGGCCCGGACGGCCACGCCCCGGCTGGACCGCGAGATGACCCGGCTGATCGGCCGCACGCTGCTGGGCGATCCGGGGGGAACGCGCCTGCTGCGGGACCCCACCGTGCCCCACGCGCTGCGGCAGTGGCTCACCACCCCGGGGGCGGACGATGGAATCGAAGACTACGCCAACTGGGCCCGCGCGCGGGATGCCGCGTTCGGTCCGCGCAAGTTCGTGGTGATGGACCTGGCGCCGCGGGAGATGTACGGCGATCGCAGCGGCCGGTAACCCTGCCGGACGAACTTTGACCGAGAGGCACACATGGGAAGCAGCAGATTCAGCGCCGAGGAGTGGAGCCGGTTCGCCACCACCTCGTTCAGCGGAAAGAGCAAGGCCGAGGTCCTGAACACCCGCGGGATGGTGGACGCCAACGACCCGTCGAAGCTCAGGAACGGCGTGCGCGAGTCGCGCGACAGCGCCGTGAACCCGCGCTCCACCCCCATCATCATCGCCGGGGACGTCACGGGGTCCATGGACGAGCTCGCCTTCATCCTGCTCAAGCAGTCGCTGCCGGCGGTGGCGCTGGAGATCTACGGCCGGCAGCCCGTCACCGATCCCCACATCCTGGTGGCCGCCTACGGCGACGTGGAGTGCGGCGACCGGGCGCCGTTCCAGGCCACGCAGTTCGAGGCCGGCGCCACCGCGCTGGGCACGCAGGCCATGTCGCTGTACGTGGAGCGGGGCGGCGGCGGCAACAGCAGCGAGAGCACGCACCTGCCGTGGTACTTCGCCGCCATGCACACCAGCACCGACGCGTTCGAAAAGCGCGGCGAAAAGGGCGTGCTCTTTACCTACGGCGACGAGGGCGTGCCTCCCGCGCTGACCCGCGCGCAGATCCAGCGCGTCTTTGGCACCGACGTGCAGCGGGGCTACACCACGGCCGAACTGCTGGCCATGGCGCGGCGCTCCTGGGACGTGTACCACCTGGTGATCATGCAGGGGAACCACGCCCGCATGTACCCCCAGGTGCTGGACGAGTGGCGCGGCCTGCTGGGCCAGCATGCCATCCCCGTGGACGACTACACCATGCTGGGCGAGATCATCGTCAGCATCCTGCAGGTGCGGCAGGGCAGGGACAAGGACGCGGTGGCCTCGTCGTGGAGCGGCGACACCTCGTTGGTGGTGCGCAGCGCGCTCAAGGGTCTGACGGTGAACGCCAGCGCAGACGCGGACGCCGGCTTGGTGGCCCTGTAGCGGCGGCACCGCCCGGGCCCGAGCGCGGGCCAGGGCGGGCTCGCTTGAAGACAATGCGTGGGGTGCCGGGCGCGTCGTGCGCCCGGCACTCGGCACCCGGCACTCGGCACTCGGCACTTGGCACTTGGCACTTGGCACTTGGCACTCGGTCCTCCCGCGGCGTTTCGCGGGAGACGGAAACCAGGGGGCGGAGCGGCGCCCCGTTCATCATCAGGAAAGAGGTCCGGCCCATGAAGCATGCGCGCGTGGTGATCGGCTCCAGCTTTGGCGACGAAGGCAAGGGACTGATGACGGACTACTTCACCCGGCAGTACGGGGGAAGCGGCGTTCTGGTCGTGCGGTTCAACGGCGGAGCGCAGGCCGGCCACACCGTCGTGGCGGAGGGGGACGTGCGCCACGTGTTCAGCCACTTTGGCGCGGGGAGCCTGGCCGGGGCCGGCACCCTGCTCAGCCGGCACTTCATCGCCAACCCCATCCTCTTTCAGCGCGAGCACGGGGAGCTGGCGCGCCTGGGCGTGGACCCGCGCATCCACGTGGATCCGCGGGCGCTCGTCACCACGCCGTACGACATGCTGATCAACGAGATGGTGGAAGCCAGCCGGGGGGCGGCGCGCCACGGAAGCGTGGGGCTGGGCATCAACGAGACCGTCACCCGCGGCGCCGAGCCGCGCCTTCGGCTCACCGTCGGCCAGGCCCTGCGCGACCCCGCGGCCGCCGCCGCGATGCTCCGCCGCATCCGGGACGCGTGGGTGCCGCGGCGTGTGGCGCAGCTGGGGATCGAGGCGGCGTGCGAAACGCACGCGGAGCTGATCGGCAGCGGGGCGCTGATGGAGAACTGGCTCGCCGTCCTGGACGAGTTCCTCGGGCGCGTGGAGGTGCGTCCGGACCACGACGTTCTCCGCGAGCACGACGACGTCGTCTTCGAAGGCGCGCAGGGGCTGGCGCTGGACCAGGACCGGGGCACGTTCCCGCACGTGACCCGCTCCCACACCGGCGTCCGCAACGTCGTGGAGCTGATGTCCGAGCTTCCCCCCGCCGAGACGGCCGTCACGTACGCCACCCGCGCCTACCTTACCCGCCACGGCGCCGGCCCCCTGGACGGCGAGCTTGCGGACAAGCCTTTCCCCGGCGTGTATGACCTGACCAACGTCCCCCACGCCTTCCAGGGCCGCCTGCGCTACGCCCTCCTCGACGTCACCGCCCTGCAGGCCCGGATCACCCAGGATTTCGGCGACGTGGCCGCGCTGGGCCGCACCGCCGGAATCCGGATGGGCGTCGCCGTGACCTGCCTGGACCAGCTCCCCGCCGCCGCCCGCTGGACGTGCGAAGGGGAGGCCATGGACGGCTCTCCCGACGACCTCGTCCACGCCATCCGCCGGCACCTGCCCGGCGAGCTGCTCGTGTCCCGCGGCCCCCGAGCCGGCGATGTCGCAGCGGCGTGCGGCGCGTGAGCGAAGGTTCACGTCGGCCCAGGCGCGGCGTGGATGCTCTTGCTTGTTATCCCGTGGCGTCCGGCGAGGTTGGCCAGCGCTGGCGTAGATACTCGCGCGAGGGGTGGCTCCCGTCCCGGCGCGGGCGTAACGCGGCGCCGTTCAGCGGCCAATACGGAGTGTCGCGGAGGGATGGGTCGAGAACCACGGTGAGCGTATCGGGATCGATCTTCAGCAGTCCGTCGTCGAAAAGCCCGTGAAGATCGGCGCGCAGCAAGATGCCGTTCTCGGAACGGTTCAGGCCGGAGTGGGCGTGAAGGCGGATGTGCGCCGCTTCGAGGACCGATTCCGGGCCCCACCCTGACACCGCGCATCGCCCGCCGTAGAGCGTCAGAAGGTTCTTCCTGAACTTGGGCTGCCCGCGCCGCACGCGGCGGGCGAATCGCGCAAGGCGGGCCGGATCGTCATCCGGCGCCTCTCCGAAATCCTGGTAGACCGGCTTGGCAGTCTCTGCCGCCCCGACCGCCTCGACCCAGTCGTTGTCCGCGCTCCAGCTCAGCCGAGGGTGAAGATGAACGAGACTGACTTCCTTGGCGACCGTGTACATCAATGTCCGGCGCCCGACCCTTCCGCCTGAGGCATTCAGGTACTGAGCAGCCCGCCGAACTTCACCAGCCGTCAGCCTTTCAGGTTTCCGGGAATCCAGCCGCGCGATCAGAAGCGTGGCGGCGTTGACCTCGGTCAGGCGGTATCTCTGGCCGAGTTTGGTGGATTGATAAACCTCATCCCGATTCAGCGCCTTCTCCGCCTCTGCGCGGACCAGATCCCAGGCAATCGCCTCGTCCAGTCTGGTCCGTGGATCCGGAGTGGGCAGCCGCCATGCGTTATGCGCAAAGTTGACGAGAGCGCCTGCCTGTTTGGAGTGCTGCAACACGTTCCGCACGTTGCGCTTCCAGGAAGGCTCGCTGACGGATGCACCCCGCACGGTCGGTGGAGCCAGATCGCTGGCATCGAACGCGACGGCGCGCTCGACGGCACGATAGATATCTTGAAGCCCCACCGGCTCAGGATGTACAGCCGAAAGAACTTCTACAATCGTTTTCCGTAACTCATGGGACGGAGTGGTCATGAGGTGGCCGCTCGGTGCTGCTGAAGCTGCGCCTTGGAGGGAAGCCGGTCCACGGCGGCAGGGCGCTAGATGATGATTGGCGTCATCGCGTGACTTGCGTAATGTACGTGGCAAGCGAGTAGATTGCGACAGATGCGGACTAAAGTGGTCAGCTCTCCGCGGAGAAGCCGTAACGGCGCATGGTCCCCTGTGAACGTCCTGTACTACTGGCGTCCCGACAACTATCTGCGCGACCGGCGGTTCGGCTTCGGGTACCACCTGAACCAGAACAGCCCCGTGCTCGCGCGTGTGGCCGAAGGCGACACCGTGTGGGCGTTCACGCGCGACCGGGCCGGGAGGTACGTGCTTGCCGCTGCCCTCGTCGTCCGGGCGGTGACCCGCAACCCGCCGGCCTACCGCTACGGCCGCTACCGGGTGTGGGGCGACCTGGATCGCACGCGCTATTTCGACGTCGATGCCAGCCCTGGCGCCGAGGCGCTGATCCGTCACCTGCGGATCGCCGCCCGGGCGGAACTCCTTGCCCAATCGTTCCAGGGTCACAGTGCCGTGAGGCCGCTTGAGTCCACCGATCATCAGCTGCTGTACGACTTCTCGGCGGGCCTGCCCGTGCTGCGGAAGGTGGGGGTCTATCCGGAGGACGAGTTCGAAGCGCGGCTTCTGCTGGGGCCGGGCGCGCGGGAGCTGCTGGTTGCGGACGGCGACGAAGCGTCCGCGGTACGGATGCGCTACCTGTTCGAGACGGTGGATGTCACCCGCGTACGCCGGCACGTCGAATCGCTGCAACAGGCGTATGCCGGCCGGTGCCAGATCTGCCGCTTCGATCCACGTGCCCGGTACGGCCGCGGGTTGTGCCACGGTCACCACATCCAGTGGCTCTCGCGCGGGGGAGAGGATGAGATCGAGAACATGGTCCTGGTCTGCCCCAACCACCATGCGGCCGTGCATCAGGCGGATGCGGTTTTCGACTACGATGATCTCACGTTCCGCTTCGCCAATGGCCTGATCGAAGCCATCCGGCTCAACCAGCACCTCAGGCCGGCGGCATGACCCTCGAAAACGAGCCCACCGAACCGATTATTCCGGAGCGCGTTTTCGTGAGCGGCTGCCCGTTCTGCGAGCTGTCGGCCGACGACCTCGTGGACCAGAACCAGCACGCGGTGGCGATCCCGGACCGCTACCCGCTTTCGCCGGGGCACATCCTTGTGATTCCCCGCCGGCACGTGGTGAGTCCGTTCGATCTGCACCCGGACGAGCTCGCCTCTGTCTGGAGCCTGGTCGCGCAGATCCGTCGATCCCTCGCCGCCGAGTTCGTTCCGGATGCGTTCACCATCGGCCTGAACGACGGCGCCGCGGCAGGGCAGACGATCATGCACGCGCACGTGCACGTGATTCCCCGCTGGACGGGTGACGTGGCCGATCCACGAGGCGGGGTCCGCTGGGTGATCCCGGCGCAGGCTCCGTATTGGGACGTGCCCACCGAATGAGTCGTCCACCCCCCGGCGCCGTGGAGCAGGTCCGCTTTCTCCAGCAGCTTCAACGCATTCTTTCCGATGGCGGATTCGTCGCCACCTACAAGTTCGCGCTGCTGCACGCACTGGCCGACCTGGCCGTGGTCCGGGGGAACGACACGGGTGATGAACTGCCGCTGAAGACGTGGGAGATCAGCGAGCAGCTGATCGAGCTGTACTGGCGCCAGGCGGCTCCGTTTCCGGCGGCCACTCCAGCGGTTCTGAATCAGAACGCCGGCAGGCAGGCCGCCATCGTCACTCGGATTACCGCGGCTCGTGATCGGCATGGCGGCACGCTTGGCCAGGTGAAGCAGAACCGTGAGGCATGGGAAAAGCTCGTCCGGCGCGTGGATCGTACGCTGTGCGAGATGCCACTGTGGAAGCTGCAGACGGTGGGACGCGAGAAGCTGGATTTTCTCTACGAGAACGTGGGCACGGGTGACCAGATCATCCTGCAGCCCGGAGTGGCGTACTGCTTTCGGGTGTTCTACGACCTGATCCTCGATCTTGTCCGGGGAGCCTGGCTGCGCTTCGTGCGGTCACGGAACCTGGGTGTGCTGGGCAGCACGGTCGATCTCTCCGCGTTCCTGTTCGGAACGGAGCGATCGAGCCTGGCTGTCTACCAGCCGATCCTCATGGAGGTTCAGCGGGGAGAGTGCTTCTATTGCGGCGGGAGGTTGCAGGCGGGTGTCGCCGTCGACCATTTCGTTCCCTGGTCGCGGTACCCGATCGATCTGGGGCACAACTTCGTGCTCGCCCATGGATCCTGTAACTCCAGCAAGGCGGACCACCTTGCGGCGGAGCATCACCTGGAGCGATGGCTTTCCCGGAACCGAACGTTCGAAACCGAGTTGCACACCGCGTTCAGTGCTGCGGGTATTCTGCACGACGCGCATGCGTCACGCGCAGTCGCGCACTGGGCCTACGGCACGGCTGCACGGTTGGGCAGTCTCGTCTGGCTCAATCGGAGTTCACTGGAAAAGCTGTCCCCGCACTGGCACCAGCTCTTCGCCGCCTCGTAAACCGGCCAGCGCCTCGTCAGGGCGGACGCAGAAACACGAAGGCCCTGCATCGCAAGAGGATGCGGGGCCTGATTTGAACCCGGGGACCCTCTGAACCCCATTCAGGTGCGCTAGCGGGCTGCGCCAGAAGCTCGGCGCCAACCGTGACCTGACGCCGGAGGAGCGTACAGCCATCGACCGGGCGCTGTCTGGCTTTCTCCAAAACCTTGAGCAGGCGTCCCGCGACCACTAAACGTCGGTTCGAGTACCTCGGGCGGAGCAGGTCACGACCGCCTGTGGTTCAGTAGCGATCAAAGCTTCTGACTCGACAAACGCTGCGATTTCGGCTATATTTCGGGGACATCAGCTTCCCCGGTGAGCATGCACAGCGCACTCGACATCGCTGCCTGGTTCCTGAACGAGATCGACCGCAAGGCCGGTGACTCGATTACGAACCTCAAGCTTCAGAAGCTGGTCTATTACGCCCAAGCTTGGGGGGTGACGCTGCTCGGGCGGCCGCTTTTCGAGGAAAGTGTTGAGGCGTGGGCCCACGGTCCCGTGGTCGATGCGGTTTACCAAGAATACAAGCACCTTCGATACGGCACGATCCCGCGCTCGCGGAGAAGACCCCGCATTACTCCGCAAGAGCGCGTAGTGCTTCAAGGCGTGCTCGCGGTCTATGGTGAGCACTCGGCGAAGTTCCTGGAGGATCTGACGCACAGCGAGGAGCCGTGGACTACAATTTGGGGTGACAGGCCGGCTACGAGTCGGAGCCGGCAGGAGATTCCGCTGCCCCTCATGCAGGCGTTCTACCGCCAGCAGTTCGACGACCGGGATGACCCCAGAATGAGCGTTAACCTGAAACTGATGCGTCCTGAGCTCTTGGAGGAGGGAATCATCCCCCTTCAGCCGCTCCCGGATCACCACTTCCCTGTGGACCACGACGAGTATGTGCGGGCTGTGAGTCGCGACCTGGCAGCACGCCCGCGGCGGCGCCGGAGGATTGTGCCCGTCCACACATGAGCGAGATCGGAGCCGTCCACAACCTCCCCCTTGAGGAGAGGCCGGACGCGGACATCAAATTGGAGCGACCCTGGTTGCTCCTGCACACGCCCAGAACGGAGACTCCGAACTGGGCTTTTGCTTACGGCAGCACGCAAAATACCGAGGCGCAGCTTGGCGCGACGCCCCTCTCGCTCGCCTGGATGCGTACGAGCACAGGTAAGTTGGAGAGAACTGGCTTCTTTCCGGCGCGACTTCGGAGCGTCATGCCAGATGATGCAGGGCACCGCATCGGGGAAGCTAACGCCGTCGACAGGATTCAGCAGGCTTTTCGGGCGGCTCTTGGGATTGATCAAGGTTTCGGAGAGCGTCACGCTCCTGACGAGCCCGAGCGAGGTCGCGTGGTTCTGCTGACGCCCGAGGCCCAAGCGGATCTTGATGGCGCCCGGTACGCTATCGTGGTAACACCGGATGCCTACGCACGCACCCGCCGTTACCAGCAGCTCGTCCCCATCTACGATTCGGCTGAGGTCGAGCCACAGGACGGGGAGATCGAGTCGGACTCGGAGTGGGTACCCGCACTTCCTGGGACGATGGCCACGGCGATTCTGGCCGTGCCCGGCCTGTTCACCGGCTCGGAGTACCGCCGCCCGTTCAATCCGGGCCAGATTGCAGGACTCACCATGGTGACGGTCGACGCGGACACGCTCCACCGTATCGACGAGGCGCTTGTCGCGAACTTCGACCTCTGATGGCCAAAACGCGGAAGGAACCCGCGCCTGAAACTCCGTGAGACGGTGACCCGCAGGGTTCCACATGCCCCAACTCCTACCCCAACCCGTCGCGACGGTGGTGAACGCGAAAAGGCCCTGCATCGCAAGACGATGCAGGGCCTTCGCTTATCCTAGTCGGGACGGCCGGATTTGAACCGGCGACCCCCTGAACCCCATTCGGGGGATGGGTGGGCGCTAGTGCTACAGCAGGTTGTGCCGGCTCGAATGTAGAACTGCCGATGTAGCATTAGAACACGGCCAAGTGGCGGGCTGTTGCCCGTGACTCACCAAAGATCTCACCAACGTAACGCCCGCTCCTCTCGCGGAACTCAGATGAATGGCTCTAGCCGTACGGCGCGCGATGGCTCCCGCAATTTCTTGAGCGCTTGCTGGACTAGCTGACGGACACGCTCGGCGGATATGCCAAGCAACTCCGCAATGGCGGCCTGAGTCATCGGCTGCCCCTCCTCCAATCCAAACTTGAGCCTCAGAACGAGTGCCTCGCGCGTCGGCAATGTCTGCAGCGTTGTCTCAATGCGCTCCGCACGCTCTACATAGTAGGTCTCGGCATCCGGCAGCGGCTTGTGGTCCGGCAACAGTTCCAGTTCTCCGCTGGTGCTGAATCCCCGTCTCCGGAACTGCTCGCCCCGGAGGTTCAGGGCGTGTGCGGCCTCGATCAGCTCCACTCCGGCGGCGTCCGCAACATCCGCGAGTGCGGGCTCGCTCCTGTGGATCTGTGCCAGTCGGGCCGCGTGCTTACGGATTCGCCGCAGCTTCACCTCATCGGCTCCGCGCGGACGCACGAGCATGGCGCGTCCGAGGGCCTTGTAGATCGCCTGCCGGATCCACCAGGAGGCGTATGAGACGAACCGGGCGCCATGGTCCGGGTCGAACTTCGGGACAGCATAGAGCATTCCGACGTTTCCCTCGTGGATCAGGTCCGAGAGCGGAAGCCCCAGGTTCTGGTACTTCTTGGCGATCATCACCACGAAGCGCAGGTTCGAGGTAACCAGCGCCTCGGCAGCCGAAGCATCGCCGGCGCGAGCCCGACGTGCGAGCGCGATCTCCTCCTCGCGCGTCAAGAGCGGATGCGCCCCGATCTCCTTCAGATACAGGTCCAGGGACGTGGGGCTTTCTGGGTCACCCCACAGCGACACTCGCAACGGCTTTCCGACGATTGGACCGGTGGGCCCTGATCGTACGCCGCCGCTGTTCCTGGCCAGCGGCATCGCAGGATGCGGGGGAGTCATTCCGAGTTCGTCGTGTTGAAGAACAAGGAGTTCACCCGTCCAGCGTCCGAAGATCGATGATCTCGTTCGGCCGGTGGCGCAATCGATTGGGTTGCGCGGAGAGGATGCTTGTGATCAGAATGAACAGGGTCGTCACACTCCTTTCCCCGCCGACACATGCTTCCTGAAACGATTTCATCCGGGGACACCGAGTTGGTCGAGACCATCCGGGCCGCGGCTAGGCAGCGGACCGGCGCCACCTCGTTGCGAGCCGTCTCACGACAGGTGCGGATGAGCCCCAGCGGCCTGTCCAAGTTCCTGGCCGGAGCGCGCCCGTACTCGAAAACGTTGGGGAGACTGCGCGCCTGGTATCTGTGGCACCGCGAACAGTCTGCTGCATTGAGCCCCGAGGAGGCGCTGGCCGCGCTGCAACTCCTCACCTCTCCGGTGCCCGTCCGTCGACGGCCGGAGTTGGCGCAGGCTGTCGTCGCGGCGTTACGCGAGAGCTTCGGCGGACATCCACCGGCTTGGTGGACGGAGTTCGAACGGATGGTCGATGAGACAATGCACCGGTCGCCGCGCCCCGAAGGCCGGAAGCATCCGCGCCGCGCGGAGACGCATCCGCTTCCCGAGCGAGCGGATGCTGGCCTGCTGACGTGACGGGCCGCGTCTGCGTGGTGCGCTGCAGGCTCGCGCTTCATCGTGCGGCGTCCCTCGTTCCGCGCGAGGCGCCATGCTCCGACTGGCTATCGTCGAGAGTGAAGACCTCCCCGACCTGCTGGTCTCCACCGCAGACTCGCGTGAAGCGCACCTCGAAATTGCAACAGAACGCCCGCCCTGCGGCGTCATGCATCAACGTACCCGTCTCCGTCCAGAGTCCCTCGTGCCCCGGGACTATCTCCGTAGAGTCCATGAAAACCCGAGCGCCGGCGGTGACCGGAAAGACCGGCGTCGGGCCAGCGAATGAAAGCCCGACGTCGTCGACCCGAATAGTTCCACCGGTCCCGTCCAGCGCCCGCTCCAGGGCCGCGCCGATCCGCCGCTGCAGTTCCTCAAGCATCGGCTCGATTTCCCCTGGCCTGAGTGCTGGATCCGGCTGCAGGGTGATCAGCGGGGCGAGGATGGCGTGCCGCCCGTGAGGAGCAACGAAGCCACGACCGTCCTCTCGGTGGAACTCGCACCGGGCCTGCTGGCGGACCGCCGGCAATCCGCCGGCGAGGAACGCGGCCCCGAGCTTCAAGGGCTCTAGCCCCGCCATCCAACCCTCGTCGGTGTTCCGGGCCTCCAGTGGGTCGGGGTTCTGGGGGTCGAACTCCAGGAGACCCATCTCGCGGAGTGAGGCAGCGCCCGGATCTCCCACGATCACGTGGTCGATGACCGGAATCCCCAACAACTGGCCTGCCAACTCCAGCCCTTGAGCGACGGCCACGTCATCAGGACTGGGCGACGGGTCCCCCGAAGGGTGGTTGTGCACCAGGACAATAGAGGCCGCGCTCCCGAGGATGGCCGTCTTGAAGACTTCCCGCGCACCCGCTTCGCTGCGCTGGAGGCCGCCGATCGAAACCGTGTGGATCCCGGTGACGCGTCGGCGAGCATCGAGATGCAGCGCCACTACGTGCTCCCGGTCTGGCAGCCCGACGTATCTGCGGAAGAGCGCCACCGCATCCGCTGGCCCCCCGAACTCGCGCCATGGGAATGTGAGATAACGCTGGCGTTCCAGCCTGGCGGTGTAGACAGCAATCCGGCAGCCCGGCCTCAGGGTTCCGGTGGGACCTGACCCACCTGCGCCGGCACGGCGCCGATTCCCGCGCGCGGTCATTCGCCGGAAGGGCTGGAGGGTGCCTGCAGGGCAGATCTGGCGAGCGCGTGGACCTCGTCGTCACCGCTCGCGACCGCGAGCCACACCGTCCGCCTCAGCCAGCGCTGGGCTTCACGCATGCGGCCGCGCTCGAGCAGCATTCGTCCCGCGAGGTAGGCACGCCTCGGGTTGAACGGGCTGGCCAGGGCAGCCACTTCGACGAAGAGCAGACCGCTGCCCGTGGCGCCGATCCCGAAGGCCCACTCGCCGAGAACCAGGCCCGCGTGAGCGAGTTGCTCCCCGTCCGCAACGCCCGCGTCCTGCAACTCGCCAGCTATGATGGAGATGGGCGCCCAGAAACCCACGCCCTCATCGAGCCTGTTCAGCGCCTCCCGCTCCCATGCAGGGAGATCCTGGGCGTCGGAGTGCTGGGCCAGGGTCGCGCCTCCTTCCGACCACGCGAGGAGCAAGCGGTACGCACGTAAGACCGACAGCGTGAACTCGGGCGGGAGCTCAGCGGCAATCAAGGACTGCTGGAGGTCGCTCCCATCGACGGAGATCGGAGACGTGAACCCCATCAGCCCCGTCTTCAGCCACTCGGACTCTTCCATTTCGGGCTCCGTCGCTTGGGGTGCAGTTCGGCAGGGTCCGGACAGCGATCCCTTCCAAACTCGTGCAGGCAGCAGCGGCGGATGCCATGACGCAGTTCCGTGACGCTGTCCTGTTCGTGGAAAGCGGACGAAACCGCGGCACTGTCCGACGATCCGGATGGCCTCGGGCACACACGGACAGGTCGTTTTTGCCGTGGCTGGGTGCGCCGAGGGATGGGACGGACCATGACCGTGTGCGTGACCACTCGACGGAAAAGAGCTCGCAGCAGCGTTCCCGCGAGAGACACAGAAAGCGGCTACACCCCGGACAGTCCGGGTGTAGCCGTATGTGGGACTGCCGCCAACTCGAGCGTCAGCACCAGCACGGTCAGTCAGCACCTCCGGAACTGCCGTGGAGAACGCCCCAGGAGGAACGCGATGAACTCTGCAGTGGCTTGGACTCCAGTTGCCAACATCTGTCGACACGCAGGAGGATGGCGCGTCGCTGGACGGCAGCGGGTGCGGGCCCAGTTGACCGGAGAGCCATAACCAGCCCGGAGTCTGAAAGGAAGCGCGCCATCTGTCGCACGAAACAGATGCCGCCTAAGTTCAGGCGTTCATACCTGCCAGGGTTTTGAGCGATACCGGGTTTCGATCGTCAGCTGGTCCAGGAAATACAGCCACGCTTACCGCAGAATGCCTCTTCTCAAGCCTCACCATTATGAGTTGCTCCAGCGGATCATCGCCGCTGGGGAGCTACCACCGGGCGAAGTCGATGGCCGGCTGTTGCGGCCGCTGCGTACTTCGGGACTCGTGCGCGTCGACGAAGATCGCATACGGGTGACTGTTGCGGGCAGGGACGCTGTTTCGATGCCAGGCGCCGACACCGCGGCACCAAGAGAAACAGGCAAACTCTCTAGCGCTCAAGAGGATCTGCTGCGCCTGATCGTTCGCGCCGGCGGCCTCAATCGCGAAGACGTGGATCTGCGGACCGCGCGGGCGCTCCGCTCGCGTGGGCTCGTCGGCGAAGACGGAGGGATGCTGACGGGCACGCCCGCGGGCGTCGCGCACCTGGAGGCGCTAGACTGGCGTGAAACGCCGCGGCGACGAGGCCGCCGTCCTCACAGGCATCCCCGCGCAGAGGCGATCCTGAAGGCGACCCAGCAGTTGGAACACGCCCTTCCACCTGAAGCGGAAGTCCTGGTTGGGCCGATCATGTGCGCGGCTGAGGATGTATCGGCAGGGTTTCGCACGTTCGCCCGCCAGCTCATCACTGACACGAAGCCACGCGGGAAGAAGTAGTCTGGATGCTGCCTGTCCAGCCATTCCTCACGGAGCGGCTAAAGCGCCGCCCACCAAAGCCGACCAGCAACCCGACTCCTTCAGACCCGCTACACGTCAAGAGGAGCGCATGGGCGGCGGAACTGCAGAATCCTGACAGTCTCTTGCCGCACCTCCCCACTACCACAGGTGCGGCCATCGACGGATTCATGCTCTGAACAGGGGGGAACCGGAGAGCGTCAGAAGCCGCTGCGAGGGAGTAGCGAAGAGGCGCACGACGCACCCGGTGAGCCCCAGCTCACGTATCGCATTCGCGAAGCGCTCGGTCACGATGTAGATCGCCGGATTGTTGCGGCCGCGGCAAAGGTCCACCCCCTCCGGGAGCGTGGCGTCGACGTCCATCAACAGCGCCCGGAATCCCGAGGCCAAGCGGCCGCAGGCCGGGCAAGGCTGGTCGTTAGGGTCCTTGAGCCCGGCCCGGGACAGGTTGCCTGCGGCTCCACCAAGTCGGGCAGAGAGTCCTTTCCCGTCCCACGCGTGCAGAGCTCCGGCACGCGCGAGGGGGCCGGGACACGCCGTGCTCACGCAGGCGCGCGTCCGTCTCCCGCTTCATCAGCATGGTCCAGTTCGCGGCCCACGCGAAATTGCCGAAACGACCACGCGCGGTGCCCTGGAATAGGCCGAAGTCAGCCTCCGGCGGCGCGAGGGGGCGGAGGCGTGCGCGAAGGGCATCGCGTCCTGGTGATCGATGAGATCCACCACATCGTCGCCGCCATCTGACGAAGCAGCACCAGTTCCGCAACCTGCTGAAGTATCTCGGCAACGAGCTGCAGATTTCTATCGTGGCCGCGGGGACGCGTGACGCTTTCAACGCGCTGAACACAGATCCATAGCTCGCTAACCGATTCACACCGGCACTACTGCCGCTCTGGGAGTCCATGGGCTCCCGGCACGCGGTCCTGCCCAGGGGGGTAATTTGAAAGCCCTTTCGATCTTCCTGCGCCCAATCCACGACGAAGCAGCGCACGCACGACTCGGCCGTCCAATGTCTTAGCCAATACCGGTTTCTCGCTGCTGTCCAGAACACCCAACATGGCTTTTGGGCTGGCATTAGAGCGGTTTGCGATCTGGTTTGCAGTCGATAGGCCGCGTCGATCTCGCGAATTTCCACGGTTTGCGCCCGGCAGGCGACTACAGACTGCCCTGCAAACCGCTCTAGGCCGTAGAGGTCCCGTCATGACCATCTCAACGCATGCTCGAGTGACTCTTGAGTGAATCAGCACTGTCGCTGAGTTCCAAGGCTTAGGAAGCGCTACGTGGCTGAACCATGCCGCTTCTGAATCGCACGGATCGCTTTGTCGATCTCCTTCCGCTGCCAGCCCTTGGTGCGCCCTCGCCATGCTTGGAGCAGTGCGGCCTCCGTGGGGCCGCCACATTGTGCGAACGCTTGTGCAACGCTGACGGGAAATTCCTCCAGCAGGGGCGGTAGCGTTCGGCAGGCGATTGCCGCAGGCACCAGGGTCGCCGTTGCGATCGCGAGTGTCTCCCGGGCCTTTCCCGATGCTGGATCGGCGACAGCCTCGAGCACCCACTCCGCCAGTCCTGTCGGATGTGCCAGCGCCATCGTGTTCCCGATGGCCCAGCGGAGGGATTCCGAGCCACTTTCCTCGAAGGCGCGGGCGAGCGACTGGCCGTCGAAGGGCTCCGTTGTGGCAGCCAGGGCGCGTACGATCATCTCCCGTACCGTGTCGTCCTGCACGCGGGGGAGCCAAGACAACAAGATGTCGATGGCGGGCTTCGGGATCGGAGCATATCGGATTGCGAGCTCCTCTACCGCGTCCACGGCGAAGCCCGCGCTCTGGAGTCCGTGCACGACCGGCTCGGCGGCTGCCCGTATCCGCTGCACACGTTCCTCGTGCGTGCGCTCCCGCTCGGCTTGCTGCTTCTGATACTCCGGATCCTGCTGGAGTTCAGCCATCAGGTCAGCTGCACTGACCCAGCTTTTCTTGCTCATGGAATGAACCTGAGGTTGACCTGCCCTGCTCTGATCGCGGATTGCAACGGTCCGGAGAGTTGCGTCGTCGGCCTCACATAGAGATCGAATTGCCGCCCGGTCTGCTGCGCGAATGCGATGAAATCCCGAACCTGCGAGGTGAGGGCCTGGCGCGCCACGTTCTTCACCTCACTTACAGTCGTAGCCGTGAGCCCATCCGGTACTCGGTAAGCCGCTGTTCTCGTTGCGGACGGAATTCGTACGGTATTCCGGGCCAGACCGACGGCGGCTTCACCGGCGCCTCCGAGTTGTCGTGCGCGCGCGGTACCCGAGACGGCATTCGCGCCTCTGCCGGCGTTTGCGGCGACGCCGACGCCTGTAGCGGTTCCAACGGCAACACCGGCTGCTGTGCCTGCGGCATAGGCGCCGCTCCCGTAGTCCACCCCATCTCCACCGGGTGTGTTCCGGCGGATCACGCCAGCGAGTCCAAGACTTACAGCATCCCCGAATCCTGCCACGCCGTCGACCAGCCACTTCGGACAACACTCTTCGGCGCTGAGCCCATACGGATCCGAATAGGAAACCGGGTCCCCCGCCGCAAAGCCGTACGCGTTCAGCCCGCCCGCCAATCCGATTGGATCAGTCTGCGTGAACTGGCCGGTTTGCGGATCGTAGTAGCGGTTGCGCATGTACACCTGGCCGCTGGCGTCGCGCATACCGACGGCGAGGCTGCCAATCCAGTAGTGCTCGTAGCCGGTCGTGGGGGCCGTGCCCGCCTTCTCGTGCCACGCGGTGGTGCTCCACCCGGGCCAGCCCACGGGGACGCAGCCGCTGGGCGGATACTGCTGGCAATCACTGGGCGCCCCGCTGGTGTACGTGCCCATGGCAAACTGGCCGCGCCAGTTCTGGTGCGTCACAAGCGTGCCGACGCCCTGCTTCCAGATGGCCAGCGGGCGATCGATGCCGCCGGCGTGGACGTAGCTCACCCGCCCGCCCGCATCGGCCGCGTAGCTGCCGGTCGCGTCCTTCAACTCCCACACGATCTGGTCGCCGCTCCACACGAACCGCGTCACGCTGCTGATGCACGTCTTGGGGTCGCCGTAGCAGAGCGGGTTCTCGCGGCGGGTGCGCACCAGCACGCGCCGGCCCAGCGGATCGTAGCGGTACTCCTCCCACACGCCCGATCCCTTGTTGCCGCTGAAGTCGGTGTCGTACTGCTGGAACACGCGCAGGCGCTCGTCCGCGTCGTAGTACGAGCGGCTGTTCACGGCGCGCACCCGCTGCGTCACCCCGCTCGCCAAGTCGTAGCTCTCTACCACCTGCGTTCCCGCGCGCACGTTCCCCGCGGCGTCGAAGTGGCGGTCGGTGTGGTCGGTGCCCACCGCGTAGCCCTCCTTGTGGATGGAGCTTACGCGGCCCAGGAAGTCGTACTCGTAGCGAAAGTCGGGATAGTCGTTGGCCGGGTTCTCGGGACCCGGGCGATAGGTGCGGCTGTGCGCCATGTTGCCCAGCGCATCCATCACGAACTGCTCCCGCGACCACTGCACGTCGCCCGTGTTGCTCCAGTCCGTCGCCACCAGGCTGCCCAGCCCCGAGTACCACGACGAGTAGGTGCTGCCGCCCCGGCGCAGCGTGGGAAGCACCTGCACGCGCACCAGCTTGCCCCGCGCGTCGTACGTCAGCCGCTCGTCTTGCAGCGGCACCGTCGAGGCCGGGGTGGTCTCGCGCCGCCACACCAGCCGCCCCTCCAGATCGTACTGCAGCGAATCCACCACCGGCGTTCCCGCCGGCGGCATGCGGATGCTGGCCAGGCGGCCCAGCACGTCGTAGCGAAAGCTGAACGGGTTGCCGAACCGGTCCGTCATCCCCGCCAGCGCCCCCGTCCCCGCGTCGTACGCGTACTGATCCAGGTTGCTGCTCCCCGCCAGCACCGCCGGATGCTCCACTTCGGCCACGCGGCCCGCGCGGTCGTAGGCGTAGCGCAGCCCGTACACGTGCGCGGAGAAATCCACCCCGTCCACGCTCCGGATGCGCAGCGAGTCCGTCTTCAGCGCGCCGTTGGGATAGTAGGTGCGGGAGACAATGGCGTCCGCGTTCTCGGCGCGCACCATGTTCCCCAGCAGGTCGTACCCGAAGTGCGTCCATTCCGCCGGGACGCGGTAGCCGGTCCCTTCGTTGGGGTACAGCGGAAAGGTGGTTCCGCTGCAGGACTCGGCCGGGCCGCAGTACGGCGCCTTCTCGTAGAGCACCGGCGGGGTGGCGCGCAGCACCAGCCGGCCCACCGCGTCGTATTCGCTGGTGGTCCGCAGCCCCCGCCCGCTGGTCCAAGCCACCAGGTTGCCCGCCGCGTCGTACTCGAAGAGCTGCGGCAGGTGCCCGCCACCGGTGATCTCCTGCCGCTTTCGCCCCGCGGCGTCGTACACGTACTCCGTCACCTGCTCGCCCACCTCCGCCGTGTCGGGGGTTGCCCAGCGCGTCACCCGCAGCGGCAGCCCCTCGTCGTCCAGCAGCGTGCGCACGGTCAGGTGCTCCTGCACCGTGGGGTTGGGCGTAAACGTGACGTCGGGGTTGGGCGCGTGGTTGATCGCCGGGCCGATGCTCACCGTCATCGTGTCGCGGCCCATCTGGTCGTAGAAGCGCAGCTGGCGGGCCCCGTGCATCGTCAGCAGCCCCGGGTCGCGCGCGGCGGCGTCGTCGGCCACGGGGGTGTAGACGATGGAGTCGCGCCCCAGCGCGTCGCGCACGTGCAGCGTGAGCAGCCCCGTGGGGCTCACGGTCATGTGCAGGTTGCCGCGGGCGTCGTAGACCAGCGAGTCGCGCGCGACGGCGACGCCGAGGCCCGCGGCGGGGGCGGCCGGGGAGCGCACCGAAGCCAGCTGTCCCGCGGCGGCGTGCGTCGCCGGGTACCAGGTGAACGTGGTGCGGCGCGCCGCGTCGTCCCCGTCCTGCCGCCACGTGGTGTGGCCCGTAAGCGGGTCGTACCCGGTGTGCGAGACGGTGCCCGGCACCGCGGCGCGCACGCCGGTCTGCGGGTTCAGCGTCTCGGTCCGCGTGCTGGTGGGCGCGTCCCAGCGGGTGTCCCAGGTGTAGCGGGTGATGACGTTCACGCCGTCGCCCAGCGGGTTCACCACGGCGGTGGTGTCCACCATGCCGCGCGCGGTGTAGCCGGCCGTGGCCCGCTGCCCGGTGGGCCCGATGCTCTCCGTCACCAGCGCGGGAAAGCGCGCGTCGGTGCGCAGCAGCAGGGTCTGCGCGCCCAGCGGGTCCACGATGCGGTAGGGCGCACCGCGCTCCGCCAGCCACAGTCGCGTGCGGTCCTCCACGTCCGTCCGCGGCCCGTCCAGCTCGGTGTACGCGTTGACGACGGCGTCCATGAACGGTCCGGCGCCCCCCGCCTGGGCCACGCTGCGCCCTTCGGCCGGGGTGAACTGCTGGATGATGTCGTCGGCGGAGGGCGCTGCCCCGTTCATCAGCAGCCGCGCGCCCGTGAGCTTGGCGGCGCTGTTCCAGGTGTACCGCGTCCAGGTGCCGCGCCGGTCCCGCTGCGCGCTCACTCGCGCGGTGGCCCCGTCGTATTCAAAGGCCACGCCGTCGCCGTCGGGGTCGGTGATGCCCGTCACCCGCGCGCCGCCCAGGGGGTACGCCACGTTCGTGCTGCGCACGGCGCCCTCGGGAAGCAGGGCGGCGTCCACCCGCTGCAGCCGGTCGTCGCTGTACCACAGGGTCCAGGTGGGCGTAACCCCGCCTGCCGCGGGTGCCTGGACGGTCGTGAGCAGCCCCCCGGGCGTCACGTCGAACACCGTGGCCTGCTGCAGCCGGTTCAGCGTGCGCCGGTGCCGCCCCGACGCGTCGAAGTGCACCGTGGCGCCGCCGCGCAGCCTGCGGACGTATCCGCCGGTGGCGGTGACGGCCAGCGTGTCGGGCGGCCCATCAGGCGGCATGGCCACCCACGGCGCCCCGGCCGCGGCCCGCCGGTACAGCATGGTGCCGCCGTCGCCGCCGATCCACAGGATCGCGCCCGCGGGGCCGCAGCCAATGCACAGCCTTTCCCATCCCGCCAGCCACCACCCCGCGCCGAACTGGCCGGCCGCGCGGTTGACCACCGTGAGCACCCCCGGAACCAGCGCCGAGCCCACCTGGGTGGTCCCGTAGACGTGGATGACCTGGACCGTGTAGTCGTACGCCCCCGTGGCCATCGCGGCGCCATCCCACTGCAGCGCCATGCGCCGCGGAACACCGGGCACGTAGTCGGCGGAGGGGAAGGTGGCGCTGTAGGTGGCACCGCCCAGCCGCACCACCATCTGCACCCCGTCGGGGGTGGCGCCGCCGGCGGGAAGGGTCACGTCCACGTACACCGTGGGGCGCGGGGCGGCGTGCTGGCTGTTGTACAGCAGCGCCGGCGCCCAGGCGCGGCCGCGGGTCAGCTGCGCCGGCAGCGCGTGCGCCAGGCGCAGGTCGCCGCACTCGTAGGCGCCGCGCGGGGCGGTCGCCACGGTGACGCACGCCCCGCGGTCCACCGTGGCGCCCGTGTTCAGGTCCACCACCGCCACCTGCGGCGCCACCTGCGTCCCCCCGAAGGCCGCGCCCCGCACCATGTGCACCCATCCCGCGTCGCGCACGCCGGGCGCGCCCCGCTGCACCGCGTTGAGCGTGACCGACATCGTGGTGCCGGCGGGGACGGCGAACCCCGCGTACGCCACCCACACCAGCCTTCTCTCCCCGGCCGCCAGGGTTACGCTGGCCTGGTCGGCGGAGCACGCGTAGGCCTGTCCCGTCCGCACGCCCGTGCACCCGGGCGCGACGTCGAACGTGGCCGGCACGGTGCCGGTGTTGTAGACCTCAAAGGCGACGCTCCCCGATTCCCCGGCGATCCCCGACTGGTTGTCGCCGTTCACCTGCACGCCGGGCAGCGCCAGCGTGTACTCGGCCTCCGGCGTGCGGCACTGCGTGGCGGTGTCGCACAGCCGCACGCGCAGCGTCCGCCGTGGCGCCAGTTGCGAGAGCGCCACGCTCCCCGTCGTGCGCAGCGTGAACTTTTTTCCCGTGCCGCTTCCCGTGGGCGTGGTGGTGACCGGCCACTGCGCCGTCACGTCCACGTTGTCCAGGTAGACGCGAAAGCTGGACGGGTTGCCGCCGTCCAGGTAGTAGTCCGACGCCTCAATCGTCACTGGCACGCTGGGCTGGCTCACCTGCACCGATCCCGGAACGATGGAGACGTGCGGCTCGGTGTAGCACAGCGGCGCCGACTGGTTCTCCTCCGCGCCCGGCGGCTTGCACTCCACCTGCGCGCCGGCCATGGCGGGTGCGGCCACGACCGCGGCGAGGGCGATCAGCAGGGGCGTGAAGGCGCGGGCGAGATCCGATCTCCAGACCATCCTGAGCTTCGGCCGCTGGATCCAGGAGCGTGGATACGGAGGAACGGAGGAAAACAGAGAGGAATGGAGGAATTCGACGGCCTGGGACGGCGCGTTGGGACAGGGCATGTCGGATGAGGCTGGGAGAAACGGCGGGACTGCGGGAGGGGGCCTGGAAGGGCGGGGTCGCCACGAACGTCGTGGGGCGTGCGGCGGCTGGCCGATCAGCGGAAGCTGAATCTGGGCAGGAATGAAAAATCGTGCAATGGGAGCGCCGTAACGTGGGGAATGTAGACGCGGCGCCGCCCGGTGCTACGACGGCCCGGCGCGGGGCAGGCGCAGGGTAAAGTTGCTGCCCTGGCCCAGGGCGCTGACGACGGTGAGCTCGCCGCCCATGGCGCGGGCAAGGTCGCGGCTGATGGCCAGCCCCAGCCCCACCCCTTCGCGCGGGTTGCTGAAGCGGCGCTCCACCTGCACGGGTGAGGGTGCTCCGTTCCCGCAGGTTCGCAGGCCGCAGCCGGAGCCGGCGGCGCGCCGCCGGCTCCGGAAACGTACCCAAGTTCCTTAGGGGAAAGCTGTAGGCGACCCGGATCCGGCATGCTGCAGAGCAGCTTGGAGACGCGGACACCCGCTGATGACCCCCTCCCCACCAATGCCCGAGGACTGCGACCTGCCGATCTGGAGTCCCCTGTACTTGGTGCGGTCGACACACGGGTGCCCCCACTGCGGATGCACGGCCGAAGTGGCTGCCTTGGTCTGCGAACGCTGGGACACCCGGGAGGGCTGCGCGGAGGCGGAGCAGGAGCTCGGGCTCGTTGGGTTGCTTGCCGCCCATCCTGCTAAAACTAAACCCTGTCTTCCGGCTCCAGCCGGGGTTGGCGAACGTGGTACAGACCCTGAGGAGGCGGTTGTCCGCCGTGTGGGTCATCGTCACGACCCCGCCGGTCCGCCTGTCCGTCACGCGGGAAAGGTTCAGCCCGAGGGCGTCGTATTCATAATCCGCCGTATCTGCGGCCACCGAGATCGTGCGCGTCACGCGGCCGCGATCGTTGCGCTCCGTCACCTCCACGCGCCCGAGCGGGTCCACGGCCTCGACCGGCTGGCCCAGCCGGTCCACCTTCATGCGCGTCACGGCGCCGCGCGGATCACGCTCGGTGACGTACAGGGCCGCCGGGCTCACCCGAGCGCCGGGCACAGCGGCGGTTCCGGCTCCAGCGGCCGGAAGCAGCGCCGTCGGCAGCGGCGTGTAAAGCGTCGTGGCCGCTGCAGGCTCGTGCCGACCGTCACCTGCGGCGCCAGCAGCTGCCGCATGGAGGCGGTGTGGTCGTAGGTCACGCTCCAGCGCCGTAGCCCGCTCGGTCCAACGCGTGACCAAATGCGTGCCGTCCTGCACGTACTCCAGCGCCAGGGCGGAGACGTTGTCAGGGTCCACGATCCCCGTGAACTCGCTCCCCGCGTGCGCCAGCACCACCACGCGCCCGCCCGGATCCGTGATGGTGTGCGCATACCCGGCCGCGTCGTGGGTGACGTGGATGTACCGCCCCGCGGGATCAGTAAGCCGCACCAGCCGCTGCAGCCCATCGTACGAATACTGGACGTGCACCTTGCCGTACCGGTCCTTCAGGTACAGCGGAAAGCCGGTGGCCAAGAACTCCACCGTCCCGCCTTGGGGGTAGGTGCGCACCAGCGTCCCGTCCGCTCGCCGCCGCACCCTGCTGAACTCGCCCTTTGGTCGCCTGGTACGCCGTGCAGTTGCTACTGCAACTGCCTGACAGCGTGAACAGCGCCGCCCTCCCGACTCCACTCGTGATGAGCGGTGCCGTTGTCCATTGTGTCAGCCCACGTACAGGTGATACGCATGGCGGCTATGGGGAAACGCACGGGCCCCCTGCCGGGGGGCCGCCTTGTCCTTCAATGCGAATCCCCGCAGGTGATCACGGTAAAGTGAGCACGCGCCAGCCATCACTCGCCTCCACCAGGATCGCCCGCGCCTCGCGTGGAGGGCCCGCTTCCGCAAGTTCGCGCTCGACTTCCGGTGCCGCGCGGCGAAACTGCGGGTCCCGCGCCCACGGCGCGACGTCACGCAAGCTGTACGTGTATGTGACCTCCGTCTGGACTTGGCCCATCTCCTCAGCGGGCTCGGTGTAGCGGACCACGGAGTCCACCGCCGGCGTGCCGTAGCAGAAGGCCCCGACGGGCTTCCTCGGGTCCCACCGCCCCGCCGGAAACTCCCGGAAGACTTGGCTGCCCGCCTCCGTCAGCTCGTACCGCATAGGCCGGCCCCAAGGGGCGTTCGGCACAGGCGAGGAGCGCAAGAGCCCCAGCCGCACGAGCACGTCGAGGCGCGCCAGCATAGCCTCGTGCTCCGGCTCGTGGACCGGGTGGTACTCGCGCCGGACGTCGGCCGGGAACCGCCATGCGATATTCCCGATGCATTTCGGCGTGCTCGCCAGGTGCCGGTCGATGGCCGTACGGAACTCGCCCTCATCGGGGCCGCGGGCGCCGCAGGCGGCCAGCAGCAGCGCAATCCCGCAGAGCGCCCGCGCGGAGCCTGTCCCGCCCCTCACGAGCACGCCTCGTCGGACGACTGGTCCCAAAGCACCCGGGCCCGACCATCGTAGCCACGCACGCGGTAGCGATAGCACTCGTAGTCGGCATGCGAGTCCAGGGTCGCGAAGACCGCGGGATCCGACTCCACCTGCTCCCCAGGCGACACGTCGCTCAACTGCGTGACGGCGTGGGCTACTGTACGGCCGTCCCGCCGCGCGTCGACCTCGATCGCGACGCTCTCGACCGTCACGCCACTACGGTTCTCCACCAGGAAAACGAGGGCCGGGGAGCCATCCGCGTAAAGGACGGGGTCAACGGACAGGACAATGATCTCGGCGGAGCGGCCGGGATCAGCGGCGTCGCCGCAGCCGGCCAGCGCCGACGCGGCAATGATGAGGGCGGCAGTCCTTCGGAAGGGCATCAGGGCACACTCTCGAATGGGGTGAGTCGCAGGCCGGGTACACCGTGCCGGACGCCGAACTTGCCGATGCAGGCGCCCGCGCCTATGCTCTCCAGTGTAACCCAACTTATTTTAGCCGAAACTTAGCCATAGCCGGCCGGGGTCGCAATGCTCCCTGACCGCTATGTCTCTATTTCCCGCCTCCGCGATTCCGCGCAGGCGCGGGCTGACGCGACCTCCCGCCGAGCCGTTGCGCGCGAGATCGGCATAGCTCACCGCGGCCTTGAACTCTTCCTTGAAGGGTCGCGCCCGCAACCAAAGACGCTCGAGAAGCTGCTCGTTTGGTACTATGAGCACATTGAGCGGATCGAAGGCCCGCCGATCACCGCCTCAGACGCGCTGCTCGTCCTCGTCCGCGCGCTCCCGCCCGAGCGCCGCCCCGCCGCGTCAGGCGGCGTGATCGCCTCCCTGCGCGAGCACCACGCAGCCGCAGGCATCGAACTGCCCCCCGACATACTCGCCGCCGCCGGCACGCCTGCTGGGACTCCAGCCGGCAAGTAGGGCCTTCCGCCCCACATGGCCGAATGTGTCCGGAAAACGGCGACTGGCGCCCGCGCGCCGGAGGCGCCGTCCTGTTAGAATGCCCGGATTCCGTGTTTACTCTGTCTACTGCACAGGCAGGGCAGGCACGCCTCGTCACGATGCGGCGCTCCCGTGGCGCCGTGTCCCCGGGCTCCGGCGGAATGCCAGATTCAACCGCACGCACCGGCCTCGTCGACCTCGCCGCGGCCGCGAAGGATGGGTGCGAGCACGCGCTGGAGCGCCTGCTCGCGCACGTCCATGTCCATGTTGTCCGATCTTGCCGCGCATGGCTCGCGGGAGTCGGAGATGGCGCGGCCGAAGAGGTGGCTCAGGAAGCGCTGGTGAGGATCGCCACCGGCATCCATACCTGCCGCGCCGGCACCGACGACGTCCTCTTCGCCTGGTGCCGCGCCGTCGCGCGGAATGCCGCGATGGACCGGCTGCGGGAGCACCTGCGGGAGTGGGAGGTGCGCGCCTTGGGCGACGAGTTCGCGGAGGTGGAAGGCGATCCGGATGCGGCCGAACGGAGCCAAGCTGTCAGCGCCGTTCTGGCGGTGCTGGACGAGGCGCTCGGGACGGAGCCGGAGGCGGTCCACGCGCTGCTCTGGCACCGCGTGGTGCGGCAAGACAGCTGGGAGGAGGCCGCCCACGCACTGGGCCTGACCGCAGCCGGGGCGAAACGCCGGTTCCAGCGCACGGTCGCCCGCGTCCGGCGAAAGGTGGAATGCGCGCTGACCGGGAGCGATGACCCGGCGCGTGTAGCGGCGCGCCGATGGCTGGCACTGCAGGGTCACGGGCTCACGGCGGGGAAGTGGTAGGAGGTTGGCGAACCCACGGGCATGGCCATGCGCAGGCCAGCCGGCTCGCGCATCACCCGTCGGTCGCAGGCGCCTGTTCCTCCAGCAACATGCGCAGGGCCGCCTCGAGCCGGGCCGCGGCGTCGCCGTCCGCGCCTTCCTCGTCGCTCGCCGGCGCCAGCACGGAGCCCGTCGGCAACGCCGCCACGTGCGCCTGGATGTGCGCCAGGCGCACGAGCGCGTCCTCCCGCGACACGCCGGCGGCCACTACCAGCGCGACCCGCTGGTCCGGCCGCGAGATCGTCCGCGTGACGCGTCCGAGGACGAGGTACCCGCCAGGCCCTTCGCCTCCGAGCAGGATCTCCCGGGAGCAGCCCACCACATACACGTCTTCCGGGTCGTGCTCCGCGAGGTCCGCGAGATGGACGGCAGCCTCCGCCCGGACGCGGATCGACTGCAGCGCATCGCCGGCCGGGAACCGCCCCGCCGCCATCTCCTCCGCCACCGCCGCGTCGGTGACGCGCTCGACCCGGCCGTCCTGGTGCCCGCGCACGCCTTCAGACCCTCACCGAGTAGCGGTCGACCGCGCCGAACGCATGCAGCCGCCATGGCGCGTCGCGCCGGCGGAGATAGACCGCCTCGCTGAGCCACTCGGTTTCGCCCTCCACCTCCTCGTCCCGCCGGTCGACATACCACGCCTTAGGCCGGCCGCCCTCCCCCGGACTCCAGCGATAGCCACGGCTTTTGAGGGCCAGCCGCGCCTCGTAGGGCGCATCCAGCGCCCAGACCCGGACCGTCCGCCGGCGGCTGGCCTTGAGAAGCAGGGCGAAAGGCAGTTCTCCCGACCGGAACGGCGTCGCGAGCGCGTGCAGCGCCGCGTGACAGTCCTGGTCCGCCCGGTGCCCTTCAAAGAAGGCCCTGCAGTGCTTGAAGAGCACGAACTCGAGCTTCGCCGCCGCGATGCCGTGCTCCGCCCACGGCACCTCCACCCGAGAGCAGGCCCACGGCATCTCCCGGAACAGCGGCAGGCGGCGCTCCAGCAGGGGGCGGTCGAACGCGGCGTTGTGCGCGACGACGAGGCGGGCCGCGGCCGCGAGCGAGTCCACAGCCTGCTCGTCGATCCACCTACCCGCCACGTCGGCGTCCGAGATCCCCGTGAGCATCGTGATCTCCGGCGGGATCGCCCGGCCGGGATCCTCCATCTGCACGATCGGCTCGCCCACGGCATAGATGCGGCCCGTTGACGGCGCGTACTCGAACGGCAGCAGCGCGAGTTGGATGATGTGATCGCGCTCTGTGTCGAGTCCCGTGGTCTCCACATCGACGAAAAGGGCCCGGTACGTGGGTTTGCCATCCGGCTCGGCGTACCGGCCCCTCGGCTCGAACCTGCGGGCCACGCGGAACGCGGTGGTCGTGTCCAGCGCATCCGCGATGCGCTCCAAGGCAGCGTCGCGCAGCACGGTGTCAGGCATGGGCTGCCCCGTGGCGCCGACGGTACGGGCGGGGCGGGCGCGCCGGCTCCCAGGCGAGTCCCCGCGCCCGCCCCACGCCCCAGTCGGGCAGCGTGAGCACCACGCGCTCCTCGCCGGCCAAGAGGCGGCCGACCGCCCCCTCCAGATCTTCCTCCGAAGGGATCATGTAGGCCGAGCGGATCCGGAGCACGCGCCAGCCCGCCGCGATCATGGAGCGGTCGCGTGCCTCGTCCCTGTCCTGCTGGGCTCCGTGGAAGTACCACCCGTCGTACTCGACCGCGATGCGCACGCCCTCCCGCTCCACCGCGACGTCGATGGCGAGCCGGCCGACGCGACGGTTCAGCTCCCCTCCCAGCATCCGCGCCAGCCGCCTCTGGTTCTGGGAAACCGGCATCCCGTTCACGCGGTCCTGGCACCCGTGGCAGCCCGCCCCCCGCTCGATGCAGGCGTAGCTCGCCTCCCACTCGTGCCCCTTGCGGCAGCGCCAGCGGGTGTGGTGCACGTTGCGCCGCGCCGGCGGCCCCAGCCACTCGAAGCCGCGCTCGGCGGCGAGCGCATGGTAGCGCTCGGGCGGAATCCGCAGCCCGGCGTTGCGCCTGTCCAGCCTGCACCTCGGGCACCCGCGTCCCTGCGCGAGCTTGTGGAAGGGGGCGACCCAGACCCTCCCACACCCGAGACACCGCCACCGCGTCTTGCCCCATGCGCTCCCGGGCAGCGGGCCCAGCCATTCCAGCCCCGCGCGCGCGCCGGCAGCCCGGTAGTCCGCGTCCGTGTGGCGATCGCGCGCGCAGCGCTCCAGGTGCTCGGCCCGTGCGCATCCCGGGCAGCCGCGTCCTGCCGCGATCCGCGTATACGTGCTCCGCCAGGCGTGCCCGCGCGCGCAGGTCCACTCCGTCCGCGCCTTCGCCGTGCCCGGGTGGCGGCCCGTCCACCGGAACCCGCGGGACTCGGCCAGCGCCCGGTACGCGCCGGGCCCGAGCGTGCGCAGCCCAGTGCGGCGGCGCACCGCGCAGTCGGGGCAGCCGCTGCCGCGCTGCAGCGCGTTGTAGATGGTCCACCACCACCTGCCGCACACCAGGCACTTCCACCACGTGCGGGTGTTCGCGTTCTTCGCCACCGGCCCCAGCCACGCCGCGTTCCGCCGCCGCGCCATCGCCTGGTAGTCCTTCGGCCCTTTCGTCTCCGGCATCCGCGTTCGAGCCAGGGCGCCCGCACCGGGAGCACCCGCCCCGGCCGCACCGCGCCATCCGCACGACAGGACGAAACGGCGGCACCCGGTGCCGCGCTTTCGTCTGCCAGCGTGAACGGACGGATGCGCGTGCACCGCGGGAGGGGCGATGGAAGACTCGGGACCCGGGAACCTGCTCGTGACGCTGGCGCGGGCGGCGCGGGCGGGAGACGAGGCTGCGATGGCGCAGCTCTTGGCGGAGGTGCACGTGGATGTGCTCCGCTACCTGCGCCGCTGGCTGCGGGACTGGAGGGAAGGGGACGAGCTGGCGGCCGACCTGGCGCAGGACACGCTTGTCAGGGTGGCCCAGGGACTGCACTCATTCCGTGGAGAGACCAGCGGGCAGCTGGTCTCGTGGGCGCGGACAGTGGCCTCGAACATCGCGTGCGACCACGCCCGCAGGACCCGCGAAGAGTGGGACTCCACCGCCTACCCGGAGCACCTGGACCTGCTTGGGCTGGTCGAGCCTGAGGAGGAGCCCTGGAACGGCGGGAAGGTTCCGGTGTCCGAGGGGAAGCGGCTGATGCTCCGCCTGCTGGACGAGGCCTTGGCCGAAGCAGGCGAGGACGCGCAGACCCTCCTCTGGCACCGGCTGGTGCAGGGGGATGCCTGGGCGGATGCGGGGGCCGCGCTCGGGGTCGCGGATACCGCGGCCAAGCGCCGGTTCCAGCGGCTCCAGGAGCGGCTCCGCACAGGCGTGCTCAGGAGGATCGTAACGCTCACGTACGAGGAAGCGGCCGCGGTGCGGCGCTACCTCGCCGCGATGGACATCGCTGCCCCGCGCTGACCCCGCCACCCGCACAAAGACTTCCATCCTTCATGCGCGACGCCGACGATCTCCCGTCCGGACTGCTCGACCGGCTCATCCGCGCATACCTGCGCATGCGCGGCAGACCCGACCGGCCGGCACTCCCGCCCCCGCCTGATCTCGATAGCTACGTGCCCGATCCGAACCCGCCGACGGCTGAGGAACAGGAACAGGCCGAGGCCGCCGCGCGCGAGGCGATGCGCCGGCTGCGAGGCACCTGACAAGTCGGCGCCAACTGCCTCGCCGCCTTCTCATTCACCGCCCGCCAATCGGCGGACCTCTCGTTCCATGCCGCCACCTCAATGGCAAAAACTTCTCCGTGGGATCTGGATTTCGGCGAGAGCCGCAAAGCGGCCCAGAAACAGCTCGGCCACAAGCTTGAAGTGCTCCGGCCCCTGGTCCAGTTCTCCCACAAGTTCCTCCACGACTGCCGCGACGTCTCTGTCAGCGAGGTTGATATGGTCGTGGCGATGGCGTTCCGCCAATGCCTGGAGTTCGCTGACGCCGTCGACATCCTCCTCCGGCACATGGCAATCGCGCCGGCCGCCGCCCAAGCGCGCGGAGCACTCGAGCACGCGCCGCAGGTGGTGCTTCTTGCGACCCGGCGGGATCCCGTCCTCGCTGCCGCCTATCTGCTGTCGTCTCTGCGGCAGATGGAGCACGAGCTCGAGCGGAAAAAGAAGGCGGGCGGACTGGACGAGGAAGACCGGGCGGGCTTCGAGGATGCGTTGGACGGCCTGCAGCAGCTATACAGCGCCAACGCAAGCGATCGTGCGGGGAAGGAGGCCCTCGCGGCGCTGCAGCCTCTCGGGCCTGGGCGACCCTGGTATGCCCTGCGGAATGGGCCCGACAACATCCACAAGCTGATAAGGGACGTTGGACTGGACCCTTTGTCCCACCTCTACCAGGACCTGAACCCCGTGGCGCACGGGGGAATGCCGCTCATGGCAATTGCCGCAGCCAGCGGGGACCCGGGGTCAGAGAATGATCCGGACTGGCTCAGGCCGTTGAGGTCCACCTCACCGTGGTCGTTCCGCCCGATCCTCGCCGCGGGCACAGCCGTCAACGTGGCTTTCGTCCACGTGTTCGCGTACTTCGTGCCCCGGCTGCAGCATTGGATCGCGGAGTTCCGCGAGTTCAGGAAGGAGCACAACAGACGGTGTGCGCGGGCCGAGATGCCCGTACTAGGGCACCCGGAGGACGATCCGCTCACACAGCACCAGCCGGCGCGAACGCCTACCCTTTAGGCGTACGTGACGCACGCCTCCGGCCGAACCCGCATTTCGCCATTCGTGATGCGCTCGAGTACCGGCGTCGCTAGGAGCGAGGGGCTGCGGCCGACCCGACGTGGCACGCCGCCCTACGCGTCTATCCACACCAGCACCTGCGCTCCCCGCCTGAACTCACGCTCAAGCTGCCTCGTTGTGCGGACGCCCTTCCCATTCCAACGCGTCACGCGGCACCCCGCGCCGCCAGCACTACCCACACCTGCACAATCGCCTCTGCCAAGCCCCACGCGAGCGCCGCCGTCAGTCCGAACCAGATGGCGAACAGGTTCCGCCGCGCCCGCCGTAGATCCTCTTCGCTGATGCCTTCGCGCCGCGATGCCTCCCGCACATGGTCCCACTCCACCGTAAGCGCGTGATGTGACAGCCAAAGGCCCAGCGCACACACCAGCGCCTTCAAGAGCGGATCAACAACAGAATCCAGCAACGGCTCTTCCCTTGGAAAATAGGGTGGTCAGCCAGCGCACAGCGTATCCGCGCCCCATTCCAGCAGGGAAAGTGTCAGCAATCAGGGAACCTCGGCGGGGTGAAACCCACCGCGACCTTTCGGCCCTCGCCGCGGTACCCGACAGCATCCTGTGTTCAGCACGGAATGCTGTGTTCAGCACGGAACGTGGGGCACGACTCGGTGCCGTGCCCCACCGCGGCTCCGAAACTCTCAGGCCGGATGAGCCGGCGGCCGCGCCGACTACATCAGCTTGCTGGCGACGGCGCCGAAGGCGGCGCGAACTCGGTTTCTTCCGGAGCCATCTCGCCTTTGAACCCGGCCGCCACGGTGATGGACGTGCCCTCGCGCAGCCTGCCGGTGACGCGGACGGTCTCACCATCCAGCATCGGAAGGGCAATCTCGATGGCTTCGCCCGAGTAGGTCAGCCGATACAGCAAACCGTCGTCGGATTTCAGCACGGAGAAAGCGTAGTCTGCATTGCCGCGCATTTCGCGATGCGGATCGCCCTGGATCGTGCCGGTCAGTGTCGTCATCTGTTTGCCTCCATCGTTGCTTGTGATCTCGCGTGAGCGCGTGTTTCGTACCTGTGAACGCGCCGGCGGCGGGCAAACCGCCCGTTTCCGCCGAACGCGCCCTCACTCCCCACATAGGGGACGAAACCGCGGCACCGCTCAGACCGCTCCAAGTAGTCGAGAGGCGCCGCATCACATGAGAACGGCACCGGTCCATGCCATGCCGGCCGCGCTGTTGTAGGGCAGCACGGCGCACCGCCGCGCGGCCCCGGCCTCTCAGCCATCGAGGTACCCATCCACAAGGCACCGAGGCGGGTCTGACAATCGTTTCCGAGTAAGGAGGTTGAGGGGGCGTGCCTCTAAAATTCACCAATGAGGGTAAGCCTCATTCTGAGTAGGACCGAGACCTGTCCCGGTTGCGGGACCGGCAAGTGGGGAAAACCGCGCCCGCGTACCAACCATTACGATGTACCCTGCGGGTGCCGTACGCCCTCCGGTGGCAATCATGTCGGGCTTAGGCGAACGTTGCGTACCGCACGTCCAACGACAATACATGTCCTTCCGCGGCGCAGATCATCCTCGGTCGCGCCTCCATTCGCCTGCTCCCGTGATTCTGCCCAAGAGGATCCATGGCAGAGATGCTTCCCGTCGCCTGGGTCGTGCTTCGCTGGTCCGTGCGCACAGACGGCCTGTGGTTAACCTATGAGGACAACACCGGACTTCACGTTGTCCCCTCCCGCGGCTGGCGGCGACGCGAGTCGTTCCGGCCTGCAGATCTCCCCCAGGCGCAGGCCGCCCTGCTCCAGAGACTTCTGGCCGGACAGAGCAGCGGACGCAGGGGACCGTCGCTGGATCACGCGCTCCAAGCTGGCGTGTACGTCGCCGAGTTGCTTAACGACCGCTTGGTGACGCTGACGGGTTCTCTGCCAGATCGCACGGGGCCGCATGCCACCGGGCCTACCCCGCTTCCCGTGCTGGTGCAGGCGCCTCCGGGGCTGTCCGCCTTTCCGTGGGAGGCCCTCGTGGGGGAGCTGATCGGCCCCATGGTTGACCGTGATCGCATCCAGATCGCACGAATTCCGATTCGGCCGTGGCGCGAGCGGACGCCCTTCCGGCTTCCCCTACGCATCCTGGTACTGGATGCAGAGGCGGAACGCGTGCTGCAGCCGCTGCGCGACGCGGGCTGGTACCGCGACAATCCAAGCGTGCGGTCACACGGGCTGGTGCTGCGTCAGCGTCCGGATCTCTCGCCGCGGCAGACCTTCCTGCGCGAGCAGTACGACGTAGTGATCGGCCACGCAGATGCGGCGGAGCAGGCCTTGACGACGCTCAGCCGCGGCGTGCCACGCGGGGAGCACCGCCCGCGCCTTGTGATTGCGCTTGAGGAACGGGCGCAGGAGGAGTGGTCCGAGGGGTGTCCTGTGCCGCTACCAAGGGACACCTCGCTGCTGCGTGTACGCACGGACGGCCCCGGGGAAGGTGCGTTTGTGGCGGAGTTCCTGTTCGGCATCATCCACGACCACCCACTGCACGAGGCGGTGCGCTCCGCCATGCGGCGGACGGAGGTGGGCCTTCCCGCGCCACCTCGGTTGTGGACCGACCCGGTGGCCAACCAATCACTGCGGATGCAGTCGTCAGTGGAGGAGTTCACGCGCGAGGTTCAGGACATGCTGGCTGCCGCGCCTCCGTTGAACTTGGACCGGGTGCTGACGCACTCCGATAAGGAAATGACCGCGGCGACGGCGCCGTTTCTGGACGAGTTGCGGGAGCAGGTTCGGCCGATGGACGAGGCGCTGGGGAGGGCGCAGCGGCTGCGTTGGGACTTTGGCCAGGAACGTTGGGGGCTGGTACCGCTGGCCGAGGCGGAGGACGAACTGGAGCGAGTACGCGCCGGGATCCACGGATATCGGGCCTCGCTGACAAAGGTGGCGCGCTCACCGCTGGTAGCCCGCCTCATCGCGGAGCGCCAGGAGCGCTACGTGGACCTGACGCTGGCGGACAAGAATGGGCGCGGGGAGCAGGGCGAACGCCGGCTTGCAACGGGGGGGCGCTACCTGCTGCGTGTGCACGTAGTCGCCGGGCGGGTAGAGGGCGGACTCTTGGCAGAGCGGCCCCCCTCGCTGGATATCGTGCTGGAGGAATTCGCTGCGACGGACGGGCACGAGGTGGAGGTGGCCGTCTTCGAGAAGGAGTTCATCCTGCACTCGCCCCGGGTACAGGGCTTCTTTCTTCCTCTGGCGGGCTCGGTGGCGCCCGTGGTGTTCGAACTCGAGGCGCCGAGTACTCCCGGCGTCAAGGAGCTGCGGGTGCTGCTCTACCATCGCAACCACGTGCTGCAGTCATTCATCCTGCGAGCGGAGGTGGGGGAGGCGTTGAATAGGCCTGAGAAAGGGAAGCTTGAGGTGGAGATGGAGTTCTCGCGCACCGAGCTCTTCGCAGACCTGGACCGGCTCGGCCCGCGCGCACTCACCATCGGTGTGAACCAGAATGGCTCTGGTGCGCAGCACGCCTTCATGATCAAGAAGGACGCAGCGGCGGAGCCGGTGCCATTCACGGACGAGGTTCTCAAGGATCAGGTCGACCGCTACCGCAAGCTGCTGGAGGAAGCCACATACCGTGCGGGGACAGCGGGGACGGAGTTCCCCGAGGCCCGTTTCTCTCCCTACCCGGCGCCGGGTGACGAGCAGCGCGAGGAGTTCCGAGACGCGGTACGCCAGATGGCGTGGCTTGGGAATGAGCTTTACCTCTCCCTGACGGGCCGCGTGGGGGACGATATGGCCGAGCGGCTGCGAATGCTGCGCAATGAGCGGGACCAGACGGTGCAGATCATCCGCCACGACGCGAACCTGGCCTTTCCCTGGTCCATCCTCTACGACTACCCATTGCCCGACCCGGTCGCTGGCGCTGCCCCCCTTCCAGTATGTGTAGGCCGGCCGATCGACGGGCTCGGCGCTTCGGACCCGAACGTCCTCGGCTGCCCCCACAATCCGGGCCAAGACGTCTGCTGCGTGGACGGGTTCTGGGGGGTGCGGCATCGCATTGAGCAGTTGGTTGGCACCGCCGCGGCAGCGGGGCCGCCGGCGGTCATGCGCCCTGCGGGAGGCGGGGTCTCGCTGGCAGTAGGAAACCCGGATGGTCCCGCACAGCGCCTCGCGCACGAGTTGGGTCGGGAGTTGGGGCCGGCCCTGCAGCCGCTGAGTGCCGAGGACGACCTACTGCACCTGCTTTGGAACCCGACTAGCCGTCCTGCAGTGCTCATCGTCTTGGGCCACCTGCAGACCCAGATCCGCCCCGGCGAGCCCGACCGACCGCGCATTGCTCTGATCCCTCAGAAAGCCGGCACGCCGCTGCCCCACGGCAAGTGGCTGACCTCTACAGTGGTGGCACGCAAGGCGGCGCAGCAGGGAAGGTGGCGGGACCAGCCCCGCACCATCGTGCTGCTGATGGCGTGCAGCGCCGCTGCCTCACAGGTCGACACGCTGAACGATTTCGTGGTGCATCTCACCAGTGCCGGCCCCGCTGCGGTGATCGGGGCGGAGTGCACCGTCTTCTCTGGCCTGGCTGCCCGCTTTGCCCAGGAGGTGACCCTGGACCTGTGGCGGGGCACCCGCTCGCTCGGCGGTGCGGTGCAGGCGTTCAACCGTACTCTCATCACCGAAGGCAATCCGCTGGCTTTCGCGTTCGCTTGCTACGGCAACGCCGACCTCACATTGGATCCCACTACTCTCTCATGAAGCGCGTTTTACGAGTCCTCCTCCCGCTCCTGACTTGGGCAGCCGCCCACGCCGCCCCATTGGCCGCGCAGTCCACCACGTGGATCGCTCTGCTGCGAGGGGCGGAGTACGAGTTGCGGGGGACCACGGACACGGCCGTTGCGCGCATCCCCCTGCAGCTGGACACCGCAGTGCGTTTGTCCGACGTGACGCTGCAGGTGGTGGACGTGCGCCGAGGGGCGCGCTTCGACGAGAACTGGCATCGCGCGTTCTCCGTTTCGCCTGCGACGGAAGGCGAAGCGCTGCTGGTACACGCGGATCTCACCGCGGCAAGCCTTCCCGGGCCGTACCTCCTGACAGTGCGGGCGACCGCCCGAGGACAGACACCGATAGTGCTCCAGATGGGGCTGGTGCGCCCTGCGGCAGTCTTGGCAGCCGGCCCCCTCAAGCTGCAGCGCGTGCGCTGGCCTGGGAGCAGCACTGTAGCCGGGACGCTGCAAGTGCGTGAGACCGGTGGCCTCTCCCGAGCGGATTCGCTTCGGCTGCAGGGGCCTACGCTGCTAAGCCCCGCCGGAGGCGCCGTCAACGGCTCACTGGAATTAGAAGCGGCGGTGCCTGAGCTGCCGGCCGGCGGGAACGCGGCGGTCGGCTACCGACTGGAAGGCGAGCTTCCCCTCGGCAAGTCCACGGGGACTCTGCGAATTCACTCCCCGCAGTCTGCTGCCCCGCTCGAGATACCCGTCGAAGTGGTGACCCGCAACTCCCTGCTCTGGCTCTTCCTCTCCATCATGGTTGGGCTGATCGCAGGATGGTGGCTGCGCGTGCGCGCTGTGGAGCGGATTGAGCTCAACCGTGCGCGGCTGCCGGCGTACGATCTAGTGGAGCGGATGCAGGCGGAGGTGAACCGCACTATGGACGCTGATTTTGTGAGGGCGGCGCAGCCGCCGCTGGACACGTTGCAGGCCGCGCTGAAGGGAAGTGATCTGTCAGCGTTACGAAGCGCCGTCACGGGGGCGGAGACAGCGCTGCAGCAGGCACACGCGGGGCTCGCGGTGCGGCTGGGAGCGGCGCAGACCGCGGTGGATGAACTGGCGCGGCTCATGTCAGGAGGGTGGACGCTCCCGATGGCGCTGGCCGAGCCGCTTTCCAAGATGGACTTGGCCGCGGCCCGTGCGTCACTGGACGTTCGCGACGCCGGGGGCGCACTTGTCGCCACGCGAGCGCAACGGACGCAGCTCCTGCAGGCGCTCCGCCCACCGATCCGCGCCTGGGCGGGAGACCAGCACCGCTGGCTGGGGGCTCTAGCCTCGCTGAGGCTGCCGCTCCCGGCCGCGGTGGCCGAGCCGCTGCGGACAATGGTGAGCCGTGTGCTCCCTGCGCTCCCGCCCGTGGACCCGCTCCCTGACGACATCACAGCCGACGGGCTTTACCAACTGCTCGGCTCCGTAGACGCCGTGCGCGCGTACGAGGCGCGCGAGCTGGCCAGGGTGCCGGAATGGCTGGGCCAGACGGCCGCGGAGGTGATTGCCATATTGCGCACAGCTCCCGCGCCTGACGTGGCGGCGTTGGACCGGCTGCACGCAGCGGTGGAGGACTTCGCGCGGCACTTGCGTGACGCCCCCTCCCCTGAGGACGCGCTGCGCGCCGTAGCCGACCCCGTGGCGCTGGGCCAGGCATTTCGCCAGGCGGTGGAGGCGCAACTCGCGCAGGTCAATGCGTCGGACCAGCCGTCGATCATCGCGCAGCTGGACCAGCACGCCTATCTCGAGGCTGCCCAGGCCACCTTGGGGGCAGCGCGCAAAGCCAAGGCTGAACGCGACGGCTCACCACTCGGCGACCGCCAAGAGGCGGGCCCGGAACACACCCCCGCCCCGCGGTCGAACGAGGCGGCACCCTTGGTGATGACCAGCGCCGCACCCCTGGTCCAACGGATCGTACAGCCTGCTGTAGCAATGGCCGTGTCGTTAGACCAATTGCGCGCCCGCTCGAAAAATGAGATCGCCCAGGACAGCTTTGCCCGGTGGGCCGTGGTGGCGGCAGCACTTTTGGCCATCGGCTACCTGACCTTCGCGCCGACTTATCTAGGCACCTTCCGAGACCTGTTCACCATCTTTATGTGGGCATTCGGGTTGAACGTGACTGTGGAGGCGTTCGCGACGGAGTCAGCGCGCTTCAAGCCTACGTGAGCTACCACTAGGGACGCGCCAAAGGACGGCGCTCCTGCGTCCTCCCCTTGGCCAGGGCCTTGAGTCGTGCCAGCCAGTGTCGTCATCTTCTTGCCTCCAGATCCCACGGAGCTGCGGGTCTTCGGACTTTGTGTATGGCGCCCACGCGGCGGAAAGCCGCCCAGCATGCGACGACCGGTACAGGCGATTGCCTTCGCCTCGCCGGCTACGAATCTATTGCGTTGGCTTATCTGCTTCATTAATCTGCGGCAGATTAAGGCTTCTTTTCTTCATCAGTCCTACATAGCTCAATGCCGACCCTCCGCCACACTCTCCCAGCTTGCGCTCGCCTGCTCCTACTGCCTGTCCTTCTGCTCCTTCCAGATGCGCTTCGGGCTCAAGATCCTATTCAGCGGGTCATTGTTGACCTGCGTTCCGGAGCTGTTCGCGGGCAAGTCCCTTTCGATGAGCGTTTTTTCCTCGTCGGACGGAATCTTCCTGGAGCCCTGACAGTCGAGGGCCGTTACAAGGAACTCAAGAATGAACTGCCTTCGTGCACCGGCAGCGACAAGTGGCAAACCTCGGTTCCGCCATGGACACGAGCTCCTGCCGATTCATTCTATCTCGAGTTGCCGCTGCTACGCCCGGATCGCTTCTATCTCTTCTGCATCCGGACGACTAGCGCGCCGGTCGGCGAAGACTCGGTTGCGTTCGTGCGACGAGTGCAGCGGAACATAGACAACGTCCTGCGTCCGATGAACCTGAGCAATGATCTGGACAACGCACAAGTTCGCGCGCTTCAGACCGAACTGGTGAACGCCCTGCCGGCCGCGCCACCAGGTGGCGACATCGACCGCAAGCAGTCGTCGATCTTTGATCTTTCACAACCACTTGCCCAGACTCAGGCGCAACTGCAGACCAGGGACTTGGCGGACGCTCATGGCAAACGAACGGATGCAATCGGGAACGTCAGCCGCGCCGCCTCCCAAGCGGAGGCACGGCTGGCTGACGTCGGCAGAGACTATGCGAACGAGCTCCGCACGCTGGCCGCGAGCCTCCGTAACCCAATTTCGGACGTCGGTGAACCTGCAACACGTCATACTCTAGGCGCTGACGCGGCACGGCTTCTCGCTCAGGAGAGCCCTCCGGACTTCTTCGAGCGGATTGCAGGAGGCCAAGTAACGTTAACGGATGAGGGAACGATCAGTCCGCTCGTTCCGTTCGCGGTCGGGGAAATGTGGGACAGCAGCGAAGTGGATGTCCCGTTGCGGAATCTGGCCGCAACCCAGGAACGCCTCGCCGCACTCAGAACACTCGCCTCCGTCGCAGCAGCAAACCCGCGAGCAGTTTCGGACAGGAGCCGACGGATGCCCCAGCTCGTCGCAGCGCTCGACATACTGCGTTCCGAGCTTTCAGACGTCCAGCGATACTATGGGAGCCTGCAGCAGTCACTGGTCAACCGGAAGCAGGTAATTTCGTCGGTCGCGACGAACGTAGTCCTGAAGCAACGGACCGATGCTCCCCTTATTGGAAGCTCGATCGAAACCTCGCTGGATTTGCGGAGTCGACGGTATTTCACTGCCGACGTCGGGCTTCTGTATGCGTTCTTGGTTGAGGAAGGAATTCCATACCTGGGAGTGAACTACTACCCCAGGGCGCTGAACCGACGTGTTCCGCAGTCGGTCCTGAACTCCTGGGATCGGTCGCTCGGCTTCATGGCAGGATTAACGCTTGGCTCGCTCGCGAAAGAGGGGGAGCGAGACGATCTGTTCGGCAGCACCTCCGGAGTGCTTGGAGTCGGCTTTCGTTTCGCCGATGTGCTCCGGGTGTCGGGCGGGGGCGTTTTCCTCCGCGACCTGGACAATTCTGCCACCGAAGAAGAGTCGCACTTGTCAGTGGCCCCATTCCTGTCGCTATCATTCGACTGGGACGCACGTGGGGCGCTCGGCAAACTCGGAGACGTCCTGTCGAAGTAGGATATAGAAAATGAGCATCAATCAATCGCGCCAGCCCACGGGTCCAGCTGGTACCTTGGCACTTCCGCAGGACATCACGATCAAGCTGCATCTCTTCGGGACGCTAGGCGAGGGGCGCGCACGCGTGCGCTTCTCGTTTACCCCTCCACCAGAAGAGAACCCAGCACCACAAGAGAACGATTTGCACTTTCAAGGAAACGAAGGCCAGATGGTGAAGACGATTACCAAGGACGTCGCGGTTAGAAGCAGCCCGGCCGAGTCGTCACATGATTTCCGTATTGTCCGCGGGAACGGACGCCGTGTGGCTATCGCGCCCGTCTACATCACCGTTTTCGGACCGGATCGAGGCATTGAGTTCATCACAAGAATCACCCTCTCGGTCGCGTGAGTCACATGCGAGTTCGAAACTGGATGTTGTACGCATCGCTGGCGCTCTCCAGCGGCTGCCTTTACAACGATGATCCCAACATCCCTCCTGACCGTGCATTGACCTCACTCGAGGTTACTCCGGCGATCGCTCTCGCAGACGGCTCGACGTCGATACGGATCACGGCGACGGTTCCTCTTGGCCGCCCCGAGGATCGTCCATCCGTCAAGTTCACAACGACAGCCGGTGTTTTCACTGAGAGTGGCACGCGAGAACTGACACTCCCAGCGATCAATGGAACAGCCACCGCTTTCCTGCGGGCGCCCACCAGCCCATCGCTGGCCCGGCTGCGCGTGAGCGTCGATCCCGACATCCTCACGGACTCTGTCACGTTCTCTGTCGCGCGGCCGCAGTCGATCACTGTCGAGCCCTCAACGTTCGCTGTGCCGGCAGGCATTCAGAACGAGGTACGGATCTCCGCCCAGCTCCGTCGTTCGGGTGGTGTGGTTTCACGCGGCACACCCGTCAGTTTTTCAGCAGTGATGGCTGGAACGACAACACCAATCGGCCAGTTTGGTCTTCCGTCCACATCGGATTCCACTAGCACCGCTAGTGTACGTTTCTCCGCAGGCAACACCCCCTTCCGGGGAACGGTCCGCATCATCGCTGAAACACAGGGAGACAACGGCCCTATCCGCGGCGAAGCGCCACTTGAGATCATCGACGAACCGGAAGACGATCAGTGAACGTGCGTTCTCACCAAGCTCCGTTGCCGCAAACCAGGGGCGGCTACTTGGCCGTCCCTTGTGCCGGACTCCGGTTTATCGGTTGTAGGCAAAGCAGAAGCCCCGGGATTCGCGCCGAGGTCAACTACCAGAATCGAATGCACGGGAGGGAACGCCGCCTTCGCCTTGGTGAATTACGTAAATCTTGCGATCCGGTATCTATAAACCTTGACAAATGCGAAGCGAAGCGAAATGGGGCGGCGCGCACCGGAATGGGGCACTTGTGCCACGGTCGTTGCAATCTGCAACGGGTGGCTTGGACTGGTTGCCTGGGAGCCAATGGCGTGCTATGTCGCTACGGAGGAATTCGTTAGGTTAGATCGTGACATCCAGATCGGGACTGGCTTGGAAGATGCGACGGGAAATGCGAGGCTTAGGCGGGCGACGCAGTTCCTGTTGACCACCGGACGGACGTTGCCGCCGGCCACGAAAGTGGTAAACGTATGCATCAGCGCACCGGGCACGGATACTTCCGACCGAAGGAATGGTGGAGCGGGCACTCCGCTCCACGCGCGCTCAATTGGCGGAAGAGGTTCGAAACGAAACCACGACCGCCGTCGTACGGGTGCCCGTCTCCCGGCAGTGCAGACGTGATCGCGGGAGAGCCATTCGATCACCTCGCCTGTTTCTCCCACGGTGATGAAGATCTCCCACGGGATGCAGATAGGGTTACGATCGACATGCCTGCGGTATTCTCGTTCGTGAGAGAGCCCCAGCTCGCGACCCGGAGCATCCGGCGCATCGCAGCGGCTGCTCTCGCCGGCGCTGCGGAGATCGAGATTGAGCTGGGCGGTCTGGAGCACGTAGACACGTGTGCGGCCTCGACGATGCTGGCTGTGCTCGAAGAGGCCGGAAACCGCGGATCTAAGATCACTCTGCGCTTGCCGCACACTGAGAGACTCCTCCCGTCGCTCGCAGCTGCTGGAGCGTCCCGAATGGTTGCTGCCGAGGACCGGACCAAGTTGCCGAAGCCCTCTCTCTTTCCTCTGCATCGTGGTCGGCGCGCGCCGGAGTGGGACAAGAAGAAGGCTCAGAAGGCTGCGGGGATCGACGGAGAACGAATCTACGACAGATTAGCGGCTTGGCTGGAGGAACACGGCAGAGGAACGCCGAGCGCGGAATTCAGCAAATCGTTCGGTCACGGCTTTGGAGAAGCCATGACGAACGCAGCGACACACTCGGATTCGGATTGGTGGATCTCCGAGCACGTAGAGAACGGGACGGGTGGGGCTCCGATCCTCCATGTGACCGTCTTCAACTTCGGACAGAGCATCGCGTCGACCATCCAAGCAGCCCCCCGCGGGTTCCCGACACTTGAGGACTACGAACTCCTAATTGCCGAGCACGAGCGGCGTGACGGGTTCGACACCTCATGGACAAAAGCCGATCTTCTGACCCTGCTCGCGATCCAGGATGGCAGTACCGCCTTCGAGGATGAACGAGGCGTTGGAACCCTGCGTGGCTTGGAACTGTTTGAATACATCCTCGCTCAAGCTCCTGAGGGCAACCCGAGGATGTGCTGGATCTCGGGTACCACCCGGGTGCTCCTCGACGGACGATACACGTTGCAGGAGAGTCGGCTGGAGCGTCGGCGTACAGCAAAACGCCGTGATATTGCTTTCAATGCGGCGAAGGACTTGCGTGACCGGCCCGATCCTTCGGCCGTCACAAACCTGGGGTGTGAGTTCCCAGGCACACTGTTGACCCTGCAGTTCGCCGTGTGCGACTGCTTTCTACAATAAGACGTGAGGTAAAAGCCATGACCACCGCCACCGCCGTCCGCATCGAACTCGATTCCATTCTCGATGCCATCGTTGGTCCCCAGCGGCTCCTAGCGGGTGATCTAACCGGCGAAGATGCACGCCGGGAGGCCCAGTTGGATTATCATGATCTTCAGGATTATCCGGTGGAAATCGTGATCCCAGCACGGGTGATTTCGGTGAATTCTTCCTTCCTCCGTGGCTTCATCCGGCCTTCTATCTTTCGCTTGGGCGAGGATCGCTTCCGTGAGAAGTACAGCTTCACGGGACCGGATTTCAGTGCCGAGATTGAGGACGAGATCGGGCGAGCCGTCCTTCAGTTGCAGCGAGCTGAGTCACGCGCGGCCGCATGAGCCAAGCCGTGTCCCCCTACTGCCCAGGCACACGGGGCTCTGTCGAGCAGCCTCACCATGGCCGCCCATGGTGACGCTGCTCGAGCTTGCACCGCTACTGAGTTCGATTGCAGCATCCATCAGTGCCATCGCTGCGTTCAGCGCAGTGCGACTGAATCGGAGAGCTCAGAAAGAACTCAGGGAGACTAAGGAAGCGGAGCGGCTCGCATCACTGTACAAACATGTCGTGATGGATCACGTACAGGACTACCTGCGCGAATTCCGCACGACAACGGTGGAGATGCTTGCCGCGGGCATCGGCGATCTGTCCCAGATGATAGCTTCGAATACGCAGATCGGCCCGATTAAAGCGAGGAGCACCCGGTTGATCAAAGAGCTTAAAGAGAACTGGGAGGTGACAGGCTCCGCATTGCTGGCAGGAGCAGAGCCATTCGACTCACGTGTGTACGATGCGCTGGAAGCCGCCATTGAAGAGGTCACTGACGAAGTAACAGGGCTGATCGTCCAGCATGTCGGAGCACTCGAAGAGGAAAGCGGGGCTGAACCCCGTATCTCGATCAAGGATTTCAGAAGGGCGATCCAGAAGCACACCGTGCGAATCAACAGTGTGATGATCGATAACCATCCCACGGTACCGCGTCGGCCAGAACGGGCGCTTCCCGCAGCACTCCCACCTGTCAAGCCTGCGGCCGCTCTGCCGCCGGCCGCATCACCTAGTGGAAGCCGTGCGCTCCCAAGCGGCCGCTCTTCCAAGAAGAACTAGGTGCCGCCATGTCCATCTGTTTTCCGTTCATCGCTCGGGAAGAAACATTCGCATCGAGGTACTTTTATGCCAGCGTTTGATCGTGGGAACCGTCGTCGGCGCGCGAGTGGGGGAGCTCGGACCCTGTCCACGCAGACAACGCAACTGCTCCACGAACTCCTGAATGGGCTTCGCGTTAGCATTGCTTCGCTCCAAGAGAACGACAGCAGATGTGTAGGCGTGCTGCCGAAGCGCTCACGGGGTGGGGACGAGGAAATTGCGCGTCTGTCGAGAGCAGTCGTCGGCGCGATGAGGCATGGAGACCGGACCGGGGCCGCCCACGCATGTATTCAGTTGGCGGATTGGACCGAGGAGAAGCTGGAACTCGATCTGGCGATTTCCTACGCGAGGGTCGCGATAGACTTGGATCCCTCCAGTGCAGTCGCTGCCTATAAGGCCGGCCGACTGGCCCGGCGGCTCGCTGTTTACGAAGAAGCAGAACGGCTTTTCAAAGCCGCCATCGAGCGAGGTCGGGCAGCACTGGACTGGGAAACAGTTTCCCGCGCCTACGCCGGGTTGGGACGTTCTCAGGAACAGCAAGGGGAGTTCGAGGATGCTGAGGCATCGCACATGCGCAGCTTGGCGACTGCACTAGACCACGGGCTTCGTGAACTTCAGAGCGATGGCTACCACAGCCTCGCCGTAGTTGCGTTTGAGCGTGACAAGACCGACGAGGGAGTGTCGTACGCCCGCAAAGCGTTGGATGCGTGCGGCGCCCGAAAGGACCGTATCGCGCAATTGGCGCATGATCTCGCGTATGTCTGGCTGATTCGCGAAAGCACCCCAGAACGAGTACTGTCCATCTTCAACGAAGTTTTGCAGGTTGTCGAAGAGCCCGTTCGTCGCCTGGTGGTGCTCGCCAACATCGCCCACAGCTATGGAAAGCTCGGAGATTCTGCCAAGTTCGATGGAATTACGAGCCATGTAGAAGCCTTGCTTGGTGCAACCTCTGCATTCGGGGAAAACCACGCTCAGGCACTGTTGGACCTCGGTTATGGTGCCGCAGCACTCGGACGCGATCAGCAGGCGCGAAGGTATGCAGAACGGTCACACGCCATCGCCCAGAAGCGCAAAGAACTCTTTGTAGTCGCAAAGGCCGAAGATTTTCTTCAGGAACTCCCCAGAGTCGGGCCTGATACGAATACATTCGTTCGTGTTGGCGCTTTGTTCAATGAGCGTCGCATTGACGACCTTGTATATGAGATAATGGAAGCCCTCCGATAGCCTTCCAATGGACCGCACTGGAAAAGGGGAGGGGGTGGCCTGACGATCAGCCACCCCCTCCCCTCATTCCAACCAACCGTCAGCGATTCAGGTCCAGCCTTCTACGGTCACTGTAGAATCCTGTCCTTGAGGTCCCGATGAGGGGGCCGTCTGGTCCTCATCCCCTGTAAAATTGTTCGGGCCCAGGTAACCGCCCAAAGCAGGATTACTGCGCTCGGCCGACACGGGTGGCTCCATCGGGTTACGTTCGCACGCCCCGGAGAGAGCGATCAGCACGAGCAAGCAGACACAGGCGCCCGCGCGGCGCATTGAGGCTGGTACAGTCATCATTGTGGCTCCACAGGAGGAAAGGAAGAAGTCGAACATGATGCCATGATCGGGGTGGCGCGCACTACCCAGTGTGCAGCGTTACTCGCATCTGCTCCTCCATTTGGGGTGTGGGGGTGAAAGCTGGTTACGGGTTGAGACGTCACCGAGGGGTTTGTGAGGTGACGGCTCGCTCTAAGCAACCTTTATACCAAAAAACACACTGTTCACGACAGTTATGTAAGTCGTTGTTGTTTCTTATCTCCGGAGATTTTGCACACCTGAGCAGGTAGGTCCGAAAAGCCCCAAGGTGGGGCGTTTCCGCCTCGAAATGGGGCGGGAATACCTTTGGTTCTCATTTGATCGGATTTCACTACATTCACGCTCCCCCAGTTCGTGTGGTGCGAGCACGCTTCAGTAGTGACGTGGGGAAAATGATGGGTCTAGATTCGCGTTTTGATTATTGCACAGCACGGCCCGACATAACTCGTAAGTGCCTTCGAAGATATAGAGGAGGGGCTCACGCCTGATGAGCCCGCCTTCAGTCAGGTTTTCGGAAGTCGGTACGCCAGCGGCCGGTGCGATTCACGGCAGCCGCGGGCTGTGAGCTCCCGTTTTAAGCCCAGCAACTCACTGGGCAATAGCGCCGACGCCCTCAAGGCATACCGTCTCAGCGGCGAGAACTTCCAATCCGCGTGCGACCACGGCACCTGGCGCCCAGCAAAGGCGCGGGCGATCATCTCCGCCACGGATTGGGGTTCCTGGCCCGAGCGACCCCTGAACTCCGTTTGCGCAGGCGCTTGTCGGCGGTGCCCGGACGGAGATAGCGCCGCTTTCCACTGCGGCATCGGACTCAAGCCATTCGCAGCATGCACCGCCAGGCCGGCGGGAGCCCCAGCCTGCGAAAGCAGCGGCGTCGAGAGCACCGTCCGAGCCCCTGCCCTGATGGCGCCCCGAGCCAAACGCGTGACATCCCCCTGGTCCTCCTGCCGGAGATCGCGGACCGATCGCCACAGCCGTCCGATTGGCGGATCCGGCAGCCCGCTTCTGCTCAGCGCCACCAGTTCCCGATCGGGCTTCGCAAAGGCCAGCTGAATCTCCGGGACGGTCAGCACCGCGTCCTCAACTGCGCCCAGAAAGACGAGGATGGCCTGCTGGGGGCCGAAGCGATCCACGCAGTCGCCTGGAGGCATCTGCGTCACCCTCAGCAGGCGCGCATGCGAGTAGAACCTGAACGCCGACCGCAGCTTTTGGGCACGCTCCAGATCCTGCGCGACCGCAACAACCTCCAGGGGCAGCGGCGCGTCCCGCCGCCTCTTCAGGCGCATGCGCTGCGCGATTTCCAGGGCCGCCTGCAACCCAGACGGGCGACCATCCACAGCTGACCCCGGGCAGAGGTCCACGAACACCGCCACGCGGGCCGGCTCCCAACTCCGCCGGAGCACCCGGGCCGCCCACCGCGCCAGGTACCGCCGCACCAGCCAGGCTTTCCGCGCCTCGAACGCGGCCTGCCCCTCGAGCGGCGGCAAGGGCGGGGGCGCAGCGGCTACATCGTCGGGTTCAACGGCGCGCCTCCGACCACCACGCACCCGTGGTCGCACAGCTCGCTGCGCCCGCTTCTCCCGCGTTCCCTCGAGCGGACTCTTCCGCCTCAGCCGCCCCGGCTCCTTCCCGCGCTGACGCCGCGGCGGCCGACGCGCCGCTCCGGTCGGAAGCGGGTGCCGCGCTGTTCTCCAACTCCGGGTCAGCGGCCGGTCGCGGGGCGGTTCTCGGTTCTGCGGCCGTAGCTTCCGCGGACTCTGAGGCCGCAGCGGCCTCCGCGTTGGCCAGCGGCCACTCGTGGAGTGCCGCCTCCCCCTCCAGGTCCGGACGCAGAAATCCGCCCCTGTCCTGCACCAGACCGGCGCCCGTCGGCGTCCGCCACGCGACCAGCTCGGCGACCGCCTTCCGCACGGCCGTCCTCCCCATGCCGCTCACCAGACCGAGCCTCTCCCGGAGCAGGTCCAGCTCGCGCGGCAGCGGCCCCGCGCCCGGGTCTGTAATCTGCGCGCGCGCCCACGCCGCCCACGCCACGCACAGGTGCCTCTCCGCCGCACCCGGCAGCCGGCCCCATCCGCCCCCGTAGACGAACCTGCCCGGGAAGCGCACGTGGCGCTCGCCATCCGCCGCGAAAGCCTGGGCAGCGACGCGCACCAGCGCGCGCCGGCGCACGTCGCGTGGTGCGATCTGCTCGACCTCCACGCGGACGAGCTCCAGGGCCGCCAGGTCCCCGAGCGCCGTAGTGACCGTGTCCTTGTCGAGCCCGGCCAGGCGCGCCAGCCGTCGATACGGGAGGGAGGCCGTTCCGGTCCACCCCGCCACGGCGCCGTCCTGCTCCGGCCACGCGTGCAGCGCCAGCACCGGCAGCAGCGCGCCGGCGGCGCCGCCCCCGCGTTTCCGGCGGCCGCCGGCCGTCCATAGCGCCGCCCACGTGCTGTCCTCGACCAGGCGCACGGGGCAGCGCCAGAACCGCGTCCGGAACGCGGCCCGGTCGGCCTCGTTGAACTCGTATTCACGGGGGACCGAGACCTTCGGATGTGCCATCTCGCGTGCGCGCGAGCGCGTGCGTGGGGATTCGCTATTCGGGACGATATTCCACGGACAACCTTTACAGCAGGGATCAGAATACGTCTGGTTGGATGTGTGAGGAAGAGGCGTCGCCGGTCGGAGACGCCCGCGGGGTGCGCCGCTTCGCCGCGGTGCCGCCCGAACGTCCTATACTTGGGAAGATCGAACGGTCGACCGCGGCGCAACATGCGCCGAGTTCACTCACACGAGGGTCAACGGAGGCGAGATGATCGAAATACTGCCGGAAGCACAGGCGCGCGGTGACGCCTCCGCCGCAACATCTACCGTCCCGCAGATCCTGCGGGACTGTTGGCAGGGAGCCTGACGATGCGGCATGGAGATGGGCTGGACTCGTACCGCCAGGACGCGTCCTTCCTGCTGAAACGGCTCAGGAGCGACGACCCGGAGATTTCCCGGAAGGCTGCGGAGGCTTTCGCGAAGCTGCCCTGGATGGACCCGCCGACTGTTGAGCAGGCGCTCTCCATTCGTGACCGCATCCAGCGTAAGCATGCGCTCGATGCGGTTGCCATTGGTGAGGGATGCGGCTCGTGGGAGAAGCTGGTCCGGACCAGAGGCGCGCGCCCCGCGCCATAGAGGCGCGCGCCGCGGGCTGGACCGACGTCCGGGTCCCGTCGGCGCTGCAGCGTGGAGCAATCGCGCCGAGGAGCGCCTGGGAACGGGTTCCTCGGACGCCCCTCCGCGATCCGGCCAGGAGGAAACGGGCGCCACCGACTACATCAGCTTCCCGGGGACGGCGCCGAAGGCGGGGCGAACTCGGTTTCCTCCGGGGCCATCTCGCCGCTCATCCCGGCCGCCGCCGTGATGGACGTGCCCTCGCGCAGCCGGCCGGTGACGCGGACGGTTTCACCATCCGACATGCTGAGGGCGATCTGCGTCGCCTGGCCCGAGTAGGTCAGCTGGTACAACGAGTCGCCGTCGGACCTCAGCACGGCAAATGCGTATTCCGTATCGCCGCGCATCTCGCAATGTGGCCCCCCCCTGGATCGTGCCGGTCAGTGTCGTCATCGTCTTCTCTCCCGTGTTCGCTTGCGATCTCACGCGGGGCACGTGAGCCCGCCGCCTGTGATTGCGCCCACGGCGGACCGCCATCTCCGCCGCGCACGCCGCCGCCCCCACAGATCGGACGTACCGGCGGCACCGACAGTGACGGCGGCCCCAAGCGCTCGAGCGGCTAAAGTCGATTCTGATCCGCTGGGTCCGGGCGTTCGGCTCGCCGGCCGCGCCGCGCCGCCGCAGGGAGGGGTCAGAACAGAAAAGGCTGACGCAGGATCAGAAGGCCGGATGCGGAGGCAGGGACGGGGGTAGGAAGGGCCGCGATGCAGCTTGGACCGCGTGGAGGAGGAGCTGGCGGGGCTGGACGCGAACGAGGGGCGGCTGCGGCACGCGCTGGAGCGCGAGGTCTGGCTCGCCGCGGTTAGGCACGCGGCAACGGCGCAGGTCAGGACCAGAACCCGGCTCACGCCGGTGGGAGATCGGAAGCAGAGCTCGATAGAACACTGGCGGGTATACACGAGCACAGGAGAAAAACGGACGCGTTGTCGGTACCCCCAAGCGCTTATCCGGTGGAGTCCTTGCGGTTCGAGGCCGCTGATCGCCGGGCATTTGGCTTCTCATAGGTCTTGAACCTTCGCAACGCCTCGTGCCCGTGCTTCAAAACCCAAATCAGCACACGGCTTGAGAAATGGAAAGGGCGGCCCACCGCCGCCCCAGCTTCTTTGTGAGTCGCCCCACGCGCGAGTTCCAAGAGCACACGCGCCGCAAGGATCCCGTCTCGCGTGCAGTCGGGGCCCGGCTCACAGATCGCCAACTCCTGCAGCATTGGAAGTGCGTCCGCCGAAACGAAGCGTTTGAGCGTCTTCCGGTGCGATCCGCGGCGAACAAAGTCGTTTATCTCTGCCTCGATAACAAGCACCACAGTGCTCCTTCCCTCAATTTCTACGTCCGCGCGGTACTCCAGTTTTATGTCTTGAACGATCTTCCCAGGAAAGTCATTCATGGCTTAAAAATTCTCAGCAGGGTTGGGGGTGATACCGGGTGCATCGGCCAGTGGACACGAAGTGACGCTGTGCGGAGCTAGAGAGCGCGGATCTTCATGAAGATCCGCGGGCCGGTAGCATCCACTTCAATGCGAGGGCAAAGGTCGGCGATGAGTTCGTTCCGGGCCTGTATATCGCCCTCGGCGAAAACGGCCTGGATGCGTCCCGCGAGATCCGGGATGCGATTGACCTGTTCCAGGATGCGGAGGACGTCCGCCTCTTCCTCCCTGAGGCGTGCGACTGCCTCCTCCAGTTCTGTGACCCGCGAGCTGAGTTGGTTGGCGATCACGGCGTTCGCGACGGCAGCCTCCCCGCCCAAGTGGTGGCCCATCTGCAGCGCGTTGCGCATGTGGGTGCGGGTCGTCGCCAACTCTTCTTCAGCCTTCTCGATTCGGACGGCGTTGCTTCCCGCCCGTATCAGCCCGAGACGACGATCGAGGTCACTTCGTACAAGCTGCTCCAGGTCTCGGTTGTGGAGCAGGTCGGCCAGTACGTAGAGCACGCTCCGCTCTACGTCCGGCGCCGGCAGGCTTCGGGTGGGGTTCGGACACTGGCCTCCGAACGCAACCGGCGTGTGATGGGTATGCCGGTAGTAGCCGTACCGCTTCCCACTCTTGTACTCACGGACCTCTTGTCCATGGTACGTAGCCCCGCACAGCTGGCACCTCAACAGACTGCTCAAGAGGTACTTGGGGCTTGTGGCGTGGCGCCTACGCCATAGCTCACGGGTGCCGTCGAGGATTCGCTGCACCTCGTTGAAGACCTCTCGAGTGACCGGCGGATCCGGGATGAAGTCCGTATACCGGATCGGCTTCCAGTCGGCCGCCAGCGCCTCCGAAGCCGGAACGGGCTCCGAAGCCTTGTCTGGGTGTCGAAAGCCGTCCGCGTCTTCCAAGCGGCCCCAGACGTAATCACCGCAATACGCCTCGTGGCGGGCAATCGCGAGCACGGTTCCGCCGGTCCATTGGACGCCCGGTGTAGGCCTGGGGAAGTGACGCGCGTTCAGGATTCCTGCCACGACCGCGGTGCCACTCCCTCGACGGATCAGGTCGAAGATCAGCTTAATGGCCTCAATCCGCTGGTCCGCGACGAAGCGGAGCCGGACATGGCATCCTTCGATGTACAGCCGCTCTCCGGGAGGTATGACCCGGATGAACGTCTTGCTGGCATTCGCGAGCCAGCGCTCGCACGCATAGGGTGGCTGAGTGCCGGGGAAGAAGCCGGCGATAAAGCGTTGCCGACGGCCCACCCGCACCTTCTCCCGCAGTTCCTTGATCTCGGTAGAACTGCTCGCGCTCTCGAGAATGTTCATCACGAACTGGCCGAGGTCTTCGGCCTTCATCCCTTGGCGCAAGTCGATGTGCCGCTCCTGATTGCAGTAGACGAGCGGAATACCATGCTTCTCGAACCAGAACTCCCAGTGGACATGCTCGCGGGGGTCTTTCCACCTCCCGGTTCGCGGTCTGGCTTTGACGTACACACGCTCGAACGGCGCGTCTCCGCTCTCGACCGCTTTCACCAGCCGTTCCCATTCTTTGCGGTTGGTCGATTGGCCGCGCACATGGTTTTCGGTGAAGCGAAACATCGGGTCGTCAGGGATCATGAAGCCATCTTTCGCGGCGCGTTGCCGAGTGATGGCGTACTGCGCTTCCACGCCCTCCGCGTAATCGCGGGACTGCCGCTCCAAGCTGGCTGCGTAGCGGATACGCTCAGTCATCCAATCCCGCCTTTCCGTCCGGCACGGATGCAAGCGTCGGCCCCGGCGTCGGACGCGGGGAAGACCGATTGGCTAGCGAATCCGTCGCCTCGATCAGGTCGGCCAAGCGTGTGGCGATCCGTACGCGCGGCGCTCTCTCGGACAGGCGCTCGATGATCACTTCGAGCATGGTCAGATTCCCCTCCCAAACTCACCCGCGGCATCCGGCGGACGCTCACACGCAAGGGTGAGGCTGTCTGAGCGGACGGTTTAGCGGCACCGGCAGCAGGCTCTGATCTCATTTCAGCACTTCACTTCGGTTGGAGGGTTGATACCGGTGCCGGAGCAGATGCTCATCGCTCGCGACCCGAACCAGCCCTCCTTTCTTCTGTCCCCCAAAACAACAGGCTCGTCGCCGCCGGGAGGTGTCCCCGCTGCGTCGAGCCTTTTCAACACCTCCCTGCAAACGGATCGAAAGAGACGATGGCAAAGCCGAAGAAGCCCGTGAAGAAGCCCACGCAGCGCGCGCTGACTGTGGCAGCGACGTATCAGTCTGGCGTCGCCAAGCTGCTGGAGCTGATGGCGGAGGAGATGGGGGAGGGCGGCCGCGCGGCGCGGCTGGCCAGCAAGGCCCGGATGGCCGGCGACCCGGAGCTGCGCGCGCTCGTAGATCGCCTGCAGGGCTGGCGCGACGAGGACTTCGCGAGGTGGCAAAGGGACATGGCCGAGCCGCCGAAACCGCCCCGCTGACGCGCCGGCGCGTGCCGCGGCCCGCGCCGGCGCCCCGGGCGCCGCGCCCACCGGTTCCACCAATCCACACCTGCCAACCGCGCCTGACCCCTCGGTCAGGCGCTCAGCACGAAAAGACGATGACGATCGCTTCTGCCGCGTCCGGCTCAGCCGGCGCGGCATTCGTACTCCCGGACCTTCCGAAGGGGCTGGAGCCCTGGATGGCGGCCTGGATAGGCCGTGCCGAAGAGGAGAACCGCGTGCTGCGAGAGAATGGCGCGGAAGCCGCCGCCGCCGGGCGGTGCCGCCTCCTCGTCCAGTTCGTGGAAGCAGCCCGTGAATGGCTGGACGCCGAGGTCGACGTGGCCGAGGCGGCCGAGGTGACCGGGCGATGCGAGGAGACAGTGCGGCGCGCACTCCGCGCCGGCGCGCTGCCGGACCGGCGGCCGGCCGGGCGCGGGCGCCATCTCGTCCGCCGCGGCGACCTGCCCGCGCTCACGCGCGGGTACGACCCGGCCGCGGACGCAGTCCGACTCGCGGGCCGGCGGGGTGCCCTGTGACCCCGGCGCATGCGGCCTCGGCCGCGCGGGAGCGGAGCATGGCCACGCAGAAGCGCTCAGGGGCGAAGCGGAAGAAGTGCTGGAGCCAGTCGATCGGTGAGTACAAGCTCACCGTACGCGTTTACGAGCTGTACCCGGGCAGCAACCTGTACCGCTCCGTCTGGATCACGAGCCCGGGAAAGAAGAGCGGCAAGGAAGACAAGAAGTCGCTGGGGCACAAGGACCGCGACCGCGCCGTCCGCGAGGCGTACGAGCTGATCGCGCACCTGCGCTCGACCAGCGACGGCGTGCGCCAGGGCGAGATCACGCTCGGCGCGCTGAAGGCGCGGTACCTGGCCGGCCGGAAGCACGCGGCCAAGGCGGAGCGCACCCGGAAGGAAGACGAGCGAAAGCTCGAACGTGTCGTGGCCTTCCTGGGCGCGACGAAGCGCGCCTCCTCGCTCGACGAGGAGGCGGTGCTGGAATACGTGGAAGCGCGGCGGCGCGGCGATCCGTCGTTGCTCTACGTCGCCCGGCGCGGGAGCGCCGGCGTGCGGGACGGCACCATCTGGGCCGACCTGGTGGCGCTGCACACGATGCTGCGCTGGGGCTGCGTCACGAAAAACAAGGCAGGCGTCACGCTCCTCGCGTCCGATCCGCTCAAGGGGATCGAGTTCCCGCGGGAGCTGAACCCGCGGCAGCCGATCGTCACGCACGACGACGTCGAGCGGCTCCTTCAGGCCGCCGACACTGTCCATCCCTTGCTGCGCCCCGCGCTGATCGTCGGCGAAGGTACCGGCCGCCGCAACGGCGCCTGGCGGCAGCTGCGCTGGTGCGACATCCACTTCGACCGGGAGGAGTTCGGGGCGATCCAGTGGCCCGGTGAGACGGATAAGGGCAAGACCGCGCTCTATCGGCCGTTCAGCCCGGCGGTGCGCGATGCACTGCTCTCGATCCGGCCGGAGCGGCCGGACCCGGACTGGGCGGTGTTTCCGTCGAGCGTGGATCCGCGCAGACCGGTCAACAAGAAGACGATGTGGGATTGGATGGAGAAGGCGTTCGCGGCGGCCGGCCTTCCCCGCGAGCCCGGCGGGATGTGGCACACGCTTCGTCGAAAGTGGGTAAGCGAGCGCAAAGGCTATCCGCTCGTCGACATCGCCGCCGCGGGCGGCTGGAAGGATGATCGCTCGCTCAAAAGTTACATGCAGGAGGATCCGGAGACGGTCCGCAAAGTGGTGCTGGAACCGACGCATCGGCTGAGGAAGCGGGGCGGAACCGAGTAGAAGGACGCGCTGAACGGCGCAAGTTTTATAGTGGCGCCCGCCGGCCAGCAGTGCCGGCGATTACGCCTGGTTTCCGAACTGCCTCCGGATCTTACGGTAGCCTACGCCTACCGGCGCCCCCACAACGCCCGCCAGAACTCCGGCTCCGCGGTCGCAAGCTCTTGGGCGGCGCGCGAGAGGATCTGCCCCAGGTACAACTCCTCGGGATTCAGCAGCCCCAGCCGGTTAGCCGTCATGTGCAATTGGCTGGCGGCGATGATCCACCACGCCCCCCTCTCCTCGCGGCGGGTACTGCGCGCGAGCCGGCGTGCACCCTGTGCCAAAACCGGTGACAATCCGCCTTTCAGGGTCCCGTCCGCTGCGACGAGTGCCTTCAACTCATGCCGAAGCAACTGGGTATGCACCGCCCGCTGGCGCTCGAAGGCCTCGTCACCGCGCTGGATAAAACGTGCTGTCCACTCGCCCGTGAATAGCCGGCTGGCATAGCCCAGCAGATCCATGAACGCCACCTGGTCCTTCGCGAATCCCCATGCTTGATCGATCCAGAGGCGGCTCGCGATGACCAGCCGCTGCCCTGCGGCGCCCCCAGGGTCGGCCGAGACGAAGCGGAGAGCCTCGTCGCTGGAGATGGTGAAATACTCCAGCGAGTGCCGGAACAGCATGGGGCCGCCGTACCGTTCCACCTCGAAGAACACCGGGAACTCCCGGATGCTGTTGTCGGGGTGGACCTCGTCCGCCGCTCCTCCCGAAAGCGGGTCGGATGCCGCTATGCCAGCGTTCCGCCAGAGGATCGTCTCCGCGGAAACGGACTTGGTCGACGGCTCCCGCCTGAAGAACTCTGACGCTGCCCACTGGACCTTTGCCTCTACGAGTTCATCCCTTCCGGGAGCGGGCCGTACCCGCAATCGGATGTGCGGGCCGCCCAGATCGTAGCGCACAAAGTAGAAGCTGGTGATGTCGCCGTCGGCCTTGAGCGACGTTACGGTGGGTCGCACCACCTCCGCCACCAGCCGCTCCCGAGCGGCGTGATAGAACAAATGCCACGCACGCCAAGCGGCCGGGTCCGGCGTGGCCGTTCGCGCTACGCGGCCTGCAGTTGGAGATTGCGTTGCCATGCGTACAGAACCAGCGGGATGTGGTGCAGAACGGGCTGGCCCAGCTGCGCCAGCGTACAATGATTAATATCGCGCAGCAGTTGCTGCTTCTGCTCGGCCGTGCGCCCGTCGTTGACCAGGACGATCTCCACCAGCTGCTCGCACAAGGGCGACTGTGAAGGCTCAGCCCAGATGCGATCGAATAGCACGCGATTCCGCTCCCTCACAGCCCCGGGAAGGTTGGCCAATACGGTGGATGCGTCCTCCCGTAGCCTTGCTTCCAACGGGATCAGCAGCGTCTGCGCGTGATAGCGCCAGAACTCCACGGGGTCCGCCCCGGCACGCACCAGCGCGCGGTCCATCCACCCGATCCACTGCACTGCGGCAAACGTGGTGGTGCCGGCTTGGCGCTGGTCGATGGCCCAGAATACCACGTCCTGGACCGTACGCCACAAATCGTCCTCCGCCGCTATGCCGGCGCTCCGGGTAAAGGGGTAGCCGTCTGACGGGTGAGGAGCCATGCGATACGAGTTGTTCGGTGCAAAGCCAGGCTCTGCGTCGATTGCAGAGATCTGCTTTCCGCGGCACTCAGCGTGGCGCTGCTCGATTTCCTGCATGGTGAGCTGCGCAGTACTGGGGTGCTCCGTCAGGTACCGTTCCAGGCGAGCGCCCACCAGCTGCCGGACTGCACCCGAAGCGGCCGCTGTCGAGCTGAGGATGGCAACAATGTGGGGCCCCCGCGTATCAAAAACGGTGAACCAGAAGCGATCGAGCAGACCGCTTTTCCGCAACTCGCGGGCGGCCGGGCCCAGGCACTCGGTCAGGAGCCTGCTGGTCTCAGCCTCGCCCCAAAAGTAGACATGAAGGGCCGTGTGGGTCATTTGTCCTCCAAGCCGGGCTCAGGGGTAAGGGATGACGAAGCCGGGAACGCGGTACATGCTGTTTACGAATTGCTCAAAGCCGCGCAAACGCACCTCATCATTCAGCAATCCCGCCAACGAGTCGCGCTCCGCGTCCGTCAACGACGGAATGGCGGCGTAAAAAGCGCAGACCTCCGCAATCCGCACGGGACTGCCATCGTTCAGCACGCAGAAGGGAACAACGCCCGCCATCATTGCCCTAGCCTCTTCCACGTGCACCTGCATCTGCTCCCAGCGAAGGCGGTTGCGGGCGATGCGGGCGCGATGCAGACGGAACTCGTGGCAATGGTTGGCCAGCGGCAGCAGAAAGAGACGGGTGCCGATCGCTGCCGTGACTGCCCGGTGCGCCTGGACCATCGCGTCCTCCGCCTCATCAGAGCGGTCAATGCAGTAGAAGTAGTAGCCCAACACCCCGTAGTACCACCGCTCCAAGACCGACCGAATGGAGGGGTCCGCCGAAACCACCGTGCGTATAGCTTCGCCTAACTCCTCAAGCAGTTCGTAGCCCCTCAGGACATCGCCCCGCCGCAGCAGCAGGAGGGAACGGGTGCTCAGCTGCTCCAGTGCTTCGAATTGCCGGTAATGCTCCGCCCAGCGCGATCCTTCATCGCCGCTGCGGGCGACGAAGTGGAGCCAGCCGAAATCAGCATGTTGGGATGAAACCTGGTCCATGGCTTGGGCTCGCCCTTCGTTCGTGACCTCTGGGGAATACCGTCTCGTAACCCATGATGCCGTGATTGTCTCGTTTCACTCCGCCGGGGTTTCCCCCATGGACAGCCACTTCCGGAGATCGGTCGTGTCCGAGCAGTTCGAGCAAGAGCAGCAGGGGGGGCCGTGGCTGGTGTTGCGCATCCCTGCCGCCAACCGCTCCAACTCCTCCTCGCTCAGGCCTTCGATCTTCATGTTCTCGAAGAGGGCCCGCTTCTGGCTTTCGTCCATGCTCTCTCTGTCACGATAGGGGACTGGAACCGGGAGATGCGGAACGAAACCGGCTCACTGCCGGTCCTGCCCGCCCTCGCTTGGTGTACCGCAATGCCGGCATAGGAGCTGGCGGGTGCCAGCCCCTATGCCATTTCAGCTCAGGGGTCGTTGGAGCAACGGCTGCAGGAGCAGCAGGAACCTCCGCCACTCGTCGTGACGAGGTCGGTACTTCCGCCGGCCACACCTTCGAGATCTTCGTCCGAGAGGGGCTCGATCTCCACGTTCTCGATCTGGTTCTGGTTTTCGGGCACAGCGACCTCACTGGCTATGAGCCGTCAGGCTCGTGAGAATGACGCCCCGCCGAGATCGGCGGGAACGAAGCGCACTTTGGGGAGACTGGACAGGAACCGGGCGTGATCCTGCTCGGCAAGCAGCACTGGCCGCCCAGAGGCAGGCCAGTGAGCGAGCCGCTCATCTGGCCTGCCTCTGTCCCCGACGGTCACCCCGGGCGCAGCTCAGGCTACCTCGAGCAGTCGCTGCAGGAGCAGCAGCTGGGACCACTGCTGGTGGTGCCGCCCACCAACTCCTGGCCGGTTTCGTTTCCGCCGGTGACGCCCTCGAGATCTTCCTCCGAGAGGGGCTCGATCTCCACGTTCTCAATCGATCGGTTCTGGTCTTCGGGCATGGTCTACCTCCTGGCTGTCCGCGATTGGGTTCGGATGAAATGCTGCATTCAGCATAGGAGCACATTGCGAAATACCGCCTAGAACACCACCCGAGCGGGTTTCCGCCTGCCGCCCCTCATGCCGGGCGGAATGACATCAGCCGGAGCAGGCGCTGCACGAGCAGCACTCGCCACCACAACTGCGGGGGTCACCCCCCACCAACTCCTGGCCGGTTTCGTTTCCGCCAGCGACGCCCGCGAGATCTTCCTCCGAGAGGGGCTCGATCTCCAGGTTCTCCAGCTGGTGCTGATCCTCGGGCATAACATACCTCTTTGATATGAGCCACCAGGCTCGGGAGACTGACGCTCCGCCGCGATTGGCGGGAGAGAAGTGCACCTGTTGGAGACTGAACAGGAGCCGGGCGTGATCCTGCTCAGCAAGCAGAACCGGCCGCCCAGAGGCAGGCCAGTGAACGAGCCGCTCATCTGGCCCAACTCTGCTCCCGACGTCACCGCCAGGCGCGGCTCAGGCTACCTCGAGCAGTCGCTGCAGGAGCAGCAGCTGGGACCACTGCTGGTGCCACCGCCGTCTCCCGGCAATTCGGCGGAGAAGCTTCCGCCGGCGACGCCCTCGAGATCATCCTCCGAGAGAGGCTCGATCTCCACGTTCTCGATCTGGTTCTGGTCTTCGGGCATGGGCTACCTCCTGGCTGTGAGCCATCAGGCTCGGGAGAACGACACCCCGCCGGGACCGGCGGGAACACGACCCGCACCATCTGAGAAGCTGTCTGTCCCGACGCTTACCGCCGGGTGCAACTCAGGCTACCTCGAGCAGCTACTGCAGGAGCAGCAGCTCGGGCCACTGCTGGTGGTGCCGCCGCTGTCTCCCACCAACTCTTCGCCGATTTCGTTTCCGCCGGCGACCCCCTCGAGGTCTTGGTCCGAGAGGGGCTCGATCTCCACGTTCTCGATCTGGTTCTGGTTTTCGGGCATGGGCTACCTCCTGGCTGTGAGCCATCAGGCTCGGGAGAAACGACTCCCCGCCACCGTGGGCGGGGACACGGCGCGCACACACGCGCCGGGCTGTGGACCGGAGGCTGGCTCCGGTCTTAATGCGAGAGAATCGACAAGCAGCTCCACCGCCCACCGCCGTCCAGCCGCGTCGGGCGAGAACATTGCCGAGGTGGGCAGCATCTCCGTGAAGGAGATTAAGTCGCCCTGCGGCTCCAATGCCGAGCGCAGCAGGGCCACAAAGAGCGGAGAGGTGAAGTCGAGGTACTGGGGTTGGTAACGAAATCCCTGGATAGGGTGGGGACTCCGCTCCGCCATGAACACGCGATCGGGAATCCCGAGGTCCATCCGCCATCGGTTCACCGCGGCGAACGCTTCCGTGTCGGTCATCTTCTCGATCGCGTTCCGTAGCAAGCGCGTGGGGAACGACCATCCCTGGCGGTGCAGCACTACGTTGCCAATAACCGTTCGGCAGCTCATGGTAACCAGGCCGTCATCCCGGCTGGCGCGGGGTGGGAACACCGCGCTCATCTCGCTGGGCCCAAACGCGCAGAGGAACCGCACCAGGGACGGCACGTAGTCTTCGTACGCGAGCCCCAGGAATGCCGTGACGTACCGCAATCCGTCGCGGCCGCGTAGCGCGGGCTCACCCGCGCCGAAAACGACGCGTAAATCACTAAGCTGCACCCGCCCTGGTGCATCCACGCCGGGATTCTCGCCGGGAAAGGTCAACACAGCGGGCGTCTGACATGCGTGAACGTTGATGTTGTCGCCCGGCACGCAGCGCAGGTCCAGCATCTCTACCCGTTCACCGTCCAGTTGGAAGACCCCACGTGCCGCGATGTGCGACGCGTAGGCAGCGCGCGTCCTGCTGTCCATTACTGGCGTGTAGCGGCTGCCGAACCGGCCAGTCCCTTCCTTCATCCGGTTCAGCATCCATAGCGTGCCATCAGTGCTCGCCGGCTGCAGGAAAAGGCAGGCGCCCCCAGAAGCCGAGGTGTAGCGCGCCGGTCCCCGGTCCAGCAGCGCAGCCAGCTTCTCGCCTGAGACGTGCTGCACCCCATGCTCAAGCCGCAGGCATTCCTCCATCCCCTCCAGCACGGCGCCACGAAACCGGTCCAGCGCCTCCACCTCCGGCAACCGCCGCGGGTTCCACGTCGTGCGCCAGCCCTCGTCCTCCCGGGCGGCGACACGGAAGCACAGGTAGTCCCGCCATAGAGGCTGCATCGCCTGGAAGAGATCCATCAGCGCGATCTCGTCTTCGCCCGGCCAGCGCTCGCGGGCGAATGATTCCATCGCGTGAAGCAACTCGTGGCGATGCTCAAAGAGCGAGGCCAACCGTACCAGGGGCTCGACGCTGCGCAGTGCCTTCTCGGCCGCTGCCTCGGACATGTGGACAACGGACGGTGGTGGGGCGTTCGCGACCTCGGGCAGAAGGAAGACTTCTTCGTGCACGTTATGAATGGACGCCCGGCCGTATCCTGTCTCCGGGTCGAGCCCGCCCAAGGGCGCGGCGGCCCGCCAAAGCTCCGCTGTCAGCCGCTCGATATCCTGCAGCGACTCCGTCGGGTCCTCCGCGGCTGCATATCCGTCCTCTAACTGGACCAAGCGCTCCAGACGCTCTGTGAACGGCACGAGCGCGTCGTCAAGTGGAAAGGACCGGAGGTGGTGCAGCATCCTCTTTTCCATGTGCATCTCGTGCCCTGACCACGGGAGCACGAGGTGCAGAAAACCTATGCGCAGCAACTGGTCAATCTGGCCCGCGACCTGTTCTGCGGTTCCGCGTGCGCCAAACTCGCGCTCCAGCATCGAAACCAGCTCCCGGTAGCCAGGCTGGGTCCCAATGAGGATTTCCTGAAGCCTGGTGACCAGCGGGCCTTTGAGCCCTACCTGTACCAGGGATTGCTCGCGATAGCCGAGCCTGCCCGCCGCTTCGTCATGGATCCAGTGGGAAGGCCGGAGGAAGATGAAGCGCCCGGGCACCGATTCGGTTGCCGAACTGTTCAGCACCACCGGCAGGCGGTCGCGCAACGGCGGGTACCGGCGCAGCATCTCGGCATACTGGTCCAGCAAGTAGGGCTTGATGCGCACCAGCGAACGAGCGCGCCAGTCGCTTCCCACGAGGCGCGGCACCGCGGGCGCGAGGTCGCTTCGGAGAGTTGCAAGCGCGAGCGAAGTCAGCGTGGAAAAAGGCGACAGCTTTACAGCCGCGCGGCTGACGTAGCGCAGCAAGGTGATTTCTGCCTTCTTTTTGCCGTGGCCATAGCCCGCGCGGTCGCGAAGACGGTGGGTGATCCAGGAGATCTGCGGATTCGCCATCGCCAAGCCACGAACAAACGCAGGGTTGTCCAACTGTTCCTCCAGCAGGTGCCGCTGGCGGTCGCGTTCGCGGAAAAACCTTTCGTCAAATGCCGCCGAGCGGGCTGTCGCCTCTTCTTCGGCCGTCGCAAGACGGTCAGCGGCCGGGCCCGCGATATTCCGCAGCACTGCCCATTGCGCAGACTTCAGGTGACGCTCCAGCGACCGGCCGTTAAAGCAGTCGCGCTTGACGTTCAAAAGAAAGCGTCGCAATTCCGGTGGGGCAGTGGGAACGGCCGTGTGCACTCGATCCACCATCGCCTCGCGTGCTGCTAAGCGCTCCTCTTCGGCGCCGCGCAAAGCCTGGAGTTCCGCGCAAAGACCGGTAGAGAATCGCTCCACGATCTCGGCCGACAACCCCGCGACCCGCGCGATGAGGGGCGCGCCTTCCACGAAGGAGCGGTCGTGCCAGGTCATACGACCGCCTCTTTTCCGGTACCGGCCACTTGGGTGGCCGTGGCCCGCAAGACGAGGTGATGAACGAGGGCCTCGTCGAGCATGCCAATGCCCAGATGGTTCGCAAGGGCGTGAAACGCTTTGAAGAGCGGCGGGAACACCGGGTCATCCGTGAACGGGTCCAGCCGGTACTCCGGATTTCCACGGAATCGGGCCAGATACTCCACGAGGGCGGAGAGCGCGTCCCGCCAGTCGGCGTCTGCGCCCGTGACGCTTCCCGGGGCAGCCCCCCAGTACCCGCCAGCGATCTGCCGCAACTGCTCAAGGGTGGACGCCATCCCCTCCGCCCGCCGGTCGTAGCTAGCCAGCAGTTCCGCTTCCGCTTCCGGGCCGGCCACGTTGAAGCGGACCAACCAGTCACGGTGATACGCTAGGTATGCCGCGCGTTCGTCCGGAGAGAAACCTACAGCGGCAAGCCCGCCGAAGATGGCGCGAAGTAGCCCGCGCTGGCGGGCCGCGCCCGGCACCTTGCCAGCTTGATCCGGCTGCACGAAATCCAGCACCAGATCGGCCCCGGAGCCCAGACATGCAGTGAAAAGCGCGGTGTACCAGTCGTCCTCCAGAAAGAGCGGTGGACCTAGATTTACATGGCTGCGGCGATACCGGGTCCATAGGAGCGTGCGGTCAGGATAGTCGGACGTCGCGTCGTCCTCGACATCTATGGGTGGCGCGCCCATTCGACTGATACGCACCTCTCCGCTGACGGGGGGAAGTCCCGCGAAGTAGGCTTGCACCGACTCCTCCAGCAGCCTGCGGGCGAGTTCCCGCCGCTCCGGGTGCCCGTGCAGGCGCACCTTCAGGTGCTCGCCACACCGGCTATACCGCACCAGCCACAGCGACCAGCCCCCCCCGGGATCGCTGTCGCGGAGCCGCGCACGGAACGGTGTGATCGCTCCATGGATGAGCGCGTCGAGGCCCCGGTCGCAGTAGATGTTGGCCGTCAGGACGGGATCCGCGAGCACCATGTGGACTTTTACTCCAGGCGGAGAGTACAAGGCAGCGTTCCCTGGCTGGCCAGTCGCAGCAGTGCGTAGCCGACGCCGGATAGCCCATGGAAGAAGCCCGGTCTTAGGCCGACTGCCTCGCCGGGGCGGATGACGGCAAACTCGCCAGCCTGCTCGGCGCGGCAGACAGCGCGGTCAGCCTGGGCAAGCGCGTCATCCACGAACGTCCTGTCGCCCAGCGTTTGGCCGGCGCAGAGAAGGATGTCCACGCGGCCCAGATTGCCGCAGCAGAGGTGGTCGAGTGGTGTCTCGGGGATAGAGCGGGTGATCTGGAGCAGCCCCTGCAGCTCTTTGAGCCCACACTCGTAGATGGCTGGCGCTCCCAGCCGCGCCAAGGCAATGCCGGGGGCGCCATGGCACCAGGCGCTCTGTTCCAGCGGGCGGCCGGTCCGCAGGTCCAGCCAATTGTTTGTGGTGGGGTCGAACAGGCTGCGCTCGAAAGCGGCGCCCTCGCGCGCCGCCACGCGCAACGCCTCATCGCCAGTGCGGGCGAAGAGCTGGAGCAGAGCGTAGCCGATTCCGGAGGCGCCGTGCGCGAACCCACCCAGCGGTGGCTTTCCCGGGGCGGCCCATGCCTGCGGCCGCCCTTCGTGCGAACGGCGTCGTTCCATCAGGTGATGGGCGCATGTGCACGCTAACTCAAGCGGCGTGACGCCATCAGCATTCGCTTGGGGTGCAGCTGCATCCAAGGCCAGCAGCGCGAGCAGCGCACCCGCACACCCGTCCACCACGTCCAGGCGGTTGTCGGCCTCGATGCGCTCGCGTGTGAACAGCAGGGTGAGGTCGTGGGCTTCCTCGATCAGCACCCTTTCGCGCAGCCACTCGCCTACACGCACAAACGCGTAAACGAATCCGCCTAATCCTACGAATCCGCCCACCTGCATCCGGAGCCGTTGTGCTCGTTCCTTATCGTAAACCAGCTCTCGCAGCGTGCGCCTGAGCGGGCCAATGGCTCGCAACACCAAGTCCCGGTGGTCACCGTTCCTGCAGGCGTGGTCGTGTGCTGCCAGGAAGAGCGCGATCCCCAGGACGCCGTCATAAATGTGAGGTCCGACGCTGGGCGCGCACTTCATGTCGTGTCCGGGGGCGGCCTGCCAAGTGATCCCCCCGCCTAGCCTATCCACCGCCTTGTCCTGTAGCACGTCAGCGATAGCGGTAGCGCGAACGAGAAAGCGTTCCACTCCGGAATCCGCCAGAAAGTCCGGGGCTGGGGTGCCGTGGAGCGGCAATCGTCCCGCGCCTGCGGTGCAGGCCACCGCGTCCGGGCCATCGCGCCGGGCGCCGCTGAGGTCAGCCCCCTTCTTGGGGCGCATCCGGGTGTTCACGGCTGAGTGCATAGGGGCGCGGGTAGCCTGTAGAAACTCGATAAGAACGGCAGCTAGCTAGACACGAACTGAGCGGGGCTTCGCAAACGGAAGAGAGCAATCGGCATGCCCCTTTTGAGACATAAACTCAACCATCCCACGGGCAAGGGTTTAGATCCGTTTCACTCCGCCTGTGATTGTCGTAAAGCATGCGCGCCATAGCTCTATTAATAGATTTCCTGTGCCAGTTCGAGCACGGTATCTCTACAACGAGCCGGGGAGGCGTAACACGATCTTCCGTTAATACGCGGTGCGTGGGATAGGGCAGGGGGAGATCGAGTTCGAGGCGGTTTTCCGCTCCCGAGAGTACTCGGGAGCCGACGCATGCGACGGCTCTGGTGGTACCAGCAGCGGCGGTGGGCAGCGGAGTTCCGCATCCCGCCTCACAGTTCCGCTTCAGGCCGGGTCACACGACGTGGGCCTTCCAGGGGATACGCGACGCCGCGGTCCGCGGGGAGCGCGACGTCTGGTCACCCTAGACACCCAGCGATTCCAGTGTGCTGTCGCGCTCGGGACGCTGATCGGGGTAGGATGCGCCTGCGGCGGCGTCGCTCTACGGGTCTTTGAGCACTGACCAGCGGCGAACCTCCGCTTGGGCAGCGACGTCTACCTGCGTTCAAACGCGGCGGAGACGCGCGAACGGCGGGTGGGCCGTTCCGCAGAGCTGCGCCCGTCCCTGGCTGTCAGGGTCATAGCAGGTCCCGCGATCTCGCCGCATGGCTGGCACGGCAGTACGTAACCGCCGTCCGGGATTCACTGGCTGTAAGCACCTACGAGCACCGGTACGTCTTTGCGGGCCTCTCACAGACGACGATCTCGTTGGAGACGCGGCTGGACTAGACGTTCACACCAACGCTCTCGCTCCAGGTCTACGCCCAGCCGTTCGTGGCGTCCGGCGATTACCGGGGCTTCGGCGAGTTACCATCGGCGCGGGCGCGGGCATTCGCCGTCTACGGCAGAGACGATGGAACCATTGCGCTGGAAAAAGCGACCGGCGCATACCAGGTGGATCCCGACGGCCCGGGAGCGGCCGCACCCTTCCGTCTCGCCAACCCAGACTTCACTAGCCGCTCCCTGCAGGGGAACGCGGTGCTGCGGTGGGAGTGGCGCCCCGGCTCCGAACTCTACCTGGTGTGGCAACAGTTGCGCAGTGGGTTCGTTCCTGAAGGACAGTTTGATCTCGACCGGGTTACGGGGCGCTGTTCCGTGGGCCTGCCACCAACGTATTCGTGGTGAAGGCGACGTACTGGGTGGGCAGGTGATCACGAGGCAGAGGCCAACAGACGACGCGGAATGAAACGGAGCTGAATAGTGACGGCCGGGACATAGAGTCCCGGCCGTTTTCCGTTTACCAGTTAGCGGACGTTGATCACAGAGGGTAGACAAAAGTTAAAGACAGAAAAGGGGGCCGATCTACCTAATGCATTTCTGAAGCGACAATTCAACTTAGGAACGAGGCGATGGGCCAGACCCTAAACCCGGCGACCGAGAGCGCGGCCGCAGGCGGCTGGAAGAACGAGCGATTGCTCAAGCGCTGCATGCAGGAAGACCCGGAGACGGTCCGGAAGGTGGTGCTGGAGCCGACGCATCGGATCAGGCGAGAGGGAGGTTTCACATGAGTGCTTCGCTGCATACCCTTGTACTCGCCTTCGATGCGACCTCTCGAACGTTACCGAATCTGCCGCCGGTCACTTTAGTAACCTATGCCATGATCTGGCTCATGGTTGGTGCTTTGCTGGCGCAAGTGCTTCCGGAAGATGCCTCACCCATAGAACGCCTGTTCTGCCTCGTAATCCTTTGGATCATCATTCCTATGGCGGTGTGCGCCGTGTACCTGCTGGGATTCGGGTGACTCGCTCCTCGCCGGAAGAGCGCGAGGTCCTGCTGACGAAGACACATCAGGAACCTCCAAAGTAGCGCATGGCAGACAACCTTGACGCAGCCAGAGGATCAATGATCGTCATTACGAGTACGGCAACGTAAGGGATGACCAAGGTAAGTGCGGCGGCTGTACCACCTCCGGGGAAAGGGAGATCACCTCCGGCACCATCGGCGCCAACCCGACCAGTCGCGTAAAGTGCGAAAACGGCTATAGCGATCAGCAAAACATGGCGAAGAACCGGAGGGAACTGGTGCTGTCGTGTTGACGGGGATCGTTGAGCGAATTGGGGCTCGTTCCCCGCAACTATGCCGTGCAAGAGTTGAACGGTTCGCCTCTGAAGTTCCTGCTCAGTCGCTTCCGTTGGGGTCACCAACAGAAGCTTGAGAGCACGAATCTCGTTCGCTCGAAGCATACGCATCTCGCTGACCAACCGGTTCGTTTCCTGATCCCCAGCATTGAAGTGAGCCGGGATTCCCAATTGCGTCGCCCGAGCTACATCTTCGATGGCACGGGTTCGGCGAAGCCGGGCGCTGGTGTTCACCCTCCAGCGCTTTCGAAAACGCCTCGTAGCTTCTTGGTCGAGACAGCGCAAATTCTCTTCACCCGATTTGCACTTGGCTGTGTCGGGTTCCCGCGACCTTTCGAGTTCAGCTGCCAAATAGCTAGAGGCAGCGCGAAGAGTCTCACGCACCCAAAGTAGTTGAGATACTTTGCTTGCGCGATCGATAATGTCTCTTAGAACTAACACATCGAGTAGACGAAGCGCCGCAAACTCCGAGAGAAGCCGGCCAGAGGCAACGAAATCCTGACTAGCCGACATCACGATCCAGATTCCGAGCGCAATGATGAGCACCAGTTGAGCGACAACCACCCCGTACCATGGCAGGACCACGAGAAGCGCGGCGTTCGTTTTCACTGTGTCAGGAGGCAGATTACTCGTCGCCCAAGCGACGTTCGCAATCCATGACGCTGTAATCATGAAAATCGATGTCGTCCAGTATCCCGCGTTCAGTACCAGATTGAGCAACACGCCACCTAGAACGATGACTCCCATGAACGCAAGCCAGAAACGGGCGACGGCATCGTCAGTCAGCACGTAGTCCCATTCTTTGAACCTCTGCAACGGCGCCGTCAATATGTAAAATACGGCAGCGACTACGCCAAGAACTAAAAATGGGGGAACCGGAGAACGTAGCAAAAGCGCCCGTTTAGCTACGAAGCCTATTGGCCATAATCTGAACGGGCTGCCAAGCCCGCGCCGGGTCCGCGTCCATTTCTCCTCAAGCAGTGGACCATCAAGTGCGAAATCACTTGGGGCGATTCGAATGCTCAAGTACGTTCGTACCTTCTTGCGGGCTGTAAAGAGTATCTGATCCAAGTAGTTCATGAATTTGGCTGGAAGGAAGGTTGGCCATCCAGAGACGGTCTGGAAGCTGGTGCTCGAGCCGACTGCTGGTGATCAGTCGCTCGCACCAAAGTCGAATACGAGTGAGTCTGCAGACTGCACGCCGGTGAATCGGACCGCGTCGTGGTCAACGATCCGCAACTGGGCGAGGGGCTTTACGATGATTCGCACCCTCGGCTGGGCATCCGCCACCTCCACGTTCGAGACGATGACGACGAAAAACTCGTCTTTCGCCGCCCTCTGGACCTGCGAAGCCTGCAAGGTGATCTGGTCTGGTTCAGCACCGGCATACACCTTCAGTTCCCAGAACTCACGGTCCAGCTGGACCGCGTCGGCGCCGAGTCCCTTCTGGCCCCGGAGGTCTACGATCTCCTGATCATCGCGCGCGAGCACCTTTCTGAGTAGATCCAGGCCGACCGCCTCTCGTTCGGCGGCCGTATACGCCGGGGCGGGCTTGCCGGGCCTCGGCGGGGCGCCCCCTGGCCTGGGCTCCGGCAGGGACCTTCCGGGCGGCGGGCGCGATGCAGGGGATTGCTTTGAGGAGGCTGTGTTGCCACCCTCCACGCGCCCCGCAGGATTCAGCGTCTGGTATCGCGAGGGGTCGATCAGGGAGCGGACTGGGCCCGTACTGGAATGCCGTTGCTCCGGGGGGGAGTTGGGCGCGGATGCGTTACCAGAACCGTTCGCCCCGCCCCCGGCCATTTGCTGTGCTTCTCCACGCGTAAGCCGGCGCTGCAATTCCGTCACCGCACGAGCGAGGCCCTCCTTCGCCACCGCTTCGTGCTCCTCGGCGGTGCGCACCCGCACCGCCTCCCGACCGGCGCGAGCCTCCTGGCAAGCGGCTAGCCATGCTTGCGCGATCCTCCGCGGCTCGGTGCGGAACAGGCCTGCGATGGCGCGACCGCCGATGTCGACCCGGTCCAACTCGGCGGCGTTGCGCAGGAATAGTACGCCGGAGCTCGTGTCCATCTTGGCTGCGACTGGCGCAACCAATTCGCCATCCACGATGCCGGTTACCCCTACTCGCAGGTCGTTCGAAACACACACCCGCAGTTCCGCGAGCTGCTCCCACGACACGGTGAGTCTTTGGGCTGCCCCCCTGTCGTTACGGACGAGATCTTCCTTCAGCAAATGCACCGCGTCACGGAGTACTTCGGTCGCTTGCTCGTCCGCTTCCGCTTGGTCCGGGTCGATGACCCGGACGGATTCCGTCGGGATCGGCGTCAGCCGCAGCGCGTCAAAGAGGGGAGTGAACTGGCTGACGTCGCCCCCGGGTCGCCAGATCGGGAGCGCATTCGCAAGCCCGTCAGCCAGCGGGAGATCAGTAACCGCATAGACCGGCCGCCGCTGCCTCCATCCAACGCTCGTCCACAGCGGGAGCTTGGCGAGAGTGCGGGCGAGCTCCTTGGTCGATTGCACCTCCGCAGTGTTCCGGACCAGAAGGCGGAGGCTCTCCAGCATTACAATCTGGTCGTCGGTGTCCGGCGTGGCCTCGGCCGTTCCCATGCGAAGCAGCACGTCGATGGAGTCCGCGGCGGAGGGTTCCCTCAGCTTTAGCGTCGTCCAGAGCCGATCCGCACCCTGGATGCTCGGCGTGAACGCGCGCCACCGGCCGAAGATGGGTGCACCTGTCAGGATGCCCCCGGGTTGGTGCCAGCCGAGGTTCGTGAACAGCAGCCCGGGAGGCTCGTGGAAGGCGGCGACGATCTGCGCCTGCGGGAGGTCGCCCTGGATCCGGCTGTCGTCGCCAAGCCGCTCCGCGAGGGTGCGGTAGATGAGGGCGGTACGCGCGGGCAGGTCCGGATCGTCCGTTCCCGCGGACCGGAGATCGCGGAGCGCCCTCACCAGCGTCCCCGTATCCGGGTCGCCGGCGACGCCGAGAGCTTCGAGCACCTTGAGGTGCTGCACCAGGTCCCGGTGAAGGTAGCCCGTGGGCGCCGGACCCCGGACCGCAACCGTCGCCGGTGTACGGCGCTGGAGCGCATGTGGCGCGGTGGCGGTTCCCTTCGCGTCGTCGAGCCACGGGATCTCTGCCGCCTGCCACAACCAGAACGCACGGGTCCTGCCCCGAGGCTGCCAGGAGTAGTAGTCAGACGCAGCGGGAACGGAGGCTCGTCCTGAGAGCCGTTCCCACGCGCGGGCGAGCGTGGCGAGCATAGCGGCCGCCCTCTCACGACGCTGCACAGGCTTCCGCTCGGCGGCGATCGAGCGCAGGACGGCCGTCAGGTCCGGGCTGTCGATATCCTCAAGCGTATAGCTAGCACCCAATTCGCTGAGCGCTCGGCTGCGCACAGCGGGGCCCCCCTCGACGATCCTCGGAAGCCCTCGTTCCGCCGCCACGAATCGATGGGCGAGCTTAGGGTGGGGCCTAAGCCGCGGCGCGGTCTCAGCTCCGAGCAGTTGCAGGAATCGAAGCGGCCCGAGACTGGCCCGCCCAGTTGACCGCAGCACCTTCGCGTACCGCCCGTGCAGCCAACTCAGGCCTGGGGTTTCCGCCGCCGCCTCCGCGAAGCCGGGTTCTCGAGCGCGCTCGATCGCGATTGGGAGGTAGGCGACCGCCGGTTTGATGGGGAGTTCTTCGCGGGTTCCGCCCCGCACGAACCGGAAACCCTGCAGCAGGACTGCCTTTCCGATTCCTGGGCCGACCTTCGCGCGCCCTTCCGCGCTGAGCTGGTCGAGCGCGTCCCGGAGCGCCACGACCTGGACATCCGTGAGGGCCTCTTGGAGCGCGCCGCCCGCCGCGCCCGTCCGGGCAAGCCGTTCCAGGACTGCGGCCACGTCACTTGCGTCTACGGCGGCCCCGATGCGGCGGAGCCACTTCAGCACAACGCCTACGGGAGCCGAGCGGGTCACATAGGCGGGGTGGAGAGCGCGGGTAATGTCCAGAGTCGCTCCCACTCCCCCCTCACCGGTGACCAGCATCCAGGGATCCGAAGCTGCCGGTGGCGGAACCTGAGAGCCGTCGGCGAGCACCACCGCCGGGAGTTCCTCAAGGGCGTACTCGAGATACTCCTCCACCGCTGCCGCGACCAGCGCGATGACGGCATCTGGGCCACGTCCCGGCTCATTCAGGAGCTCCAAGGCTTGTTCGACGTCCACCTCGGGCGGGATCGGCGCATCTGCCTGCCTCCAGTCTTCCAGCACTTCGCGCCAGCGCTCCGCCGCGTCACGTGCAGGGACGGGAAGCGCCTGCGGCAGACCGGCCAAGCGCGCCACCTCGTCGGGGGTGATGACGCCGGTCAGGGCCGGGACCTCCACCGCAAGCTCGGTCAAGTGACGTTCCGATCCGCCAGTGTCGATCACCGCCCGCCGGGCGAGTGCTGTGCGGGCACGGTCGAGTATCTCGTCCAACAGCGCGCTGGTTCCGCCGCCGCCCATATCTTCCTCGGGCAGGGGGATTACGCTCCATGCCGCGGCCGGTTGCTCACGGAACAGGCGCGCGGCAGCCGCCGTCCACAAGTCCGCCGCGAGCGGATAGAGCGCATCATTCCACGATGTCTCCGCGAGGCCCTGTCGGCTCGAAGTCGGATCGAACTGCCCATGGATCCTCGCCGGCACGCCGATCGCCGCGAGCGGCAGTCCCGCGTAGACAGTGCCCTGGTCGGCGTGCGTCAGCGGGAGCGCGACTCCAAGAGGTGTGGTTTGGCCGTGGGCCTTATGGCTCCGGCGGACTCCTTCCGGAGCGGGAGCCTCGGCCGTGTGCACGGCCCAGCAGCGCCCGTCACCGGCCACAGCCCGACGGCGGTGAACCAGGCACGACGCGGCGCCTATCCAGATCTCTTTCCTGCCGTCCTGCGTCGTCCAATGCAGGCGAAGGGTGCCGAGCTGCTCACCGCCGACGCGGAGGGTCACCTCCTCCACACTGGCACAGAAGAGCAGGGCCGCGTCGTCCCATCGCTCGATCCATCCGGCGATCTCGTCCCGCTCGAGCGTTCCCGGGGAGAGCGGGACACGAAGTATGGTGATGTTCGAAGCGCGGGTAGCCGCCGCGGCCGCCGGTGGATCGATCCACGCCAGCGAAGGGCTCTCCAAGCGGACGGAGTAAGGGCCCGAGTAGACCTCGAGGGCAGGCGAAAGTGCCTGCAATGTCATCAGCCCGATGCCGAACCGGCCGATAGCCGTAGCCTCATTCCGCTTCGTGGTCAGCCAGGGGGTGGCGAGTGCAAGAACATCTCGAAGGTTCACGGGCCGACCATCGTGCGTGACGATCAGCTCCTCGGGGAGGAAATTGAATTCCACCCGGCTCGCTCCCGCGTCATCCGCGTTCTGAACGATTTCCGAGAAACCCTGCAAGCGATCAGTGGAGAGCACTTCGGCTCCCGCACGTGCGCCTTCAAGGGCATCGACAAAGGCCTGTGGCGACGCCTTGAAATCCGCGGCCAGCTGCTCCACGGCGACGCGGGCGAGGGCGGGCGTATCCGGTTCGATACTCGGAGGTTCGCCATGCCAGTAGAGCGCGTGCGCGGCTTTCGCAACCGCCTGTGCCTTCTCGCCGAGTCCGGTCCAGGCGGACGGTGGATCGCGTTGGAGCGCCTGGGACGAAGGCACCGTAGATGCCACCGTCGCTCCGGGGAACGGGCCGGAATGATCGGTCACGGAACGGGTTGAATTCAATCGGGTGCGGGTGGAGCGGAGGCGCTACGCCCTGGCACACGGGCCGGCAGGGTTGAACCTGCGGTCGAGGGCCGACGGTCGGAATCCGTTCAGACGATCGCCCATGACGAAAGCTGATCGGTGCCCCTGAATTGCGCCACCCTCCGCCGGCCAAGGAGGACAGCGGGCCGCAAAAGCGCCGAGGAAGACAGGAGGCAGTGCAGGGCAGAAGGCTGATCCAGACGCGCCTCTTCACGTAGAGTTTATCCAAACGGAAAGAACTCTATCTGAACCGGAGGCAGCCAACATGGTCCGCGACGATCAGAAGAACCCTGCCCCCTGCTCCGCGAGCCATTGCCTGCGCGCCTGGTAGTCGGGCATCGCACGTTCCAGACGCCCCCAGAAGTCTGCGCTGTGGTTGGGGACAAGCAGATGCACCAGTTCGTGGGCGATGATGTACTCGATGATGCGCGGAGGCAGGAGCACGCTCCGCCAGTGGAAGTTGAGCCCGCCCACCGCAGTGCAGGAGCCCCACCTGTAGCCGAGGCTGCGCACTTCCAGCCCCGCCGGCGAAACGCCAATCCGCGGCGCCAGCGTCTCGACTCTACGCATGAGCCAAGGCCGGCCGTGCTCGGTGTACCAGCGCACGAAATGCTGGTCCGCACGTCCGACGTCGTCGCGGCGCAGGAGGAACTGCCCGTGAAGCAGGCGTAGCGGTACCGCCTGCGCTGCCGCCGCGACCAGTTTCAAACGATAGCTCCGGCCCAGGTAGAATAAGCTCTCCCCGCTGACGTACTCCTTGGGCGGAGGTGCACGGAAGAGCAAATCCTTCTCGGCGAGTTTGCTGTAGACCCAGAACTGCTTCTCCCGCGCGATCTGCTCCACGCGCTCTACGGAGCAGTCGTGGGGAGCCGTGAGCACCAGGGAGCCGTCCCGCTCGACGGTGATCCCTACTGTCCGCCGCCGGCTGCTGCGCAGCAGCGTGAACCGAAGATCATCGATCTTAAGCGTTTCGCTCATCGAACCAGATAGGCATGGCGCGCGCGGGCGAGTTCCATGATCCGGTCTGCCGCTGGGCGCTGCCTCTCGAATGGCACAGCGTCGTGATCGTCGAGCATCCGCACGATTGACATGCGGAGCACCTCCTGCGCGTTCTGACTTCTCCAGAAATCGACGATGCGGATCTCCTGGCTGATGTGCGCGACGATCGCGACCGTCAGCGAGACGAGTCTCGCCATCTGCTCCGACGAAAGCTCCTCTTTGCCTCCACCCGCCTCCTCCATCAGGATGCCGAGGAACGGCGCCTGGGTTTTCGGGTCGAGCCCGGTATCGTCTGATGGCCGCCCCTCCCGCACCTCCTGGGTGAAAGCACGCAACGCTTCAACAAGTCGCTCCCAATTATCTTCGAACGACCGGAGGATCTCTTCCAGCCGCTCGGAGAGCCGCTTGTAGTGGGCGGGGTCCTCGTGCGCATGCTTGCTGATGTGGTAGCGTGCGGCATGCTCCATCTCCGACGCCTTTGCACGATTGGAGACGTGCGCATCGACCGCACGCTCGAAGTCGGCGTCGAGGATCGAGATCGGCGCTACCCGGGGATTCACTCCCTGGGTCACCACGTACTCGTCGATCAGATCCCGCACCTTGCGCCCGGCTCCGAAAAGGTTGAGCTGCTCGTCGCGGTACAGGTTGGCCGCGGCCCTATGGATAAAGCCCAGGATCCGGGCATCCCGCACATACGGCAGCGCCGCCGGGCGCGGCAGCACGATGTCTAGGCTCTCCAGAAAGAACCGTAGCCGCACGACGAACTCGGCACGGAGCCGGACGTCCCGCAGCAGATCGACACAGGCAGTGACGTCCTCGATCTGCTCGATTCCGCGCTGAGTGAAGACGGCGAGCACCCTCTGGTGCCGGTCCGCCAGCTTCGGGAACTCGTCGCGCAAGTCGACCAGAGCACCCTCGACGTCGGCGTCAGCATACACGGAGAGCGCCTCCTTGAGGTGAGCGCCAACCCCCACGTAATCGACGACCAGACCGCAACGCTTCCCCTCGTGCGTGCGATTGACGCGGGCAATTGCCTGGAGCAGTTCGTGGCCCCGCATCACGCGATCGAGATAGAGGCCCTGCGCGACGGGCGCGTCGAAGCCGGTCAACAGCATGGTCCGCACACAGAGGAAGGCGAGCCCGTCCTGTTTCGCCGCGTCCGGGTGCGTGAGCGGCCGCTTGAAACGTGCGATGTGCTGCTCTTGCTGCGCGCCCTCACTCCAGCGGGCCCATGCGGGGTCATCGTTGTTGCCCCCGGAGATCACTGCGGCGAACTCCAGCCGGCGGATGGTTTCGAGGTGGACGTGCGCTCGGGCCAGGAACTGCGTCTCGGGGTCCAGCCGTTCCCGCTCCTGCGCAGACAGAGCAAGGACGGCGGGATCGAGCCTCTCCAGCTCTTCGAGGAGCGCGCGATGCGCCCGCTCCAGCGACTCCTGGTAGAGCACCGCGGCACGACGCGTGGCGCCCACCACCTGCGCCTTGAAGCCATTCGGCAACACCGCGTCGACATAGTGCCGCAAGACGTCGTCGGCCTTCGCCTGTATCAGCTTCGGAGCCTCGAGCACATGGCCGCGCGTGGCATACTTGATCTTGATGGCCTCCAACTCCAGCGGAGTGCGCTCCCGGAAGAGATCCTCGAAAAGCTCATCCATGGAGCGCCCGTCCGCGACGGCGGCGTTGGCGGTCCGGCCTTCATAAAGGATCGGGACTGTGGTCCCATCGGCCTCGGACTGGCGGATCGTGTAGCGGTCGATGAAGGAGCCAAAGATCTCATGCGTACGCTTGCTGTCGCCGATGAGGATCGGTGTACCGCTGAAGCCGATCAGGGCTGCATTCGGCAGCGCCCTGCGCAGGTTGGCGTGCAGGTCGCTCGACTGAGAGCGATGCGCTTCGTCGACCAGCACCAGGATCTCGTGTGAGGTGTTCAGCACGGGAAACAGCTCCTCGCCGCCGGCGCTAACGCTGGGGGCTGAGGCCGTTGCTGCGCCGGCGGGGACCGCCTCCGCATCGGGCGACGGGGAGGGGCCTTTCGCAGTGGCTGCGAGCCGCACCACGTCCACCTCCAGCCGCTCCGCGTCGGTGTCGGTCTCCCGATACTTCTGAATCATCGCAAACACCAAGGCAGCTCCAGGCTGACGGAGGAGCTTTTTGAGCTTTTCTCCATCCGTGGCCTTTTGCACCACGTCTCCGGTGAGTTGCGCCGTCTCGTGAAGCTGCTTCTCGAGGTCCGTGCGGTCGGTGACCACGACTACCTTGTAACGGCGTAGCCCCGGCAGCGTGCGCATCTTCCGGACGAGGAACACCATCGTCAGACTCTTGCCCGAGCCCTGCGTGTGCCAGACGATCCCGCCGCGCTCCTCGCCAGGCTCTCGCCGCAGGCGCTGGAGGGCTTGATGGACCGCGCGGAACTGCTGGTACCGCGACACCAGCTTGATCCGGCGCGGACCGGCTTGCATGAAGATGACAAAGTTGCGGACGATGTCGAGCAGGTGCTCCGGCCGCAGCATCCCCGCCACCAGGGTTTCCTGGCTGGTGAGCGCCGGCTTCCCCAGCGCCTCGGCGACTTCGGCGAGCGGGACGGGGCTGGTGTCCTTCCACTCCAGGTAGTGGTCGTATCCCGCTCCAACGCTCCCGACCCGGGCCTGCAGCCCGAAGGTGGAGACCATCAGCTGGTTGTAGTGGAAGAGGCGCTCCACGCCCTCGTCCTCGTCGACCCAATCGCGTCCATTGGAGTAGCGCAGGAGCTGGGTGATGCCCTGCTCCATGGGATCGGTGGCACCCGGGCTCTTGCATTCGATGACTACGAGCGGGATCCCGTTGACGAAGAGCACCAGGTCGGGGATGCTGTGCTTGCGGTCGCCGAGCGGGTCCACGCGGAACTGGTTGACGACGAGGAAGTCGTTGTTGCGCCAATCGCCCCAGTCGATATACCGGATGGTCTGCTCACGGCCGTCGTCCCACCCGGGGAGTCCCTCGACCTGGGTGCCGGTCCGGAGCAGAGTGGTGGCCGTCTCATTCGCCTCCATCAGCCGCGTCGGCGGAATCCGCTCCAGCACACCAATCGCTTGGCTGCACCGGCCGTCGTCCAGCCACACCCCACCCTCCGGATCCGGGTTGATCCGCCGCAACGCCTCGCGGAGGCGACCCTGCAACAGGACCTCGCGGAAGGAGGTGCGCCCCGTAGCCGCCGGATCCACGGTGTTCCCGGGCAGAAAGGCCCACCCCATCCCTTGGAGCTGCTCGATAAGGGGAAGCTCGACTTCGGTGTACTCGCTGGGCAGGGGCATCCGGCGCCTCGGGTGACAATGAAGGAGATGTATGAAGCCGGGCACCAACTCGCTGGGTGCCGTCGGGGTGCCCCTACGCCGGCACCGGCTCTTCCAGCGCGAGCACCTCGTGCCGCACGTGCTGCTTGAAAGCCTCGACATCGGTGAAGAAGCGATACCCTGCCGCATTCGCCGCCTCTTCCGCCGCCAGAGTCTCGCCGACCAAGAGGACGGTGGGCTGGCTGAGTCCCTCCTGCAGTCCGTTCGGCCACGCGAGGTCGAACACCGCGAGCGGCTGTCCGGTCGTGGCGTCCACGATCTCGTGCTCGATCACGCCGGTGGGGAGGCCCTGCGCGACGACCCAGTCATTGACTTCCATCAGGAGTTGCATCTCGTCGTCGCTGTCCACTCCGCCCGGGACCACCACCACCTCGCGGTCCACGATGGACGGGACGTCGGCCGATTCGGGCGCGGCTACGGTCCCGCCGAGCAGGCTGTCCAAGAACTCGTTGGCGGCCCGTGCCAGCCGCTCGCGCCGGGCCTCGAGGAAAGCCGGGTAGTTCTCGATCCGCCACAGTTCCCGGTCCATCGGAATCCAGTGCGACTCGATGACGCTCGGGTTGCGGGCGGCGAACTCCTCCAAGTACTCGGCCGGGTTCCGGTCCGAGACGCGGAGGTTGGTCTCCTGCGTCAGGAAGGTGAAGTTGGCGAGCGCGTTGACCATCGATCGGTCATAGCCATGCTTGTACAGGAGTGCCTTGGGAAAGATGTGGTGCACCTGCAGGCTTGACGTCTTTCCGAGCAGGTGGCTCGACAACTCCACCCCGGTTTCCCAGTCCTGCGCCTGCCAAACACGGGTTAGCATGTAGAGCAGCGGGTAGAAGCGTGCCCCGCGGCTCCACCCGGTGAAGTCCTGCGACTGGATGCGCAGGTCGCCGCGGTCGCGCCGGAGCTGCTGGATTAGGCGGTCGAGCGCGCCGTCCTTCTCCTCGATCAGGCGGAGGTCCTGGTTGAGGACCGTCTCTGTGGACCCGGCGTAGCGTCCCCAAAGCATCGTGTTGACGTACCAGTACAGGAGCCGGTCCCGTTCCCGATGGTCGTCGAAGCGGCCGCCCCGCTGCACCAGGTAGCGCGTGAGCAAGGGAAAGGAGTACCGGCTCCCGAGCACCCGGTCGTGATCCAGGCCGAGCCGCGAGGCGACGAGGTTGAGGAGCCGGTCGATGTGCTTCTCCGCGTCGAGAAGCCCTTGGCGGAACTGCGCCGGCTCCACGTCCTTGAGGAAGGAGAAGAAGGCTTCGCCGGTCAGGATCGTGTTGATATTGCGGAGGAGCCAGTCGAGCTCGAAGTGGAAGCCTGCGCGTTCATACTTGCGCAGCCGGGCCTGCATCTCCTCCCGCGCCTGCGGCCACTCGGCGCAGATCTTAGCGAGCGCCAGATCGCCCTTGGAGAGCTTGGTACCACCGCTGTTGACCTTGTTAAAGATCTCCACCACCACGTCGACGGTCTTGTCCTCCCCGGTCACCTCCTCGATGTGGAGATCGATCTCCTGGATGCTGCTGATGGCGTTGAGCCGGTTGATGTACGTCGTGAGGTTCGGCGCCAACTCCGGCACCTGCGCAATGCGCTGGAGGAACTCGCCGAGCCCCTTCTGCATCAACTCCGTGATGCTGATCCAGCGCGGGTCGCCACCCATTTTCAGCGGCGCATAGAACTGGAAAAGCTGGTCGTCCAGATGGAAGTAAAGCCCGGTAAAGGCGTCCGCGTTCCCATCAAAGAAGCGCGGCGGCCGACCCCGGATCATGCCGTACAGCGTGGTAATCCGCTGCTGGCCATCCAGGAGGAGCTTGACAGTCCCAGCCTGGAGCTTGCCGTCGCCGCGAGCGTCCGCGTTCTCCGTCTTTGTGGTCCACACCAGCAGGCTTCCGACCGGGTGCTTCTTGTACAGTGAGTCTATCAGGCCGCGCACCTGTTCCCTGTTCCAGACGTAACCGCGCTGGAACTCGGGGAGTGCGACGCCGCCGTCATCGATCTGGTCCAGAATGGTGGAGATCTTCATGCGCCGGCTTCAATGAGTTCGGGTTCGCGCTCGGTCGCCGGCACGCGCACATATCCGGTGAGGAGGTCCTGCATCAGGCCACTCTTCAGGAGTTGGAGCTTGTTGCGGTAGGCTTCCTCGGCGCGGATACGGGCATTGACTTCCGAGAGCACGGTCTCGATCCGCTGTTGCTCCATTCTTGGCGGAACAGGCAGGAGCAAGGTGCGTAGGGTGTCAGCACGAATCGCCGACATGATCCCTCCTTGCTCATCTCGCCGGAACTGGCGGACAACCCACGGCGCATAGTTGATCTGGAGCGAAGCCAGCATAGGTGAGTAGCGGGCCTCATCGAAGGTAAGGGTCCATACATGCTTTGAAGAAAGAGCAGTACCAATCGTTCCAGGAACTAGGCAGCTACGACCCACTGTTCCCATGATGGTGATCATAACGTCGTTAGGTCGTACGGCGTAGCGACTGAGCGTCAGGTACTTTGACTCGCCTACGAAACGTGTGAACTTCGGAACAAACTTCTCCGGGTAGACGTTGTCGATACCGAGCAACGGGATCCCATGACCTCTCAGTTCCGAAGCCAGTAGCTCACTCCCGAAAGGACCACTGCGCATCGCAGGGTTCACCTCGGCAAGTAGTGCTATTACAGGCTGTACCTGCCAGTCCTGCGGGAGCCGTCCCAGCGGTGACTCCTTAAACTGCTCCGGTTGCTCGATCGGGTCGCGCAACTCACCGTTCTCATCCAACCCGCGGGTGAGAAGGTCGTGAAGCAGCCCGTGCTTTAGACGCTTCAGCTTCGCGATCAGTGCCTCGGCATCTCGCATCGCCTCGTCAGCCGTATCCAACACCTCAGCAATGCGGCATTGCTCAGAGCGCGTCGGGATGAATAGGCGTACCTGACTTAACTCTTTCTTCCCGACCGCCTCAAACGTGGTTCCTTGGGACACACGCCGTAATTGCCTTGGGGCCAACCCAAGAACATGGAACCCGTATTGCGGATCGGCAGCGGTGAAACGCACTGCTGCCAAGCCTCGCCCGATGCAATACTCTTTGTCCGCACGGTTAATAGCACCGACAGGCGCCCGGACACTGATCAGGGTATCGTCCCGTTGCGCGAGCTTGCCCGGCCGCGTGCAGTACAGCCGCGCCTGTGGATATTGAGAGCCAAACTCCGCATTGCCCTGAAGAAACGGAACCCCGTTCCCCGACTCGTTCACAACAGAGGAAGGTGGCGACTGGCCCATCGTTATAACGGCAACGCGTTCGAGTGGCAGCACACCTAGCTCAACCGACATAGGCCAGTTCTCCAATCATCTGCTCCAGCCGCCTCGCTGCCTCGTCCCGATCCGCAGAGATCACCGCGAGCGGCACCCTGTACTTCTCCCACCACCCACGAACCGCTTCCGCCACCCGCACCCGCTGCACGGCTACATACCGGTCCAACTCCCCCATCAGAGCGCCACGTAGGACGGCTAGCGCCAGCGTCTGCGCTGCCTCGGCATCGAGCTTCTGCCGCGCCGCGACCAGTTGCTTAACTAGCTGCCCTCGGAGCAACTTGAGCTGCCTCTTCGCAGCCGAAAGACTTCGCCTGAGCGCCCGAACCTCGTCCTCGCTCAACCGGTCCTCCGTGTCGCCGGCTTCGTCCTCCTCGTCGCCGGGGCTCGCGGTGGCGGCCGCGAGCTGGCCTTCGAGATCCCCGACGCGTGCCTCCGCCTCCACGATCTCAGCGAGGAAGTTGGGCAGCACGCGCCGCACGAAGGGGTGCTCCAGCGGATCGAAGCCCTTTACCATGTCCTCCTCAAGCGCGGTGCGCACCGTCTCCGCCCAGCCGTCGAGCAACTCGTCAAAGCCGCGCGCCGCCAACGTCTTCAGGTCGTACTGAGCGGCGAACCACCAGGACGCGATCACTCCGTCGATCTCGAATCGTCCCAGCAGCCCCACGGGCGCGAGCGCCCCGCCGAACGAGCCGAGCAGCTCCTGCCGCAACGCCATTACCGCGCGCTCTTGAGGCAGCGCGGCGATGCGCGGCGCGTGCGCCTCCCACCACCCGTCGAATGCCGCCCGTAGCCGGGCTTCCTGAGCCCGCACGCCAGCGTCATTCTCCGCAGCGCGGCGGACCTCCTCCCGCGAGGTGAGCTCCGGGTGGAAGTCGAAATAGCGTTCATCACGGTCGACAAAGAGCGCGGCGGGGTTGAGGCCCTGCGCGTCCAGGAGGTCTCTCTTCGCCTCGACCTCCGCCCGCGGCACGCCGCCCACCAGGTGCGCGCGTACGTCGTGCGGCTCCGGCGAGGGCGCGTTGTCGGCGTAGCGGCGAATGTTGAGGTTCCAATCGTGTGCTTCTATCTCTGCGATCGGTACCACCGCCGCGTAGCCAGGGACGTCCCGGAACGCACGATAGGTGGAGACGATCTTCTCCACATGCTCCGGCCGTAGGTAGTTCTGCGCGCGGCCTGCGTGGAACTCCGCGTCGGCGTTGATGAAGAGCACCTTGCCCCGGCGGTCATCCTCCTTGGAATCCCGCGGCCGCAGCACCATGATCGCCGCGGGGATCCCCGTCCCGTAGAACAAGTTGGCCGGAAGCCCAATGACCGCCTCCACCACATCCTCCCGGAGCATCCCGCGCCGGATCTCCTTCTCCGCCCCCCCGCGGAAAAGAACCCCGTGCGGGATCACCGTGGCCATCTTCCCGCCAGGCCGCAGCACGCTCAGCATGTGCTGTACGAACATCAGGTCCGCCTTCTTTCCCGTCTCCGGCGCCCATCCGTACCGGAAGCGCTCCGGAAACGTGATGTTGGCCCGGGTGTAGTTCTGGCTGAATGGCGGATTTGCGATCACCCGGTCGAAGCGGTCCAATTCGCCACCTGTACGGTGCATGGGGGTCTCGAGCGTGTCCCCATTCTCGATCTTCGCGCCGCGGATCCCGTGCAAGATCATGTTCATCTTGCACATGGCCCATGTCGCGCCGTTGTGCTCTTGGCCGGCCAGCGTCAGGTCGCGCGGGTTGCCGCCATGCTCCTCCACGTGCTGATGGCTCAGGATCAGCATGCCCCCCGAGCCTACGGTGGGATCGTAGATGCGCATGCCCTGCTGCGGGTCGATGAGGCGCACCATCAGCCGCACCACGTCGCGCGGCGTGTAGAACTCGCCGCCCTTCTTTCCGGCCGAGTCGGCGAATTCACCGATTAGGTACTCGTAGGCCGCTCCAAGCAGGTCCGGAAACTCGAAATCCTCGTTGCGCAGGCGGTAGCGGCTGAAGTGAGTAATTAACTGCCGGAGCCTGGTGTCCGGAATCCGCGACTGACCAACCTTCCGGTTGAAGTCGATGTAGGTGAGCACCCCTTCCAGCGACGAGGCGTTCTCCTCCTCGAGCGCGGAGAGCGCCTTGTTGAGCCCCGTCCCGACGTTCTCGTGGACCTCGTCGCGCAGGTGGGCCCAGCGTGCACGTTCGGGAACGTAAAACGTGTCGGCGTAGCGAGAGGGATCGTCGGCCCGCTTGCGCGCCTCCTCCTCCGAGCGGCCGCGGGCGACGTTCTCCTGCAGGATCTGCTCATAGCGCTCCTCAAAGACATCCGAGGCCCGCTTCAGGAACAGCAACCCAAAGATGTAGTCCTTGAACTCCGAGGCATCCATCTTCCCGCGCAGAATGTCCGCAGCGCCGAAGAGATGCCGTTCAAGTTGGGGGAGCGTGAGCTTGGCCATGAGTTTTGACTGGAGAAGCGCGAAGCCGACAAGTCTGCGGAATGACGTGGTGGGCTCGCGTGTACAAGCGCGAGGACAAACCATAGGAGGTGAGGGCGACCGCCCAAACGCGGGCACTCCGCGCATGCGCATTCCTGCGCAACGCGAATCTCACCAACTCGCTCACCAAGCATGACATAATGCACGACAAAGGCCCTGCATCGCAAGTCGATGCAGGGCCTTTGCTTATCCTAGTCGGGACGGCCGGATTTGAACCGGCGACCCCCTGAACCCCATTCAGGTGCGCTACCGGGCTGCGCCACGTCCCGAACCCCGGTCTTCACCCGCGCCGTAGCCCGTGCGAAGAATGGCAAACCTATCCGTTTCCGGCTCCCTCGTCAACCCCTGCCCGGCTCCCGCGGTTCGGTACGCGGACGGCGCGGGCCGGGAACGCCCGCGGTCACTGCGACCACGGCGGGACGACGCCGTTCATTCGCGCGTAGGCGATGGACTGGCCCAGGTGCTCGTTCATGTGCGCGAGCAGCTGAAGCAGCACCGCCCACTGCGGCACGTCGCGGCCGTACAGGCGCGTGGGCGCGGCGAGCTGCGCGTCGCTCATCGCCGCCACAGCCGTGCGCACGTGCTCGCGCGAGCGGCGCAGCAGGTCCACCACCTCGGCCTTGGCGGCGCGCTGCTCCACGCTGTCGGCGTCCAGCCCGCCGGGCGCGGCCACGCCCATGGCCGTCGCGGGATAGTAGTAGTTGTAGTGGCCCACGTGCGCGTACACCCGCGCGACCGTCATCACGCCCTCGGCGGGGCTCCACCCGTAGCGGTCCTCCGGCATCGCCTCCGCGAGCTCGACGAACTTCTGCATCGAGTTGTTGAACTGCCCAAGGAACTCCTCGCGGAATCCCGCCGGGGCCGCCTGCGCGCGTGCCCCGGGGGCGGCCGCCAGGACGAGCACCACGGGCAGCAGCAGCGCACCGATCGCTTTCATCGCAACCCTCGTGGGAATGAGTGTAAAGGAAGCCCGGTCACGGCCTGGCGCCCGGGCCCGCCGCGGCGCCGGGAGGCACCCAGCCGGGCGGCGGGGGCAGGCCGGGGTCCTGCACCGCGTCGTCGGGAACCACGGTGCGCAGCCAGTGCTGCAGCACCGCCTGCTGCTGTGGCGTGGCGTTGGGCGCGGGGCGCAGGAACCACCGCGGCGGCGGGCCGAGCACCACCGGCAGCTGCAGCGTGATCAGCTCGTCGCGGCGAAAGACCGTGAGTGCGGCCAGCGAGCCCTGCTGCCGCTCTAGCAGCCGCGCGTTCAGCCACTCGGGGGCCATGACGCGGAATCCGTCCAGCGCCACCAGCTCGTCGCCCGCGTTCACCCCCGCCTGCCAGGCGGCCGACCCGGTCAGCACGTTCACCACCTCGATCCGCCCCGCCCCGCCGCGCAGGGTGAGGCCGGTGTGCGACTCCCACGGCCCCGGCGGGGGGACGGGGAGGGTGGCGCCGGCGGGGCCCGCGAAGCGCACCGGGCCCGGCCCCATGGGCCCCATCCCGGCCATCGGCGCGCCGGGGGGGCGGGGCGGGACCAGCTCCGCGCCCGCGAAGGCCAGGAGGCCGGCGTAGTCCAGCTCGCCCGTGGAGCGCAGCGCGTGGTCGAAGAACGGGCGCAGGTCCGTCCCCGCCACCTCCGCCGCCAGCGCCTCCACCGCGCCCTCGGGGAATCCCTGGTCCACCGACCCGTAGCGCTCCCACAGCAGGCGCATCAGGTCGTCCATCGAGCGCGCGTTCTCCGTCGCCTGGCGAATGCGCAGGTCCAGCAGCATGGCCACCAGCGCGCCCTTCTGGTAGTACGAGATGGTGGCGTTGGGGGTGTTGCTGTCCGGCCGGTAGAACTTGATCCAGGCGTCGAACGAGGCGTCGGCCAGCGACTGCACGGCGCGGCCGGGAAGCGTCTGCAGCCGCGAGATCATCTCGGCGACCTTGCCCAGGAACCGCTCCACGGGGATCAGCCCGGCGCGGCGCAGGAGCAGGTCCGTGTAGTAGGTGGTGATCCCCTCCACCACCCACAGCTCGCGGGTGTAGTTCTCGCGCGTGTAGTCGAACGGGCCCAGCGCGGCGGGGCGGATGCGCTTGCCGTTCCAAGCGTGAAAGAGCTCGTGCGCCACCAGCCCCAGGAAGCTCTCGTACGCCGGGCCGCGAAAGGTCCAGCGGTCCGCCAGCAGCGAGGTGGCGTTGCGGTGCTCCAGCCCGCCCCCGCCGCCGTTGGTCAGCTGCAGGAAAAAGGTGTACGCGGGGTAGGGAAGCGTGCCGAAGATCTCGCGCTCCGCCAGCACGATGCGCGTGGTGTCGGCGGCCAGGCGGCGCGGGTCCACGTTGCCGCGGCCCCAGATGGCGAACTCGTGCGGCACCCCGTTCACCAGCCAGCGGACGACGGGGTGCGTGCCGATCTCCAGCGGCGAGTCCACCAGCTCGTCGAAGTCGGCCGCGTGAAAGCGCGTCTCCCCCAGCGCCCGCAGGGGCGTGGTGACGCGCCACCCTTCGGGCGCGTGCACCTCGACCTCGGCGGGCTCGCCCTGGCGCCCCTCCAGGTACATGAACACCCCCGCGCCGATCACGGTTGCGTGCGTGGCGTCCACGTGCGAGGTGCGCACGGTGATTTCGTCGGCGTGGATGACCCACCGCGCGCGCAGGACCCCGTCCGCGGGCGCATCCACCCGCCAGGTGTGCTTGTCGGCCTTGTGGGAGGGAAGGGGGGTTCCGGCGCCGTCCATGGCCTCGAACTGCACCACGTTGCGCGCGAACTCGCGTACCAGGTACGAGCCCGGCGTCCACACCGGCATCACCAGCGACGCGGGCGCGTGCACGCCGTCCGCCTGCAGCTCCACCGCGAGCAGGTGGGTTTTCGGATCCGGCAGGTGCAGCCGGTAGACGATGCTGGCCACGCGCGGCTACTTGCGGCGGCGGAGCATGACCGTGGCGACGATCCCCGCCAGCAGCCCCGCGCCCACGGCCATCGCCGGCTTTTTGATCCCGTCGGCCTTTGCCTCGCGGGCGATGCTGCCGGCCATGAAGATGACGTTGGCGGGGCGCTCGGCCAGGCGGCGCATGAGGTACGGGTACCAGCTGTCGCCGAAGGGAACGTAGACGCGGACGTTGTACCCCTCTTCGCGCAGCCGCGTCTGCAGGTCGCGGCGCACGCCGTACAGCATCTGGAACTCGAAGCCCTCCTTGGCGATGCCGCGCTCCCACACGAAGCGCCGCGCCGCGTCGATGATGGCGTCGTCGTGGGTGGCGATGGCGGCGTAGGTGCCGCTCTCCAGCAGCCGCTTCATCTGCTCCACGTAGGCGCGGTCGGTGTCGGCCTTGTCCGGGAACGCGACCGAATCCGGCTCCTGGTAGGCGCCCTTCACCAGCCGCACGCGGGCGCCCAGGGCCAGCATCCGCTCCAGGTCGTCGCCGGTGCGGCGCAGCATGGACTGCAGCACGGTGCCCACGTTCTGGTAGCCGTCGGCCCACAGCTGCTCCACCAGGGCCACGGTGCGCTCGGTGTAGGCGCTGCTCTCCATGTCCAGGCGCACGAAGATCTCGCCCTGGCCGTCGCCCAGCTCGCGGGCGCGGCCCAGCACCCGCTCGATGTTCTGGCGGCAGAACGCCTCGTCGATGTCCAGCCCCAGCTGGGTGGGCTTGATGGACAGGTTGGCGTTCAGCCCGTCGCGGACGATGGCCTCGATGATCCGCACCGCCATGTCGGCGGCCTCGGTGGCTTCCTCGCGGCTCTTGACCGACTCGCCCAGGAAGTCCAGGGAGACGCTGAGGTCCGCGTCGTTCAGGGCGCGGGCGGCGCGCAGGGCGTCGTCCAGCGTGTCGCCGGCCACGAAGCGCATGGCGAAGCTGCGCGAGATGGGGGCGCGGGTGATGACCTTCTTGGCGGTCGGGCTCTCGCTCAGGCGGAGCAGGCTCGTCTTGAGCATGATGTGCGGTCGCGGGGGTTCTGGCGGCGTGGACGGGCGAAGGGGTTCAGCCCTCGTCCGCCGCGGCGTGCCTGCGTGCGATGGCGTCGTCCAGCAGGGCGCGCACCTGGGCCAGGGGCAGGGCCTCCAGCAGCGCCCGGGCCTCGGGCTCGGTGCGGGCCTGGACCAGGTCGCCGCTTTCCATGTGGCCCATGATGGCGGTGCCGGTCTGCGCCCAGCGGATGAAGACCAGGTAGCCGGCGAACGGCAGCGCGTCGTCGCCGGTGGCCTCGGTCTCGATGCCGACGGTGTACGGCTCGCCGTCGGCCGCTTCGAACGCGGCGGCGCGGCCGTGGACGGCCATGTATCCGCCCAGCGTCGTCTCGTCCGCGCCGGACGGGGCGACGGGGTTCAGCCGGTCTTCGGCGCTGGCGTACTTCATGGCCGGCCAAAGTACGCATGGTCCGTTCCGGGCGATAGGGCCGCGCCCGGCGGTGCGGGGTGGATGGGGATGGCGGATCGTCGGCATGGATCGGGCTGGCGCCGGACGGGGGGCCCTCCCCCGGCCCCTCCCCGCTCGTTCCTCGCGGAGAGGGGAGAATTCGATGGCGCCTCGGCAGGGGGTGAGCTGCGTCCGCCGGCGCCCCCTCCGGCTCGCTTAGGCTCGCCACCTCCCCCAAAACTGCTGGAGGAGGTTGGGTAAGGACGGGTTCGTGGCTCGACGAAGAGAACTGAACTGCGCTCGAGGCCACCCCCCCTCTCCCGGCCTCTCCCCCATAAACAGCATGGGGAGAGGAGAATTCGATCGTGTCGCGCACGGTTCCTCGCTGCGTCCGCCAGCGCCCCCTCCGCTCGCTTAGGCTCGCACCTCCCCCAAAACTGCTGGGGGAGGTTGGGGTTGCCGCCAGGATCTCGGCTCGACGACTTGCATCACGCTGCCGGGGTGGGGGTGCCGTCTGGCGCAGTGCGAACCCGATCGAAGCGCCCGAATCCCAGCCCCACCCAACCTCCCCCAGCAGTTTTGGGGGAGGTGGGCGAGTAATGCGAGCCCGGAGGGGGCGCCGCGGGTCGCGCCGAAACCCGCCGCATCCGCCGTTGCCGCCGGTCCGGCATCTGTCTACGTTCTTTCGCCAGGCGCCGGCCCCCTGAACCCCATTCAGGGGGTGTGGCCGAGCATCCCACGCACCCGCAATCCCGATCCTCCCATGACCATGCGCGCGGCCATCTTCCACGAGCACGGCGGGCCCGAGGTGGTCCGCATCGAGCAGGTCGAGCGGCCGCGGCCGGGGCGCGGCGAGGTGCTGGTGCAGGTGCGCGCGTCGGCCATGAACCACCTGGACCTGTGGGTGCGCCGCGGCATCCCCATCGAAACCACCATGCCGCACATCGGCGGGTCCGACATCGCCGGCGTGATCGCAGAGGTGGGGGACGAGGTGGACGCGGGGCGCGCGGGCGAGCGCGTGGTCATCAACCCCTCGCTGTGGTGCGGGCGCTGCTGGGCGTGCGCGCGGGGCGAAGAGTCGATGTGCGTGCAGTTCCGCATCCTGGGCGAGCACACGGACGGCGGGTTCGCGGAGTTCGTGGCGGCGCGGGCGGACCGCGTCTACCGCATTCCCGACGAGATGTCGTTCGAGGACGCGGCGGCCATCCCCATCAGCTACATGACGGCGTGGCGCGCGCTGGTCTCCCGCGCCGCGCTGAAACCGGGGGAGGACGTGCTGGTGATTGGCGCGTCGGGCGGCACGGCGCTGGCCGCGGTGCAGATTGCCCGGCTGATGGGCGCGCGCGTGTTCGCGGTGACCATGGGCGCGGACAAGGTGGAGGCGATTCGCGCGCTGGGCGCGGACGTGGTCTACGACCGCGCGGAGACGGACTGGGCGAAGGCCGTCTTCAAGGACACGGGGAAGCGCGGCGTGGACGTGGTGGTGGAGAACGTGGGCGCGCCCACCTGGGCCGGCAGCGTGCGGGCCCTGGCCAACGGCGGGCGGCTGGTGACGTACGGCGGCACGGCGGGGCCCAAGGTGGAGCTGGACGTGCGCGGCGTGTTCTGGCGGCAGATCCAGGTGATCGGGACGACGATGGCGTCGCGGGGCGAGTTCGAGGACCTGCTGCGCGTCATCTTTGCCGGCCGCCTGCGCCCCGTGGTCGACAGCGTGATGCCCCTGGACGACGCCCGCGCCGCCCACGAGCGGCTGGAGACCGGGGGACAGCTGGGGAAGGTGGTGCTGGTGCCGTAGGGGGAGTGCGGGAGTGCGGGAGTGGGTGAGTGGGTGAGTGGGTGAGTGGGTGAGTGGGTGAGGGCCTCGTACGGGAGCGAGTGAACTCGCCGCAACGACAGCGGGAAGCCCCGCAAACTGCGCGGGGCTGCCGCGTTGCCGCCGGAGTGGATGAGGGCGGGCGGAGCCGGCCCAACACGACAGTTCGGGCGCCCCCGAGCACCTTTATCCCGCTATTCCCTATTCCCTATTCCCTATTCCCTGTCCCCTGTCCCCTGTCCCCTGTCCCCTCAAAACACCGGCCGCAGCAGCTGCTCACGATGGCTGCGGGACACGCGCAGCTGCCGGCCGTCGTGCAGCATGGCGATGTAGTCGCCGCCGAACCAGGGCTGGATCTCGCGGATGCGGTTCACGTTGACGATGGTGGAGCGGTGGATGCGGATGAACGCCGCCGGGTCCAGCTGCTCCTCCATCGCCCGAAGCGTGGAGCGGATGAGGTGCGACCCCTTGCCCACGTGCAGCCGCACGTAGTTTCCCTCGGCCTCGAACCAGTCCACGTCCTCCACCCGCACCAGCTGGGTGGAGGTGCGCCCCGCCACGCTGATCCACGCGGCGAACCTGCGCGCCGGCGCCGGCTCGGGTACGCCGGCGGCGCGCTCGCGCAGGGCGCGAAAGTCCTCCAGCAGCGCCTGCAGCCGCGCGGCCAGCACCTCCTCGCCGCGGGAGGCCAGCCGCAGCCGCGCGCGGCCCAGCGCGCCCCGCAGCCGGTCCCCCGTCACCGGCTTCAGCAGGTAGTCCACCGCGTGCAGCTCAAAGGCGCGCACGGCGTGCTGGTGGTAGGCGGTGGCGAAGATGACGGCCGGCATCCGCGCGGCGCCCACCTGCTCCACCACCTGCAGCCCGTCCATCTCGGGCATCTGCACGTCCAGGAACACCAGGTCCGGCCGCAGCGCGCGGATGGCCTCCACCGCGCGCGCACCATCCCCCGCCTCGCCCACCACCTCCACGTCCGGCTCGCCCGCCAGGTGCATGCGAACGCCGTCGCGCGCCAGCGGCTCGTCGTCCACGATCAGCGTGCGCAGGGTCATACCGCCTCCGCCGCGATCACGCCGTGCCCCGTGTCTCCCTCACCCGGCGCCAGGGTGCGGAAGGGAAGGGTGATGCGCACCAGCGCGCCGCCGCCCGGCCCGCCGCCGCGGTACATCGAGTACCCGTCGGCGCCGTACAACTGCTCCAGCCGCGCCCGCGTGTTGCTGAGGCCCACGCCCGTGCGCCCGCCCGGCGGCTCCGCCGCGAACCCCGGCCCGTCGTCGCGGACCGAAAGCTCCAGCCGCTCGGCGTCGCGCCGCGCGCACACCTCGATGCGCCCGGACGCCCGGCGCCTGGCGATGCCGTGCTTGACCGCGTTCTCCACCAGCGGCTGCAGCACCATGCTGGGCACCTGCGCGCCCAGCGTGTCGGGGGCCACGTCGAAGCGCAGTGTCATGCGGTCGGCAAAGCGCACCTGCTCGATGTCCAGGTAGCGCTGCGCGAACTCCAGCTCGCGCACCAGCGGCACCGACTGCTCGGTGTTCTCCAGTGACATCCGCAGCAGCTCGCTCATCCGCTCGATCAGCCGCACCGTCTGCGCGCGCTCGCCCTTGGCCGCCAGCACCGAGACGGCGTTGAGCGTGTTGAACAGAAAGTGGGGCTGCAGCTGCATGTTGAGCGCGCGCAGGTTGGCCTGCGCCAGCCCCGCCTCGGCGCGCGACGTACGCAGCGCCAGCTCCGCGGCCTGGCGGTCGCGGGCGGTGGCGCGGCGCAGGTAGAACAGGGTGTGGTGCCCGCCCACGATCAGCCAGTAGAACGCCAGCCAGGTGGTGAAGTACATCCCCACCAGCCGGCCCAGGTTCGCGGTGTAGTCGTGAAAGCCCGGGGGAAGCTGGTCCGCCGGCATGGTCATGGGCGCAAAGACGAAGTCGCACAGCCAGCTCGACAGCGCCAGCTGGATGAGGACGAAGGCCACGCAGGCGGGAACGTGCACCAGCAGCGAGCGCTTCCAGCGTCCCGGCGCCAGGGGAAAACGGTCCGCCAGCTTGAGCGCCGCGGGCACCAGCGGCACCGTGACGTACCAGCTGGGAAAGGTGGTGGCGATCACGAAGGCCAGCTCGGGCTGGTTCCGGCCGGGCACCGCCGCGTACAGCAGCCAGGTGTCGATCAGCCCCAGCAGCGTGGCCACGCCAAACAGCATGAACCCCACGCGCCACGGGCACAGGCGCAGGAACTCGGCGCCCGCGGACGGCGCCGGCTGCTCCGATGGCGGGGTGGGGAAGGGGATCTGGGTCGTGCTCACGGCGACGGTGCCGGCGGTGGGATGAAGGAAGGACGGACGCAGGAAAGATAGTCCGCTCCGCAGGGGAGGGAAAGCTTTATCTAGAGGGGGTTTACACCATCCTGGGCCCGGTTCTGGACGCGCCGCCGTTCATCCCGCCGACGCACCGTTCGTCCCCGTGGAATCGCGCTTCGTCCCCAAAAGATTTGGCTCACCCTGTGGCCTCTGGGTGATCCCAGGTCCCGAAAAAGAATGATCGTACAGAGGAACAGAGTCAGACAGAGAAAGCGAGCTGAGTTATCATCCTGGTTCCTCTGTCTGCTCTGTTCCTCTGTACCCATAAAGGTGTTGTTTTCCCAGATTCGGTATGAGACCATTCGTTTGGGGATTCGGAGTACGATCTCCGCGTGGAATCGCTGTCCGCTTGTGCCCCGGAACGCGGGCGGCGCCGCGTCCCCGGGTGGGGAGCGGCGCCGTCTGCGTTTTTACAGCCCGAGTTGTCTTGGCCCGCGGACGGTCAGTCTTCCAGCCGCCGCACGTCCGCCGCCCGGGGACCCTTGGGATCCTCCTGGATCTCGTACTCCACCCGGTCGCCCCGCTTGAGCGACTTGAACCCCTCCATCTGGATGGACGAGTGGTGCACGAACACGTCCTTGCCGCCATCGTCAGGACGAATGAAGCCGAAGCCCTTGTCGTCCTTGAAGAACTCCACCACCCCAGTCTGTCGCGCCATGGTGCCTCCGCTACGACGGATTCCGGTCCATCGCCGGGCCGTCGCTCCGTCGCACGGCGTCCCGGTCTGTTTTCAGGCCGGTATTTGCAAGAGGCGGGCCGCACAGATGTTTCTACCGCGGCCCCTGCGCGCCCTGCGCCGGGGGCCGCGGATCGCCCGTAAGCTCCAGCACCGCAACCTCTGGACGGCACAGCAGCCGCACCGGCAGGTGCACCGTTCCCACCCCCCGCGACGTGTACACCTGCGTCCACGGACGGCGGCGGAGGCCCTCCTCGTACAGGTCGTCGTGCTTCGCGGGGTTCTTGATGGCGCCCACCCCCGGCAGCCGCACCTGCCCGCCGTGGGTGTGGCCGCTCACCACCAGGTCCACCGCGTCGTACGCGCGCCGCGCCCGCTCGGCCTGGTCGGGGTCGTGCGCCAGCAGCAGGGTAAAGTCGCGCGCCTCCGGCGGCGGCAGCGGGTCCAGCGTGGGGCGGCCGCGGGTGTAGTCGTCCACGCCGGCCACGCACAGCGACGCCTGGCCCACGCGCTCCAGCGCCGCGCGGTTGGTCAGGTCGCGCAGGTGCGGGCGCCGGCGCAGCTCGGCGTGCCAGCGCTCGATTCCCACCGTGTAGTCGTGGTTGCCGGGCACCGCCCACACCCCGTGCGGCGCGCGCAGCTCCGAGAGCGCGTCCAGCACGGGGGCAAAGCTGTCCGCGTCGTCCGCCGCGAAGTCGCCCGTGAGCGCCACCAGGTCCGGCCGCTCGCGCATGGCCAGCTTCGCCGCCCGGCGGATGAGCCAGAGCGGCGTGCCCTCGCCCGCGTGCATGTCCGTCAGCAGGGCGATGCGAAAGCCGGCCAGGTCCGGGTGCAGCCCCCGCACGTGGATGCGCGTGCGCGTGACCTCCAGCCACAGCGGCTCCACCAGCGTGTACGCCCCCACCACCCCCGCCGCGGCCACCGCCGCCCCCGCCACCTTTGCCACCGTGCTCGTCTTTGACATGCCTCAGGGCAGGAGCAAGGGCCAGACCAGCCGCGAGATGCGCACGGACACGAACGCCCGGCATCCACCGGCGCCGGGCGGGGTGGTTTCGAAATCCTTGCTCCCCGGCCCGCCCCGCGCCTATGTGTGCTTCGCCGCCCGGCGACGGGCGGTATCCTCACCCCTCACCCGTCCCAGGGAGACGTCATGCGCATCCGTTTTCATCCGCGGGTTCCGCCACTGGTCTCGACCGCCGCCCTCGTCCTGTGCATCGCCATGCTTCCCGGGTGCGGGGGCGGCGGGCCGGGTCCCGGCCCCGGCCCCGGCCCGGGCGGCGGAGGGGGTGGGACGGACCCGTGGAGCCTGGACGGGGAGTTCGCCGAGATCGAGGCCGAGGCGCCGGGGTTCGGGGGATACTTCTTCGCCGGCGACGGCACCCTGACGGTGTACGTGCAGGACCCCGCCACGCAGGGCCCCGCGGCGCGGGACGCGGTGGCGCGGCGCACGGCCGGGCGCGGACGCTCGTCGCGCATGCCCGCGGGCGCGGCGGAGATCCGCGTCCAGCGGGGCACCTACGCCTTCAGCCAGCTGCAGGCGTGGCGCACGCGGCTGGCGCCCATCCTGCTGGCCCGCGCCGACGTGGTGTACCTCGACGTGGCCGAGGACGGAAACGCGCTGCGCATCGGCGTGCTGTCGGACACGGAAGCGAGCGTGCAGGCCCGCGTGGCGGCCGAAGGCGTGCCCGGCGGCGCCTTCGCCATCGTGGCCGCGGAGGCGCCGCGCCGGCTGCAGCACACCCTGCGCGAGAACGCCTGGGAGCGGGGCCCCGGCGGCGGGGTGCCGGGCGGGTACCTGGTGCACTGGAACGCGGACGGCCGCACCGGCTACTGCGCGCTGGGCTTCAACGTGCACCTGCTCCCCATCCGCGACCCCGCGAGCTACACCGGCGGGTACGTGACCGCGTCGCACTGCAGCGACGTGCAGGGAACGCGCGACCGCGCGCAGCACTACCAGCCCGAGAACCCGCACCACCTGGGCTCGGAGGTGCGCGACCCGGCGTTCGTCACCGGGGGCGAGTGCCCCGCCGGCCGGCGCTGCCGCTGGAGCGACGCGGCGGTGTTCACCCACTCGCCGGGCCGGCTGCTGGACATCGGCCTCGTGGCGCGGGTGGGGGGCGTGGGGAGCAGCGAGGTCGCGGGGTCCCCGCTGCGCATCCAGGGAAAGCGCCCCTTCCCCGTGGCCGGCGAGATCGTGGACAAGGTGGGGCCCGGCAGCGGGCTCACCTTTGGCCGCGTGTACGCCACCTGCGCCGACGTGAACGTGGCCGACAGCGACATCGTCCTCTTTTGCCAGGACGTGATGGACCACCCCGCCAGCACGGGCGAGAGCGGCTCTCCCGTCTACGTGCCGCGCACGGCCGACGCCGTGGACCTGGCCGGCCTGCTCTGGGGCGGCACCGCCGAGGTGGGCTGGTTCAGCTCCGTCCGCGGCATGGAGCGCGAGCTGGGCGACCTGGAGGTGGGCGGCTGATCCCCGGCTTCCGGGAGAACAGCACCTTCATGGGTACAGAGGAACAGAGTCAGACAGAGGAGCGAGGATGATCTTTCGGCTCGCCTTCTCTGTCTGACTCTGTTCCTCTGTACGATGATTCTTTTTCAGGTCTGCTGGTGGATCGGGGATGGGCGGGGGGACGGACGTTCAGGTGGGTGCGCCGGACTTTACCCACGCCGCGATCTGGTCCGTGCCCAGCAGGCGGCGCACCAGCCGCTCTCCCTGCACCGACACCGCCGTCTCGCCGTTCTCCAGCTGCCGCTCGATCACCAGCAGCTGCGGGACGCTGGCCGGGCCCGGCAGGTCGCTCCAGATGTAGCGGAGCGCGGCCTCGCTCACCCAGTTGCCGCCCACGGAGACCTCGTCCCAGCGGCCGAAGCGGCGCAGAAAGACCAGGGCGCTGTCCGGCTCCCAGTCCAGCGACACGCCGACGGCCCGGAAGCCGGACCCCCGGCTCTGCGCCTGCCGCCGCAGCCCCAGCTTGGCCTGCTCGATGGCCTCGGGAAACCCCGGCTGCAGGTGCGCGCCGCAAAAGCTGGCGCCGATGAACACCATCACCACTTCGCGCCCGGTGCGCGCATCGTACGACGGGGTGTAGGCCGCCGCCTGCGCCGCCGCCTGCCTGCCTGCCGCGGGCGGGGGCGGGGGCGCCGGCCTCGGGCGGACCGCCGGCCCGCTCGCGGCGCCCCCCGCAAGGCCGCGCGCGGCGTTCGCCAGCAGCAGCAGCCCCGCCACCAGCCAGATCGCCGTCCCCACGCGGAGGGCGGTGACGCGGAAGGGGCGGAGCCGCGGCGAGGTCACGGGGCCTCCGCGGGGAGCGACGTGGGGCGCAGCACGACCACGCGCGGCTCCGGCTCGTCCACCGCGGCGAACGCCCGGCCGCCGCGTACGGCAAGCAGGCGGGGCAGTCCGCCGCCGAGCTCCGTCACCGTGCCGTCGCGGCGCGAGACGACGAAGGAGCGAAGGTCGTCGAACTCGTAGCGGGTCGCGCCCCGGACCTGGAACCCGGTCTGGACCAGCTGCCGGCCGTCGTCCAGCGAAACGAGGGAGGCGCCGGCGTGGTGCCGGCCCGTCGCGGGCGCCTGGAACAGCACGCCGTCTCCGTGGCGGCGCACCTCCACGGGAACGTAGCCGGGGATGGCGGCGCCGCCCAGCCGCGCGCCCGTGGACGCGGAATACCACGCGACTTCGCCGCGCAGCGCCGGCAGGTACGCCACCACGTCGTCCGGCCCGCACGCCAGCAGCCCGCCCGTGCGGTCCAGGCTGAGCATGGGGTCGCGCGCCGGGTCGGGGGCGAACGAGCGCAGCACGCGCCCGTCCGCGGGCGAGACCTCGTGGATCAGCTGTCCGTCCATCTCTCCCAGCACGAACAGGCGCGGCCCCAGGGTGCACAGGTCGCGGCCGGTGAACGGCAGGCGCAGCCCGCCCTCCCGCGCACCGCCGGGCATCCGGAAGATCTCCACCCGCTGCTCGATCTCGTCGAGCACGTACATCCGGCCGTCCGCGCTCGTGGCAAGCGCCACGGGCCCGGCGAACTCGCCGGGTCCGCGTCCGCGGCGGCCCAGCAGCCGGCGCGGCGCGCCGTCCGGGCCGTACACGCGGACGTTGGAGTCTCCCGCGTCCAGGACGTACGCCCCGCCCGCCGGTCCCAGCGCCAGGTCCGCGATCAGCCCGGGCGACGGACCCGACAGCCGCGCCGTCTCCGGCCATGCGGCGCCGGGCGCCGCGCCGTCCGCGGAGGGGGAATGCGCGGGCGCCCGGCCCGCCATCACGGCGCCGGCCAGCAGCAGGGCGAGCGGGATCGTGGCCCAGAGGCCCCGCGGAAGCGGCATCATCGGAGTTCCATCACGAGGCCGGCCCCGGGCCAACGAAGGCACACCGGGTCGTCAGGCACGAACGCGAATCGGGAAAGCTGCACGCTTCCGACACCTGCCGCATGCAGGAGCTGGTGCCGGAGCACCGCGAGTTGCTGCAGCCCTGCGCCTGCGCCGGACGCACGCCCAGTCCCAGCATCCCCAGGTCCGCCGCGCCCAGCAGGCACGCCGCCGTCAGGACGACGGGAAAAGCGAACCTGCGCATCCGCGTTCCTGTCTCCATGTCCCTCTCCTTTGCGACCATGAAGTAAGACGACGCCATTTCGTCCACGATAACCGTCCCGGCTCTTTTGAGTCAAGAATGATCATCCCGCCCACCTTTGACAGACGTGGGGTCGGCACGCACCCGGACGGTGGATCGGCTGCGCGGCGAGGCCGGACGGATGCAGCATCCACGCGGTTGCCTGCATCGGCCGCGCGCCCGGGCCGGACCTTGCCGCCTCCACCGAGAGCGTTTCTGTTCCGGTCAAAAGCCGAACAGAAGTTTGATGGAATTCACACGGATGCCATGACGCACCCGCCGGTGAGAATCCCGGGGATCGCGGGATCGGCTTCGCGGTCAGTACCAGGGCCCATTCGGAACGGCGCGATCCACCACTTTGTCCACAAACGGCTCCCGCGTCAAGCTTCTTCTTCGGCGGTGATGGATGTCGGCGGGGGATTGCGGCATGCGCCAGCGTCCACGTCGTCCCTGCCGCCGACGCGGATTGGGCCTGAGGGGGTGTTGCCAGACCTCCCAGGCGTGACTGACTTCCTGAGGGAGGCGCCGCCCCGTAACTCGCTTGTACACTGCACCCTGGCGCCGACCGAAGGACCTCGCCGGCAGAACGACGGGGCGGGTCCCGTGCCCTGATCTGGCCCTGCGCCACCGAGACGAGGTCCTTCGGTCGCGCGCAATCCGTAGTGTGGCTTCGGCTGGACGTGATGCGCTCCCTCAGGAAGTCACCGCTTCGTTGTGGATGTGAGGTTTAGCAACACCCTCTGACGCAGGTGCGGCCGATGGGCGGCAGGAGCCTCCGCTCCGCGTACTTCGCCGGTTCGAACGCACGACGCCCGCACCGGCGCGGCCGGTGCGGGCGAATGGGAGCGTGTAGCCGTGGCCGTCTCAGAGCGTGTTCAAGAATCCGATGCTGCGTATCCAGGCGGATCTACCAGCGCTGTCATTCCGAGGCCCGGCCACGCCGTAGCCTGCTTTCACACCAGAGGTTGCAGGGCCGAGGAATCCCCTGTCGGATTGCTGGAGGGCAGACGCGGTAGCCGTGCCTGCTTCGCGGCTACGACACGGGCGGACAGGGCCAGTGCCGGAGCGGTGCGGCGGGGCACCAGCAGCAGACAGTAGATTTCTCAGTCGGCGCGCTGGATTTCGTGCGAGCCGATGGTGCGTGTGGCGCCTCCTTCGAAATGACATACGGGCGCGAGCGCAGGGATTCTTAAACACACACTCTCAGTGCGCCTGGTCCGTGGTGAGCGGAGGCATGGCGCGCCGGTCGGCGAGGCACGAGCCGGCGGCGGCTGTCGGGAACGGGAGGGGGAATGGAATGCGGCAGGGTGCCATCCGCGTTTTTGGGAGGGATGCCGATCGGTGGATGATCTCCGCGGCGCACGGAGGAAAGACGTCCGCACACCCCTGATGCGCGATCTCGTGAACCCTCCATCCACTCCACCGTAGAGGATGCGGGACGCTGCGCGGGACGTTTGTTCTTACGCGGGCCGCGGGCTGCTTCCCGATCCGGGCGCAGCGGCGGATTGCCTGGAGTCCGGTTCGGGGTTTATATTTTATCCTCCGGATGCAGCTTTCCCGCGCCGTACACACTGGACCATCCCGCCCCGGTCCTGGTGCGCGCGCAGGCACGCCCGGTGTTCCCCCAGCACCGGTCTTCCCCTCGATCCCCACTCCAGGAAGTCGCAACAGTGCAGATCTCCCGTATTCTCATCCTGGCCGCGTCGTGCGCGGCCGTGCTGTCGGCGTGCGCCGACGGCCCCGCGGCGCCGCACGTGACGGAGCCGAAGCCGGAGTCGCCGCTTCTGCCGCTGGGCGTGTACGAGGTCACCATCACCGGAGTGGACGGCTCCGGCGCCGGGGGGGCCGCGTTCAGCCGCGCGGTCGCGGTGCCGCAGGGTCCCAGCGACGCGCTGAACCCGGTGAGCACGACGCTGGCGCTGGAGGCGGTGTCGACCACCACCTACTTGGAAGGCACGCGCACCACGGGCGGCCAGCGGTTCATCCTGACCACGCTCCGCGTCCGCAACACCAGCGGCGCGCCCCTCAGCAACGTCACGCTGATGCCGGTGACGCACCCCACCACCATCGCGGGAACGCCCTTCAACACGCTGCTGCTCTTCAACGGCTCGCCGGCGCCTGCCTCCATCGCTTCTCAAATCGTTCCCACGGGCGCGGTGGGCCTGGGCGACGACGGCCGGATCCGCAGCAGCTATCCCGACGTGCTGCAGGCGTTTACCGAGGCCGAGGTGGCGGGGATCACGCTGCCCGAGGGGATCACCGGCGTCTTTCCGTACGGCTTCGTGGTGCGCAACCCGCGCTCCACCAGCGACCGTACGCTCCCCAACGCCACCACCTCCAGCGACTGGGGGCTGGTGACCATCGCGTTCCGGTACCCACTGCAGGCCACGGCCAGCGGAGACCCGTTCAGCATCAGCTTTGCGTTCATGGCGGTGGAGGACACCGAGACGCGTATGACGGAGAGCATCGAGGAGCGGCAGGACACGGCCGGCGTGCGGCGCCTGCGTGAGCGGGCCGCCGCCCTGGGCGCCACCACGGTCACCGTGCTGGCGGGGAGCGCCGCGGCGGGTCCGGCGGTGGCCGACTACCCCGGGCAGCGCCAGGTCTGCACGGTGCGCACGGCCGGCTCCGCGGGCGCGCCCACCACCACCATCAACCGGGCGGGGCCCTACACCGACCTCGTCGTCTACCGGCCGGGCGAGACCGTGGACGCCTGCGGCGCGAACTACGCCGCGGGGACGGCGACGGCCGCGTCCGCCGGCACCCCGTACAACCTGACGCTGCGGGCCATGGACCGGTACGGCAACGTGCGGACGACGGCGGTGGACACGGTGCGCGTGGCGCGGGTTTCGGGCCCGGCGGCGACGTTTGGCGCCGCGGCGGCCCTGGTGAACGGCCAGGCGACCGTGGCCGCGACCTTCGACGCGAACGGTACCTCGGTGGTGGAGGCGACCGGCCGCAACACGTGGGGCAGGCAGACGGTGGACGTGCTGGGCGCGGCCACGGTGGCGGTGTTCGCGGGGAACGTGCAGGCGGCCATGGCGGGGACGGCGCTGCCCACCGCGCCGTCCGTACGCGTGCTGGACCTGTCCAACAACCCGGTCGTGGGCCGTTCGGTGGTGTTCTCGGTGGCCAGCGGCGGCGGGTCGGTGACCTCGGCGACGGCGGTCACCAACGCCTCCGGAGTGGCCACGGTGGGAAGCTGGACGCTGGGCGCCACGGCCGACCTGAACACGCTCACCGCCACGGTGGCCGGGGCGGGGGTGACCAACAACCCGGTGCAGTTCACCGCCGCGGGGTGCGAGGGCGGCGGAGGAACGGGGTACGCAATCACCCTGTGCTACGCCAGCGCCATGAGCGGCTCGCAGCGCGCCACCTTCCAGACCGCCGCGGCCAAGTGGGCCACCGTCATCACGGGCGACCTCCCCAATGCCTCCGGTAGCATTCCGGCGGGTACGTGCGGTGCGGGGTCGCCCGCGATGAACATGACGATGGACGACCTGGTGATCTTTGCCCGCGTCGAGCCGATCGACGGGGTGAGTGGGGTGCTGGGGTCGGCGGGCCCGTGCCTCATCCGCAGCACCGGGTCGCTCCCCGTCGTGGGCACCATGCGGTTCGATGCCGCCGACGTGGCCAACCTCGAGGCGTCGGGGCAGTTCAACGCCGTGATCCTCCACGAGATGGGCCACGTCATCGGCATCGGAACGATGTGGAACACCTTCGGGCTGCTGCAGAGCCCGTCCGCGGCGGGGAACCCCCTGGACACGTACTTCAGCGGCGCCAACGGCATCGCCGGCTTCAACAGCGTCGGCGGGTCCACCTACACGGGCGGGCAGAAGGTGCCGGTGGAGAACACCGGCGGCGGCGGGACGATGAACGCCCACTGGCGCGAGTCGGTGCTGGCCAACGAGCTGATGACGGGGTACCTGAACAGCGGCGTGGCCAACCCGATGAGCCTGCTGACCGTGCGGTCGCTCTCGGACATGGGGTACACGGTGAACACGGGGGCGGCGGACTCGTTCTTCCTGACCCTGTCGCTCCGCGCGCAAGGCTCGGGCGAGGTGATTGACCTGGGCGACGACATCTACGACGGCCCCCGCTACACCATCGACGGGCAGGGGCGCTTCAGCCGGGTGATGCGCTGAGCGACGGCCCCACCACTGCCGCGCACGCGAAAGGCCGCTCTCCGGAGCGGCCTTTCCGCGTTCCGTGCCCGATCCATTGTCGCGCGACGCGGTGACCACTATCCTTCGCAAGTGGCGCAAACAGCGCGATCGTGGTTGCACGCAGACCTCTCTCCGCTCCACGTCGAACCTCATGCGAATCCTTCTCCCCGTCCTCCTCGGCAGCCTGGCTTTCGCGACGCTGGGCGAGGCTGTGGTGCCGGACCCGCCGCCGCGCTGCCATGCGTCGTATCCCGACTTCTGCATTCCGCCCGCGCCGCCGGACCTGAACTGCCCCGACATCACCGGCCCCAAGCCGTTCCGGGTGCGGCACGACGTGGCGAGCCCCGACCCGCACGGGTTCGACCGGGACCGGGACGGGCGCGGGTGCGAGCCGCGCCCCCGGCGGCGGAGCGGAGCCTGATCCCGGATCCGCGAGACACTCGTATCGTCTTACCGGGGGAAAGCGGGGGTACAGAGGGACAGAGAAAAGCCGGAGGAACAGAGGAAGACACGGTTGTCCTCTGTTCCTCTGGCTGTTCTCTGCTCCTCTGTACCCCTTGCTGTTGTTCCTGGGCTCAGAACCGGATTCGGGACGGCGAGTGTCGAACGAACATCCGAACGCGGAATTCCCCTGCAAATCCGCGCCTAAACGGCTTGCCACGGGGGGATGGGGCACGCTATACTCCCCGGCTTCGGAGCCGCCGGGCGGGCTCCGGGAACCAACCGAGCCAAGGGAGATGCGCGTGAAGAGCATCGTGTGCGTAAAGCGCGTCCCGGACACCGAGGCGCGCGTGCGCATTGGGGCCGACGGAAAGTCCGTGGACGCGGCCGGGGCCAAGTTCGTCCTGAACCCGTACGACGAGTTCGCCGTCGAAGCCGCGCTCAAGCACAAGGAAGCGGCGGGCGCGGGCGAGGTGACGGTGGTGAGCGTGGGCGATTCGTCGAGCGCCGAGACGCTGCGCACCGCGCTGGCCATGGGTGCCGACAGCGGCGTGCTGCTGAAGACGGACGGAAAGCCCGAGGGGCTGGCCGTGGCCCGCATTCTGGCCGACGAGCTGAAGGGGCGCGAGTACGACGTGGCGCTGTTCGGCATGAAGGCCATCGACGACGACCTGCAGGCCGTGGGGCCCATGGTCGCCGAGCTGCTGGGCCTTCCCGCCGCCACCGCGGTGACCGAGTTCTCGGTGGAGGGCGGAAAGATCACGGCGCACCGCGAGGTGGAGGGCGGCCACGAGGTGGTGGAGCTGCGGACGCCGTGCGTGCTGACGCTGACCAAGGGTGCCTACGAGCCGCGCTACGCGTCGCTCAAGGGGATCATGGCGGCCAAGAAGAAGCCGCTGGAGGAAAAGGCCGCCACCGCCGGCGATTCCGGCATCGAGGTGCGCGGGCGCAAGCTGCCCGCCGAGCGCCAGGCCGGCCGCATCGTGGGCGAGGGCCCCGACGCGGTCCCCGTGCTGCTGCGGCTGCTGCGCGAAGAGGCGAAAGTGATCTAGGGAATAGGGAATTAGGGAATAGGGAATAGCCTGCGAAAACCGCGCGAAGCGCCGGTCCCGGCGCGCCGTTGCAGTTGTCTTGCTATTCCCTGTTCCCTATTCCCTATTCCCTCTCCCCTGCATTTGAGAGGACCCGAACATGCCAGGCATTTTCGCGTTCGCGGAGACGCGCGACGGTGAGATCCGCAAGGTGGCCCACGAGGTGGTGACCGCCGCCCGCTCCCTGGCCGACGCGCTGGGCACCGAGGTGCACGCCGTGCTGCTGGGCGGCCCCGGCACCGCCGCGGCCTCCGCCGAGCTGGGCCGCCACGGTGCCGACAAGGTGTTCGTGGGCGAGAGCGACGCCTTCGCCAACTACTCGGCCGAGGGCTTCACCACGGTCATCGCCGGCTTCATCCAGGAGCACGGCTGCGACGCGGCGCTGTTCCCGGCCAGCTCGCTGGGCCGCGACCTGGCGCCCCGCGTGGCGGCGCGGCTGGGCGTGGGCTACGCCAACGACTGCGTGGCCGTCGAGGTGCAGGGCGGCCAGGTGGTCGCCACCCGGCCGGAGTACTCGGGCAAGCTGGTGACGCAGGTGGCCGCGACCGGCAAGCCGGCGGTGCTCTCGCTGCGCGCCAACGTCTTCCTTGCCACGGAGAACGCAAAGGCGGGCGAGGTGCAGACGCTGGACGTCTCGGTGAACCAGGCGGACTTCGGCGCCATCGTCCGCGAGATCAAGGCGGGCGCGGCCGAAAAGATGGACGTGGGCGAGGCGCCCATCGTGGTCTCCGGCGGCCGCGGGCTGGGCTCGCCCGAGAACTTCAAGCTGCTCGAGGACCTGGCCGAGGCGTTCGGCGGCAAGGCGGCCGTGGGCGCGTCGCGCGCGGTGGTGGACGCCGGCTGGCGCCCGCACGCCGAGCAGGTGGGGCAGACGGGCAAGACGGTCTCGCCCACGCTGTACATCGCGGTCGGCATCTCGGGCGCCGTGCAGCACCTGGCCGGCATGCGCACCGCCCGCTACATCGTCGCCATCAACAAGGACCCCGAGGCGCCCATCTTCAAGGTGGCCGACTACGGCATCGTGGGCGACCTGCACCAGATCCTGCCGCGCATGACGGAAGAAGTGCGCAAGATGATGGCGTAGGGCCTTCTTCGCGGGACCTGCGGGATGATGAAGGGGACGCGGGCATGGCTCGCGTCCCCTTTTTCATCGCTCGTGGCAAGGCTATATTCCCAAAGTGGGTATTGCCCAATGCCGCCGATGGGAGGCCTGATGATCTTCATGACCGTTGACCGGCGCGGCCGGGGTACGCTGCCCGAAGAGGTGCGCCGGGACCTCGGCATCCACACCGAGGACGCGAACCTCGTCCTGCTGGAGAAGACGGAACGGGGGACGTACGAGCTCGTGCCCGCGACGCTGATTCCCAAGGACCAGATCTGGTTCCATCATCCCGAGATGCAGGCGCGCCTGTCCGAGGCCGAGGCAGACTTCCGTGAGGGCCGCTTTACGCGCACGGAAACCGTCGACGAGGCGCAGGCACACCTGGACCGGCTGAAGGGTTGACCGGTGGCGCGGGCCAGGGGCTTTCTCCCGGCGGCATGGTCCAGCCGCTGGGACAAGAGCTATGCGTCGCTCTCGCACGACCGGCAGAAGGGAGCCGACAAGGTCGCGATCGCGCTCATCAAGCAGGAGATCACGCCGGGGATGCGGATCAAGCCGGTGGAGCCGGAGAAGTACTACAACGAAGCCCGGATCAACGACGCCGACCGTTTGATCTTCCGCATCGAGGGCGGCACCGTGTGGTTCGTGGACATCGTGGAACACGATGACATCGGCCGGTACGGGAAGAAGGTCTCGGGATTGTTCTGAACGGAGGGACGGATCACGGGATCCGTCCCTCCGCTCGTTCGTTCCGTGATTGGTCTGTGCCTCCCGCAACGGTGGCGGCGCCGTCGGTGTCATTGGGGCGAAGCCGCTGCTGGATGCATCTTTCCGATCCGGCCCGGCGGCTCGTATGTTTCGCGATCTTTTGACCCCGTACGGCAATATCGAACGTGAACGAACCCGCGTCCAAACCACGCGCACGCTGGCTGGCGCCCACGGCCCTGGCCGTGGCGCTGCTGTCGCTGGCGCTCAACGGCGTGCTGCTGTGGATGCTGCGGCACCCCGAGCGGCTGCTGGCGCCCGCGCTGGGGCGCGTGGTGGAGCGGCTGGCGCAGCAGGACGCGTCGCTCAAGTACACGGTGCGCATTCCCGCGGGGACGCCGGTGCACTTCGACATCCCCATCGACCAGCGCTACACGGTGCGGCTGAACACCACGCTCCCCATCAACACCAACTTCAACCTGCCGGTCAACACGCCCTTCGGAAACCGCAACGTGCGGGTGCCCGTACGGGCCAACATCCCCATCCGCACCAACATGCCGGTGCACCTGCGGGACACCTTTCGCCTGCGCACCCAGACCGAGGCCGAGATCGTGGTACCGCTGGAGATCCCCCTGCGCGACCTGCCCCTGGACGCGCTGCGGGCGTCGCTGAAGCCATGAGCCCCATGACGCGCTCCCTGCTTCCGCTGGCGCTGCTGCTGGCCGCCGCCTGCGGCGCCGATGGCGATCCGGGGAATGCGGCCGACTCGCTGGCCGCCGCCCCGCCGGCCCCTGCCACGCAGCCGTCCACGCCCGCCGCGGCGGCGCCGGCGTGGCGGACCAATCCGGCGTCCGGCATCACCGTCACCCCGGGCGAGGTGACGACCATCGAGGCGGGGCCGCACGCCATCCTGTGGCCCGAGGGCGCGGCGGAGCTGGCGCCGCCGTACTCCGTGCGCGCCAGCCTGCGCAAGCGCGCGGGGCGGCTGCACGAGGGGTACGGGCTGATCTTTGGCGGCACGGGGCTGGAGGGGCCCGAGGCGGAGCAGCGGTACAGCTACTTCCTGGTGCGCGGCGACGGCAGCTACCTCATCAAGCGGCGCGACGGGGCGCAGCTCCCCGTGGTGCGCGACTGGACGCGCCACCCGGACGTGGCGCGCGACGCCGGCGGCCAGGGGCGCCCCAACGACCTGGAAGTGCGGGTGGGGGCGGATTCGGTGACCTTCCTGGTGAACGGCGGCACGGTGGCCACGGTGCCGGCGGCGGAGCTGTCCACCCGCGGGCGTGCGGGGCTGCGGGTGAGCCACGACGTGCAGCTGGAGGCGCAGGGGTTCGCGGCCCGGCCCGGAACGGTGGTGCCGTGACGGCTCCCCTGCGCGTGCTGGTCGCGGACGACGACGCGGCGGTCCGCGCCGTCCTGCGCGCCATCCTTCCCCCCGCCCGCTACGACGTGGTCGAGGCCGCGTCCGGCGACGAGGCGCTGCGGCGCTTTGGCTCGCACGGCGCCGACCTCATCCTGAGCGATCTGCAGATGCCGGGGATGAGCGGCCTGGAGCTGCTGCGCAGCGTGCGGTCGATGGACGACACGGTGGGATTCATCATCCTTACCGGCGCGGGGACGGTGGAGAACGCGGTCGAGGCGCTGCGGCTGCAGGCGGACGACTACCTGGTCAAGCCGTTCAACGTGGACGAGGTGCTGCTGGCCGCCGAGCGCGCCGTGAGCTACCGCCGGCTGCTGCGGGAGAACCGCAGCTACCAGACGCAGCTGGAAGAGCGCGTGGCCGAGCAGGCGGGGCAGATCGAGGCGCTGCTGATGGACGCGCTGCGCTCCCTGGCCACCGCCATCGAGACCCGCGACGACTACACCGGCGGGCACGTGGAGCGGGTAGCCCGGTACGCGGCGGCCACGGGGCGCGAGCTGGGGATGCGCGGCGAGGAGCTGCGGGCGCTGTGGGTGGGCGCGCTGCTGCACGACGTGGGCAAGATCGGCGTGCGCGACGACGTGCTCAAGAAGCCGGGCGCGCTGACGGCGGAGGAGTACGATGAGATGAAGCGCCATCCGGAGATCGGCGCCACCATCATGGAGCGCAGCTCGTTCCTGCGCCCCGGCCTCCCCGCGGTGCTGCACCACCAGGAGCGCTTCGACGGCTCCGGCTATCCCGCGGGGCTCCGCGGCGAGGCGATCAGCCTGCAGGGGCGCATCGTGGCCGTCGTCGATACCTTCGACGCCATCGTCAGCTCGCGGCCGTACCGCAACGGCAGCAGCGGCGAGCACGCGATGGAGGAGATCCGCCGCAACTCCGGCACCCAATTCGATCCCCGTGTGGTGGAGGCGTTTCTGCGCGCCTCGGCGCTGGGGTTTCCGGATGATCCGGATACGCCGCGGCTGCCGGAGGTGGAGGCGGCGGTTGGGTGAGCGGGTGAACGGGAGTGCGGGAGTGCGGGAGTGCGGGAGTGCGGGAGTGCGGGAGTGCGGGAGTGCGGGAGTGCGGGAGTGCGGGGTGCCAGAGGAAGTGCCCGCGCCCCTCACATCTGAGTCCGGTCTAAAAAGTCCGGAGCGGCGGCGGATGCCGCGGATTTGGGGGTCCTCCGCAGTATCCCCACGTCGAGATCGTGCGTCTGAGCGCATCCTCCGAAGTCGACTTCTCCACACCTGTGTGGATCAAGCGGCATACGCGACTTCTTGGACCGGACTCATCGCTTCTTTTTGAGTTTGGGGGGGGTAGCAAACCCTCTCAGGGACAGCAGAAAGCCCCGCCAGCATCGCGGGGCTTCATCATCGGACAACCGCGAGTTGCAGCCGTCTATTCGCCGATGGAGGCGGTCCTGCGGGCGGCTACCGGCTCGGCCGCGCAGCACAGGGCGTGGATGGCGGCATCGTCATGCGTCGCCCAATCCGATGGAAAGGGCGTAAGCCGCCGCTTCTGGTCGGCGGCCTCGAAGCAGAGCCAGCCGTCCGCCATCTCTGCCGGCAGGTAGTTGCTGCGGCGGGAACCCGCCTCCACCTCGCGGCTGGGAATCACGTCCCACACCTGCCACTCGCGTCCCTCGGGATCGCGGAACGTGCGGAATGCCATCGTCCTCTCTCAATAGTGCGTCTCCAGCCCTGGCTGATACGTTTAGCCGTTGCAGCAATCACCGCGCCAACCGTTTCCATACCGCTGTGGATCCTGTTCGTCGCCGAAGGCCGGTGCGAACCGCGGGCGGCCGAATCCCCACCGGTTGATTCGACGCCCTAAGTGTTTGCAGGTACGCGGTTTGCAAATGCGGGCAGATTGGCCCTTGCACTTCATGGATGACAAGAGATGGCTCTTCGCGAATTCACGGACTCGGGCGGCACCGCCTGGACGGCCTGGGACGTACCGCCGCACCGCGTCTACACGGCCCGGCGGGCGGGGGTGGAGCGGCGCACGCGGGTGGTGCCCGGGTTCACCCCCGAGCGCCGCCGCCCGGGCCGCGACCGGCGGATGCACCTTGCGCATCCGGAGCTGCTGGGCGGCTGGGTCTGCTTTTCTGCGCGTGGCGAAAAGCGGCGCCTGTGCCCGCCGCCGTCCGGCTGGGAAGCGGGCTCCGACGCGGAGCTGGAAGCGCTGTGCGCGCGTGCGCACAACCCGCCGCCGTGCGCACCGTGACCCCCACCCCGTGCCGCTGACCGCCATGCCGATCCGTTCGTTCTGCACGGAAGAGGGGGTGACCTGGCAGGTCTGGAACGTGATGCCGGGGCACCGGGAGAATACGGAGCGCAGGATCGGCTACGACCGTCGCAACCCGGAGCCGGTGATCCGCTACACCGGCCCGGAGCGGCGCGTGAACCCGGACCGGCGCACTCCGGCGCCGCTGCTGTCCCCGCACCTGGCGCTGGGGTGGCTCACCTTTGAGTGCCCCACCGAAAAGCGCCGCCTTGCGCCCATCCCGCAGCACTGGGAGCAGTTTTCCGAGGCGGAGCTGGCGCGCCTGTGCTCGACCGCCCTGCCCGTCGCGCCGATCCAGCCCTTCATCCCGATGCGCGATCCGTAGCGGACCGGACCGCCTCGCCGGATCGCCCGATCGACATCACCCATCCACCCCATGCTGACTTCTTGAAGGAGGCGCCACACCGGGTTCAGCCCGTGCGGCCAGGCCCTGGCGCCCACCGAAGGACCTCGCCGTCAGAGCCGCGAGGCTGGCTCCACGTCCTGAATCCGGCCCCCCGATAAAGCGGAGCAGGTCCTTCGGTCGCGCGCAGGCGGTGGCGCGGCTTCTGAGTACGCGTGGTGCGCTCCCTCAGGAAGTCACGGTAGGGAGACGCGATACCCCGCGTGGACGGATCATACCGACTCCGGGAAAACAACACCTTTTGGGGTACAGAGGAACAGAGTCAGACAGAGGAACCTGGCTGATATTTCAGCTCGCTTTCTCTGTCTGACTCTGTTCCTCTGTACGATCATTCTTTTTCAGGATCCGGTATCACGATCACAGGTCCAGCCGCACGCCGGCGTTGATGGAGCGGCCTTCCAGCGGAGCCCAGGCGTCCGTCGTGTAGCGAAGCTCGCGCGAGCGCTCCAGGAGCGTCAGCGGGTGCCAGCGCGTCATCCGCACGTCCAGCAGGTTCTCGGCGTTCACGAACACGCGCGCGGATCCCACCCTGCGCTCCGCCAGCATCCCGAAGATCAGGTACGGCCGGCTCCGCGTACGGTACGGGTTGTCGTCCAGCGACTGCCGGCCGGTGTAGTACAGCTCCACGCCCACGCGCCCCTGCCCCTCGGCCTCCCACATCCCCACGATCCCCGCCTGATGCCGCGGGGTGAGCGGCACCGGGGCGCGGACCAGGATGTCGCCCTCCAGCCGCGGCTCCGTGGCGTGCGTCCACGTGTGGGTGGCGGTCACGTGCCACGGCTCCGCGTGGTAGCGCACCAGCGCCTCGGTGCCCCACGTGCGCGTCTCGCCGGCCACGTTCACCAGCGCGACGCCGACGAACTGTGGCGTCTGCACCGGCACCAGCTGCAGCGCGTCGTCGATCACGGAGCCAAAGACGCTGGCGTTGAGCTCGACGTCGCCAAGGGTCCGGCCCACGTCCAGCGACGCGCCGCGCGCCCGCTCCGCCTCCAGGCCGGCCAGCGGGCGCAGGCCCGTCAGGCCGATCGCCTCCGTCTCTTCCGTGAACGGCGTGGGGGCGTAGTAGCCGGCGCCGGCGGAGGCGCGCACCGACCATCCGTCGGCGGGACGGAGCAGGGCGGAAACGCGCGGGCTGAAGAAGGTACCGTACTCGCTGTGCCCGTCCACGCGGCCGCTGGCGGTCACGGCCAGCCACTCCGCCAGGCGCCAGTCGTCCTGCGCAAAGACGGACGGGATGGTGAACGTGTAGTCGAAGCCCCGCACGTCCCGGCCGCGATAGGTCTCCCGCTGCAGCGCCGCGCCCAGCACCAGCGTGTGCGCGCCGATGGTGCGCGCCGCGGACGCCTCGCCAAACCAGGTGTCGTGGCGGTCGCGCTCGCGTACGTCCACGAAGAGGTGGTCGTGCCGCTGCACCATCCCCGATGCGCGCAGGTTGAGGAGCGTGCCGCCCTCCGTCATCCACCGCGCCACCAGCCCCGCGTCCCCGCGGCGCGTGCCGAGCTCTTCCGGACGATCCAGCCCGCCGCCGCCGCGGTCCTCCACCGTCCCGCCGGCGGTGACGAAGAGCGAGCGGCCCTCGCCGTCATCCCAGAACAGCCGCGGGCGCACCACGGCGCGCCGGTAGAACGGCACGTCCGCCCACTCGTCGTGGTCGATGTCGGCGCGCTTCTGCCCGTGGGCGCCGGCCAGCAGGGTGTATCCCCAGCGCCCGCCCAGCGCGCCGGACGAAAACAGCACGGCGTCTGCGCCGCCCAGGGTACTGGCGTTCAGCAGCAGCTCGCGGCCGCCGTCGGGGCGGCGCGAGACCAGGTTGATGACGCCGCCCAGCGCAGACGCCCCGTACAGCGCCGACGCCGCGCCCTTGATCACCTCCACCTGCCCCAGGTCCATCGGGGGAATCTGCAGCAGGCCCAGCGAGCCGCTCTGGCCGCCGTACAGCGGCAGCCCGTCGGAGAGCAACTGCGTGTAGCGGCCGCGCAGCCCCTGCACGCGCACCGCCGCGCCGCCCAGCGAGGGCGACGTGGTCTGCACGCGCAGGCCGCTGGTCTCGTTGAGCATCATCGCGACGTCGCCGGGCGTCATCATCATCTTTTCCTCCACCTCCTCGCGCGCCAGCACCTCCACCCGCACGGGGGCATCCTCGATGCGCTGCTCGCTGCGCGTGGCGGTGACGACGACGGTCTCCAGCTCGCCCGCGTCGTGCTCCTCCTCCGCCGCCTCCATGTCGATGGAGATGGTGGTGTCACGCTGGATTGAGATCTCGCGGATCTCGCGTCGAAATCCCGCGCGCGTCACATCCAGCCGGAACGTGCCGGGTGCGATGTGCATCGATGCGAGCCCCGCGCTGTCGCTGCGCGTTTCGGCGGAGCCCAGCCGCACGAGCGCATCCGCGAGCGGCTGGTCATCATGCCGCACGAGGACATCCACACGCACCGCCTGCGCGGCAGCGGGAGCGGAAAGCCCGGCGAGAAGGGCAATGGTCAGGGCGAACAGCCGCAGGTGCATCATTCCAGAATCGATCGAGAAAAAGAAATAGCGCAGGGTAGTTCCCTGCAGTTCACGGAACCACGCTGGCCCGGCGCCATTTGCGGACGGAGTTGATGAGCCAGACCTCCTCCGCGCGCGCCAGGTCGTCCGGGCGCAGGACGCGCTCGCGGACCTCGCCGCGGGCGAGCAGGTCGGCGCGAAGGACGCCGGGGAGGAGGCCGCAGTCCAGCGGGGGCGTCCACAGGGCGCCGTCCAGCCGCACCACCAGGTTGGCGATGGTGGACTCGGTCAGCTCGCCACGCTCGTTCACCAGCAGCACGTCGTCGCAGCCGGGGCGGCTGGCGGCGCGGCGCTCGTACCCGGCGCGGCGCGTGGTCTTGTGGTACAGCATGGGATCGTGGCTGTCCACCGGCTCCGCCGCAATCCCCACGCGCGCGGGTCCGGGATGATCCACGTGCGGCGCGGCCTCGATCTCCATCGCCCCGTCCCGCCCCAGGCTCAGCCGCACCCGCAGCGGCCGATCGGCAAAGCCGCGCGCCGCCTCGTCCAGCCGCCGCACCGCATCGTCCCGATGGAACGCGTAGCCGAAGTAGCCGGCGGAGGCGGCCATGCGGTCCAGGTGGCCGTCCAGCAGGAACCAGCCGTCCGCCGGCTCCCACAGCATCGTCTCCAGCAGCCGGAAGTCCGCGGGCGCGCGGCGGACGAACGCGGCCTTGGACCAGCACTCGGCGTACTCGGCCGCGGCGTCGCTGTCGTGGGTGATGCCGCTGCCCACGCCAAGCTCCGCCGTCCCCGCGGCGGCATCCAGCAGCAGCGTGCGGATGCCCACGCTGAACACCGCCTCCCCCGGCGACACGAAGCCGATGGCGCCGCAGTACACGCCGCGCGGCGACGGCTCCAGGCCGCGGATGATCTGCATCGTCCGCACCTTGGGCGCGCCGGTGACGGAGCCGCAGGGGAACAGCGCGCGGAACACGTCCGCCAGCCCCGCGTCGGGCCGCAGCCCCGCGCGGATCGTGGACGTGAGCTGGTGCACCGTCTCGTACCGCTCCACCTGGTACAGCCGCTCCACCCGCACGCTGCCGAACTCCGCCACGCGCCCGGCATCGTTCCGCAGCAGGTCCACGATCATCAGGTTCTCCGCGCGGTCCTTGGGGGATGCGGCCAGCTCCTCCGCCAGTGCCACATCCTCCCGCGCCCAGCGACCGCGCGGCCGCGTTCCCTTCATGGGCCGCAGCTCCAGCTCGCGCCCGTCCGCGCGAAAGAACAGCTCGGGGGATGCGGAGACGATCGTGCGCCCCCCGCCCAGGTCCAGTAAGGCGCAGAAGCCGGAGCGCTGCGCCAGGCACAGCCGCTCGTACAGCGCCGCGGGATCGCCGCGAAAGGGGGCGCGCAGGCGGACGGTGTAGTTGGTCTGGTACGTGTCGCCGGCCGCGATCAGCGCGCGGACGTGCTCCACCTGACGGAGATATTCGGCCTCGGTGACGTCCGTGCTCCACGCGCCGATCTCGGCGTCCGCATCCGCCCGATCGTACGTGGGATGGACGTCCTCGCGATGGTCGTAGACCGCGAACCAGGCCAGCGGCAGGCGCGCATCAGGGGGATGCGTGACCAGCGCGGGGTCGAAGGCGGATGCGGCCTCGTACGCCACGAAGCCGGCCGCGTGCAGGCCTTCGCCGACGAACCGCTGCACGGCTTCGAGAACCGGGACGACGTCCTCCACCCGCTCCGCGCGCAGGATGCGCCGCGGCCCGTGAAAACGGAACGAGCGCCCGCCGCCGGGCGCGTCGAAGCGCGCCACGGCCGGTCCGGCCGCCGCGTCCGTCACCCTCCCCCGTTCCACCTGCTCCGCCGCCTGGGCCATGCCGCCTTTCCGCCTGATGCGAGACGGCAGCAAGATCGGCCCGGCGCGGGGGTTCCCGCAATCACGAGGAGAACTCGGCGGCAGGGGTCCGTCCAATGATGCACATCCAGGCGATCAAGACGCCCGCGCCCGCACGATCCGGCCGGCATGCTCCCGATCGCTACACGGGGCCCGGCCCTCACACCTCACGGGGAATGACTCGGATGCAGGACTCATCCACGATTCTGATCTTTACCAGCACCGACGCAGAGCCCGTCGACGTGCGCAGGACCCGGAGCGGGGTCGAGGATTTTGCCCGGAGAACGACGGACCGCGCGGTGGAAGTAAGCACCGCCGCCCTCAAGCAGTCGGTGCACCGGGCGTACCGCGGCTGCCTGGAGATGATCGAAACCCTGCCCGGCTCCGGCACCGGCGTCCTGGAAACGGTGACGTTCAGCCTGGTGATCAGCGGCGAAGGGCAGGTGGGGCTGCTCTCCACCGGGGTAAAGGCCGGCACGCAGGTGGGACTCACGTTCCAGGTGCGCATCAATCCACCCGGCAACCACCCGGCCAACGACACCAACGGGTAGACCGGACTCGCGGACTTTCCTTCTAAACGCCGAGGCGCGTCGAATCCGCGCGGTTGCCGCCCGGCCACCGCGCTCGTCGCCCACCGTGTTTCCGTGTCCTCCGACAGGTTCCGCCGCCGTCCCCCCGCAGTCCCGCTACACGGCGGCGACCTCCGCCACCGCGTCCAACCCGACGGCGGGCTCCCCGTCAAACCCGACGGCGGGCTCCCCGTCGCGCGGCGGGGCGTCGCATCCGCCCGGCACGCGCGCGCGGACGGGCTCCGCCGCGCGGCACAGGAACCACAGCTCTGCCTCGCTCCGATCGCCCCAGTTGGACGGCAGCGGATACAGGCGGCGCTTTTCGGAACCGCAGTCAAAGCACAGCCACCCCTCCGCCATCCGCGCCGGAAGGTGCGAGCCGAACGTGGAGCGAAATTCAGAAACCCGGGCCGGGATCACTTCCCATGCGGTCCAGGTGGTGCCATCCGGTGAGCCGAAGCTTCGCACTGCCATCTAAACGCACTCACTTCAAAGGGTTAGCGCCACGCGGAAAAGCAAGGAGCGGGCCATCCGGATCAGACGCCGGGGCTTTGGCCCAAACTGCTCCGCCGCGCAAAACACATGAACCCGTGCAGCAGCCCGGTTCTGGAGAACCTATCATGTGGACGGTACAAACGCGCACGGCGCTTGCGTAGGACCCCGCCCCGATTCCGATCCGCCGCGGGGGCGGCTGGAATGCAGGAACCTTCCTCTTGAGGTGGACCGATGGCGAACGAGCCCATGGATCGCGTAGTCCCGCTGAACCAGCTTCCGGGATACAAGGTTGCCGACGGCGAGCCGGACATCCGGGGATGGGACGTGGTGGCCAGCGACGGGCAGCGGCTGGGCAAGGTGGAGGAGCTGCTGGTGGATACGCAGGCCAACAAGGTGCGCTACGTGGACGTGGACGTGGACGGCGACAACCGCCACATCACCGTGCCCATCGGCTACGCGCGGCTGGAGGAGAGCCGGCACCAGGTGCTGGTGGACGGGCTGGGGACCGAGCAGCTGCGGGCCATGCCCACGTACAACCGCGGCGGCATGACGCGCGACTACGAGGAAGAGGTGGGCCGCGCCTGCAACGTGACCTCCGCCGCCGCCACGCCCGACTACTACGACAACCAGGCGTTCCGGAACGACAAGGAGATGCGCCTGACGCTGAACGAGGAGCAGCTCGCGGTGGGCAAGCGCGAGGTCTCGGGCGGCGAGGTGAACGTGCACAAGCACGTCGAGACGCAGCACGTGCACGAGAACGTGCAGGTGCGGCACGAAGAGGTCGAGGTGGAGCGCCGCCCCATCGCCGATCCGCTGGCCGCCGGCGCCGGGCAGATCACCGAGACCGCGGACGAGATCCGCATTCCGCTGCACGCGGAAGAGGTGATCGTCGAGAAGCGCGTGGTGCCCACCGAGGAGCTGGTGGTGCGCAAGCGCGAGGTGGTGGAGACGGAGGGCATCGACACCACGCTGCGCCGCGAGACGGCCGAGGTGGACCGTTCGGCCACCACCGACACGCACCTGCGCGGCGACCAGATGGACAACGACCGCCTGGACCGCCGCTAGCACGGCAGCCGGCCGACAGGCAGATACGGGACGGCGGTCCCCTCCCCTCGCGGAATTCGCGAGGGGAGGGGCCGGGGTGCGGAGAGGAGGGACGACATTGCAAGTGATTGTTGGTACACCACTTGCGAATGGGACGGCCAACGGGAAGACCGTGCGGAAACCTGAAAACTGGAGGCAGCATGCTCGAGAAGCTTGGCGGCAACGACCGCGACGATCGCGACCTGCGTGACGACCGCGACCTGACCATGAACGCGGACCGCCAGCGCCTTGTCCGTGAGCGCATGGAAGCGCACGGCGTGGGCGAGGAAGAGGCCATGCGCCTGGTGCTGAACGAGGAGCAGCTCGCCATCGGCAAGCGCGAGGTTTCCGGCGGCGAGGTGGGCGTGCGCAAGCACGTCGAGACGCAGCACGTGCACGAGAACGTGCAGCTGCGCCACGAGGAGGTGGAGGTGGAGCGCCGCCCCATCACCGACGGCTACGCCGCGACCGGCGGCACCATCGGGCAGGATGAGGACATCCGCATCCAGCTGCACGCCGAAGAGGCGGTGGTGGAGAAGCGCGTGGTGCCCACCGAGGAGCTGGTGGTGCGCAAGCGCGAGGTGGTGGAGAACCAGCCCGTGGACACCACCCTGCGCCGCGAGACGGCCGAGGTGGACCGCGAGGTCCGCACCGACACGCACCTGCGCGACACCCGCCTGGACGACGATCGCCTGGGCCGCGTCTGACGGATTCCGGCGGAGTGATCCGCCGGGGCTGAGGTGACGAAACGGGCACTCCGCCATCCGCGGGGTGCCCGTTTTGGCAAAGGCCAATCCTCCCAAGCTCATTCCCCTCTACCGCCAATTAATGAAAAATAAACTTTACTTTCATCGCGTGGGGTACTACAGTGACAATGGCGTGTGTCTGCTTTCTTTCCGTGTCCTGGATGCAGACCCACCCGTCGGCAGCGCGGCCAAACCAGCCGCGCGTCTTACGGCACATCATTCATCAGGAGGGTAGCATGAACAAGCTCAAGCTGAACGTGGACGAGCTGTCGGTGGAGACGTTCGAATCGCTCGCCGTTTCCGAGCAGCGCGGCACGGTAGAGGCGCGCGCGGTGCCGACCGGCAGGACGAACTGCAACACCGAGTGTGTATCCTCACCCTGCTTTTGCTGGTGAGCGCCTGAACCGGCTCCGGGCAGGCACCGTCCCGATGAAGACCGGGCACTCCGCCATCCGCGGGGTGCCCGTTTCGCTTTGCCGGGAAAACGTCACGCTTGTTTGTCCCCAACACGATCGTATATTTGCCGCACCAAAACACGAGGGGCGCACCGTTCGTCTCTCATCCCCCATCCCCCCGCAGGCGAGGATCCCATGACCAAGCTGAACCTGGACGAGCTGTCGGTGGAAACGTTCGAGGCGCTGGATGCCAGGCTGAGCACCGAGGGCAAGCACGAGCTGTTCGCCTCGGACCTGCGGAGCTGCTGGGACACCGAGTGCGGCCGCAACACCTACTGCGCCTCGTCCCCCTGCGCCTGCTGATCCTCGGCTGAGGTCTCCTCGCCTCTGCATCGACGTAAAAACAAGCCGGCAGGGTCGCGCGGAGAACGCAAAAGAAGACAGGACGCGAGGGGAGATCCTCCCTTCGCGTCCTTGCTTCTGTTTCCACGTGAAATCTACCTGCGCCGCAGTGTCCGCAGGTGCTTGTGGAGATCGGCGGCAAGGCATTCGGCGGCACGCCTTGCATCATCCCAGGTCGTCCCGTCCAGGATGATGGGATCGGGATCGAGCTCCGCGTCGCTGAAATCCGTGAGCGCGCGCACGACGTGCTCCCCAACCTCCCTGTCGATCTCGCCCGGATGCAGTCCGCCGAGCGCCGCGAACATCCGGTCGCCCGAAAAGCCACGGTAATACAGCGCGTGCAGGTCGAAGAAGTCCTTCTTCGCCGAGCGTGTGGACACGGCGATCAGCTTCATCGCGGCGATCTCTTCCACGGTCGCGATGCCGAATCCTTCCGCCACCTGGACCGCCGGAGAAAGCCACCGCCCACCCAGGCCGAACACCGACACGCGACATCCCCGGACGACCGCGTGGATGGTCCGGGGCTGGGAGATGTCGATGCTCGCGTTCGGATCGAGCGCACGGAGGTCGGCCGCGATCCGCTGCTGCTCGGTTGTGCTCAGCAGCCCCGGGACCCGCGTGAAGAAGTCCAGATCGTCGGACCGGCGGTGCCCGTACTCCCACGCCAGCGCGGTACCGCCGGCCAGCCGGTACCCGGTCAGGTCACAAGCGCCGCCAAGCGGCCCCGCCAGCATCACCGCGGCGCGGCTGACCGCGGGCCGGTCGATGGAGGGAAGCGGGGGATCTACTGCCGCCACAGCCGGTGCATCTTCTCGACCGCAGCGGCGCGCTCAGGAAGGTGCAGCCGGCTCTTCCAGTCCCGATAGACCGGCGCATCCAGCCGGTTCACCCGCGCGCCGGCCACCGAACGCACCTTCTCCGGTCCGTAGTAGGCCAGCATCTGCTCGCGAAGAGAATCCGGGCCCGCGTTCAGCACGCGAACGATCACCGACTCCGCATGCACATCCGGATCGGGCACGCCTGGCCCTAGCTCCGGATACAGCGGGCCCAGTGCCTGGCGGAAGTCACTCGTATGCATGCTCCTCCTGGGTGGCGGCGCCTTCCTGTGATACACGCGCGGACCATGCCCGTTCAAGCCGGGACCGCGCACTCGCCACCGGCAAAACCCTGCGCCTACACCTCCACCGGGTGGGGCATGGCGCGGGGGTGCGTCATCCCCTCGGGCGAAAGGATCTCGGCCAGCGCCTCGGGCGAGAGCCATTCCTTTTCGCGGATCAGCTCGTACACGCCGCGGCCGGTGGCCAGCGCCTCGGTGGCCAGCTCGGTGGAGCGCTCGTAGCCGATGTACGGCACCAGCGCCGTCACCAGGCCGATGGAGTTCTCCACCATCCACCGCATGCGGTCGACGTTGGCGGTGATCCCCAGCACGCAGCGGTCGCGCAGCACCAGCGCGCCGCGGGTAAGCATGTCCAGCGACTGGAACAGGTTGAACCCGATCACCGGTTCGAAGACGTTCAGCTGCAGCTGCCCCGCCTCGGCCGCCATGGTGATGGTGAGGTCGTTTCCCACCACCTGGTAGCACACCATGTTCACCACCTCGGGGATCACCGGGTTCACCTTCCCCGGCATGATGCTGCTTCCCGGCTGCATGGGCGGCAGGTTGATCTCGCCCAGCCCCGCGCGCGGCCCGGACGAAAGCAGCCGCAGGTCGTTGCAGATCTTGCTGAGCTTTACCGCCACGCGCTTCAGGATGCCGGACAGCTGCACGAAGGCGCCCGTGTCGGCGGTGGCCTCGATCAGGTCGGGCGCGGTCACCAGCTCCAGCCCCGTCACCTGCCGCAGCTTGTCGCACACCAGGGCGGCGTAGCGCGGGTCGGTGTTGATCCCCGTGCCGATGGCCGTGGCGCCCATGTTGGTTTCGCGGATGAGCGCCGCCGCCTCGCGCAGCCGGTCCATGTCCTCGCCGATCGTCACCGCGAATGCGTTGAACTCCTGCCCCAGCGTCATGGGCACCGCGTCCTGCAGCTGCGTGCGCCCCATCTTGAGCACCTGGGCGAACTCGCGCCCCTTGGTGAAAAAGGCCTCCCGCAGCTCGCCCAGCGCGCTCACCAGGTCGTCGATGGCCCAGTTGGCGGCGATCTTGAGCGCCGTGGGATACACGTCGTTGGTGGACTGGCTGAGGTTGACGTGGTTGTTGGGGTGCACCGCCTCGTAGTCGCCCTTGCGGCGGCCCAGCAGCTCCAGGGCGCGGTTGGCGACCACCTCGTTGGCGTTCATGTTGGTGGACGTTCCCGCCCCGCCCTGCACCACGTCCACCACGAACTGCTCGTGCAGCTTGCCGTCGCGGATCTCGCCGCAGGCGCGCACGATGGCGTCGGCCACATCCTCCGCCAGCAGCCCCAGCTCGGCGTTGGCCAGGGCCGCGGCCTGCTTGATGGCGGCCAGCGCGTTCACCAGGTACGGGTACTGGCCGATGGGAATGCCGGTGATGGGAAAGTTCTCGGTGGCCCGCAGCGTCTGCACGCCGTAGTACAGGTCGACCGACACCTGCCGCTCGCCCAGCAGGTCGTGCTCGGTGCGCAGCTCGCCGCTCAGGTAGCCGCTGCCGCGCCCCGAGAGGAGCGCGTTGGCGAAGCGCAGGCGCGACGAGATGACCTGCGCGGCCGCCATCACCAGCTTGCCGTACAGCCGCGGCTCCGACTCCGCCAGCTGCGCGATGCGCTCGCGCGGCACCTCCACCAGCTCCGCGTCCTCGGTGATCAGGCCGCTGGTGGAGTGCGGGTAGTCGTCCAGAAAGCTCCCCTCTCCGTAGCTTTCGCCCGCGCCCAGCACGTGCAGCACCTGCGGCCGCCCCTGGTGCCCCTTTACGATCTGCACGCGCCCGCGCACCAGCACGCCGAACGCCCGGCGGGGCTGGTTCTCGCGGAACAGGTAGCTTCCCGCGGGGCAGCTCTTCGCCTCCGCCGCCTCGGCCAGGATGCGCAGCTCGTCGTCACCCAGCCCGCGCAGGGCGGACTGGGCGCGCAGCACGTCGAACACGGAACCGTCCATCGTCATCACCGACTCCACTGAATGCGCGTGGCTCATGCCGGAGAAAAGATCATCCATCGGGCAGGCCGTCCACCGCGCCCGGATCACGGGCGCAACGTAGCGGGGCGGAATGGGCGGATCAAGCCGCGGGAGAGCCATCACGTCGCCCAACCCTTTGCTGGAACGGAGATTGCACCCCCGTGGGGCCCCTGTTCAGGCACGTTCCCGCACCCGGTGCGGGCGATACAACCCGAACTCTCAGGAGGCCTACGATGGGGCTGTTCGACCGAAACAACGACCGCGGCTACCGCGGCGGCATGGGCGACGAGCACCTTCGCCGCGACTATCAGAACTCGTCCAACATGGACGCGGGCGCCGACTACCGCGGCATGAACCGCGACCTGGGCAACCGCGGCCGCGAGCGCGAGGGTCTGTGGGCCAACTCGTTCTCCGACGGCGCATGGACGGCGGACGCGGCGGACCGCACCGAGCGCGACTGGCACCTGGGCGGCGGGCGCGGCGGCTACGACCGCGACATTCGCCCCGCCGGCTGGGGCGGCGGCGGAATGCAGGGCGGGATGGGGATGCAGGGCGGCATGTCCGGCGGCGGGATGGGCATGAACCGCGGCGGGATGAACCGCGATCACGGCTGGAACCTGGAGGGCGGCGACTGGGGCCACAACTGGGGCTCCGGCAACTTTGGCTCCGGCAACACGGGCGGCGGCTACGGCGCGGGCGGCATGGACCGCGACCGCGAGTACGGCGGAACCAGCCGCGGCGGCGGGTTCCTGGACCGCGCGCAGAACGCCATCCGGCGCGGCTGGAACCAGGTGGAGGACCGCTTCGACCGCGACGACAACGACCGGTCGATGCACATGGGCGGCGGGTCCATGCGCGGCGGCACCAGCTGGGCCGGCAACTACGACCGCGAGTACGGCATGCGCGGCGACACCGGCGTGCGCGGCTACCGCGGCACCGAGGGCCACTACGGCACCACCGGCGCCCACGACGACATGGGCCGCGGCTACGGCGCCACTGGCGGCTATAGCGGTGGAATGTCGGGTGGAATGCAGGGCGGGATGAACCGCTACGGGTCGGACTACGACCGCGGCTACCAGGGCCGCGAGCAGACCGACAACGGCGACCCGTTCGGCGACCGCCAGAACCGGACGCCCATCCGGATGGTGAACAACCAGAACCGGGGCGGCACGGGCCGGTACGACAACCAGTACCGCGGCCGCAGCTGGTAGCCCGCGCGGCGGTGATCCGCCGGCGCAATCGGCCCCGCCCCCCGGCTTTCGGGGGCGGGGCCGATCCGTTTCCGAGCACCAGATCCTGAAAAAGAATGAGCGTACAGGGGAACAGGGTCAGACAGAGAACGCGAGCTGAAAGATCATCCTGGCTCCTCTGTCTGACTCTGTTCCTCTGTACTCATGAAGGCGTTGTTCCCCGATTCGGCATAAAGCCTTTTGTGGGCGCGTTTGCGGCTGGATCCTCAGCTGCCCACGGTCACCCGCCCCGTCATCCCCATCGCCTGGTGGGGGGCGCAGAAGTAGTTGAAGGTTCCCGCCGCGTTGAAGGTGTGGTCCATGGTGGCGCCGTCGGGGAGCGCGGCATCGGCCCAGCCGCCCGCGGGGTTGCCGGCGCTCTGCGAGACGGTGTGCGGCCCGCCGCCTCCGCCCACCCAGCGCACCGTGCCACCCGCCGGCACCGTCACGTTCTCGGGCGAAAAGGTGGTGCCGATGGCCGTGACCTGCACCCCGCGCCTGAGCGCAAAGCTGGCCGTGGCCGTGGCGTTGGCGCCCACGGACACGCTCCTGGCCACCGGGTCGCCCGCCGCGGCCATGATGTAGCCGGCCGGCACGGTGATGGTCACCGTGCGCGCGCCCACGGGAACGTTGGCGACGGAAAAGCTGCCCCCCGCGTCCGTCGTGGCGCTTCCGCCTCCGCCCACGGCGACGATGACGCCCTGCACGCCCGCGGCCCCCGCCGTCACCTGTCCCGACACGGTGCCGAACTGCGGGGTGGTGCCGCCTCCGCCGCCGCCTCCTCCACCCCCGCCTCCGCCTCCGCCGCCGCCGCTGCACGCCACCAGCAGGGTGGCGGCCACCAGCAGCGCGCCCAAGGGCAGGAGCTCACGATCGATTCGGTTCATCTGCATACCCCCGCATGAAGGGAAAAAGACGGGGGCGCGTAGCCCCCGCCCGCGAAAACACCGCCGGACGCGTTGAAGCACGCGCCCCGAGGTGTTAGATTTCTCGGTTGATCTCTGACACCGACGAGCGAAGAACGATGAGCAGGTTGAGCGACGAGGTCCGCCGCCGGCGGACCTTTGCCATTATCAGCCATCCCGACGCGGGCAAGACCACGCTGACGGAAAAGCTGCTGCTGTACGGCGGGGCCATTCACCTGGCGGGGAGCGTAAAGGCCCGCCGGGCGGCCCGGCACGCCACCAGCGACTGGATGCAGATGGAGCAGGAGCGCGGCATCTCGGTCACCAGCAGCGTGCTGCAGTTCGAGTACCTGGGCCGCGCCATCAACCTGCTCGACACCCCCGGCCACCAGGACTTCAGCGAGGACACCTACCGCACGCTGATGGCGGCGGACAGCGCGGTCATGCTGCTGGACAACCGCAAGGGCGTCGAGGAGCAGACCCGCAAGCTGTTCGAGGTGTGCCGGCTGCGGAAGACGCCGGTGTTCACCTTCGTCAACAAGTGCGACCGGCCGGGCGAGTCGCCGCTCAAGCTCATCGACGACGTGGAGCGGGAGCTGGGGATGAAGTGCTATCCCATGATGTGGCCCATCCTGGACGGCGACCGCTTCGTGGGCGTGTACGACCGCGGCAGCGAGCAGGTGCACCTGTTCGAGCGCGGCGAGGACCACGGCCAGTCGCGGGTGGGCACGCACACCGGCTCGCTGTACGACGACCACATCCAGGCCGCCATCCCCGACGGGGCAATGAACCAGCTGATGGAGGACCTGGAACTGCTGGACATGGCGGGCGCCGAGTTCAGCCGCGAGGCCTTTCTCTCCGGCGAGGTGTCGCCGGTGTTCTTCGGGAGCGCGCTCACCAACTTTGGCCTGGAGCCGTTCCTGCGCCGGTTCCTCGACCTGGCGCCGGAGCCCACGCCGCGCGAGTCCAGCACGGGGACCATCGACCCGCTGAAGCCCGAGTTCACCGGCTTCGTGTTCAAGATCCAGGCGAACATGGATCCCAAGCACCGCGACCGCATCGCCTTCGTGCGGGTGTGCTCGGGGCGCTTCGAGGCGGGGATGCAGGTAAAGCACGTGCGCAGCGGCAAGCCCCTGCGCCTGGCGTCGCCCACGCAGTTCATGGCGCGCGAGCGCACGCTCATCGAAGAAGCGTGGCCGGGCGACGTGATCGGCATCCACGACCGCGGCAACCTGCGCATCGGCGACACGCTGAGCGCGGACGGCGACCTGGAGTTCGGGGGCATCCCCCGCTTCTCGCCCGAGCACTTTGCGCGCATCCTCATCAGCGACCCGCTGAAGCGCAAGCAGCTGGACACGGGGCTGCAGCAGCTGTCCGAGGAGGGCGCGGCGCAGGTGTTCTACGCCGAGTCCATCACCGGCCCGGCCCCCATCGTGGGCGCCGTGGGCCAGCTGCAGTTCGACGTGCTGCTGCACCGGCTGGAGCACGAGTACGGCGTGCGGGCGCGGCTGGAGCGCATGTCGTACGTGGCGGCGCGCTGGGTAGAGGCGCCCCCGGCCGAGGTCGACCGCCTGGCCGGCGGGCACGGCCGCATGCTGGTGTACGACGCCAAGCAGAAGCCGCTGGTGCTGTTCGACAGCGAATGGACCATGCGCACCACCATCGACCGCGAAAAGGAGATCGCGTTCCACGACGTGGCGCCCTGATCCGCACCCGGAGGGGCGGGTCGGTCCCGCGCGGCGGCGGGCGGGGCGGGTGGAGCGGATGCGCGTGTTCACGCTTCACCGGAAGGGCAAACGCGGCTCCGCCCTCCGCGTCCGGCGTCAAGCGGTGATTAGGCGTTGCGCCGCATCAGCTTACGCGAATTCGAGATGTAAGCGCATCGAAAACAGGGTGTCCCGTCGCGGGACACCCTGTTGTTTTGCGGGGCACGCCGGGGACGCGCACGCGGATGCGAACACCCTTGCATGGAATGCCCACTCTGTTCACCTTTGCTGCCGTGGAGTATTTCACATCCTCACCTCATCAGGGAGGGATGGCGATGGGCAGCAGGAAGTCCGCGCTCACCAGAGCCAAGCGTACCGTGCCAGCGGGTGACCCGCCGCTGGCCATCGATCCCGCTCTCTGGGGCGACATCCGTTCGCTGATCGATGACTCACGCAACCACGTCGCGCGCGTCTTCAACGCGGCCATGCTGGTGACGTACTGGAGCGTGGGAGACAGGATCAGACGCGAGGTCGTTGGACAGGAGCGCGCGGAGTACGGAAAACGGCTGATTTCCCGGCTGGCGGAGGAACTGACCATCGCGTACGGCTCCGGATTTTCTCGCTCGAACCTCTTCAACATGCTCCGGTTCTCCGAGACTTTTCCCGATTTTCAGATTGTCCAGTCACTGGCTGGACAATTGGGCTGGACGCACGTCACGCACCTGATCTACGTGCCGGACGCCCTGGCGCGCGAGTTCTACGCACGGATGTGCGTTACCGAGCGGTGGAGCGCGCGCACGCTCCGGCAGAAGATCCAGGGGATGCTCTTCGAGCGGACGGCGATCTCGCGAAAGCCCGAAGCCGTCGCCGTGCAGGAGTTGGAGGCGCTGCGGGACCAGGACCGGATGAGCGCCGACCTGGTGTTCCGCGACCACTACGTGCTTGACTTCCTGGGCCTGAAGGACGCCTACGACGAGCGGGACCTGGAAAAGGCGATCCTGCGGGAGCTGGAACGGTTCATCGCGGAGTTGGGGACGGACTTCACCTTCGTCGCGCGGCAGAAGCGAATGACGATCGACGGGGTGGACTACCGGCTTGACCTGCTCTTCTTTCATCGCCGGCTGCGGCGCCTGATCGCCATCGACCTGAAGCTGGGCCGCTTTCACGCGGGGGACAAAGGGCAGATGGAGCTGTACCTGCGCTGGCTGGAGAAGAACGAATGCCGGCCGGGAGAGGAGTCGCCGCTGGGCCTCATCCTCTGCGCCGGCAAGTCGCAGGAGCACGTGGAGCTCCTGCAGCTGGAACAAAGCGGGATCAGGATCGCGGAGTACGTTACCGAGTTGCCGCCGCGGGAGATCCTGGAGCAGAAGCTCCACGCCGCCATCACGGCCGCGCGCAGGCGCATCGACCCGGACCCGCCGGCGCCCGTATCCGCTACACTCTCAACGACTTAGCTCTACCGCTGAACTGTCCAGTCACTGGCTGGACAATTCAAACCAGATCCTGAAAAAGAATAATCGTACGCAAAAAGGTGTTGTCCTCCCGACCTGCTTGGACCTACAGCTCCCGGGCGATCACGGCGACGGCCTCGGCCTCGGCGGTGGCGCCCAGGCGGGCGAAGTGCTCGGCGGACTCGGTCAGCGCCTCGCGGGCAGCCACCCCGTCGCCGCGGTCGCGAAACAGAAGGCCGCGGTCGCGCTGCACCTCCGCCAGCAGCAGCGACTCGGAGTGTTCGCGGGCCACGCGCAGCGCCTCGTCCAGGTGCGCCGCGGCCTCGTCCATCCGCTCTTCCATCACCGCAGCGCCCGCCAGCACGCGGATGGCGTTGCCCACGCCCACCGGGTCGCCGATCCCCTGCGCGCGGCCGCGGGCCCGTTGCGCCAGCGAGGCCGCCAGCGGCGCGTCGCCCGCCCGCAGGCGCAGCACCGCGCGCTCCGTCTCGGCGATGGCGGCCACGCGGTCGCTGCCCTCCGCCTCGGCCAGCTCGATGGAGCGCCGGAAGTGCCCGTCCGCCTCGCGGTCGAAGCCCAGGTCGCGGTACGAGATCCCCAGGTTGTTGTGCGTCTCGGCGATCCCCAGGCGGTTGCCCAGCCGCTGGTACGCCGCCAGCGCGCGCTGGTAGTAGGTGAGCGCCAGGTCGCGCTGCCCCCGGACGTTGCTCACCACGCCCAGGTTGTTGCTGGCGCGGGCCGAGAACTCCTCGTCGCTCCAGCGCGACGCGTGCTCCAGCAGCGCCTCGAAGCGCGCCTGCGCCTGGTCGGCGTGCCCCGTCTCGAAGAGAATGTTGCCGATCAGGTTCACCGTCTCGCCGCCCAGCCGCCAGTCGCCGCGGCGGCGCGTCTCCGGCTCTACCTTGAGCGCCACCTCCAGCGCCCGCTCCGGCCGCCCCACGTGCCGGCACGCCGCCGCGTAGGCGTAGCCCACCTCGGGCTCGGCCAGCAGCGCCTCTTCGCTCAGCTGGTCGCCGGAGCTGGCCAGCAGCATCCACGCGCGCCGCGCGCGCAGCTCGCGGGCGGCGTCGCGGTCCAGCGGGGTGACGGGAGAAGTGGACACGCGGGAGCGCTCAGTTTCCGCCGGCCAGGGCGTAGCGGGTAAATCCGTCGATCTCCGCGCGCACCTCGGTCACGTCGTGCACGCGCGCGCTGGCGATGCGCTCCCAGCTCTGGCCCGGCATCTCCTGCCGCCACCAGCCGAACTCGAAGTCCTCGTCGTCATCGTCCACCTCGCCGTCGCCGTTGAAGTCGGGGTGGGCGAACTGGTAGTTCACGCGCAGCTCCGCCGGCTCGGCGAAGCGCAGCCCCGCCGGCTGGAACTCGAAGTTGAAGTAGCCGCTGTCCGCCACGCGGATGCGGATGGTGATGGTGTCGCCCTCGTTCATCCGCATGCCGTTGGGGCGGCGGGTGAGCGCGTCGTCGTCCAGGCGAAAGCGCAGGCACTCCTCGCCGTTCGCGTAGTCGATGCGCACGTCGTGGTCCTCACCGGCGACCGCGACGAACGAGATCTCGTTCACCGCCAGCGGCGGCGCGCCGGCCGCCGGCCGCAGGAACACCAGCTCCTCGCCCGGCACCGGGCCGCCGCCGCCGCCGGGATCTTCGCACGCGGCCAGCGCCGCGGGGAGCAGAAGACAGAGGGCACGGCGAAACAGTCGATTGCTCATGGGGATCTTCACTTCGACGGAAAGGATGCGGAACGCCGTTCTGCGGCACGGGGGGGCAACCCCCGCGCCGGGCGGAAACCCGCATGGATCCTGGATCCTGCCGATGCGCCGGTGTCCCCCGCCGGGACGGGTGTCTCATTCCGGGTCATCTGTTCCCTCCAGCAGGCGGTACAGCCGCGACCGGCTGATCCCCAGCGCGTCCGCCGCCGCGCTCTTGTTTCCATCCACCCGCTCCAGCATGGCGAACGCCGCCGCCCGCTCGATCTCGTCCAGCGTGGCGGGGAACGGCAGCGCGCCCTCCGTGTCCCGCGGCAGCGCGGCGGGGGCGGATCCGTGGAACAGGTCCGCCGGGTCGATCTGCCCATCCCCCAGCAGCACGGCGCGCTCGAGCCCGTTGCGCAGCTCGCGCACGTTCCCCGGCCAGGGGTGCGAGAGCAGCGCCCGCCGCAGCTCCGGCGTCACCGCGGGGACCGGAAGGCCGTACTGGGACGAGAGGGTGCGGAGAAAGTGCTCCGCCAGCAGGATGACGTCGTCGCCGCGGGCGCGCAGGGGGGGCAGGTGGATGGGGATGACGCTGAGCCGGTAGTACAGGTCCTCGCGAAACTCCCCGCGCGCCACCGCGGCCGCCAGGTCCACGTGCGTGGCGGCGACCACGCGCACGTCCACCGTGCGCCCGCGCAGCGCGCCCACCCGCCGCACCTCCTTTTCCTCGAGCGCGCGGAGGATCTTGCCCTGCAGCGTCAACGGCAGGTCGCCGATCTCGTCCAGGAACAGCGTGCCCCCGTCCGCCGCCTCGAACAATCCGGGCTTGGCCGTGCGCGCGTCGGTGAACGCGCCCTTCTCGTGGCCGAACAGCTCGCTCTCGATCAGGTTGGCGGGGATGGCGTTGCAGTTCAGGTCCACGAACGGGGCGGCGGCGCGCGGTCCGTTGTAGTGGATGGCCTGCGCCATCAATTCCTTGCCCGTCCCCGTCTCGCCCGTCACCAGCACGGTGGCCCTGCCGTGGGGGATGATGCGGGCCGCGCGGTCCAGCGCCGCGCGCAGCTGCTGGCTGCGGCCGATGATGCGGGTAAAGTCGAACGCCTGCCGCTCGGCCGCGGCCAGCCGCCCCCCCGCCGCCTGCGCCTCGCGACGCCGCGCGCGCTCGCCTACCTCGTCGCGCAACGCCTGCACGTCGCCGGGAAGGGCGAAGTAGTCGGCGGCGCCGGCGCGGATGAGCGCCGCCGCCAGCCGGTGGTCCGCCCGCGCGCCCACCACCAGCGGCGCAGGAACGCCGGCCGCGGCCAATTCGCGCAGCACCGGCTCCGCTTCTTCCTCCACCCCGGCGACGGAGAGCACCACCGCCACCGCGTCGCCCGCGGGGCCCAGCTCGCCCGCGGACTCGGCGACGACGGCCTGCGCGCCCACCGCCGCGGCCAGCTCGGGCCACAGGGCGGAGAACGATTCGCTGCGGGCGACGACGGCCAGGATGCTCAACGACGGGAATGCCGCGGGAGGGAATGCGGACGGCCGGGGGATGGTGTCCGGCGCGACAGACGAAAACCGCGTGACTGTAGCGATTCGAGACAATACACCTCCCGCTTCCGAAGCGCCAGCCCCGGATCCCGCGCGGCGAAAGCGCAGGCGGGACAAGGGATATCGCCGCGTCGAGGACGGCGCCGAGGCGCCCGGCACCGGCCCTGCCTTTCCTCCCGCCGAGAGCGCGCCGGATGTTTCTCCGGCGCCCCGCGACCAGACACGCACGGAGTCCTGATGTCGATGCACCGCACCTTTGCCGCGGCCGCCACGCTGCTGGCCCTGTCCGCCTGCTCCGAGAACCCCGCCGGCGGCCCCGGTGGCGGCGACGCCCGCGTGCAGCTGCGCTTTGGCGTGGCGGGCGGCCCCGCGCTCGCCTCCAGCGCCCGCCTGCAGACCGGCGGCACGGACGCGCTCACCGTCACCGGCGCCAACGGCACCCTGCGCATCGACGACCTGCGCATGGTGGTGGCCGGGTTCGAGCTCAAGGGCGACGACGACGTGAACACCTGCGGCGACGACGCCGGCGCCGCGGACGACTGCGACGACTTCAACGCCGGGCCCATGTTCATCGACCTTCCCCTGGCCGGTGGCTCCGTTCCCATCGCCAGCGGCGACGTGCCGGCGGGGACGTACCGCGAGGTGGAGTTCGAGGTGGAGGACCTGGACGACGACGAGGAAAACCCGGCCGAGCGCGCCCGCATCGAGCAGCTGTGGCAGCAGATCCGCGCGCAGTTCCCCGACTGGCCGCGCGACGCCAGCCTGCTGGTCACCGGCACCTTTACCCCCGCGGGCGGCCAGCCGCAGACGTTCCGCGCCTACGTGGAGGCGGAGATCGAGATCGAGACGGAGCTGAGCCCGCGCCTGGTGGTGGGCCAGGGCGAAAGCCGCACCGTCGACGTGCTGCTGGACCCGGCCTCCATCTTCCGCAGCGGCGGCAACGTGCTGAACCTGGCGCAGTCGTCCGGCCGCAGCGAGCTGGAGATCCGCATCGAAAACGGCTTCCACGGCCACGGCTCCGGCTCCAGCTCGGGCTCCGGCGGCGGAAGGGGCGACGACTGATACCGAATCCGGGAAAGCAACACCTTTGGGTACAGAGGAACAGAGTCAGACAGAGGAACCTGGCTGATATTTCAGCTCGCTTTCTCTGTCTGACTCTGTTCCTCTGTACGATCATTCTTTTTCAGGATCCGGTATGAGTCTCCACCCCCCGCGGAAGAACAGATTTCAGGGCGGGAGAACGCGGAGGGCAAGAAGAGGACGCGGAGGATGGCTTCATCCGCGTCCTCTTCCGTTTTCTTCCGCCTCCTCCGCGTATTTGAATCCTTTTTGGAGGAAAACGCGTCCCAATCGGTGGGACCGGCACGCCGCACCGGCGCACCCGGAATCCCGCGGATTCCGCCCAACCAGCTGATGCTGAACGACTTGGAGGAACGCACGACTCAGGCTTGTGGCTTGCGATGCTGTTACGTCGTGCTGTATCAGCTTGCCTAATTCGATGCCAAGAGGCTTATCCATGGCCACTGCCCTGAACCGCGCCACGTCCGGAACGCCGCACCCGGTTTCGCCGAACCCGTCAGGCCCGGTCTCGCCGGCTCCGCAGTCCGACGCGCCCTCGCTGCTGGAGCGCTACCGGGTGGGCTACCAGCGCAGGGTGACGGTGCACGTGGACCAGCGGCTCAAGGCGTTGCGCGGGGTGCGGGCGCTGCAGGGGCTGGCGCCCGACCGCCGCGCGCAGGTGCTGGTGGGAATGCGGCGCCTGCAGTGCCAGCTGGCCGGCATCGTGGTGCGCAAGGCCGACGCGATGACGGCGCTGCTGCGCGTGAGCGTGGTGCTGCTGGCCCTGTACTACGCGTTCTGCATCCCCTTTTTCGTGCGCGGGCTGATGCCGGGGCAGGTGGCCGAGCGCCCGTACGTGCCGGGAATCGCGGCGCTCCTGGTCTGTGCCGGCCCGGTCGCGCTGCTGGCCCGGCGGGCACGGCGGCAGTGGGGCGCCCGCAGGCTTACGGGAACGCTGGCCGCGGCGTTCTACCTGGGCTACTTCTTTGCCGCCATCGCCGTGAACCGGCAGGACTTCACGGCCGGCGCGCTGCGATCGCTGGGCTTCATGCTGCTGTACGGCCTGGGGCTGGTGGTGCTGGGCGCGTCGGCGCTGTGGTGGGGAATGCACCTTACCGAGCACTGGTGGGACCGCCACGCCAGCGCGCGCCACCCGGACGCCGTGATGGCCGACGAGTTCCTGCGCATCCTGGAGACGGTGGAGAACTCCCCGGCCGAGTGGGGCCACCTGCGCGGCCGCAACCGGGTGGTGCGCTCACTGGAGCGTGCGGCGCGCTGCCTGGAGCGCAACCTGCCCAGCCGGCTGCGGGGGCAGGACGCGGAGACGGACCGCTGGCTGCGCGAAAAGGCCGCGGCGCAGGCGGCCGCCCTGCGCGGGCTCAAGCGGTGGGTGCTGGTGCCCAAGCCCGACACGCGCGAGCACTTCATCCAGCGCGTGGCGCAGGACCTGGTGCGCACCGCCGTGGGCGACTGGGACGGGCTGGAGTGCGGCCAGCCCCGGGTGGCGCGCCCCTCCCTGGTCCTTCGCGCCGCGCAGATGGCGGGCACCCTCGCCGCCCTGGGCGTGATGGCGATCGTGGCGCAGGGGCTGATCGGGCACGTGGGGCCGCTGCTGGGCGTGCTGCAGCCGCTGGCGTTTGCGCTGGTCCCGGTGCTGGGGCCGCTGTCCGTCTGGGCCGTCATCCGCATGGTGAACCCCGGGATTCTCGGCGAGCTGCCCCTGATCCAGCAGCTGCAGGCCATCTTCGTCCGCCGCGACAGGGTCTGATCGGCAGGCGGCTTCCGTCACCGCGATGTTCGAGGCGTCGCCGAGATCCTGCCCTACAGAGCCCCGCGCAGTTTGCGGGGCTTCCCGCTTTTCCAGCCGCGGGTTCACCCGCCCGGGACGATGCAGGCCGGCGACGCACCCGCCGTTCCGCCCCGACCGTCTGGATCCGCCGCGCCCACCCCGCCGAACAGGCGAATGAATTCGCGGCTGGAACCACGCGATGTCGGCCTTCGCCGACGGGTGTGCGCCGACGGCATGCTGATGTGTGCTGGTGAAGCCCGCACAGTTGTGCATCCCAGTCCACACCCGGCCGACGCTCGACCGGCACCCATCTCGACACTCGACCTACACCCATCCCCTCCCCTCGCCGCGCGGCGGTTCGCGCGAGGATGAGGCGAAGGAAGAGACCGGGAGTGCCTCCGCCGTTGCTCCCCCGCCCTGCCCCGCGTAGTTTGCTCCGCCCGCCGCCCGGCCGCGCACGTTCAATGCATCGGGCCGGGCGCCGGCATACTGCTGCAAACTCGCATCGGCTGAGGTGAGCGTTGGCGGACAACAGCTTCGACATCGTGGTGATTGGCGCAGGGCCCGGCGGCTACGTGGCCGCCATCAAGGCCGCGCAGCTGGGATACAGGACGGCGTGCGTCGAGGAAGGCAACCTGGGCGGGGTGTGCCTGAACATCGGCTGCATTCCCACCAAGGCGCTGCTGGAAAGCGCGGCCATGATCACCCACCTGGGGCACGCCAAGGAATTCGGCGTGACCGTGGGCGAGATCAAGACCGACATGGCCCAGGCCGTCAAGCGCTCGCGCCAGGTCAGCGAGCGGCTGGTGAAGGGGATCGGGTTCCTGTTCAAGAAGAACAAGGTGACCCACGTGGCCGGCCGCGGTCGCCTGGCCGGCAAGGGGCAGGTGGAGGTGACGGGCAAGGACGGCAAGACGCAGACGATCAGCGGCAAGCACGTCATCATCGCCACCGGCTCGCGCCCGCGCGACCTGCCGTTCCTCAAGATCGACCATGACCGCGTGTGGGACTCCACGGACGCCATGATGTCCAAGGAGGCGCCGAAGACGCTGGCCATCATCGGCGCGGGCGCCATCGGCTGCGAGTTCGCCGACGTGTACGCCGCGTTCGGCACGCAGGTCACCATCATCGAGATGGCCGACCGCGTGCTGCCGCTGGAAGACCGCGACTGCAGTGCCGTGGTCGAAAAGAGCTACCGCAAGCGGGGGATGAAGGTCCTGACCGGCGTAAAGCTGGAAAAGGCCGAGATCGGCGCGAACGGCGTCACCCTCACCATCAGCGACCCCAAGGGCGGCACACAGACGGTGGAGGCCGAGCGCGTGCTGAGCGCCATCGGCCGCGCACCGCTCGTGGAGGACATCGGGCTGGAGGCGGCGGGCATCAAGATGACCGACCGCGGCTTCATCGCCGTCGACCGGCAGATGCGGACCAACGTCGAGGGCGTCTACGCCATCGGCGACGTGGCGGGGCCGCCGCTGCTGGCGCACAAGGGCAGCCACGAGGGCGTGGCGTGCATCGAAGCCATCCACGGCGACCCGCACGCCGGCATCGACTACGCCAACATCCCCAACTGCACCTACTGCCACCCCGAAGTCGCCTCCGTGGGGCTTACGGAGGAGCAGGCGCTGGCGCAGGGGATGGACATCCAGGTGGGCGTGTTCCCCTGGACTGCCAACGGCCGCGCGCTCACGGCGGGCGACACCGACGGGTTCGTGAAGGTGATCCGCGACAAGCGCTACAGCGAAGTGGTGGGCGCCCACATCGTGGGTCCGCACGCCACCGAGCTGATCGCCGAGTTCGTCGTGGGCCGGCACCTGGAAACCACGGTGGAGGAGATGGACCGGGCCATGCACCCGCACCCCACCCTTTCCGAAGCCGTCGCCGAAGCCGCGCTCGCCGCCCTCGGCCACGCGCTGCACATCTAGCCGCGCGCCGACGCACCGCCCATGACGCCAAGGCCGGCTCCGGACACGCTCCGGGGCCGGCCTCGGTGCTTTGCGCGCGCGTGAGCGGCCAATCGTCCACGGCGCGCACTTCCACAGCCGCCACCGTGTTCGCCCTTTCCGGAACTGCCGAATGACCGTCGCGGAGGCGATCGCCAGCTTTCTCTTCCACTGCCAGTACGAAAAGAACCTGAGCCCCAAGACACTGGCCGCCTATGAGACGGATCTGCGGCAGTTCACATCGGCCGTGCTGCCCCTCGCGGTGGACGACGTCTCACTGCTGGGGAAGTCGGAGCTCCGTGGCTACATCCAGCAGCTGTTCGAACCGTACAGAGAAAAGACGGTCAAGCGGAAAGTGGCCACCCTCAAGGCGTTCTTCGGCTACCTGGAGCGCGACGGCACCATCGATGTCACCCCTTTCCGCAAGATGGAGGTGAAGATCAAGGAAACCAGGCGCGTGCCCCGTACAATTCCCTTTCAGGAGGTGGAGAGGCTGTTCCAGTATCTCTACGCGCAACGGAGCGCGGGCTTGCCTTCCGGGGTGGACGGATTCGTCCTGCTTCGCGATACGGCCGTTCTGGAAGCCATCTTCGCCACGGGTGCACGCGTCTCGGAGGTCTGCCACCTCGGAATGGACGACATAGACTTACACGAAGGCTGGATTCGGATCCTTGGTAAAGGGGCGAGGGAGCGGGTCGTGCAAATCTGCGATCACTCCATCCTCGCCGCATTGGAAACCTACCGCGCCTGCCGCGACGTGGTTGCGCCCCGCGAAGCGTACTTCTTCCTCAATCGCCAAGGACGCCGGCTGTCAGAGCAGGCGGTTCGGGCGCTGCTGCGGCACCATGCTTCGCAAGCCGGCGTCGACGGGCCCGTGCGACCACACCTGCTCCGCCACTCCGTCGCTACGCTGCTGCTGGAGGAGGGAGTAGACATCCGCCACATCCAGCACCTGCTGGGGCACAGTTCAATCGCGACCACACAGATCTACACCCACGTGAACGCCCGCAACCAGCGCGAGGTGCTAACGGCAAAGCACCCGCGGCGGCGGCTGCATTGCTGAGAACGTTGCCAACACCTGACGCTCGCTTGCGGAACGAAAACGAAACTCCATATTGAATGTCTCCTCCGTTCTGCCTCAGTTCAAAGCCCGATAACTAGGAATTATTCATGCCGATCGCTCGCGACCCTCGTGGCATGCTGCACGTCGAGAATCCCGAGAGCATTCGCATCCTCTTCATGGCGCCGTACGCGCCGGATGCTCCGGACTACCAGATGAACCCGTACACGGGAGACGGAACATACCCCGAGTACCACTACAAGACCTTTCAGCGGCTGCAGCGGTTGGGGTTTCGCGTGGACTCGACATCCAAGCCTTATACGGTAGTCCATGCCGGTGGCGCGGTAGACTACGTCTTTTCGCTGTACAACCGGATGCCGATCCGGAATTCTGAGGTGTTCGTGTCCGCGTACTGCGAGTACCTGAACATTCCGTACCTTGGCGCACCGCCGAACGTTCGGGCTGCGGCAGAAGACAAGTACATCTCCAAGGTTCTGGCACAGTCGGCCGGAATCCCGGTTCCCCGAGGCGTCCCCTACCATCGAAATACTACGCCACTGGAGCGGGAGCCGTTTCCCGGACCCTATTTCATCAAGGACCGGTTCGGCGCTGCATCGGAACGGATCACCACGGACAGCCGTCAGAGCGACTGGAGTGGTGCGCGCAGAGTCATCGAGTGGTTGTGGGACGAGGGCACGGATGCGCTGGTCGAGGAATATACCGACGGTATCGACATCACCGTGCCCATAATCGGCGATTCGGCTCCCCGGCGGCTCGGAGTTTTCGAGCCGGTTTCCGACCAGCCCGGGCGCATTCTTACGCACGACCTCAAGCTCACGGACCACTTGGGCTATCGCGAACTCTCGCTGGACGCGGAGTGGTTGTCCGCGGACGTGCTCCGATTGTGGAGGGCACTTGGCCCGATCGACTACTTTCGCATCGATTACCGGTTTAACCCTGTCACGGGAGAGCGGCGCTTCCTCGAACTCAACATCTGCTGCTACATCGGCGAGCAGGGCCCGTTCGGACTGTCGGCGGAGCGCGACGGATCGAGCACCGACGCACTATTGGGCCATGTGGTCGCGTACAGCCTTCTCCGGCAGCAGAGGGGCGGAGAGGTACGAGAGCGGGTTCTGTGACCAGTACTGGAAGTAGTCATAGCTGAGGAAGTCCGGAAGCGAGTCGCGCGTAATCGCCGAAGCGCGCGCGCCCGCCAGCATCCGGTCGAGGCTGCCGGTTCCGGCCCAGAACCCCGCGTGTCGAGCGGCGTCTACGTAGTGTTCGAACCGGCTGTCCCGTGCGCCGCACGCCTTCTCGACCGCCGCCGCGTTGACGTTCGCGCGGTACGCGGCTTCGGGCAGGTGCACGTCCGCCACGCGGCGGGTGACCTCCCTCATCCGCACGCGTGCGGCCTCGGCGTTGCCTGACATGACTTCGGCAAAGGCCAGTGCGGACTCCATGATGGATCGCGGAAAATCGAACGCAGAGATCGCGATCATCTTGGTCAGGTGGGTGGTCGCTCTTTCCACCTGACGTGTAAGCAGCAGCGCCGAGCCCAGATTGGCACCGACCTCTTCCACGTGCTGCGTTCCGAACTGAGCCAGCGATTCAAACGCCTTCTGGAACGCGGGCAGGGCACTGGCGGCGCTCTGGGCGGCGGGACGGCTGGTGCCGGTGAGCGCGCCCTGGTTGTTGAGCGTGGTGTAGCGTCCAAAGTCGTCCTGCTGCTGCTCGAACACTCCCGCCGCTTCCGCCAGGATGGCGGTCGCACGAGCCGTATCGCGGCCATCCCCCCAGAAGTAAACGGCCGCGCAGTTGCGCAGCGCGTACCCGCGGTTGCGCGCAAGGCGCAGGTGTGGACGGCTGCGTTCGAAGACCGCGCGCGCCCGGCCCAGTTCTCCATCGTGCAGCAGCCCGGACACGAGATACGAGGTCAGGAGCGCGAACTCCTCCGGCGTCGTCTCCGGCTCCGCGAGCAGCATCTGGATCTCGCCTTCGGCGGCGGCATGGGCGCGGACTCGGTTCAGCGTGATCGCATGGATGATGCGCAGCACGCGCACGCGCTGCCAGTACTCGGGTCCGAGTGCGTCCAGCATTTCCAGCGCACGCTGAAAGTCCTGGACGGAGACGTAAAAGGCCAGCAGCGTGTAGATGTCCGGCACGGAAGCGGGGGTGCTTTCCCCCGTCGCCCGCTTGACATAATGCTCCGCGGCTGCCAAGTCGGCCTGTGCGAGGCTGATCCGTACCAGGTCGAAAGCCCGTTGGGACACGGACGCCGGATCGACCTGCTTGGCCAGCCTGTACAGCAACGCACCATATGCACTCTGCGAGTGCCGGGGGCTCCGGATCTCCTCAACAGTCTTGAAGTGCGCGTACAGTTCCTGGGCCGCAACCAAGTCGGCGAACCCGGGCACCGACTGGCGCGCCGCCCGGTCCTGTCCGGGAGCGATCTCCACCTCATCGCCAAGCCAGTGTGAGCGGATGACGATCAGCTTCATCCGGTCCAGCGCGCCTAGCGCCTTCTGCACCGCCGGTTCAGGCTCCGCCAGTCGAGGGGACTTGAGGACCAGGCCCAGGATGTCGTCACGGCGCAATGGCTGCCCCGCCACCAGCAGGTAGCGGAGAATTTCCTGCTCTAGGACACTGGGTGGCGTAGAGTTAAGGTCCTCGCGGCGCAGCACCGCAATGATGCGGCTGATGCTCCCTTCCGTGACGCGAAGCAACTGCCCGGATTCCGCATCCGGCAGTGGCACACGGAGCGCGGACGCGATCTGAGAGACGAACTTCTCGTCGGGCGCGGGAAAGTCCATCGTATCGACGCCAAGCCCGTACGACCGTAGGCGCTGATCAAACGCATCGAGCGCCACCCGATTTTCACTGCCGGCGACGAACGACAGCACGAAGCGGACGTGCTCGTATCGTTCAGAGTAGACCGTGTTCAGGATGTTGAGTGACTGAGGCTTGATCTCCTGCGCGTTGTCTACCAGAAACAGCACCGGGCGCTTCCAGCGCTTTGACCGGATGAGCCGTGCAAAGCGTTCCGACGGTGTCGATGCATATGCGGTAGTCGCCACTTTGGGCACGATCGCTCCAAGAGTGGGACCAATGGAGGGTCCCCAGGTTGCAGACAGTACGAGCGCGATGATCCGCATCAGCCCGTCGCCCAGTTCGCGCAGAATGCTGAGCGCCTTCCAGCGCAGCAGTTTTCTGTCCTCCAGCCTGTCAAAGAACTTCCGGAAGATCACTTCTGGATCGCTTGACCCGCAGTCAACGTATACCGCGAACGTTTTGGGGTTCACCCTCTGTGTTTCGTGCTCCAGGTGTCGCAGGAAGAACGTAACACCGACGTCCCGCTTGGTAGAGAGCACGAGGCAGCGCTTGCTTGTACCGATCCGTTCGGAACAGAAGTCCTGAACGGACCGCTTTTCCTCGAAGCGGTTCACGAAGTGGAGCGTAGGGTCGCGAAACGGCGGAGGCTTACCGCGGGAGCGACTCATAATTCCTAGTTATCACCGCACCCCACCCGCTCCGAAGCCGTGGCCGAAGCCGCGCTCGCCGCCCTCGGCCACGCGCTGCACATCTAGCCCGCGCGCCGACGCACCGCCCATGACGCCGAGGCCGGCTCCGGACACGCTCCGGGGCCGGCCTCGTCTCGTGTAGCACGCACCCCAGGCGGCGAACATAGGAATGACCCGAGAACGCCGCCCGGCTACACGGCCAGGCGGCGGTTTTTGACGTTTCCTTCTGCGGCGGGAGGCCCCATCCACCGATGACATCGGGGCATGGAAGAACTCGACGGCGCACAGATCGCGCGCATTTAGAGACGCTTATTGTGCATTCGAAGGCTAGGCGCTATACTCGTTTAGCGCCTGTATTCACCTATACAGACGTAGCTTCTTCCGGGTCGGCGGCCGCCCCTCTGGCCGTACGATCCACCCTTCACATCCCACTCCTCGGGGGACCCATGAAGATCAGTTGGAGACGTGACAGTCAGCGGAGCGCGGCGCGGATGCTCGCGCTGGGGGCGCTGCTGCTGGGCGGCGCGGCCGCCTGCGAGCAGGTGGCCAGCCCGGAGTTCGAACCCGCGGCCAACGTGGCCAGCGCCGGCGACATCGGGGGCACGGTGGTGAACCTGCAGGGGCAGCCGGTGGCCGGCGCGCTGGTGAGCACGCCCGGCGGCGCGCAGACCACCACCAGCACCTCCGGCTCGTTCCTTCTGGCGGGGCTGCCCGCCACGTCGCGCCTGGCGGTGTCGGTGAACGCGCCGGGATACGACGGCACCACGGCGATCTACGAGGTGCGCTCGGGCGTGCTGCTCACGCGGCCCATCCGCATTCAGCCGCTGGCGCCGCCGGTGGTGTTTTCCGCGGGCGCGGGCGGCACCGTGCCCATCGCGGGCGGCGGGCAGGTCGTCATCCCCGCCAACGCCTTCCCGGTCTCGCCGGCCACGCCGGTGACGGTGCGCGCCACCTACATCGACCCCGGCAACCCGGTGCAGTTCAGCACCGCGCCGGGCGACTTTACGGGCCGCACCTTCGCAAACAACATCGTACAGATCGAGTCGTTCGGCATGCTGAGCGTGGACGTGCGCAACCCGCAGGGGCAGCGGCTGGACCTGTCGCCCGGGCAGCAGGCCGCCCTCCAGTTCCCGGCGAGCGGCGGCACCGCCCCGGGCACCCGGCCGCTGTGGCGCTTCGACGCGTTGCAAGGAATCTGGGTGGAAGAGGGACAGGTAACGGTCACGCCCACCACGCAGAACACCACGGTTTCCACGCTGGCGCCGCAACGCAACGTGGACGTGCGGTTCCCCCCGGAGTGCATCTCGGTGCAGGTGCTGTTTTCGAACATGGTCACGCCGCGCGCCAACGAGTTCGTGAACGCCGCGGGCATCAGCTACGCGGGGGGCACGGGCGGATGGACGAACGGCAACGGCATCGTGCAGCTGCAGGTGCGTGCGGCGTCGCAGGTGCTCCTTCGGTCGGGCACCGCGCAGCAGACGGTGACCACGCCGGCCCCGGGCACCCTGGGCTGCCCCCTGGTGGCGACGCTCGCCTTCTGATCGGGGATCGCCAGACCCCGGCGGGATGAAGGACGATGACGAAGAGGCCGGCCCCGGACACGCTCCGGGGCCGGCCTCGGTGCTTTCTGCCTGCGGCGCGGGCTGATCCTGCGCCAGTTCTTGACAACGGCGCCAGCATTCCCGGTGAGGCGGCGCCTCCACGACTGCCGCCGACCTCGTGTCCCATCCTCTGGTTCATTCCTTCCGATCCGCCCTCACGCCTCGTTACGTACAATCTCTGGTAAGATAAAGATGCACAATAGTTTGTACATCGCCATCCCAGGTTCGTCCATCGCTCGGGAATCCGGCATATCCGTTGCCTTGGCCGTGGTGCAGCCGGGCATGCGGAACGTGATGTGTCCGGCGGCATCTCACAATCGACAAAACACAACGGACCTACATGTACCTGACCGACATTCCCAACGTGAGCGACCCGTTCGCTCCGCTGCCCCTTCCGGGCGAAGATCCCGGCGTGAAGCGCAACGAGATCCCGGATCCGCCGCCCGAGGAAAACAACTGACGCACGGCGGAAAGCGACCAGGCATCCGCGCGCTCCGCGTCGGATTGCATCCATACATCGAGGAAACAAAACCCATGTACGTATCGACCATTCCCGACGTGAGCGACCCGTTCGCTCCACTGCCCCTTCCGGGTGAAGAGCCCACCGTGAAGCGGGACGAGATTCCCGATCCGCCGCCCGAGGAGAACAAGGGCTGAGCGGATCGGCCGAGACAGTGAATCATCGCGGGACCGGCGGAGGAGCCGGTCCCGCGTTTTCACCTCCAGCGCCTGCGGGGGAAACATCCGCACCGCAGGGGCGTACACAGCGGCACACGCGAGCACGAACATTTTCGGGCTCTCCCACGTCCAACGTCGGAACCCCGCCGTCCGCGTGTTCCGCGGTGCGCCATCCGCTCCGCGTCTTTTCCGAACCCTCCCGCAGCATCCCCGGACTTCATGCAGACCACCGCCACCCTCCACGCCCCCCCACGCGCGCCCGCACGGGCGGATGCGTGGGCCGCCGCGTCCGTGCCCTGGCACGTGTACGCGGTGCTGTTCGCGTCCACCAGCGTCATCATCGGCGTGCTGTGGGACATCTCGTGGCACCAGAGCATCGGGCGCGACACGTTCTGGTCGTATCCGCACATGGCCATGTACCTGGGCGGCGTGGTGAGCGGCGTGGCGTGCGGATGGCACGTGCTGCACACCAGCTTCGCGGGGACAGCGGAGGACAAGGCCGGGACGGTGAGCTTCTGGAAGTACTTCCACGGCTCGCTGGGCGCGTGGGTGTGCATCTGGGGCGCCATCGCCATGCTTACGTCGGCGCCGTTCGACGACTGGTGGCACAACGCCTATGGGCTCGACGTAAAGATCCTGAGCCCGCCGCACGCGGTGCTGGCGCTGGGAATTCTGGCCATCCAGATGGGCGCCATGCTGATGGTGCTGGCGCTGCAGAACCGCCATGGCGACGCGCGCGTCTTTCGCTGGATGTACGCGTACGCGGCCGGGCTGGTGCTGCTGAACCTGGGGACGATGATCAGCGAGTACACCTGGCGCTGGGCCCAGCACGGCATGCTGTTCTACCAGGTGGTCGCGGGCGCCATCCCGCTGGTGCTGGTGGCGCCGGCGGTGGCGGGGCGGCTGCGCTGGCCGGCGACGGCGGCCGCCGCCTCGTACACGGGCGTGCTGCTGGCGCTCACCTTCATCCTCCCCCTCTTTCCCGCGGAGCCGCGGCTGGCGCCGGTGCGCTACGACATCGACCGGATGATGCCGCCGCAGTTCCCGCTGCTCCTCATTGTCCCCGCGCTGGCGCTGGACCTGGCGCTGCGGCGCTGGGGCAGTCGCAAGAAGGGATGGATGCTGGCCGGCGTGCTGGGCGCGGCGTTCGTGGCGGCGTTCTTCATCGCCCAGTGGCCGTTCGCGAACGTGCTGAACTGGCTGGCGACGCGCGAGACGATCCTGAGCCAGCACCTGCGTCCGTACATGATCGGCGAGGGGATCCTTTCGCGCGGCGAGTTCTGGAGCGCGGCGTCGGGAATGGCGGTCGTGCGCGGGCTGGGGATCGCGGCGGTGCTGGCGATCCTTTCCGCGCGCGTGGGGCTGGGATGGGGGAACTTCATGGCGAGGGTGAAGCGATGAGCATCGTCATCCCGCGCCTGGCCCGGCGCCTGGCCGCCACCCTGGGCGCCGTTGCGGCGATGGCGCTGCTGGCGGCGCACGTGGGAAGCCCCAACGTGTTCTACGAGGGAGCCGCCGGGCCGTATCCCGTGCGCGTGGTGGTGCGGCCGCCGGGGGTGATTCCCGGGCTGGCGGAGATCTCCGTCCGCGTTCCGCAGGGCCAGGTGCGGCGGGTGACGGTGCGCCCCGTCCGCTGGGACCTGGGAACGCAGGGCGCGCCGCGCGCGGACGAGGCGCGTCCCGTGGCCGGCGAGCCGCGGCTGTGGAGCGCGGAGCTGTGGTTCATGGACTTCGGCTCGTACAGCGTGCACGTGGCGGTGGAGGGCGCGGCCGGCGCGGGCACGGTCATCGTCCCCGTCCCCGCCGTGGCCACGCAGACGCTGGGGATGAAGCGCGGAATGGCGTTCGGCCTGGCCGGCCTGGGCGTCTTTCTCTTCGTCGGCGCGCTGACCATCGTGGGCGCGGCGGTGCGCGAGTCGGTGCTGCCGCCGGGCGAGGTGCCCGACGCGGGCCGCCGCCGCCGCTCGTGGATCGCGCGCGCGGTCGCCGTCCCCGTGCTGGCGCTGGCGCTGCTGGGCGGCAGCCGCTGGTGGGACGCGGAGGACCGCGCCTACGCAAACAACCTGTACTCCGCGCCGGAGACGGAGGCGTCGGTGGCGGCGGTGGATGGCGAGCGGGTGCTGACGCTGGCGGTCACGGACAGCACCTGGACGCGCTTCTCGCCGCTGATGCCGGACCACGGCAAGCTGATGCACATGTTCCTGGTGCGCGAGCCGGCGCTGGACGCGTTTGCGCACGTGCATCCCGTCCGCGCGGACTCCGCCCGCTTTCAGCTGACCGTGCCGGCGGAGCTTCCCGCGGGGACGTACCGGGTGTACGCGGACGTGGTGCACGAGAGCGGGTTTCCGCAGACCTTCGTGCAGAAGGTGGCGGTCCCCGCCGCGGCGCGGGCCGGCGCGGTGATCGCGAAGGATGCGGACGACTCGTGGCGGGTGGGCGGCGGCGAGGCGGGACGGACGGCGCGTCTGGAGGACGGATCGACGATGACGTGGGAGCGGGATGCGCAGCTGGCCGCCGGGCGCGAGACCACGCTGCGCTTTCGCGTGGCGGACCCGGCCGGCGCGCCCGCCGCGCTGCAGCCGTACATGGGAATGCTGAGCCACGCCGCCGTGTCGCGCGACGACGGTTCGGTGTTCGTGCACCTGCACCCGGCCGGCAGCGTGAGCGCCGTGGCGCAGCAGCTGTTCGCGCAACGCGAGCGCGGCGACACCACGCGCACGGCGGACGGGACGCTGGTGATCCGCGCGCCGGTGGACCACGCGATGCACGCGGCGGGCGCGCAGCCGGGCGTGGTCTCGTTTCCGTACGAGTTTCCCAGGCCGGGACGCTACCGCATCTGGGTGCAGATAAAGCGCGAGGGCCGCGTGCTCACCGGTGCCTTCGACGCGGACGTGCGCTGATCCGCATCCACCGAAAAAGATTTGGCCTCACACAGAGTCAGCAGAGTCAACGGAGTGCAAGCTCCTCTGTTGACTCTGCTGACTCTGTGTGAGGCCTTCTCTTTCAGGTCGCCGCGGTGAGCTCGGAGGTGCAGGCGGGGCAGCGCAGGGCGGCCAGGTGAATGCGCGAGCGGCAGAAGGGGCAGTCCTTTTCCATGGGCGCGGGCGGCGGCGCGGCGTTCAGCGCGCGCAGGCGCGTGTACGAGCGCACCAGCAGGAACACGGCAAAGGCGGTGATCAGAAAGGTGATGACGTTGTTGATGAACAGCCCGTAGCTCACGATGGGCGCCCCCGCCTCCACCGCCGCCGCGCGCGAGGCAAAGTCGCCGCGGCCCAGGTTCAGGTACATCTCGCTGAAGTTCACGCCGCCCGTCGCCATGCCGATGGGGGGCATCAGGATGTCGTCCACGAACGACTTGACCACCGTGGCGAACGCCGCGCCGATGATGATGCCCACGGCCAGGTCCAGCACGTTGCCCCGGGAGATGAAAGTGCGAAAATCGTTGATCACGGCGTTGCTCCGTCTGGTGTGAACCCGCGCTGACGTGTGAAAGGTATGCCGCGTACGTCCGTCCACCGCAACCATTTCCCGTTCGCGTCCCATCCGCCCGCTGTCCCTCCTCCGCCCCCGTTGTACCAGTTGCGCCCCGATCCGCGTAGCAGCGGAAATAGTTCCCGGTGCGCCGCATCGTCATCCAAACACTCGATTTACGGGGGGTTAGCCGCGCCTCCCACTCCGCCGGGCCGCGACGGCGCGTGCGGCACGCGGGGTGCCCTGTCCCGCGTCCGTCCGGCCGCGCATTTCCGAACCGCGAGCCGGCCGCGGCACCACGCCGACCCGTCGAAACGGGCCGGCGTTTCGTATACGCCGCGCCCCAGCCGTCCCCGCGCGTACGCCGGGGACGATGAAAGATACCGGTCCGCGAGACCCGTGACCGTTGAGGTTCTAGATGATGTCGACGCTGGAGAGAAGACCGAGGGCGCACGCCGCGCCCCCGCCGGACCGCTGGCTGCGGGGGCTGGACGCGGAGCTGCGCGCCCTTGCCATGCTGCAGCAGGCCGAGGCGGAGGCCGCGCACAACCAGGCGCAGGCGGCGGCGCTGTCCAAGGCCGCCCGGGCCGAGATGCACTACCGCACGCTGGGGATGGACGTGGCCGGGATCGCCGCGTTCCACCGCACGCTGGCCAGCGAGGACGCGGCCGCGCGGATGGCGCTGCGCCAGGCCACCGTGCCCCCCGCGCGGCAGTTCGACGCCCTGGGACGGGGCGACGACCGCGAGTGGATCGCCGGCTCCGAGCACGGGCGGTGTCCCCACCCCATCCGGCTGGAAAGCGACCACGTGCTGCGCCGGTCGGCCTCGGCGCGGGGAACGGGGACGGGGTGGTTCGGCAGCGGGACGGAGCAGGCGTGCCATACGGACTTCTGGCACTTTCCCTGGACGCCCGCCGTCTCCGGGTGGTACACCTTCCGCCCGGTGGTCACGTTTTCGGGGCTCTACATCGTCCAGGCGGCGCACGACTTCTGGACGTCGAAGGAGGCACGCGCCGCCATCCGCTTTACCCTGCACCACTGGCAGGGCGTGTGGAAGGTGCCCGCGCGGCCGGACCCGCCCGGCGCCGCGGGCACCCTGTGGGAGCGCGGCGGGACGAACGTAAGCGAGTGCGTGGGGATGAACTGGGAGCACGTCCCGTCCGGCCCCGGCATCCGCACGGTGCCGTTCACGGCGGGCGAGCCGGCGCTGATCTCGGTGCAGCTTACCCTGCACGCCACCGCCCGCGGTGAGGGCTCGTTCGCGGAGGTCGGCGCCGCGGGCGAGGGCGGCGCCCTGGCCTGCCGCAGCCTGCTGGGTGCGTATACGCTCGGGCGGTGAGGCGCAGGCAGGCGCCTTTCGATTGCAGGCGAGATTGACTTCCTGAGGGAGGCGCCGCGCTGGATTCTTCCGTACCACGGGAGTCCGGGCGCCGACCGAAGGACCTCGCCAGCAGAACCGCGGGGCCGGCTCCACGTCATAAGCTGGCCCCGCGGCGGAGCAGAGTAGATCCTTCGATCGCGCGCGGGCGGTTGTGTGGAATCGGGTTACGCGTGGTGCGCTCCCGGAATGGAAAACCCCGGACCCCACCCTGGTCTGTCATTCCGAGGGAGCGCCCGCCCGGCACCTTATCCAACCCACAGAACCCGGTGCGCGACCGAGGAATCTACTTTCCGTTTTCGCGTGGCCTGCTGCGATGCCCCGAACTGGCCCTGTCTGGCGGTTTCGCCGCCGCGGCGATTGTGCGGGCTGCCGCGTCCGGCCTCGCGCGAGCCGACAGTAGATTCCTCGGCCCTGCAACCTGCACCGCGATCGTCCTACTGCAGTGTGGGCGGGCCTCGGAATGACGGTCCCGTCTTCGTCTATCGGGGTGCGGCGAGCGTCGCTGGCCCCAAGAGCGCGCTTCCACGGCGAAGCAGGCTCAGCGCGTGGATCAGGCCAGCCGCCGGCCCTTCCGCACGATGATCGCGGAGCCGTCGGCGACCAGCGCGGAGCGGGGAGGGGCGGAGAGGGGCTCCGCGAAGGCGGGCCCGTACAGCGCCGCCACGTCGCACTCCAGCACGGCGGATTCCGCGCGCCACACCCTCCAGCGCGGGTGCTCCACCTGGTACTCCACGGTGCCGCCGTCGCGCTAGCGGGCGTAGCCCCAGTAGTGCTCGGTGATGAACTCCTCCTCCGAGCCCTCCGCCAGCGGCCCCGCCGGCCCGCGCACCGCCGCCCGCACGGCGCACCACCGCCCGCCCGTGCGCCATCCGTACTCCACCGTCCCGCCGGACTCCGCCGACACGTCCAGCCGGTGGCGCATGGGGAGGGCGACGTAGTTCTCGCCGTACAGCACGCGCGCCACCGCCGCGATGGCGAACCGCGGCACGATCTCCTTTACGAACACCACGCCGCGCCGCCACCCCTCCGGCCCCCTCCGCCGCACGTAGAAGCGCAGGTTCAGCTCCTCGAAGTCGCGGTGAAAGGGGATGGGAATGCCCAGCACGCGCGTGTCCAGGAACATGAATCCCACCACGCTGGCGTACGTCACGCCGCCCCACGCGTCCAGCTCCGTCCCGGCGGGGACCAGCGGGCGCAGCAGGGCGGCATCCACCTCGTAGTTCAGCATGGCCAGCCAGCGCCACTGCGCCGTCAGGAAGGGCGCGGCCACGGCAGTCACGGTGTGGTCTGCTTGCCTTCCACGTTCTCCCCCGGCGCCATGCCTTCCAGCGCCTCGACCACGGCGGAGTCGGGGGACGCATCCGCATCGTCCGCCACGTCGGCCCCGGAGGCGCAGCCCGCCACCAGCGCGGCGCAGGCAAGCAGGAGGCTTCGCTTCATCGTCCGCTCACAGGATCGAAAGGTCTACGCACAGGTGGATACGGCCGCCGTCCCCTTCGCAAAAAGCGGGCGGGGGATGGATGGCCGGCGTCGGTCGATGCCTCTCCGCGAACGACCGGGAGGGATCGGTGGATGAAAGACGGCGCCCCGCCCGGCGTGGCCGGACGGGGCGATGCGTGCGGATGGACCCGGGGGATCAATCCTCGATCGGGAACGTCCCTGAAACCGGAAAGCCGCAGAAGGTGCCGGCGACGGCCACCCTCTGCGTGGCCGCGTTCAGCTGGGCCGTCACGTCCAGCGTGCAGCGGCCCGACACGTCGCCGCGCGCCCAGGTGAACGCGCCCGTCTCCGTCACCCGCAGCGCGGACAGGCCGCCGGGCCCGGCCGTGGCGTCCATCTCCACGTCGATGTCGGGGTCGCCCGTCATGGTGATGATGCGGCCATCCTCCATGCGGTGCGCGCACCGGTCCGGCGCGGCGGAGACGTCGGCCTGGATGGTGGTGTTCTGGCCCAGGTTGTCGAAGCTCACCGTCGCCGTCCCTTCCACGTCGACGGAGCCGCTGGGGGTGCAGGGCTGCGTTTCCTCGAAGGGGATGGTGATGCTGTTCTCCGCCGTCACCGGCCCCGGCGCCGTGTTGAGCGAAGCGCCGAAGCCGCCGCCCGAGCTGGCCAGCGCGGCCGCCATGCCGAACACGGCGCGGTTGAGCTCGGCCGCTTCGGCCGCGGTCAGCGTGCCGCCGCCGTTGCTGCCGGTGCCGCCGTCGCCGCCACAGGCACCGGCGCTCACGAGAAGGGGGATGAGAAGGAGCTTGCGCATGGAAACGCTCACGGCAGGGGGAATTCGAGGGTACGGGCGCGGCGGGGGATGCCGGCCCTTGCCATGAAAGATACGTACGCCGCCCGAAAAGTTCTACCGTGGCGCACGAAGGGCGCGCCGGACCCGTGCCCGGCGCGCCCCCGCGTCCCGCTCCACCGGCCCCGCGTGGACTACTTGCGCCGGTAGTCGAACATCCAGCCGCGGTGGATGGTGCGCGGCTCCTCGACCGTGACGAAGGCGTCGGGATCCCAGGCGTTCACCTGCGCCAGGGCCAGCGGCAGGTGGCGGCGGCGGAGCACCGCGTAGACCACCTCCATCCGCCCGTCCTTGCCGTACGCGGGAAACTCCGTCACGCCAAAGCCCCGCTCCCGCAGCGCGCTGGCGATCTCGACCCCGCCGTGCGCCGACATCACCCGCAGCGCCGAGACGCCCAGCGCCAGCTTTTCCTCGATCCACAGCCCCACCGCGGCACCCGCCGCGAAGCCCGCCGCGTACCCCAGCAGGTGCGGCGGCGAATCCAGGAACTTGACCGCGTTGCCCACCGCGGTAATCCACACCAGCACCTCGAAGAACCCGATCAGCGGCACCAGCCGCTTGTATCCGCGCACGGAAAGCAGCATGCGCACCGTCGCCAGCCCCACGTCCACGATGCGCAGCGCAAAAATCAGCAGCGGCCCCCAGGCCGATCCGAACATCAGTTCCAGCGTCATCATCCAGCCCTTCCCGCGGCGCGCCAGGCGGCCCGCCGCGCATGCGCTCCGGCAGAAAAGAAACGCGATCCGGCCGGGGAGCGCTCCCGGGCCGGATCGTCAGGTTGTGCATGGCTCTACACCGCAAAGCCCGAAAAGGTGCAGCGGCGTGTCACGATTCCGTTGACGGCACACGTTTCCGGCACTACATATGCGGTCCGTCCGGTCCCCGCCGCGCGTCCCTTGCGGCGTCCACCCTTCCGGAGAGCCCCATGCGCCGAGCCACGCCTCCGTCCCGCCTGCTGGGCGCCGCCGCCCTCACGCTGCTGGCCGCCTGCGCCGACGACAGCGTGCTGACGCCGGCGCCGATCGAAGGGCCCGTGGCGCTTACCCGGCTGGAGTGCGTGGCCAGCGTGCGCACGCAGTCGGTGCGGTGCCAGCCGGGCACGGCCGCCAGCAGCGGCGTGCGCGCCGACCTGATCCTGGGCGGGCAGGGCATCTACGTGCGGCTGGCCAACTCCGGCACCACCTACGACGCCGGCACCGACATCTTCAGCACCTTCGTGACCGTGCAGAACCTGCTGGGCCAGCCCATCGGCACGGAGGACGGCACCACGGCGGACCCGGACGGCATCAAGGTGTTCTTTGCCGAGGGACCGGTGCCCACGCAGGGCGGGGGAACGGTGGAGGTGGTGAACGAGGACGGCAACGCCGTGTTCCTGGGCGCGCAGCAGCCCTTCTTTCGCTACGTGCAGCGGCTGGCCACCGAGCAGACCAGCACCGCGCACGAGTGGCGGTTCTCGGTGCCCGGCGACGTGACGGAGTTCCGCTTTGGCGTCTACGTATCCGCACCCGTGCCGGACGAGCAGGCGCTGGCCCGCATCGACCTGGACCCGCGGACGCTGGCGGTGGGCGGCTTTCATTCGTGCGCGCTCACCAGCGGCGGGCAGGCGTACTGCTGGGGAACCAACGACGACGGGCAGCTGGGACGGGCCGGCGGCCTCGACAGCGTTCCGCAGCCGGTAAGCGGCGGCCACAGCTGGCGCACGCTGACCGCCGGCCGCTACCACACCTGCGGCATCACCACCGACAACGCGGCGTACTGCTGGGGCGACAACCAGACCGGGCAGCTGGGCTACGGCGGCGAGGACGACAGCTCCGTCCCCGTGGCGGTGGCGGGGGGGCGGACGTGGAACCAGCTGGACGCGGGCGCCGGCCACACCTGCGGCGTCACCGCCACCAACGAGGCGTTCTGCTGGGGCGACGGCAGCGCCGGGCAGCGGGGCGCGGGCGACTCCACCTCGGTGGGCACGCCGGTGGTGGTGACGGGCGGGCGGCGGTGGGCCACGGTGGATGCCGGCGGGGACCACAGCTGCGGCGTCACCCTGGGCGGCGCGGCGTACTGCTGGGGCGACGATTCCGCCGGCGAGCTGGGCCGGGGCGTGGGGGCGTCGACCGCCCGGCCGGTGCTGGTGGCCGGCAGCCACTCGTGGCGCTCTCTCAGCGTGGGCGACGACTACGCGTGCGGCGTGACCTCGCTCGACGTGGCGATGTGCTGGGGCAGCGATTCCGCCGGGCAGCTGGGCAACGGCGCGGCGGGGTCGTCGGACGTGCCGGACGCGGTGGAGGGCGGGCTGGAGTGGGCCCGCGTGAGCGCGGGGAGCGAGACCTCGTGCGGCATCACCACCGGCGGGGCGGCGTACTGCTGGGGATTCAACAGCACGGGCGAGATCGGCAACGGCACCAACACGCCCAGCAACGTTCCCACCGTGGTGTCGGGCGGGCAGCTGTGGGTGTCCATCGACAACGGCGACTTCCACACCTGCGGCGTGAACCAGGACGGCGTGGCGCGCTGCTGGGGCGACAACGACCAGGGCCAGCTGGGCAACGGCAACACAGACGACAGCCAGTCCCCCGTGATCGTCACCGGCGGGCACACCTGGGCCCAGTAGCGGCCGCTCTCCTTTTCACGAAACAGCGGGCGTCCTCCGGATCTGGAGGACGCCCGCTGCTTTCTCGTCAGGTACCGAACCCGGGGAAACGCCTGTCATTCCGAGGAAGCGCCCACCCCGGGCTCTCGGGAAGACCGCGGAGCCCGTTGGCGCGACCGAAGAAGCTCCCTCCCCTCGCGCGGAACCCTCTCCCGGGCATCGCCCGGGAACCCGCAGGGCCTGCAGATTCTTCGGACCTGGCACTCATCCCCATCCCAAATCCGCGGAAACACCTGTCATTCTGAGGAAGCGCCCACCCCGGGCTCTCGGGAAAGCCGCGGAGCCAGTGGCGTGACCGAAGAATCTCCCTCCCCTCGCGCGGAACCCTCTCCCGGGCATCGCCCGGGAACCCGCAGGGCCTGCAGATTCTTCGGATCTGGTACTCATCCCCATCCCAAATCGCGGAAACACCTGTCATTCTGAGGAAGCGCCCACCCCAAACTCGCGGGAAAGCCGCGGAGCCAGTGGCGTGACCGAAGAATCTCCCTCCCCTCGCGCGGAACCCTCGCCCGGGCAGAGCCCGGGAACACACCGTGACGGACAGATCCTGCCGTTCCCGACAAAGATTCTTCGGTCGGCGCCATGCTCTTGAGCGTAAAGAGAATCCTGCGCGGCGCCTCCCTCAGAATGACAGGTTTGTCGGACCGGGCATGACAAACGATCAGAGCGCGCTCAGCTCCTCGTGGAGCTTGCGGGCCACGCTGCGCCAGTCGTAGCGGTCGCGGGCCACGCGGTACAGCGCGTCCTTGTGCCGCTCGCCCACCACCAGCGCGGCGGGAACGTGGCTGGCGATGTCGGCCACGGTCTGCCCGGGGTCCGGCGACAGCTTCATGGCGTCCGCGTCGCCCGGGGGGAGCGCGGCGGCCACGGAGTCGATGCTGGCCTTCATCCCCGCGAAGTAGGTGCCCAGCGGAAACGCGCCCGACGCCAGCGCCTCCAGGAACACCAGCGGCCCCGCCTCCTTGACCACCGAGGGAAAGACGGCCACGTCGCAGCAGGGAAACAGGTAGCGCAGCTCGCGGTGCGTCAGGTATCCCGTGAACACCACCCGGTCCGGCCGCACGTGCGCCTGCGCCGCGGCGTAGTACGCGTCCAGCTCGCCGGCGGCCCGCAGCTGCTCCAGGAAGCGCGCCACCTGCGTGAGCTCCGCCCCCTCGCTCTCGCCCTCGGGCGAGCCCTCCAGCTCGCGGCCGCGCGCCACGATGTGCTCCACCATCGCGCGCTCGCCGTGCTCCAGCGCCCACAGCAGCGCCTCCAGCGGCTCGCGCAGGGGGCCGTGCCCCACCACCAGCAGGCGCAGGTCCGGCCGCGCCTGCAGGATCAGCGGCAGCGCGGCCACCACGCTCTGGATCCCCTTGCTGGAGATGAGGCGGCCCACGAACAGCAGGGTGGGGTCGCTCTCCCACCGCACCGCGTCCAGCTTTGCCTCCGCGTCCGCGTCCGGCGCCTTGGCCACGTACTCCGCCCCCGCCGCGGCGAACAGGGCGGCCATCTCCCCCGGCTGCAGGTCGCCGCGCAGCTTGTTGCGCAGCGCCTCGGACTGCGCCGCCGTCCGGCCGCGCTCCACCCCCTCCAGCGTTTCTCCCATCCGCGCGATGGTGGCGCGGCGGTCCGCGCGCTCCACGGGCTCGAACTGGCTGGTGTCCACCCCCAGGTGCAGGCCGGAGAACTTCTGCTCCAGCCCCGGCACCGCGCCCAGGATGCCGCGCACCCGCTCGGCCATCTCGTCGCCGATCACGAACACGCGGCGCGCGTCGGTGAACGCGCTCTCCGCCAGGCGCAGGAAGCGCTCCTGGCGCTTGACGGCGAACTCCAGCGCGCTGCCGTGCGGCATCACCACGTACGGCACCCCCGTCGCGCGGCTCACCCGCTGCGCGACGACGGACATCAGCACCGCGTGGTTGGCGTGCATGGCCGTGATGCCGTTCTCCTCCACGATCCGCCGCAGCGCCCGCTCGTTGCGCGCCACGTACGCCTCGACCTCCTCGTCCGACAGGTCCACCATGGGCACCACGCGGGGAAACTCCTCGTAGCGGTCCCACACGTACACGGGGAGCGTTTCGCCCAGGTCGGGCTTGTGCAGCACGCAGCAGCCGGGGTGCACGCCCTCGCGGCGATAGAACGTCTCCACGGTGCCGTCTTCGTGGTACCGGCGGGCCTCGGTGATGAAGTCGTAGACCTCGGGGTGGTTCTCCTGCGCCATCAGGTGCACGTTGTGCCCCTCGCGGCACAGCGACTCCACGATGGAGCGCGTCCACAGGTTGCTTCCCGAGCCTTCGAGCAGGTAGCCGTGCAGAATGCAGATCATGGTGTCTCGCCGCGCGTGAATGGGAGCCGCTCCTGTTCGCAAGGGTGCGGCCACCACCACCGCGCGCGCACGCACCTTGCTTGGCGCGCCCCCCACAATCCTAACGGGAGACGAGGATGAGAGGACTGATGGGGACGGCGCTCGCCGCGGCCATGCTGGCACTGGGCGCGTGCGGCGGGAACGACGAGGGCGGAGAGCCGGCGGACGGCGGGTCGGCGCAGACCGCGCCCGCGCAGACGGTGCAGGTGGATTCGCAGCAGGCGCAGCCCGCGCCCGCCCCGGCGCTTCCGCCGCCGGACCTGCGGCTGGAGGTGAACGTCGCCGAGCGCGAGCTGTACGTGTACCGCAACGACCAGCGCATCGCCACGCACCCGGTGGCGGTGGGCACCAGCGAGTGGCCCACGCGCACCGGCGAGTGGACCATTGGCCAGGTGATCTTCAACCCGCGCTGGACGCCGCCCACGGACGAGAGCTGGGCAAAGGACGAAGAGGTCAAGGAGCCGGGCGCGGCCGACAACCCGCTGGGCCGCGCGCAGCTGGTGTACGACGCGCCGCGCAGCATCCATGGCACCAACGAGCCCGAGTCGCTGGGCAAGGCCGAGTCGCACGGCTCCATCCGCATCGCCAACGACGTGGCGGTGCGGCTGGCGCGGATGGTGATGGAGGCCGGCGGCGCGTCGCGGGACGAGTCGTTCTTCCAGCAGGTGCGCGACAACCGCCGCGAGCGGGTGGAGGTCGCCATCCCCAACCCCATCCCCATCCGCGTGGTCGCCGGCGGATCGGGAGGATCAGGAGGATCGGGAGGATCGGGAGGATCGGGAGGATCGGATGATGGGGACGACGGCGAGTCGTCCGGCGGCGGCGAGAAGGGCAAGTCGGGCGAGAAGTCCAAGTCCGGCTCCGGATCCAGCCGCTGATCCACGCCGACGGATGATGAACGGTCCGGGAGAGCACGCCGCTCTCCCGGGCCGTTTCCGTTTGTCCGACGGATCGGGTCACCTGCCCCGGGTCATCCGCACCATGTGTGCGGCACGATCCACGCACATATTCCCCCTTACGAGGCAGGGATGCCCGGGGCGCGGAAACGCAGACGGTGAAACACGTTGCCGCCACCCCTCGTACTCTCGGGCCACGCCGGCGGATGTGATTCCGCAGCGCAGCGGACGAAGCGGTCCCGGGCAGGTCCCGGCCAAACGCGGTCCGCAACATCGAACCGATAGCGAAGAATGATCTCGATCCGTCAGGTGGCACCCGCGCTGCTTGCCCTCTCCACCGCCGCCGCCGCCCCCGCGCGGGCGCAGACGCAGGCGCCCATGGAGATCGTGGTCAACATTCCCGCCGGGCGGCTGGACGTGCTGCAGGGCGGCGAGCGCGTCCGCAGCTACCCCGTGTCGGTGGGGCTGCCGCGCTACGCCACCCCCACGGGCCAGGCGGGGATCCAGCGGCTGGTGTGGAACCCGTCGTGGACGCCGCCCGAGAGCGACTGGGCGCGCGACGAGAAGCCGGCCGCGCCGGGGTGGAACAACCCCATGGGGCGGGTGAAGATGCACCTGTTCCGCGACTACTACGTGCACGGCACGCCCGCGCGCAACGAGCGCAGCCTGGGCCGTCCGGCGTCGCACGGGTGCATCCGGATGCGCAACGAGGACGTGATGGAGCTGGCCCGGCTGGTGCTGCGGGCCGACGGCGCGCCGGTGAGCGACTCCACCCTCGACCAGCTGGCCGCCAACCCGGGACGCACGCGCGAGATGCGCCTCTCCGGCCGGGTGCGGCTGCGCATCGAGTACCGGCTGGCGGAGCTGGAGCAGGACTCGGTGGCGCTGCACCCCGACGTGTACGCCCGCGCCGCCGCCGGCTACGCCGACCGCGTGCGCCAGGAGCTGGCCGCGCTGGGGCAGGACCCGTCGGTGGTGGAGCAGATGGCGATCACCCGCTCGCCCGGCTCGGCGCTCCGCATCGCCCGCTCGGGCGCCGCGCCGATCCGCCGGGTGCCCGGCGCGCCGGCGACCGGCGCCGCGGAGGTGGTCGCGGTCCTGCGGTAAGGGGGAGAGGGAATAGGGAACAGGGAATTAGGGAATAGCCAGCAACGGCAAAGTCCCGCCCGAAGATGACAGCGCGCGCCCGCCGATCCCGGCTGGCGCGCTCTTCATTGGACGGGGTGCTCGCGAGTTCCTTCACACAGAGGCCGCGGAGTCAGCGAGACCGAACTCCGCTGACCCCGTGTGATTTCCCCGCCTGCTGCGCGCACCCTTGCTCACGGAACTGGGCCAGCAGTAGCGGCTCCGGCCTGCCGTTGCCGGCTGTCCCCTATTCCCTATTCTCTATTCCCTATTCCCTATTCCCTATTCCCTATTCCCTGGCGCGGTACCGAACGGAATGCGCTCCGGCATCTCGGCGGCCACGTACGCCATCACGGCCATGGCGGCCACGGAGCGGGCCACGTCGCGCGGGTCCAGCTTGTCGGGCGTGTCGGCAGAAGTGTGGTGGTACCAGAAGTAGCGGCTGCCGTCCACCTCCAGCCCCATCCCCGGCACGCCCAGCGCCATGATGGGCCCGATGTCGGCCCCGCCGCCGCCGCGCGTCACGCTGTCCGCGCCGATGGGCGCCAGCAGCGCGCCGATCTGCCGCAGCACCTCGAAGGCGGCGTCCGTCCCCGTGAAGCCGAAGCCGCGCGGCGCAAAGACACCCGCGTCGGATTCGATGGCCAGCACGTGGTTGGCGATCTCCGCGCGGTGCGCGTCGCGGTAGGCGTTGCCGCCGCGCAGGCCGTTTTCTTCGTTGGTCCACAGCACCACGCGAATGGTGCGGCGCGGACGCAGGCCGAGCACCTTCATCAGCCGCACCGCCTCCCACGCGGCCACGCACCCGCCCGCATCGTCCATCGCCCCCGGCGACACGTCCCACGAGTCGATGTGCCCGCCGATCACCACCACCTCGTCGGGCAGCTCGCGCCCGCGGATCTCGGCCACCACGTTGCGCGAGGGCGCGTCGGGCAGGGTGTGCGCCTCCATCCGCAGCCGGACGCGCGGGCGGTCGCCGCGCTCCTGCATCCGCCGCAGCATCATGGCGTCTTCCATCGACAGCGCCGCCGCGGGGATCTGCCGCACGCTGTCGGCGTAGCGCATCCCCCCCGTGTGCGGCGTCTGCATGCCGAACGGCCCCACCGAGCGGATCAGGCTGGCCACCGCGCCCGCGCGCGCCGCGGCGATGGCGCCGGTGCCGCGGTACTGCACCGTCTCGCCATAGCTGGTGAAGGGGACGTCGAACAGGACGATGCGGCCGCGCGCCTCCGCCGCCCGGCGCTGCAGTTCGTCGAAGCTGCCCACCACCAGCACCTCGGCCTCGATCCCCTCGGCCGGCGTGCCGATGCTGCCGCCCAGCCCCAGCATGTGCAGTTCCGTCTCGCGCGGGGCCAGCAGGGTGGCGGATTCGCGGCCGCGCACCCAGCGGGGCACCATCACCGGCTCGGCGTGCACGTTCTCCAGCCCGTCGGCCCGCATCTGCGCCAGCACCCAGTCGATGGCGCGCTCCAGCTCGGGCGTGCCGCTGAACCGCGGCCCAAAGCGGTCCACCAGCTCGGCGATGCGGTTCCACGCCGCGCTGTCGGCCGTGGCCGCGCGGATCAGGCTGTCCGCCGCGGGCCGGTACCGCGCAACGTCCTGCGCCGCCGCCGGTACTGTGGCGAGTGCGGCGGCCGCGATGGAGAGGATAAAGAGACGATGGCGCAGGCGCATGGGCGGATGCATGTCGGGTTCAGGTCGGGGACGACGGCGGCCAGCTTACATCTTTGCGACTTACAGACGTGTAACTTACAAAGATGGAAGTCAGCAGGCGAAGAGTGTGTTAAGGAATCAGCGTAGTCGCTTTGACTTCCTGAGGGAGGCGCCGCGCCTAACCCGCTGCCACGAAAAAACTTGGCGCCGACCGAAGGATCTGGCAGGCAGTACGCATGGGCTGGATCGCAACTCGGGATCCGGCCCCACCGTGTCCGAGAGCAGATCCTTCGGTCGCGCGCCACCAATTGTGTATCTTCCGATTTCTTCGTGTGCGCTCCCCCAGGAAGTCAGGCGCCTCCAGCCGCTCCGAAAGCGCCGGGCACGAAAAGGCCGCCCGTACGTTTCGGGCGGCCTTCTGCTGATTGCGTGCAAATCGTGATCAGGCGCTGGTGACGACGACGCTCTGGATGATCTTGCCCTTGCGGACGATGGCGTAGCCGCTGTGCTTGCCCAGCCGCTTCCACGTGTTGGAGGGGTTGGCGAACGCCCACACCTCGTCCCCCTCCACCGCCTGCGCCTTGAGCTTTTCCCATTCCCTGCGGATGCGCAGCGCCGGCATGGGCGGAAGGTCGCGGTGCTCCGGGATGGGCCGGTTCTCCACCCGCACCGTCAGCCAGTCGGACGGAATCTTCATCGATTCATCTGGTTCGGAGACCGGGACAGGGAGTTGGGCAGATCCGCGGCCGCTTCCTGGCCCCACAGGTCGAGTTCTGAAGACGGAAGTGGATCGAAGAACGAGTCCGGCACCATCACCTGCCCTTGCAGCGATCCCCGCTGCCGGGGCTGCCCAGCCCTGGCTGAGTGAGCAATCGGCTCCGCCTCCTCGCGCTGCTGAGGCGGCTTTGGACTGTGCATGGAGGGCGCTCCGAAGGGCGAAGGGACGATCCACCAAGTGTAACGCCCGCCGGCCGATCGCTCCAGAGCCGGCCGGGATGGATTCAGAACGCCGCGCGAAGTCCCAGCATGAGGGTGCGGCCGGGGACGACGGTGACGTTGTCGGGCTCACCCTGCTGGCGGTCCAGCAGGTTGTAGCCGGTCAGCACCAGCGTGGTGCCGCGGGGCAGCGCCAGCGTGGCGTTGGCGTTCAGCCGCGTGACGCCCGCGTACGCCCGCCAGTAGCCGCGCAGATGCGCGCCCGCCAGCCCGCCGGCGTCCGTGCCGGACGCAAAGTCCCGCGCCAGCGCCAGGCGGTCGTAGTTGATCCAGTCGGCGGCGCGGTGGGCCGTCACCGACGCGGACCAGCGGCGCTCCGTCCACGCCGCCGTTCCGCTGAGCGTGAGCGCGGGCACCTCCAGCATCCGGTCGCCGGCGCGCAGGTCCCCGCCGTAGCCGGGGGCCAGGCGGCGCACGCGGCTGTCCACCCCCGCCGCCGCCGCCTCGAGCGACAGCCGCCCCAGCCGCGCGGCGCCCTGCATCTCCCACCCGCGGTTGGAGATCTGCCCCACGTTCTGCAGCGCGTACGAGGTGCGGCGCGGCATCCCCCCGGCCGTATCCCACGGCAGCGCGACCCGCTGGATGAGCCCGGATGCCAGCTGGTCGTACACCGTGGCCTGCAGCGTGGCGCCGCCATACGCCAGGTCGAACCCGCCCTCTACCCCCGACTGCCGCTCCGGCGACAGCTCCGGCCCCCGCCACTGGCGCGAGCCCACCCACGCGTGGTCGCGGCCGGGGGTGCGCGTGGGGCGAATGCCGCTGCCGTACGCCGCCCGCAGCTTGAGCGACGCGCCCCCCACGCCGGTGACGTACGCGGCGCCCACCACGGGAAGCGCGTGGCGGCCGGTCCCCGCGAACCCCTCGTTGCGCTCCACGCGCAGGCCGCCGGTCAGGTGCAGCCGGTCGTCCAGCGCGGCGGCGCCCTGCGCCACCACGCCGCTGCGCTGCGTCCAGCTTACGGTGGGAAAGCCGCGGGGCGGCGCGGGCTCGCCGGGCGCCGCGGGCGCCTCCGGCGGGGCCACCTCTTCGCGCAGCACCGAGTGCTCGGTCGCCAGCGTAAGCGTCAGCGCCGTCCGCGCGCCCGCGTCCCAGCGCCCCACGCTGCTCACGCGCAGGGTGCCGCGGTCCGCGCCGCCGGCCGCGCCGCGCAGCGGGTCCTGCGCGGCGCCGGGAACGGGGGTGCGCTCGTCCACCACCCCGCTCAGCCGGTCGCCGTCGATGCCGGCGGTGAACGAGTGCGTCCACCGCCCCTCGGGCACCAGGCGCACGGTCCCGCCCACCGTGTACTGGCGCAGCCCCTGCCGCTCGGAGGCGGCGAGCGCCTGCAGGCTGTCGCCCCGCGGGCCGATCGCCGCGGTGAGCAGCGGGTTGCGCACGGAGCCGGCGCGGGCGGCGTAGAAGCGGGCGATGCCGGTGACGATGCTGCGCGCCCCCACCTGCCGGGCGCCCGCGCTGGCCAGCACGTATCCGCCCTCTCCGCCGGGAAGGTAGTCGCCCACGGTGCCAAGGCCCACGTCCACCCCGGCGGAGCGCAGGCTGGTCCCCGTGCGCAGCGCCACGGCGTGCTCCTGCGAAAGTGCGCGGCCGGTGGCGAACTCGCTGGCCGCCGTCCCCACGCTTCCCCGCACCCGCAGGCGCGAGGCGCCGGTGTCGGTGCCCTCGTGTTTGGTGATGATGTTGACCACGCCGCTGATGGCGTCGATGCCGTACAGCGCGGCGCCCTGCGGCCCGCGGATCACCTCGATGCGCTCCACGGCCTCGGGGGCGATCTGCGTCACCAGCAGGGGATTCGCGACCTCGATGCCGTCGATGAACACCTTGGGCGCGCTTACCCCGAACGAGCTGGCGCCGCGGATGCTGCCGTAGCGCGCCATCAGGCTGGACGGCGGCTGCTCCCATCCCCACGGCCCGGCCGCGCCGGCGTTCAGCAGGCGGGTGAGGGGGACCGTCCCCTGGCGCTCCATCTGCTGCGCACCCACCACGTCCAGCGCAAAGGGCAGCGCGCGCTGGGGCGCCCCGCCCGCGCTGCCGGTGACCACGATGCGGTCCAGCGGCACCACGCGGCTGAACTCCTCCTCCGCCTCGTCCGCATCGGCCGGAGACGAACGGCGGAGGGCGAGCACCACGTGGTCCGCGCCGGCCACCACCGGCTCCAGCGGCGTGCCCTGCAGCAGCTCCGCCAGCGCGTCGCCCAGCGTACGCGACAGCGACGAGACGCAGACGCGCTGGTCCAGCGGCAGCAGCTGGGCGCTGTACGAAATGCGGATGCCGGTGGTGGCGGAGAGCTGGTCCAGCGCGTCGCGCAGGGAAAGGTCGCGCGCGCGGAACTCCACGGCGCGGTTCAGCGGCGGCGCCCAGCCGCGGGAAGAGGAGGATGCGGCGGACTGCGGCTCCGCGCGGCAGGGGGCGTCCGCGTACGCGGGCGTGCCGGCGGCGCACGCGAGCACCGCCAGCACGCACGCGTACGCGCACGACCGCGCCGCGCGAGGCGCCCTCACCGCGGCGCTCCCGGGGACGCGGCGCGGAACACCGCGGTGTCGCCGCGCATCGTCACCTCCGCGCCGAGGGCCAGGCCCACCACGCGCAGCACGTCGCCGGGCGGCTCGCCCTGGAAGGAGGCCGTCAGCCGCCGCGTGGCCACCGTCGCATCGCCCGCGCGCAGGTGCAGCCCGTACCAGCGGCGCAGCTCCGCCGCCACTTGGCCGAAGGGCGCGTCGCGAAAGACCAGGCGGCCCTGCGTCCACGCCACATCGTCCGCCGTCGCCACGGCGCGCTCGGCCTGGATGCGGCCGGCGGCCAGCGTCCCCCGGTCCCCCTGCCGCAGCACCACCGCCTCGTCCTCCCGCGCCTCCCCCGTGCCCAGGGCGACGGCGCCCTGGGTGACCACCACGCGCACGCCGGCCGCGGAATCCGCCTGCACGGAGAAGGTGGTGCCAAGGTCGCGCACCCACGCCCCGCCCGCGCGCACGGTGAACGGCCGCGCCTCGTCGTGCGGCACGTCGAACATCGCTTCGCCCCGCAGCTCCACCTGCCGCGCCTCCCTTCCGTAGTCCCTGGCGAGCGTCAGCCGGCTGTCGGGGCCCAGGATCACCATCGTCCCATCCCCCAGCCGTACGGTGTCGCGCTGCCCGACGCCGGTGGCGAACGAAACCGGCGGCCGGGCGCTTCCGGGGCCCGTCATCATCCGCCACGTGAACCAGCCCACGCCCAGCAGCAGGACGATGGCCGCCGCCGCGCGCAGCCACGGCGCCGGCATCCGTCGCGGCGCGGGCGCGGCGCGGCGGGCGGGGGCGCGGAAGGGGATGACGGGCGTCTCGGGCGCGTCCATGCGGGCGTGCACGCCGCGCAGCGCCGCCTCCACGTCCAGCCCGGCGGGGGGCGCGGACGCGCGGTCCAGCGTGGTGTCCAGCGCGCTCAGCACGTCGTGGCGGGACCGGTCCCGGGCCAGCCAGGCGCGCACGGCGTCCGCTTCCTCCGCCGGGCTTTCGCCGGCCAGAAAGCGGGCCAATGCCTCCCAGTCCACCTGCGCGCTGCCCGTGACGGGCCCCTCGTCTCCGTTCTCCATGCTCCTCAAGACACGCGACGCGGGCCGCACCCTTACCCGGCCCCGTGGATACGCGGGCGGGACTGCCGCTGTTCCGAGCGCCCCCGCAATGCTAACCTCCCTGTGCACGCGCGCAAAGGGAGCCGCGTCCGTCCCGACGACCCTCATCCGCCACACGTGACCGACCGCGAGCTCCTCGACCGTCTTCGCCAGGGCGACCGCGACGCCTTCGACGCGATCTTCCGCGCGCACTACCCGGCCGCCGTGGCGGTGGCCGAGCGCATCGCGGGCGAGCGCGCCGTGGCCGAGGAGGTGGGGCAGGACGTGATGCTGGAGCTGTGGCGCCGCCGCGACACGGTCTCCGTAAATGAGTCGCTGCGCGCGTATCTCGTCCGCGCCGCCCGCAACCGCGCCCTCAACCACCTGCGCCACGAGCGGATGAAGGTGCGCACCGCCCCCCACGCCGCGGGCGAGACGGTAAGCCAGCCGGATGCCCCCGCGCGGCTGGCCGAGGAGGAGATCGACGCCGCCGTGCGCGCCGCGGTGGGCGCGCTGCCGGAGCGCTGCCGCGAGGTCTTCGAATTGAGCCGCGGCCAGGGCCTTCGCTACGCCGAGATCGCCGGCGTGATGGGAATCTCGGTGAAGACGGTGGAGGCGCAGATGGGCAAAGCGCTGCGGATGCTGCGCGAGCGCCTGGCGCCGTGGCTGCCGGCGGGGGAACCGTGAGGTGAAGGGGTGAAGGGGTGATGGGGTGATGGGGTGAACGGGTGATGGGGTGAACGGGTGATGGGGTGAAACGGGTGATGGGGTGAGCGGGTGGATCGGCGCGGGTGCGGCACGACGGGTTCGGTGCCGCGCCTCCGCCACACGGGCTAAAGCCCGCGGCTGGAAATGCCACAAGCCCCGTCTCGGCTCGCTGTCGCTCGCCGAACGGGGCTTCACCTGCCCGGGTGCGGAAGGGCCGGCCCGCCAGGATGCCTGGGCGCGCACTTCGGGTTCCGGCTCCTCCACTGCAGGCCAGCCCGCGAAGGCGGACTTCGTGTGGTTGTTGCAGCGAATTCATTCGCCATCGCGGCCCCCGGCACCGGCCGCTCCGCCTCACACCCGTTCACCCCTTCACCCCTTCACCCGCTCACCCGCTCACCACGCATCCGGGTGGACAGGAAGGCTCGTACAACGTACATCTAGGCTTTCCATCCAACACCAGCCCCCGGAACGATGCTGTCACCCCCATCCAGCCCGCCGCGCCTGCCGGGCTACGACCTGCAGGAGCCCACCGAGGCCGACGCGCGCGCGTCGCTGCAGCGCGTCTTTGGCCCCGAGCGCGGGGAAGAGCGCTGGGCCAGCGCCTGCCGCGACGTGGGGCTGGCCGCCGGCCGCGTGCACGGCACCGCGCAGCTGCAGCGCGTGGCGCAGGCGCTGGCCGCGCAGGGCGGGCCCGCCGCCGCCGTGGCGCGCTCCGTGGAAATCCGCATGCGCACGTACGCCCGACTCGCGGCCAGCGCCGCCACCCCCGGAGGAGCGCGATGAACGCCGCCGACCCCCTGTACGACGAGGCGCGGCTCCGGGAGATCGTGGAGCTGGACCTGCTTGCCCCCGACGTGGACCCGCTGCTGCAGGACGTTGCCGCCCAGGCCGCGGCGCGCCTGGGGCTTCCCGTGTCGCTGATCAGCGTGGTGCTGGACGAGGCGCTGCACGTGGCCGGCTTTCACGGCCCCGACGGGCTGTGGCTGGACGAAACGCGCGGCCACCCGGTGGAGTGGTCGTTCTGCGCCACCTCCGTGCGCACCCGCGACGCCTTCGTGGTCGAGGACGCCGCGGTGCACCCCTACCATCGCACCAACCCCCTGGTGACGCAGGACGGCGTGCGGTGCTACGCCGGCGTGCCGCTGATCTCGTCACGCGGGTACGTGCTGGGCAACCTGTGCGTGGTGGGCATGGAGCAGCGCCCGTTCTCCGAGAACGACGTCACCGTCCTCCGCGACCTGGCCGCCGAAGCCGTCCGCCGCATCGAGCAGCGCCGCGTCCACGCTTGAGGGTTTCGGTGGATGGAAACGGGGCGGAGCACCGGTCGTGCTCCGCCCCGCTCTTTCGGAAGGACCGGCCACGGAGGGATTGACACTCCAGTCCACCGCGATTAGACTTGTCGTCGGAGGCTTTGCAGCGGCGCTCGCCCTGCATTGCCTTTTTTCTTTTTATCCCCCTCCGGCTTCTTCGCGCGCACGCAGGTCGTTGATCAGCGCGAAGCTCCAGATGACGAACTGCGGATTCCCCATCCGCTCGCGAATTGCGCGATGGCGTAGCTGGCAGACCCGGTCCACCAGCCCCTTCAGCTCCGCGCGAGCCGGCTCCGTCATCCCCGGAAGCCGGAATCCCCACGACAGGATGTACGCGACCAGATCGGCGATCTGAACGCCGGTCGTCAGCTCGCTGTGCACGAAGAACGGTTCGGGGATGATCTGCGACGCGCGCGTGCGGCCCTTCCACGTCGCCTGGAAGTAGCGGTTCATCTGTTCGATGAGCAGGTGGCTCTGGATGCGCTCCAGCTCGTCGAAGACCACCAGCCCGAGTGCCTCCCGGTCGGTATCTTCCAGAAAGTAGAAGTACCGCTCGAAGAGGTACGCGTAGTCCTTCCGCAGAAAGTCCATCCCCGCGGGACGCGGCGCATCCGCCGAGATCACGCTGGCGAATGCCCTGCACCGGAACCGCGCGCAGATCTCCAGCGCCTCCTCCACGTACGCGAGCTTTGCCTGCGCCAGCGCCGTCAGCTGCCACCTGCCGGCGTCGGCCCCGTTCGCGAGGCACGCCGCGGCAAGCTCGCGGCGTTCATCCGGCTCGATCGGCGGCAGTTGCGCGGCCAGCCGGAAGGTCTTTGCCTTCAGGAGCTTCTTGGCCTTCAGCTCCCCCCGGTCCGCGGTGTACCGCACGCCAAAGTGCCTGAGCTCCGCGTCCCGGAGCGCCTGGATCAGGTTCCACAGCTCCTGGTCCCTGACCGCTACACCCGCGAGCACCTCGTACGGCGATTCCCGCCGGTCCTGGCCACTCTCGTCGATGAACAGGAAGTACGCCATCCGATTTCTGCCTGGAAGAAGGCGGAGACCACAGGTGTCGTTCCCGTCAACGTAATCGGAGTGAACAGCATTCGGGAGTGGGCGGAAGCCGTACACTCCGATACGGCCATCTACGGATTGGATGTCACGTCTGCGCTGAACTATCCGCCGGCCGCGTTCAGCAGCAGCTGGCGGTAGAAGCGGATGGCGGCTTCGTAGTCGCGGATGGAGATGCGCTCGTCGGTGCCGTGGATGCGGTCCAGATCTTCCGACGTCATCCGCACGGGGAGAAAGCGGTAGACGTGCCCGGTGAGCGCGTGGTAGTGGCGCGCGTCCGTGCCGCCCACCACCAGGTACGGCGCCACCACCGCGTCCGGCGCGGACTGGCGGATGCTGCGCTCCAGCAGGCGGTACGGCTCGCCGTCCGTGCGCGACACCGGCGAGGGCTCGCTGCTGAACCCCTCCATTGCCCGCACGTGCACCGCCGTGTCGTCCACCACGCGGCGGACGTGCGCCACCACGCCCGCCACGCTGTCGCCGGGAAGGATGCGGAAGTTGACCACCGCGCGCGCCCGGCTGGGGAGCACGTTCTCCTTGGTGCCGGCCTGAAAGATGGTGGGCGCCGTGGTGGTGCGGATGACGGCGTTGCTGGACGGGGCGCCGGCCAGCGTGCGGATGACCAGCGGCCGTGTGAGCCACAGGTTGGCGAACACGGCGCGCTGCGCGAACGGCATCTCCGGCCCCACGCGGCCGAACAGCTTGAGCGTGGCCCCGTCCAGCCGCGCCGGCATGGGCGACGCTTCCAGCCGGTGGATGGCCGCGCTCAGCCGCCCGATGCTGCCGTGGCGCGGCGGCATGGAGCTGTGGCCGCCCTCCGCCGTCGCCGTCAGCTCCACGCTGACGAAGCCCTTTTCCGCGACGCCGATGAGCGCCGTGGGCCGGTCCACCCCCGGCATGAGCCCCTGCCCGATGACGCCGCCCTCGTCCACCACCATCCACGGCCGCACGCCGCGCCCCCGCAGCAGCGCCGCGGTCTGGCGCGCGCCGTGGCCGCCCACCTCCTCGTCGTGCCCGTAGGCCAGCATCACCGTGCGTCGCGGGGCAAAGCCCTGGGCCAGCAGCATCTCCACCGCCTCCATCGTGCCCATCACCGACGACTTGTCGTCCACCGCGCCGCGCCCCCACACCCAGCCGTCCCGCACCGTGCCCGCGAACGGCGGCTGCGTCCAGCGCGCCTCGGTGCCGGCCTCCACCGGCACCACGTCCATGTGCCCCATCAGCAGCAGCGGCGGCAGCCGCGGGTCGCTTCCCGGCCAGGTGTACAGCACGCTGTGCCCCGCCACCGTCTCGCGCCGCAGCCCCGCGTGCACCCGCGGAAAGCGCGTGCGCAGCAGCTGGTGGAACGCCGCGAACGCCGCCGCGTCGAACCGCGCCGAATCCTCGTGCGAGATCGTGGGGATGCGGATTGCCTCCGCCAGCCGCTCCGCCGCCCCCGCCGGCGCCGTGTACGCCGCCGCCGCGGGCACCTCCCCCTGCGCATCCCCGAACCGCGCCGTCCGTACCAGCACGACGGCGAGCAGGAGCAGGAAAGTGACGACGAACGCGAGAGCGAGCTTTTTCATGGGATCGACGAAAAAGTCGTGGCAGGGAGCTGCACCAATGAAATGCCATGTACAATGGCTATCTACGCGGCTGGGCGTGACTCCGGAGCGACGCCGCCGTCACGGCCTCATCGGCTTGGAGGCGGCAACCGAGAGCACGAGCGACAGCAACTCGTCGCCTGGTCCGGTGATCCGCCAGCCACTGGCAGCCAGAAACGCGACCGCCGCGGCAGGCGCACTTCGCCGACGACGGCCAGCACGTCAGGCGGCGCGTGCGCGCAGGCTCTCGTACAGGTCGGCGTGGTTCAGCAGGATCTCCTTGAGGCCACGCTGCACCGCGTCGGAGTTGAGGGCCTGTGTGCTCATCGCCGTGTGTGCGTCGAGGGCGCTGATGATCGCGCCCAGCAGCTCCCGGTTCAGGTCCGGCGAGTTGGCGAACTGCTCCTTGCTGTTGCTCGCGGCCTGCTGCACCAGCGTGTCCGATTCCAGCAGCTTTCCTTTCAGCACGTCGTTCACGTAGACCAGCTTGTCCTGGTCGCTCAGCTCGCCACTGAACAGGTCGTTCACCTTCGCGATGATCTCCCGCAGGTACGCCTTCTCGCGCTCCTGGACCTTGCTGGTGCCCACCCCCGTGGCCGGCTGAAGGCCGCCGCCGCCCGGCTGCAGCGTCATGGGCTGCGCGCCCCGCGACTTGAGCGTGTGGTGCGTGAGCACCACGCGTGAAAGGTCGATCCCCTCCCGCTCCCGGCCAAACTGCAGCAGGGGGAGAAGGCGCCGGTAGAAGATCGCCCGCCTCTCGATCTCGGTGTTGCCGTAGTCGAAGATCTGGGACAGGTACGTGTACAGCCGCACGAACACGCCCAGGTCGTAGCGAAAGATCAGCAGCGCCTCCACCTCTTCGCCCGCGCTCTTCGCGGCCGCGGCATCGTCCCGGGCCCGGGCGTCGTTCAGTGAATCCCGCGCGATGCGGTACTTCTTCATCAGCCGGTCCACCACCGGCTCGATCGCGGCGACCAGCTCGCCCTGCCGCGCGCCCGGCTTCATCTCGGCCTCGACCACGCGGTCGACCTCGTAGTCGTCGTACCAGCCCGCGCCGTCCAGCTTGGCGCGCAGGTCGAACACAAGGTTGGGATCGGTGACGTCGGTGAGGTGCGCGGTCGTGTAGTACGTCTGGAACGCCTCCAGGATGTCCGCGGGCTCGTTGGCGAAGTCCACGACGTAGGTGGTGTCCTTGTGCGGATACGCGCGGTTGAGGCGGGAGAGCGTCTGCACGGCCTGGATGCCGGCCAGGCGCCGGTCCACGTACATCCCGCACAGCAGCGGCTCGTCGAAGCCCGTCTGGAACTTGTTGGCGACGAGCAGGATCTGGTACTCGTCGGTGTGGAACGCCTCGCGGATGTCGCGCCCCTTCAGGTCCGGATTCAGCGTGGCGCTGCGCTCGGTAAACGGGTCCGGACCGCTGGCGGCGTCGTTCACCTCGCCCGAGAACGCGACCAGGGTTCGCAGCGGGTAGCCGCGCTCGCGGATGTACCTGTCGATCGCGAGCTGCCAGCGCACCGCTTCCACGCGGCTCCCCACCACCACCATCGCCTTGGCGCGGCCGGCGAGCAGCGGCGACACCAGCTCGCGAAAGTGCTCCACCACCACCTGCACCTTCTGCGCGATGTTGTAGGGGTGAAGGCGAATCCATCCCATGATCCCCTTCATGGCCGCGCTCCGCTCCACCTCCTGGTCGTCCATCTCCTTGCCCTCGTGGGCCAGGCGAAAGGCCATCTTGTACGAGGTGTAGTTCTGCAGCACGTCCAGGATGAAGCCTTCCTCGATGGCCTGCCGCATGGAGTACACGTGGAAGGCTTCGGGAAGGTTGTCCGCGGCTGGCTGCCGGGTGGGGTCCGGGCGGGTGCCGAAGAGCTCCAGCGTCCGCTGCTTGGGCGTCGCCGTGAACGCGACGTAGGTGATGCCGTCCGCCGCGGCGCGCGCGGCCATCTGCGCGGCAAGCAGGTCCTCGGTGCTCACCTCCCCGCCCGCCTCCACCTCCGCCATCTCGGCGTCGCTGAGCACGGCGCGCAGCTGCTTGGCGGTCTCGCCCGTCTGCGAGCTGTGCGCCTCGTCGGCGATCACGGCGAAGCGCTTGCCCTGCGTGGCGGCCAGCTCCCGCACGGCGGCCAGCGCGAAGGGGAACGTCTGGATGGTGCAGACGACGATCTTCTTGCCACCCGAGAGCGCTTCGGCCAGCTCGGCGCTCTTGCTTCCGCCCTCGCCCTTGATGATGGCCACCACGCCCACCGTGCGCTCGAAGGCGAGGATGGCCTCCTGGAGCTGGGTGTCGATGACGTTGCGGTCGGAGACCACCAGCACGGTGTCGAAGACCTTGTTGTCGGACGCGTCGTGCAGGTCGGAAAGCAGGTGCGCGGTCCAGGCGATGGAGTTGGTCTTTCCCGAGCCGGCGGAGTGCTGGATGAGGTAGCGCCCGCCGGGTCCTTCCTGCCGGACGGCGGCCACCAGGGCGCGCGTGGCGGCGAGCTGGTGAAAGCGTGGGAACAGGACGCGGGAGATCTCCTTCTTCCGGTCACGCTCGGCCACCATGTAGCGGCCCAGGATCTCCAGCCACCCGTCGCGCTCCCAGATCTGCTCCCACAGGTACGCGGTGGGGTGTCCGTAGGGGTTCGGCTCGTTGCCCCCGCCGCCCTGGTTGCCGCGGTTGAACGGGAGAAAGCGGGTGGCCGGCCCCTCCAGCCGGGTGGCCATGTGCACCTCGTGGTTGCTCACCGCGAAGTGCACCAGCGCGCCGCCGGGAAAGGACAGCAGCGGCTCGGGGAGCTTGCCCGGCGGCCTGGGGAGCCGCGTGTAGCGGTACTGGTCGACGGCGTCGTCAACGCTCTGGACGAAGTCGGTCTTGAGTTCGGCGGTGGCGACGGGAACGCCGTTCAGGAACAGCACCAGGTCCATGCTTTCCCGCTCGTCGTTCACCGAGTGGTGGACCTGCCGCACCACGCGCAGGCGGTTGGCGGCGTAGCGGGACAGGATTTCGTCGTTGGCGGCCATGGCGGGGCGAAACTGCGCCAGCGGCAGCCTCGCCTTCAGCCCCATCATCTCGATGCCGTGCCGCAGCACCTCCAGCGTGCCCCGCGTGTTCAGCTGGTCGCGCAGCCGCGTGAGCAGCGCCTCGCCGGCGCCCGCACCGTGGTTCTTGACCAGCGCGGCCCACGCGGCCGGATGCGCCTGCTGCACCCACGCCAGCACGTCTTCGGGAAAGAGTGCGCGGGGGCGGTCGTAGTTCGCGGCGTCGCCGGCCGCGTACAGCCAGCCGTGGGCGGCGAGGTACGCGCAGATCTCGGCCTCGAAGCTGACTTCCTTGTGGATGCTCATGAAATCGGGAGATGGCGTTGCGGTGTGGAGATGCGCTGCATGGGATGCGCGGGCCGTCAGCTCGCGTCGTAACTCAGGCGGATGAGGGGAAGCGCCCGCTCCAGCCCAGCGTGTCGATGCGGCCGCCGTGCTTTTTGCCCGTGGAGTGCTCCGAGGCCAGCAGCCGCACCGCGAAGAACGTTTCCAGGTTCTGCTCGATGAGTGTCTGCAGCGACTTTTCCAGGGCGACGGAATGCCCGGCGATCTCCGTCACACCGCCGCCGCCGGTCCGGAACAGCTTCAGGTCGCTCATGCCGCCTCCGCCATTGCAATGCCGCGCACGTCGATCTTGCCCGTAACCGCCGCGGAGATCAGGGCGGTGCGGCGCTCTTGGAGGAGTGTGATGGAGCGCTCGGCGTCGGCAATTAGAGAATCGTACGCAACCGCCTCCGCTTCTACTGCGGCGATGATGGCAGACTGTTCACTGATCGGCGGAACGCACACTGCAAAATTCGTCAACATCGGCCTTCGTAGCGAATCGACGGTGGACTTTGCCCCACCCTCAAGCGCGATCTTGTAGAACTGCTCCCGAAAATAGTGAAAGAGGAAACGTCCCTCGACTCTCCGGAAATTATTTAGCATATAGACTCGCTGGTGGAAATCAAACGGGCCGCAGTAGTAGTGGAAGACCTTCCCTACGCCGGCTCCATCGCCCGCAGTGAAAATGGCCTCGCAATCAAAAGCCATCGAGTCAATCCGCTCAACAGTTTGAGACCGCACAAAGAACGGAAACGCTCCTTCCAGAACAGCGTTTTCGGTGTCGCGGTTCCCGGTTTGAATATCGCACAAGAACTTCATGCGGACGATATCCCAATGTGCCGGCACATCCCCCAGCCACTCGACGCCCGACGGCTTCATCGGCGCATCCGGGTTCAGCCCGCGTGTGACGGCGTGCGAGATGACGGCTTGGCGCTTCTCCTTCAGCAACTCGATCAGGCGCTGCTGCTCGGCGATTAGAGCATCGATTGACGTGGTTTCATGGTCAAGAAACTCCACGATTGCGGCTTGTTCGCCGCGCAGCGGCACTGGTACGGGCACAGCCGCAACCTTCTCTGCGGTGAAGTGGGCGATAGTTGACTTGTTACACAGCACGTCCACGAAGCCCTTGGCCTTGATGGTAGCCATCCAGTAATACAGGAACTTTGTAGAGTCACCTCTCCTGGAGCGTACGCGGTTCACAGAGTTCTGGAAGCGGTAAGTCTCCTCCTCTGAGGTGAAAACGCAGGATCGGCCGACATCACCTCCTTCGCTGACAAGGAGATCGCCACGGCGAACAACGAGTTCTGACGACTCGCGCGGACTGAACCACATCTGCTTCACGTCGGTCGTATCTACCCCGTCCCACTGAATGTTCGCGGCACGAAGGTAGGGGAGGAGTTCGTCGTCTGAACTCTGGCGCTCGGGTTGCAGCATCTTCCCGAGAGTCACCTCGTACTTATGCTTCAGCGCAGTAACCGCCCAGTGCTCAGGCACCTCCCCCAGCCACTCCACCCCGCTGGCCTTGTAGCGCGGGTATCTCGGGAAACTCATTGCGACAGCTCCCCGATCATGGCGACGATGCGGTCCGTGACACCCTTGAGCTCCGCGTCGATCTCGGCGAGGGGGCGCGGCGGCTTGAAGACGTAGAAGTGCCGGTTGAAGGGGATCTCGTATCCCACCCTGGTCTTGTCGTGGTCGATCCACGCGTCCGGCGCGTGCGGAAGCACCTCGCGGCGAAAGTACGTCTCCACGTCCTCCGAAAGCGGCACGTTTTCCGTGTCGCGCAGGTCGCTGTCCGGCACCGGCTGCCCCTTGGCCTTCCCCTTTGCAGCGCGGACGATCTCGCCCTTCTCGTCGCGCTGCGGGCGCTCAATGGTGATGGTGCGGTAGCCGAAGTCCTCGTTGCGGAACAGGCGGCTGATGGGGACGCCGTCGCGCTCGGTCTCCTCGCACCCGCCGAACAGCCGCGTAATTGCTTCGATGTGCGCCGGCGAAAGCTCCTTGCGCTTGCTGCCCAGCGACTTGCGCATCTTCTGCCACATCCCGCTCGCGTCGATCAGCTGCACGATGCCGCGCCGGTTCTGCGGCTTGCGGTTGCTCAGGATCCACACGTACGTGGCGATCCCCGTGTTGTAGAACATGTCCGTGGGAAGGGCCACGATGGCCTCCATCAGGTCGTTCTCCAGCACGTAGCGGCGGATTTCGCTCTCGCCCGAGCCCGCGCCGCCGGTGAACAGCGGCGAGCCGTTCAGCACGATGCCGAACCGGCTGCCGCCCTGCTGCGCCGGGCGCATCTTGCTGATCAGGTGCAGCAGAAAAAGGAGCGACCCGTCGCTCACCCGCGGCAGCCCGGGCCCAAAGCGTCCGCTGAACCCCTTCTGCTTCGCCTCCCTCCGCACCTCTGTCTCGATCTTCTTCCACTCCACCCCGAACGGCGGATTGCTGAGCATGTAGTCGAACCGCTTTTCCGGAAGCCCGTCGTTGGAAAGCGTGTTCCCCAGGACGATGTTGGACACGTCCTGCCCCTTGATGAGCATGTCCGCCTTGCAGATGGCGTACGATTCGGGGTTCAGCTCCTGCCCGAACATCACCAGGCGGGCACCGGGGTTGTGCTCGGTCAGGTACTCGTCGGCCACCGAGAGCATTCCGCCGGTGCCGGCGGTGGGATCGTACAGCGTGCGCACCACGCCCGGCCTGTTCAGCGCGTCGTCGTCCTCGATGAACAGCAGGTTCACCATCAGCCGGATCACCTCGCGCGGCGTGAAGTGCTCCCCGGCCGTCTCGTTGCTGAGCTCGGCAAAGCGCCGGATCAGCTCCTCGAACACCAGCCCCATCTGCGCGTTGCTGACTGCGTCCGGGTGCAGGTCGAAGTTCGCGAACTTCTGGGTGACCAGGTACAGGAGCTTCGCCTTGTCCAGCCGCTCCACCTGCCCGGCGAAATCGAAGGCGTCGAAGATGTCGCGCACCGCGGGCGAAAAGGCGCGCACGTACGCGAGCAGGTTTTCCCGGACGTGGTCCGCGTCGCCCAGCACCTTCCGGAGGTCCATCGGCGACGTGTTCACGAAGTGCTGGCCGGACTTCTGGATCAGGAACGGCTCCGGGTTCAGCCCCGCCTTTTCGCGCTTCTCCTTCTCCTCGAGAACCGCGGCCTTGGTGGGCTCCAGGACGCAGTCCAGCCGGCGCAGCACCGTAAAGGGAAGGATGACGCGGCCGTACTCGGACTGCTTGTAATCGCCCCGCAGCAGGTCGGCCACCGACCAGAGCAGGGCGGAGAGACTGGCGCTACTCACGTGTGATTCGGGTGGGTAAAGGAGATTGATCGCGCTCGGCGCATCGAACAGCCGTGTCTCGCACGACTCGATGATTACGCGATCCGAGGCGGGTACGCCGGGCGGAGCCTGGTGGATGCACGACGAGACTACGCGGCGGGTAATACGGATGCAGCCGCGGCAGGCGCAAAGCAGGCGCAACGCAAGCGCCACCTGCGTTCCATCTTATCACGAAAGCATTCGCCGCGCGACCGGTGGCGCCCACTGGCGGCTCCTACCACGCGGGAACGGGCGACCGTGATTTCCTCGCGCGGCTCGCATCCCACCAATAGTGTGTAGATGGTGAAGCAGTCACGCACGTACCATTCTCTTTATGGCCCGTGACAACTCGAATCCAGCGATCGGCATCGTCCTCCGTGAACTGCGCGTGCAGCGCGGCATGACGCAGGAGGAACTCGCCGCGAAGGCGAAGATGCACCGCAACTACATCGGCGGCCTGGAGCGCGGGGAAAAGAGCCCCACGATCAAGAGCGTCGGCAGGCTGATCGCGGTGCTCGGCGTGAGTTGGACGGAGCTCGGCAGCGCGCTGGACGCGCAGGCGTAGCCAATCCTGCCGCGCGCCGTTTCGTGCGCTTGACAATCACACCGATAGTGTTCATCATAGGTCGTGAACACGATCGGTGTCATTCAGCACGATGGAGGTGAATCATGTCATCCAGAGACGCACACCCCAGCCCCTCGCCCGCGCGGATGCTGGAGATCCTGACGGATCGCTTCGCCGCGTTCGAGGCCGTCGCCAACAGCACCATCAAGCTGGCGCGCGCCACCCCGGAGCCGGAGCTTGCAATGGACCTGCTGATGGCCGACGCGGTGCTGCAGTTTGGCAGCGACCTGCGCGAGGCGCGGGATGCCGCATCGGCCTGGTGCCGGTGCGGCAGGTAGCGCGGCGTGCCCGGCCTGCCCCCACGAGAGGGCCGGCCGGGCACGCCGTCGGTCAATGCGAATCGTTCCGCCGACGCGACGCAAGGCGACGCAGCCGAGCGGCTGCGCCAGGCCGGCGTCCCCCGTCTTGCTCTACGCGTCGGCGCCGAAAGCCGCCGCCGAGGCTCCTGGAGGCGCTCGACGTGCCAGGACGACCTGGTCGGGGGCAGGATTCCGCTACCCGGCAAACGGCAGCGCGCGAGCGGGGAACGGGGCGAGAGGGAGGACGTTCGGCCCGGCTCCGATCTGCGCCTAGCCCTGACAGGGCTGCTGCGGGCTCGCGCACGTGTGCCGGCACGTGTTGGGGCATGTGTTCGCGCACGTCCAGCACGTGGCACCGGCCAGCGGGTGCTCACACGTGTTGGCACACGTGTTGGCGGTCTGCTCGGCGGCGGCCACCGTCCCGGAATGTCCTTCCGGGGCCTCTACTTCGAACGCCTCCACCTGCAGCGCGTGCAGGTCCAGTGTCAGCTTGCGCATGAAATCCTCCGTTGGTTGATGATGGTGCGAGCACCGCGCGGGTAGCACCGTGCGGTGCATGCGAGTGCGTCCTTCAGCCGACGGCCACGTTGAACGTGTAGTTGTTCGTAAGGGTCACCGTTACGGGACGGACGTAGTCCGGCGGGAGGGTGAACTCGTCCTTCCAAAGGACGTGCCGGTGCTGGGTGCTGGCACCTCGGTTCGCCCTGCAAAGGTTGAACTGTGGCATGATTCTGCTCCCGATGAGGGTTTGTGTGTGTCGGCACCGGGTCACCCGGATCCGGGCCGGCGGGGTGCCGGCGCGCGCCGGAGGACACCGTTCCGCCCCCGGTGCGCGCATACGTCCGGGTCACCGCGGACTCGTCGAGGTGAGCGCCGGGTTGCGAGCCAGTTCGGCGCGGCGCGCGAGATCCGTGGAGGGGGCGACCAGCAGCGGTCGAAGCGGGTCGCCGAACTCCACGGCGCGCCCCCACGGCGCCCGCTGCCAGTCCCAGCCGCCGTTGATGTCGTAGGTTACCTGTGCCTGCCGCACCGTGCGCAGGTCCAGCAGCACCCCCGGTCCCACGGCGGTGTCGAACGGCGCTCCAGCCGCCGACTCCAAGTTGGAGAACATCAGCAGGATCGTGGGTACCGGCTCGATCACCTGCCCGTTGTGGCCGTACAGCGGAAGCCGGCAAATGGGGGCGGGCCTGCCGTCCACCACCCGCGAGATGCCGCATCCCAACGGCCTGCTGCTGGTATTGCGGATGGTGATGGCGCGCGGCGTCGCCCCCTGCGTCACTGCTCCCGTGCCCGTTTCCCCCACCGTCAGCATCTGGCCGAGCAAGATATTCTCCTGGTAGCCCGGAACCACCTGCCCGGCCTGTACGGGCGAGGGCACCGTATACGCCTGGAAGCGGCGGGGGGCCTGCACGACGTTCGTCCGCCCGTACTCCCGCCTTGCCATCCACAGCAGCGGCTGCGCGGCGTCGTCGGAACACCGCACGGCGGCGAAGGCGAGCAGGGAATAGCCGGAGGTGATCAAATTGGTCACCGTGGCGGTGCTCATGGTGATGGTTACCTGCAGGGGAATGATGTCCATTGGACCTCGACGGGAGGTGAGGGGGTGCGCGCCGCGGGCGAAGTGGTGCTTCACCTCACTCGCCGCCGCGAAAGCGGCCGTGGCCGTACGCGCGGGTGGCCCGCGCGTACGGTGCGTCGTGACGCAGGGGTTCAGGTGTTGTCCGAGTTGATCAGGAGCGGGATGAGATCGGTGTTGGGCGCGCTGGCCGTGATGCCGGGCACCTGCACCCACTGGGTCGGGACCTTCAGGTCGTACTTCACCTCCATGTCGTGGTCCGCCGTCAGGTCCACCAGCGCCCCCCAGCCGTACGACTGCTCGATCACCGTACCGGTGTTCACCGGCGCGCTGGCGAACATCAGGAACACCTGCGCGATCGGGACGATCAGGTCCTCCATGCCGGCAGGCAGGGGAAACGCGCAAATCGGCAGGGGTTTGGGATCGATCCCGTTCGGCTGCGAGAGGCCGCAGACGAAGTCGGTCGGCGGGCTTGCGGCGTTCAGGATGGCGATGGCCCGGGGGTCCGGGCCCTGGCTCACCGTTCCCACGCCACCCGCGGCCACGGTCACGAGCTGCCCCAGGTTCACGGCGTCCTGTCCCGTCGCGGTGATCCTCGTGCTGGGGGTCAGCTTCACGGACCTGGAGGTGTACGCGAAGTACTCCTCCGACCACGTCAGCGCCGTGGTTTCGGAGTAGTCTTCGGTCGCAAACCAGACGAGCGGCTTTCCGGTGCGGGGACCCCGCACCCCCTTGAAGCCGTACAGCTGGTAGCCGCCGCTCTTGAGCGTGGTGACCGTTTCGTCGGGGATGGTGATGGTGATTGAGTAGGGCGTTGCCATGGGTCCTCCTTGATGGAGTGGACGTGTTTCCGGGCCCGGGCGGGACCCGGCGATGGAGGCGGCTCCCGCGGCCGCGGGTGTACCCGAGCCTGCCTCCGGCGCGTCGGCGACTTGCGTCCGTCGTCGATGCGCGGTTAACATCGCCGGCAGCCATCAAGGTCTTTTGTGGACATCATCTAGCTCTATCCAAGTGGTATCCATGTTTGCTCTCAATGTCCTTGGCGGTGCTGTGCTTGAGGGACCTCAAGGGCCGGTTTCGGGGAGGGCGGCGTACCGGCGTCGAATCGCCGTTCTCGCCATTCTTTCCATGGCGCGGGGGCGGCCGGTGGGACGCGAGAAGGTCATCGGGCTGCTGTGGCCGGACGACCGCACCGAGCGGGGCCGCCACCTGCTCTCCGAGTCGCTGTACGTGCTGCGGAAGGACCTAGGGGAAGACCTGTTCGTGACGGCGGGCGACGAGGTGGGGGTCAACCCGCTCGTCCTGCGCTGCGACGCGGCGGAGTTCGGGCAGGCGGTGGAGGAGGGTAGGCTGGCGGACGCGGCGCGGCTGTACCGCGGGCCGTTCCTGGACGGCTTCTACGTGAACGACGCGCCCGAGTTCGAACGCTGGGCCGAGGGCGAGCGCGACCGGCTTGCGCGGAGCTATGCCCGCGTGCTGGAGTCGCTGGCCCAGGCCGCGGAGAGCGCCGGACGGCCAGGGGATGCGGTGGAGCACTGGCGGCGCCTTGCGGTGCACGACCCGTACGACTCCGGCTCTGCCGTACGTCTGATGCAGGCGCTTGACAGCGTCGGACAGCGCGCCGCCGCGCTCTGGTTCGCCGACACGCACGTGGCGCTGCTGCGCGAAGAGCTGGAGGTGGAGCCGGACGACGACTTCGCGGCCTTTGTGGAGCGCCTGCGGTCCGAGCCTGTCCACCTGCCACCGCAGCCGGCCGCGCCCGCCTTCGCGGCGCCAGAGTCACCTGCGGAGGTGCCGACGCCCGAGCCGCCTGCCGAACTCGTCGACGCGGATGAGGCGGTTGTGGTGCAGTACGGAGAGCCGTCGGAGTCATCGCCACCGGTGAACGGCGAGGCCGCAACCGCGGCAGATCCGGATTGGCACGCGAAACCCGTCGTGACCGCACCCGGTCCGCTCCCGCCGGACGAGCGCGCCCCTTCATCCGACAGCTTGGCGTCGTCGCATCCGGAAACGATGGAGCGGGCGGATGCACGCCGTCCCGCGGCCGCCGGGCGAGAGTGGCACCGGTGGGCGCGCGCGGCGGCGGTGGCGGGGCTGCTGCTGGGGGTGCTGGCGGCGATCACGGGAGGGCCGCGGCCCGGCTCGACCGAAGCGGCGGGTGGATTGGGATACGACCCGCGCCGCATCGCCGTGCTCTACTTCGATGACCACAGCCGCGGTGGGGAGCTGCAATACCTGGCCAGCGGGCTTACGGAATCCCTTATCCACGCACTCAGCCAGGTAGAGGCGCTCGACGTCATCTCACGCAACGGCGTCAAGCCGTACCGCGACGGTGCCGTCCTCTTCGACAGCATGGTCGCGGACCTGCGGGTGGGGAGCGTGGTGGAGGGGAGCGTGCAGCGCGCGGGAGAGAACATTCGGGTCACGGTGCAGCTGGTGGACGCCGCGACCCGGTCGCATCTGGAGAGCCGGACCATCGTCCATCCCACGGGCGACCTCCTCGCGCTGCAGGACGCGCTTGCCGACTCGGTTTCGAGGTTCCTGCGGCGGCGGCTGGGCAAGCAGGTGAAGGTGCGTGGCATTCGCGAGGAGACGCGCAGCGCCGCGGCGTGGCAGTGGGTGATGGAGGCCGAGCAGGCCCGTGACGACGCCGCGCGCTTCCTGCGCGAAGGTATCCAGCAAGACGCCGTGTCCGCCGCGCGGGCGCTGGCGCGCGCCGACTCGCTCCTGGCCGCGGCCGAGCGCGCGGACCCGGGCTGGGCGCGCCCCACCGTGCTGCGCGGGTGGGTGGCGCACCGCGCCGCGCCACTCGCCCCTTCCCCCGCCGCACGCGAAGATACCGCCCTCGCCTTCGCCGAGCGGGCGCTGAAGCGCGCCCAGGGCGACCCACTGGCGCTGGAACTGCGCGGCACTGTCCTCTTCAACCAGGCCACGGTCTCGGCCGGTGGGCAGGAGCAGGCGGCGCGGCTCGACCGCGCCGAGGCCGATCTGCGTGCCGCCGTCGCCGCCGACCCACGGCTGGCGAGCGCGTGGGGAACCCTCTCCCTCCTGCTGCGCTACCGCGCGCGCGCCATGGAATCCGACGCGGCGGCGCGGCGCGCTCTGGCCGAGGACGCGTATCTCGAAGGCGCCGACGTGCTCCTCAACCGCCTCTTCTTCAGCGCGCTGCAGGTGCCCAACTACCCGCGGGCCGACTCGCTCTGCGCAGACGGCGCGGGCCGGTTTCCCGGCGATTGGAAGTTCGTACAATGCCACCTGCTGCTGCTGCGCGCCGACCCAGGCCGGCTGCCCGACGCCGCTCGCGCCGTGCGGCTGCTGGGTGAACTGGACCGCGTGGACCCGCCGGCCCGCGCCCGGGCCGAGGGGCGCGCGTATGCGCCCTTGTTCCGTCAAGCGGTGGTGGCGGCGGTGGTGGCGCGTTCGGGAAACGCGGACAGCGCCCGGGCCATGCTGGCCCGGGCGCGGCGGGAGGCTGCGAGCGATGCGGACCTGACTACGTCGCTGGCCTACGACGCGGCGTACGTCCACCGGGTGCTGGGCCAGCCCGATTCCGCGCGGGCCCTGCTGGCGTGGGCGTTCGCACGGCGGCCGGCGATGCGGGAGTTCGCGCTCAGAGATCCTCTGTTCCGAGGCCTCGCGCTTCCTGCGCCTCGATCACCGTAGCCAACGACTTCGCGTACACCGTCCCGTCCGGGCGCATGAACAGGACGTCGATTTCGCCTCCCTCGCTGCTCGTGAGGGGGACGAAGTCCGAGTCGGGGACGTGCCCCATCGCGAAGGGAACGCCCTGATCCTGCTCGGTGCCGGGGTCTGCCTTCGGGCCTCTGTGGTACCACGTGTCCGACAGCGCCGCCAGGTGGTTCTTGGACTTCCACATCGACTTCGATACGTAGTACGGGAACACGAACTTCTCCACCGCCGCCTCGGTCCAGAATACCGCATCGTAGTCCAGCAAGGAGCACGGCTTCCCCCCCTCAGGGGTGATGCTGGCCTCGGTGATCGCCGGGCGGTCTTTCAACTGTGGCGGCGTGTTGATCACCATGATGGTCCTCGGCGGAGGCGTCTCGCCCGGCTCTGCCGGGCGCAGCAAGAGCTGGCCCTTTCCTGGTTCACCCTCCTGGATCACGAAGTACGGCTCGCCATTCGAGCCTCGGGCGCTCGCCGCCGCTTCGGCGATCCCGCGCAGCTCATAAGCATCCAGATGGACCGGCTCGTTGCAGACACACCTTGTCTTGCCCGCTTTGTCCTTTTTGCAGGTGCAATCTTCCATTGTTGCCTCCGCCGGTGAATTCAGGGACGAGTGGATTGCGCCACTGGACGCGAGGAAGATGCCGCCCGCTCGCGTCCGCCTTCCACGCGGGGGGCGCCCTTCCGCGCTCCGCGGGGTTGAACCACGCCGACCGGGTGGGCGCCGGCGGCCGCGGACGTCGCTCTCCGGGCCGGTCCATCGTCGAATGCCTGCGCGAGAAAGGTCAAAGGGATCAATCGATCCACGGCGTAGCTGTGGCCGTCGGTCGGGCTGTCGCGGAGGGTCTCGACCACCTTGCCCGCCGCACCCCTCTGGCGCCCTTCACCGCTTTGAACGCGTACAGGTGTAAGCCGCTGGCGTTCAGGCCCTTGGCCGCTATCAGCTCGTTGCGGTGCATCGGATTGTGGCCATGACCGGCAGCGTGCACGGCTGTCGGCACCGCGTCGCCGACAGCCGCTCCGGCGCAGCGGAGGTGGACTGAAACGGGCGGCGGGCGAGGCACTTTCGCCTGGCCCGCCGCCCCGCCATTTTCTCCCGGCTTTCACTCCCCTCGAAATCGAATCGCGAGGAAAACGATGGACCATAGCTCCGGCTTCCGGATCGAGAAGGACTCGCTGGGCGAGATGCAGGTTCCCGCCGACGCGCTGTACGGCCCGCAGACGCAGCGCGCCGTGGAGAACTTTCCCATCAGCGGCATACGCTTTCCGCGCCGCTTCATCCATGCGCTGGGCACCATCAAGAAGGCGGCCGCGCAGGCCAACGCCCAGATGGAGCTGCTGGACGCCGGCGTGGCCGACGCCATCGCCCGCGCCGCGGACGAGGTGATCGCCGGCACGCTGGACGGCGAGTTCGTGCTGGACGTGTTCCAGACGGGCAGCGGCACCAGCAGCAACATGAACGCGAACGAGGTCATCGCCACCCGCGCCACGCAGCTGCGGGACGGCGGCGGCAAGGTGCACCCCAACGACCACGTCAACATGGGGCAGAGCTCCAACGACGTGATCCCCACCGCCATGCACGTCTCCGCCCGCGTCGCCATCCACCAGGACCTGATCCCCGCGGTGGAGCGGCTGCGCGACGCGCTGCAGGCCAAGGCCGTGGAGTTCGACGACGTGGTCAAGAGCGGCCGCACGCACCTGATGGACGCCACGCCGGTGCGGCTGGGGCAGGAGTTCGGGGGATACGCGTCGCAGCTGGAGCACGGGCTGCGGCGGCTGCGCAACGCGTCGGAGGAGCTGGCGGAGCTGGCGCTAGGCGGCACCGCGGTGGGCACCGGCACCAACGCCGTCCCGGGCTTTCCCGCGCTGGCCATCGAGAAGATCAGCGAATCGACCGGGCTGCAGTTTCGCGAGGCGGAGAACCACTTCGAGGCGCAGGGGGCCAAGGACGCCTACGTCTCCGCGTCCGGCGCGCTCAACACGCTGGCGGTGTCGCTGCTCAAGATCGCCAACGACATCCGCTGGCTGGCCAGCGGGCCCACGTCGGGGCTGGCCGAGATCACCCTGCCCGCGATCCAGCCGGGCTCGTCCATCATGCCGGGGAAGGTGAACCCGGTGATGAGCGAGGCCATGATGATGCTGTGCGCGCAGGTGATGGGGAACCACGTGGCGGTCACCGTGGGCGGGCAGCACGGCAACTTCGAGCTCAACGTGATGATGCCGGTGATGGCGCACAACTTCCTGCAGTCCGTCGCCATCCTGTCCAGCGGCTGCGACGCCTTCCGCGCCAACGCGGTGGAGGGGATCGGCGTAAACCGCGACCGCTGCCGCGACCTGCTGGAAAAGAACCCGGCCATCGCCACCGCGCTCAACGCGTACATCGGCTACGACGAGGCCGCCTCCGTGGCCAAGGAGTCGGCGAAGAACTTCGAATCGGTGCGCGACGTGGTGAAGCGCCGCGGCCTGCTGAGCGACGACAAGCTGGACGAGGTGCTGAACGTGCGCGAGATGACCGAGCCCGGCATTCCCGGCGGCGGCATGGTGGGCGGCGGCGGGGGCTGATCGAGCCGTATCAGTCCCCTTGCGATCGGAAGGGCGGCCCTGCTTCGGGGCCGCCCTTTTCTGTACACGTCAGCGGCGCCAGGGGCCTTGCGCGCGACGCACACTCTGTACATGTTTTCGTGTCGAATTGAACAGAGTGTGCGGGGGCAGCGTCCGAGTTGGCTGGATGCTTGAGGCTGCCACGCATACGGTGCTTGATCCAGCGGGCACCGGAGACGAATTTGAAAACGCGGGGTACGGGGGATGCGGGCGATCGGCTTTCACGGCACCAGTGCAGAAGCAGCGCAGCGCATCCTCTCGGCCGGGTTCGAGATCAGCCGGAACGAGTACGACTGGCTGGGCGACGGAGCGTACTTCTTCCAGGATGCGCCGGTGCGTGCCCTCGAGTGGGCCCGCCAGCGCTTCGGAGACGATGCGGCGGTGATCGCTGCGGAGATCGACCTGGAGGACTGCATCGACCTGCTGGATGTGCCATGGCACGCTCAAATCGCGCGGGTGTACCCGCGTTATCTTGCAGAAGGTGAACAGCAGGGGCGTCCATTACCACGTCAGAGTGCGGGCGCGCACCGGCTGGACCGCGACGTGATGAACTACCTGATCGACCTGCTGGAGGAAGAGCATACGGTCGTAAGTGGCGTACGAGCAGCGTTTTCTGAAGGAGAGCCGGCATTTCCGGGCTCGGCGCTGCTTAACCGATCGCACGTGCAGATTGCCATTCGTGCTCCGGAAGCGATTCTCCGGTCGTGGCGAGTGGCCTGAGCAGAGGAGGGTTACATGATTGATCCGGAAAAGGCAGGCGCCATCTGGAAGAAGCACTTCGACACGGTGACGCCTGAAGAGTTCGTTGCCCGAGTAAAGCGCGTCAGCCCCGACCTCGCGCAGGAATGGTGGGGGAATCGCTCAGTCGCGGAGATCTGCGCCGAACGCCGGCGCCCCACGCGCAGGGCGCGGAACGTATTCGCCTCCCTCGGCCGATCCGTCCTGAGGCTCTTTTCCTGAAGCGCGGCTCCGCAATCTCCTCCCCTATCATCCCCGGCGGCTTTCCATGGCGGCGGCGACGGCGCAGATTGTTGCATCGCGCCGACGTAGCGCTGCCGTACCGTCCTTACGCCGATCGATGAACGCCACCTCATATACGCTTCCCTGCGGGCACACCGTCCGCGACCCCGCGCAGACGCACTACTGCACGTACTTGCGGCTCCCGGAGCTGCTGGCGCTTCAGCCGTCGCCGGAGGCGGTGCGGCACCCGGACGAGCACCTGTTCGCCATCACCCACCAGTCGTTCGAGCTGTGGTTCAGCCAGCTGCGCACGGACCTGCCGCGCATCATCGCCGCGCTGGACGCGGACGACGTGGGGCTGGCGGCGTGGCTGGCCCGGCGCTGCACCGACGTGGTGCGGATGTTCTCGCCGATGATGCGGGTGCTGGAAACCATGACGCTGGGCGGCTTTTACGCCTTTCGCCACCACCTGGTCCCCGCCAGCGGCGGCGAGAGCGGCCAATGGCACGAGGTGGAGCTGCTGTCCGGCGCGCGCGAGCCGGAGTTGCGCCGCTACCTGGAGTCGGAGATCCACCCCGACCCCTCGTCCGGGCCCCACTCGCGACTGTGGACCGACCGGCTGAGCGAGCTGTGGGAGCAGCCTTCCGTGGCCTCGGCGGCGGCGGCGGCGTTCGCGCGGCGAGGGGTGACGCCGGCGGAGGCGTACGCGGCCTCGCACGCGGAGGGCAGGCACTGGGACCTGGTGCACCTGGCCGAGGCGCTGCTGGACTACGACGAGGAGGTGCGCTGCTGGCGCTTCATCCACGCGCGCACGGCGGAGCGCACCATCGGCCCCGAGACGGAGGGAACCGCCGCCAGCTCCGGCGTTCGCTTTCTGGAGCGGATGGCCACGCACCGCGCGTCGTTCTTTCCCTTCCTCTGGCACGCGCGCGCGGAACTGTGGGAGCGCGTGCAGCCGCCCGCCACGTCGCCCGCCTGATCGTCGGCCCGGGTCCGGCACAAGACGGTTCTCACGCAAAGGGAGCAGGGAAGCAGAGAAGACCACCTCTGCTCTCTCTGCATGAGAACTTCCGTCGGTGGGGTGAGCACATCTTCAGGAAACAGGAGATCCTGTCCGATCGTGCCTGCTACCCAACCGCGGATCGAAGTGATACTTTTACCCGTATCATCTCGCACTCCGGTGGATTCCTGAACGGATCTCCACTGCGGGATTCAAAATGCGGAGAGGCATTTCCGCACCCTGAACGTCTCAAATCCAACAACACGCGACCGGCCCCGGCATTCGGTGATACCTTCTTGTATCACGTTTGCACAACGTTTGCATGGCCGAGGCTGCGCGTTCCTCCGGTGGCGTTCACCTTTCTTGTGATTTCGACAACGCGATGATCCAGCTTTCCCAACCGGCGCCCTCCGCGCTGGCGATCCCCGCCATTTCCGCCGATTCGGAACCCGTGCGCGAAAGCCTGCTGAACGCCGGCTACCGCACGGCCGACCGGGTGCTGCGGCGCCTGCTGCTGGCGCACCTGCTGCTGGTGCTGGCGCTGGCGCCGCTGCGGGGCACGTGGACCGAGGCGCTGCTGTGGGGCGTGCCGGTGATCGGGCTGGGATGGCTGGCGGCGCGGGTGTGGGAGGGGCGGCTGGTGGCGCGCCTGTCCATCGCGGCCGCGTTTCTCACGGTGTCGGCGCTCATCATCCACCAGACCGGGGGGATGATCGAGATGCACTTCCACATCTTCGCCATCCTCGCCTTTCTGCTGCTGTACCGCGACTGGCGGGTGCCGGTGGCCGGTGCGGTGGTGGTGGCGGTGCACCACGTGCTCTTCAACGCGCTGCAGGCGGCGGACACCGGGGTGACCGTGTTCCAGCACCACACCGGGTGGGGGATCGTGGCCGTTCACGCCGGGTGGGTGGTGTTCGAGACGGCGATCCTGGTGTACATGGCCCTCCTGCTGGCGGGCGAGACCCGCGGCGCCGACGCGCTGGTGCGGCTGGCCTCGCGCGTGGGCGAGGGCGACCTGGCCGCGCGCGCGGACGAGGGCGCCGGCGCCGTGCGCGACGCGGTGCAGGCGGTGAACCGCGGCACGGCACGCCTGGCCACCGCCGTCAGCGGCGTGCGCAACCGGGCCACGGAGGTGGCCGATGTGGCGCAGAACTTTACCGCCGCGGCGGACCACGTGACCGGGGCCGCCGAAGAGGTGGCCCGGGCGCTGAGCGAGGTGTCTTCGGGCGCGCAGGAGCAGGCGGCGGGAACGCAGCAGATGGCGGAAACGCTGGGCGGCATGGCGCGCTCCATCGGCAGCATCGCGCAGCGGTCGCAGGGGGTGGCGGTCGATACGCAGCGCGCGGTGCAGGTCGCCCGCGACGGCTCGCGGGTCATCGAGGACGCGGTGGGGCGGCTGCAGGCCATCCGCGACACGGTGGTGGACGCCGCCGCGCAGATCGCCGAGCTGGGCGCGCGCTCGGACCGGGTGGAGCGCATCACCCGCGTCATCGACGACATGGCGGCGCAGACCAACCTGCTGGCGCTGAACGCCGCCATCGAGGCGGCGCGCGCGGGCGAGCACGGCCGCGGCTTCGCGGTGGTGGCCGAAGAGGTGCGCAAGCTGGCCACCAACTCCGGAGAGGCGGCCCGCGAGGCGGCCGACGTCATCCGCGACGTGCAGGCGCTCACCGTCCGCGCCGTGCAGGGGATGGAGCGCGGCACGGCCGAGGTGAACGCCGGCGCGTCGCTGGCCGGCGACGCGGGGGCGGCGCTGCGCGAGCTGGTGTCCACGGTGGAGCAAACGGTGCGCGACGTGGCCGCCATCTCGGGCGAGGCCGAGGGGATGGCGCGCGCCAGCCGCTCGGCGCTGCAGGCCGCGGGGGTGGACGCGGCGGCGCTCGAGGCGGGGGCCGACGACGCGCTGGACCCGCTGGTGCGGCTGTCGCGCGCCAACGCGGCCGCGGCGGAATCGGCGGCGGCGGCGGTGGAAGAGATCAACGCCTCCATGCAGGAGATGAGCGCCTCCGCCGAAGAGCTGGCGCAGATCGCGGGCGAGCTGCAGGCCGAGGTGCAGCGCTTTCGCACGGGCGACGACGAGGGGTACGCCCCGGGGCAGGTGCTCCCCGTCGCCATCCCTCGCGTGGTGGACCTGGCGGCGCGCAAGGCCGTGGCGGCCTGAACCTTCCCCGCCGGACAGGGTATCTCGCGGCGCCGGGCTCACTTGGGCCCGGCGCCGCTTTCCTTTACGCGCGCCGCATGCGAACCCGGTCCATCGTCCTTCCGCTCCTGGCCCTGCTGGGTGCATGCACCATGAACCTGGCGCAGGTGGAGGGGCCAGACGCCAACGCCATCCCCACCACCTGGCCGTCGCAGAGCCTGGTGTTCGCGGCGCGCACGGCGGACGGCGTGTTCGTGGTGGACCTGGGATGGGGCGGGGCCGACCGGGCGCTGCGCCGGGGGCTGGCGGAGATCGGCGCCACGCCCGAGGACGTGACGGACGTGTTCGTAACGCACAGCCACCGCGACCACATCATGGCGTGGCCGCTGGTGCGGCACGCGCGCTTTCACATGATGGCGGCGGAGGTGCCGCTGTTCGAGGGCCTTACGGGGCACGCGGACGTCCCCTCGCGCGCCGCGCGGGCGGTACGCGGGGATGCGGGGCCGTGGGCGGGCGAGGTGGACGTGCGGCCGTTCTCGGGCGACACCACCTTCGTCATGGGCGCGGACACCATCCGCGCCTTCGTGGTCCCCGGCCACACGCCGGGGAGCACCGCCTACCTGCACCGCGGCGTCCTGTTCGCCGGCGACGCCATCTCGCGTCCGTACCACACCGGCTATGGGCCCGGAATGGGGATCTTCACCACCGACAAGGCGCGGAACCACGCCGAGCTCGTCTCGCTGTTCGAGCGCCTGCGACCGTACGACGTGCAGTGGGTGTGCACCGCCCACGGCAAGTGCGCCCGCCCCGACGAGCGCTTCATCCGCAAGGTCCTCCGCTGAAAACACGGAAACCCGCCGGTCAGCCGGCGGGTTTCCAGATCGTCGATCTGCCGAACCGGATAGACCTGCGGATCAATCGCCGTATCCACGATACCTCCGCGCCACCTCCCGCTTTACCTCCGCATCCGTCCAGTCCGGATGCTGCTGGCGGACTCCGGCCGTCATGACCTCGCGGGCGGCGCGCATCGTGTCGGCGACCGCCTTCAGCCGCCGCGCGGGCGTCCACGAGGAATAGATGTCGAGCAGCCGGTCGTCCGCACGCTCGATCCGGATCTCCTCGCGCACACCGTTCCGCATGGTGAAGATGCCGGTTCTCGAATCGAGCTCTCGCATGTCCGCTCCGCCGCAGGTTCCGTCTGGTACATACTTGTATGTGATCGACGCGGAAAACAGAACGCCGGCCGCTTCAGCCGGCGCCGCAACCGCAGGCAGTCCCGCGGCCCGGCGCCCGTGGTTGCGAAGGGATACCAGATTCTCAGCCCGATTGTGCATTCCCCACAGTCCGTCTCATCCTCAGACCATATCCTGAAAAAGAATAATCGTACAGAGGATACAGAGTCAGACAGAGAAAGCGAGCCAGGATATCATCTTGGTTCCTCTGTCTGACTCTGTTCCTCTGTACGCATGAAGGTGTTGTTTTCCCGGATTTGGCGTCACACCAAGGACACAGGGAAGACAAGAGGACAGGTTTTTCCTCCGTGCTCTCCGTGCCTTCCGTGAGACGGCAGTAGAAGTTTGGGTGCACAATGAACTGCGGGATTCGGTAGGAGATTACCGCGGGCGATCCCGTGCGCGAGCGGCGGGGCTGCGTCCGCATGAGCGCCGGCGGCAGAAAAAGCCCGCGCGGCAAGGTGCCGCGCGGGCTTTCTACCCTCCATCCGGGCGCTGCCGCGTCAGCAGTACCGGGTGGAGCACGTGTACCGCGAGTTGCACTGCATTGCCTCGAAATCCTCCGCCTCGTGCGCGTCCACGGTGCCCGGCCCGTCCTTCTCTTCAACCGCCTCGAACGAGTCCACCATGAGCGTTTCCGGATCCAGCGTCAGCTTGCGGTTCATGGTCGTCACCTCGCGGCTGGGGTAGGCGCCGCCCGCCCCCATGGCGTAGCGGCACTCCGCACGACAAAAACGGCGCGATCCGTTACGCAACGCGCATGCCACCTCCCACGCAGCATCCTGAATCCCCCAGGAACTTGTCTCACGCAGAACAGAGGAAGCACCATAAGAACGAATCCTGTCAAGAGGCACGAAACCGGACGAACGGGCCCTCCGCGAGAAAGCGCAGTTTCTCGCGTTGCGTGAGCAGAAAAATCCCCTCTTCAACACTCCTGTTCTCGATTTGAAGCGCC
>NZ_DASWNM010000027.1:0-6236 GCF_036399255.1 Longimicrobium sp.
CCGTACCTCGTTTGTACACTGCACCTTCGCGCCGACCGAAGGACCTCGCCAGCAGAACGACGGGGCTGGGCCCGCGGCATGAAGCCGGCCCCGCCTCGCCGGAGAGCAGGTCCTTCGGTCGCGCGCAGGCGGTTGTGTGGAATCAGGTTACGCGTGGTGCGCTCCCTCAGGAAGTCAGCGCTTCTTTGTGATTTGGGGGTTTAGCAACACCCTCTCAGGAAGTCACCGCTTCGTTTGGGATTTGAGGTTCAGCAACACCCTCTCAGGCGCATAGGTGCGGGACGCACCCGTCGTTCAGCAGAACAGGGGTTCCGCCGGCGGGGCGTCGTCCGTCCACACCAGCTTCAGCGGCGACTGCGTGTCGTCGGCGGCCGGGCGGCGAAAGTAGTGCTGCACGTAGCGCACGCCGTCCACCACCCGGTCTTCGGGGATGTGGGTGTGGCCGAACACGTGGACGCGCGGCTGGATGCGGCGGATCTGCGACTCGATGCCCAGCGACCCGGCCACCAGCGGCAGCCCCTTGAAGCGCAGGTAGCGGGTGGGCGGCAGCAGCTCCGGCCGCGGCACGAAGTGGGAGAAGGTGATGACGGGCGCGTCGTAGCGCCGCACGTGCGGCTCGTTCATCTGCAAAAAGGCCTGGTCCACGCGCGTGACGTGGGCGGGCCAGCGGCAGAAGTAGCGGTCGGACCACGCCTCCAGCTCGTCGGCCACCCCCTCGCCGCGCACGTCGAAGTCGGCGTCGTACCACGAGAACAGCGGCACCACCCACACCCCGCCCACGCGGGCGGGGGTGGTGCGCACCCCCGCCTGGTCGCACAGCCGCAGCACCGCGTGGAACTTGTCCATGCTGTCGCGGTCCTCGCCGCGCACCCACAGCTCGTGGTTGCCGGGGACGAAGAACACCTCGCGAAACCGCCCCGCCAGCCAGGTGAGCGTTTCGCGCACGACCGATTCGTTGTCGGCGATGTCGCCGGCGACGATCAGGGCGTCGTCGCGGTGCCCCGCGAGCCCCGCGCGCTCCAGCGCCGCGCGGTTCTCGCGAAAGTCCGTGTGCAGGTCCGAGATGGCGTATACGCGCATGCTTTCGATTTCCAGACAAACCGGCCCGGCGCCACCTCGCGCCGGGCCAGGAAGGAATTTCGTGTGTGTGGAACGCTCCGCGCGTTCCCGCGGGCGCCCTCACCCGCTCGCCCAGGCTCGCACCCTCTCCCACAAGCGGGAGAGGGGACAAACCGCACGGCCTTCGAGGCGTGTGGGACGGCGCTGCGCGTCCCGCCGGCGCCCCCTCCCCCGCCCTCCCCCGCAAACTGCGCGGGGGGAGGGTGACGCGAGACACGGGCCGCCGAGGCGGGACCGAATTCTCCCCCTCTCCCGCTTGCGGGAAGAGGGGGCCGGGGGGGGTGAGGGGCCCCGCGGGCGCGGTCCGATCCGTTTCGGCGAGCCTCGATCCCGGCCGGACCGGCCGCCTACCGCTCCGCCCGCGCGGGCGGCAGGATCATCGCGGTCACCAGCTCGCCGTTCGCCATGCTGATCTCGTACGCCGGGTGGCGCACCGCCTCCAGCGAGTGGTCGGGGTGGTACACCAGGCCGCCGCCGCGGGGGATGCCGATTCCCCGCGCGCCGTCGCCGCGGGCGCGCACCACCGCCCGCAGCGCCGCCCAGTCGTCGTCCTCCGCGTGGGCGTCCACCACGAACGGCGCCAGCCCCCAGGTGGGGAACGCCGCGTCCGCATCCCCCTCCGGCCACCCCGCCGTCCCCAGCTGCACCGCGCCGGCCGAGACGCCGATCAGCACCGCGCCCGCGTGGTACCGCCGCTCCACCACCTCGCGCACCCCACTGGCCTCGAACGCCCGCCAGCCGCGCTCCACGCTGCCGCCCGCCAGCAGCACCACGTCCGCCGCCTCCAGGTAGGCCAGCTCCGAGGCGCAGGGGTCCGCGGGGATCATCCGGCACTCCGCCGGGCCAATCCCCTCCATGGCCGCCAGGAAGATGGAGTAGAAGTCGGGCTGGTCGCCGTTGCTGGCGCCCAGGTACGCCGCCCGCGGCGCCCCCGGCCGCGTGCACGCCGCGATGCGGTCCACGAAGCGCCCCTCCTCGTCTCCCCAGAACAGCAGCTGGCTGTCGGAAACCAGGAACAGCGGCGCCGGCTCCGCCCCGGACGCATCCCCCGCCTGCCGCGGATCCGCCAGCACCGGAATGCTCCCCGTAAAGACGCGCTCCCCGTTCACCCGTTCACCCGTTCACCCGTTCACCCCTTCACCCGTTCACCCCTTCACCCCTTCACCCCTTCACCCCTTCACCCCTTCACCCCTTCACCGCCGTCACTTCAGAAAGTTGACGATCGCGGTAATCATCATCGCGTTCACCACGTCGATGAAGAACGCGCCCACCATCGGCACCACCAGGAACGCGCGGGGCGCCGGGCCGTAGCGCTCGACCAGCGAGCGCATGTTGGCCATGGCGTTGGCCGTGGTCCCCAGCATGAAGCCGCAGAACCCGCCGCTCATCACCGCGCTGTCGTAGTCCCTGCCCATCAGGGGAAAGATGGGCCAGACGCAGATGACGGCGATGAGCGCCACCTGGGCCACCAGGATCACCAGCATGGGCCCCGCCAGGTTGGCGATCTCCCACAGCTTCAGCGACATCAGGGCCATCACGATGAACAGCGCCAGCGCCACGTTGCCCACGTCGTCGATCACGCGCTGCTGAATGCGGAACACGCCCGTGAAGTCGTCCACGTTGCGGATGACCGCCGCCACCAGCATGGCGCCGATGTAGGCCGGGAGCGTGACGTTGACGGCGGCAAACCAGCCGCTGACGAACGACCCCAGCCACATCGCCACCAGGATCAGCACCACGCTCTGAAGCAGGGAGAAGCTCTCGTCGTCCTCCCCCGGGGGCGCCTTGAGACGCTCGTCGGCCAGCAGATCTTCCACCAGCATCGCGGCCACGGGCGTGTCCACCGGCTGGGGTGCGTGCTTCGTGGCCAGCTTGTGGCGCTCGATGAGCCGCGTGGCGATGGGCGCGCCGATCACGCCGCCCATCACGATCCCCACCATCGCCGACGCCACCGCCACCGTCGCCGCGCCGGGGACGCCGTTCGCCTCGAAGAGCGGCGCGAACGCCAGGCCGGTCGCCGGCCCGCCGGTGAGCGTCACCGAGCCCGTCAGCACCCCGAACAGCGGGTGCAGCCCCATCGCCATGGCCAGCCCCGCGCCCAGCACGTTCTGCGCGACGGCGAACAGCGACGCCGCCGCCAGAAAGATGAGCACCTGCGGCCCGCCCACCTTCAGCAGCCGCAGGCTGGCGGCGAAGCCGATGCTGGTGAAGAACGCCACCATCATGGGGCTTTGCAGCGTGGTGTCGAACTCGATGAGCGTGACGTCCGCCGAGCGGGCCCAGGTAAGGATGCCGGCCACGATCAGCCCGCCGATCACCGGCGCGGGGATGTTGTAGCGCGCCAGCGGGGGCACCAGCCGGCGGATGCCGTATCCCAGGAACAGGACCACGCCCGCAAAGGCGACGGTCTGGATCAGGTCGAGCTTCATGGTCGGGGCCTCAGCCGGCCTGCAGGGAGAAGGGGGTAAAGTCGGTGTCGCGGTCGAAGTGGTCCTCGTGCTCGGCGCGCTTGAGCGCGGCCACCACCCGGTAGGTCATGGGAAGGGCGATGATCTCCCACAGCACCTTGAGGACGTAGTTGGTCCCCATCACCACCAGCACGTCGCGGGTGCTCCACACGCCAAGGAAGGCGACGGGGTAAAAGATGGCGCTGTCCACCGCCGCGCCCACCGCCGTGGAGCCGATGGCCCGCCGCCACAGGTGCCGCCCCTCGGTCTGGATCTTCATCTTGGCCAGCGCAAACGAGTTGGCGAACTCGCCCACCCAGAACGCCGCCAGCGACGCCAGCACGATGCGCGGCGTCTGGCTGAACACCGACTCCAGCGCCGCCTGCCCCGCGTACCCCGGCGCCGGCGGCAGCTTCAGGACGACCACGCTCATCAGCGACGCGAACGCCAGCGCCCCGAACCCCATCCACACCACCCGGCGGGCCCGGGCGTACCCGTACACCTCGGTAAGGATGTCGCCGAACAGGTACGAGATGGGAAAGAACAGGATCCCCGCCCCGAAGGTGAACCCGCCGATCTCGCAGATCTTGGCGGGGCCAATGAGGTTGGAGCACAGCAGCACCGTCACGAAGGTGGCGGTGATGAAGTCGTAGTACCGGTACTGCCGGACGGGCGCGGCGGCGGGGGCGTGGGCCATGAAGGGGCGGAGGATGGGATGGGGATCGCGTGCGGCGCGATAGTCTAACGCCCGCGCGGGAGATCTGTCGAGAGCGCGCGCCCCTCCCCCGGCCCGCTCCCCTCCCCAAACCGCGCGAGCAGAGGGAGAGGAGTTCGTCGAGATCCCGCCCTCCTGGGCGCGAGGGGCGGACGCCCCCCTCTCCCGGCCTCTCCCCCATATGAACAGCATGGGGGAGAGGAGAATTCGACCGCGAGCCCGCGGCCCGGTGTCATTCCGCGGGCGCCCCCTCCGCTCGCTCAGGCTCGCACCTCCCCCAAAACTGCTGGGGGAGGTTGGGGCAGGGCCGGGGTCGAGGAAGGACGAAAGACACCGAACTGGCGCCGACGGGCCCCCTCTCCCCCGGCCCCTCTCCCCCGCTGTCGCGGGAGAAAGGGGAGAATTCGATCGCGCCTCCGATAGTCCACGACGTTGGCCGCTTCTCCTCAGCCAGCCACGTGGCAGACACGCAGCCCATACCGGGGAGCCGCCAGTCCGCGAAGGCGGCCTTCGTGTAGTCGTTGCAGCGAATTCATTCGCCCTTGCCGACACAGCGAAGGATCGAACTGCGCCCGCAAGACGACGAACGCCGCCCGGCACGGGGCCGGACGGCGCTCGGTTGTGTCCGCGGTGCTGGCTCAGCAGGCGAATTCGCAGCTGAAGTCGCACTGCGTGTACGGATCGCAGCTCATGGCATTCGTGCCCGGGCACTGGCACGTTTCACTGCAGCCGGGCGTGACGTTGGGACAGGTGGGCGTGCACTCGTCCGACTCGCCGCAGGGGAACTCGCAGGTAAAGTCGCACGCGGTGTACTGGGGCGATCCGTACGAGCATCCCGTCGAGTCGCCAAAACCGCGCACCGTTCCCCGCATCTGTGCGTCGGAGCTGGTCTCGAACGAGTCCACGGCCAGGTCGTCCAGGTGCAGCGTCAGCTTTTTCATGGCAGGGGCTCCGGAAGTGAGGAGAAGATGGATACGTCTCGTCCCCACAGGATATGCCTGAACCCTCTTTGCGCCAAGATGCACGTGATGAAGCGCCGCCGGTCAGCCGTCGATCACCCGGCGCACGGTGGCAAAGACGTCGTCCAGCATGGCGGGCGTCAGGCGGCCGGTAAAGGTGTTCTGCTGGGACGGGTGATACGAAAGCACCAGCGTGGGCCCGCCCTGCACCGGCACCAGCACCCCGTGGCCGAACTTGGGCAGGGGATGCGGCAGGGTGTAGCCGGCGCCGCGCAGCAGCCGGACCGCCGCCTCGTACGCAAAGCCGCCCAGGCACAGGATGGCGCGCACCCCGGGCATCAGCGCCAACTCGCGGCGGATGAAGCAGGCGCAGGCGTCGCGCTCGTCCGGGAGCGGCTTGTTGTCGGGCGGGGCGCACTTCACCGCGCTGGTGACCCACGCGTCGCGCAGCGCCAGCCCGTCCGCGCGATTCGTGGACGTGGGCTGCGAGGCGAAGCCGGCGCGGTGCATGGCCGCGTACAGAAAGTCGCCGCTGCGGTCGCCGGTGAACATGCGCCCCGTGCGGTTGGCGCCGTGGGCGGCCGGTGCCAGCCCCAGCACCATCAGCCGCGCCGCCGGGTCGCCGAACGCCGGCACCGGCCGCGCCCAGTACTCGTCGTCGCGATACGACTTCCGCTTTTCCACGCCGATGCGCTCGCGCCACTCCACCAGCCGCGGACACGCCCGGCACGCCGTCAGCTCGCTCTCCAGCTCCCGCAGATCCATTCGGTCCCACTCATCCTTCCATCGAGACGCCCCCCGCCCACGGACGACGCTGCCGAATTCAGTAGCGCACACGTCAAGTTGTTGCGAATCATGCACTTCCGAAAGCCATCGCCTGCCCGGAGTGCATCCGTACGGGGACGGTACACGTCCCTCGATCAGGACGACATCCGTTCCCCTTCACCCCTTCACCCCTTCACCCCTTCACCCCTTCACCCCTTCACCCCTTCACCC